>DIVW01000031.1 GCA_002428365.1 Propionibacteriaceae bacterium UBA6122
GGCCACCTGATCGACGATCCGTTCCTCGACGTGGGGCCAGATCGAGGAGTGCTGATTGGGTCCACTGTCGTTGGTGCCGAGTTCGGCCAGGTCGGGCACCGGCACCACCACTGACAGATCCCAACGCTTCTGGCTGGGCGGTGCGACCTGGGTGACCGGACGGCCGCCGGCCAGGAAGCGGGCCACCTCCTCGATCGGACGCACGGTGGCCGACAACCCGACTCGTTGAGCTGGTTGGTCCAACAGCGCGTCCAGCCGCTCAAGGCTGAGGGCCAGATGGGCACCGCGTTTGGTGCCGGCCAGCGCGTGCACCTCGTCAATGATCACGGTTTCGATGCTGGCCAGCGCCTCGCGGGCTGCCGAGGTGAGCAGCAGGAACAGCGATTCGGGGGTGGTGATCAGAATGTCGGCTGGCTCGCGCGCAAAAGCCCGTCGCTCTTCGGTTGGGGTATCTCCGGAGCGCACTGCCACTCGCACGTCCGGCGGCTCCAGGCCGAGGCGATGCGCGGCCTCGCCGATGCCGGCCAGCGGGACGCGCAGATTGCGCTCCACATCCACTGCCAGTGCCTTGAGTGGCGAGATGTACAGCACTCGACAGCGTCGGGAGCGGTCCGGTGGTGGCTGGGTAGCCAACCGGTCCAGCGCCCACAGGAAGGCCGACAGGGTCTTGCCCGATCCGGTTGGGGCCACCACCAGGGTGTGTTCGCCGGAGGAGATGGCGCCCCAGGCACCGAGCTGGGCGGGGGTGGGCGCGGCAAAGCTGCCGGTGAACCACTCGCGAGTGGCTACCGAAAAGCGCTCCAACACCTCGGCGTCCATGGTGGAACAACTCTGCCATGCGGCCCTGACACCAAACGTGGGCCCGAGGACGGTGCGGGGGAACCCGGGCTTCGGCGGCGGCGCGGCTAAGCGGTTCCCTGTTCCGCTCAGCCGCGCCACCTCTTCCCGAGTGAGCGCCCCCGCTCAGGTGGGCCGAAGCCCGGGTGTGGAATCAACCGGCGCTTTGATCCCTCACTTCAAAGCTAGGTCGCAGATATCGCAGCAGTGTCGCCGCCGTGTCGCAATCTGGGTACGTGGAC
Organism: Propionibacteriaceae bacterium UBA6122; assembly: GCA_002428365.1. Taxonomy (GTDB): domain Bacteria; phylum Actinomycetota; class Actinomycetes; order Propionibacteriales; family Propionibacteriaceae; genus Propionicimonas. Next base: position 1,080 of record DIVW01000031.1, read on the forward strand.
GTAGTCGGGGCCAGCACCTAGCCTCGCAAGGGTCAGCAGAAGGCGGCCGAGGCCAATCGAGGGACGGGTGGCGCAGTGGAGTTGCATTTCGCGGTGGCCAGCGATGGGCACTATGGCGAGCCGGGGACCGATTATCAGTTCAAGTTCGGCACGCTGGTGAACGCTCTGAACCAAGCCACCCAGGCCGACCGACTGGATTTTGTGGTGATCAACGGCGACATCTCCCATGGTGGCCTGGCTTCAGCGCGGCAGGCGAAGTTGGCGCTGGATGGCCTGCAGGTTCCCTACTTCGTCACTCAGGGCAACCACGACGAGCTCACCGCCGCTGAGTGGGAGCGGGTGTGGGGCACGCCGGGAAACCAGCTGCGTCGTTTCGGTGAGCGCAGCATCGTGGCTCTTAACACCTCGAATGCCGCTGGCGATTATCTGTGTGCCGATCAGGCCTGGCTAGCCGAGGCGCTGCGCCGCGAGGCCGCTCAACGGGACGTGTTCGTCTTCTTTCACATCACCGCGGCGAAGTGGACCAAGCACGGCATCGACTGCCCCGGAGTGCGCCGACTGCTGGCCGAGGCTGGCAACGTCCGCGCGGTGTTCAACGGCCACGATCACGACCAGGTCGCGCGCAAGGACGATGCTGGTCTGCCCTACTTCTTCGACGGCCATTTCGGCGGCAGTTGGGGCGTCCCTGAGCTCACCTATCGCGACGTGGTCGTGGCTGAGGGGACGCTGACCACTCGGCTGCTCACCGTCGGCGGTGAGCAGCTAAGTTCAACCAGTCTCAGCTGGTAGCAGCCGCCTGGAGATGACGCCCGCCCTTGCGGCCGGCCCGCTTCTCCCGCCAGGTCTCCAGCAGGTTGTAGAGCACCGGCACCAGAATCAGCGTCAGCAGGGTGGAGCTCATCAGGCCGCCAATCACCACGATCGCCAGCGGCTTGGAGATGAACACCCCGCCGCCGGTCAGCCCGAGACCCATCGGCACCAGGGCAAACACGGTGGCCAGGGCGGTCATGATGATCGGACGCACCCGCAGGCGCGCGCCAGCCTGAATCGACTCCGCCACCCCAGCACCAGCTCGACGCTTCTGGTTAATCAGGTCGATCAGCACGATGGCATTGGTAACCACGATGCCGATCAGCATCAGCAGGCCGATCATGGACGGCAGGCCGAGGGCGGTGTCAGTGATCAGCGAGAACGCCAGGGCGCCAGTGGCCGCGAACGGGATCGAGACCAACAGCACCAGGGGCTGCAACAGCGAACCGAAGGTGGCCACCATGATCAGGTAGACCACCGCGATCGCCACCAGCATCGCCAACCCCAACTGCTGGAACGACTCGGTCTGCTGCTGGGAGACGCCGCCGATCCGGTAGCTGATGCCCTCGGGCAGGTCCAGGGATTCCAGACCGGCGGTGATCTGGGCGGTGGTAGCACCGAGGTCGGAGGATTCGGAGCTGGCACTGATCGTGGCGGCCCGCACCCCATCAACCCGCGTAACCATCGCTGGGGCCTGCACCACCAAGACGTCGGCCACCGCGCTGAGCTTCACCGGGTCGGCGGTCGCCTCGGCGGCGTCCTTCGATTCCTGGGTGAGGGCTTCAGATTGCGCCTGGGATTCCAGCGTCTTCGACCGGGACGTCGCCAGAGCGTCGAGCTGCTTGTCGATGCTGGCCGCCGCCGACTGGGCCTGAACAAGTTGGCCGCCGACCGAGGCGATCTGTTGGCTCAACCGCAAGATGCCAGCGCTCACTTCGGCGCAGTCGGGATCTGACGGGGTGGCCACACACTTGGCAGGCATGGCGGCGAGTTGCGCTTGGAGCGCGGCCAGCTGCTTGGCCAGGCTCTTGGCGGCATCCTTTGAAGCCGCCTTCGATTTCTTCAGCGCTTTCACCTGGGAGTTGTAAGCATCGGTTGCGGCAGCCTTGCCATCGTCCTGGAGTGCCTTGGACTTGTCCTGCACCTTTTCCGACGCATCAGTCTTGGCGTTGCCGTTCATCAACTGGGTCACCGGCAGCTCGATCTTGCGTAGCTCTTCGATGCTCTTCACTGGCTTGGTGACCCGCAGGTAGACCTTCAAAGTGTCATCACCGGAGGCCATCGTGCCGATCTGCTGACCGCGGACGGCGCGGGAAACCGCCTGGCCGATCGAAGACTGGGTCATGCCCAGTTCGGCGGCAGCCACCGAATCCACGTCCACCGAAAGCTGATCGCGGGCCTCGCTCAGGTCGGAGGTCACATTGACCAGGTCGGGGACGGTCTTCATCATCGCCACCACCTGCTCGTTGGCTGCCTTGAGGCCCTCGGCATCGGAGCCTTCGACGTAGACCACTACCGAGGAGGAGGAGTTGCCCACACTCACTTCGACCTGGCCAACACCAGAGCCGAGGCTGACAATTCCGCTTCGAATCCGGGAGACGACCTCCTTGGCCGAATAGCCCGGCTTCAGGGGCACGGTGTAGCTGGCCTGATTGGTGTCGGCCTGGGAGCCCATGAAGACGCTGGTGGCGCCACCGATGCTGGTGGAGTAGGTCAGGACGGCGGGGTCGGCGGCCAACAGCGACTCAACTTTCTTGGCTGCGGCGTCAGTTTCGGCCAGCGAGGTGCCAGCCGGCAGCTTCTGGCTGATCATCAACGACTCGTTGCCTTGATTGCCGAGGAAGTCGGTCTTAAGGAACGGGGTCAGCGCCATCGTCCCGATGAACAGGAACGCGGCCAGGCCGAGGGTGATCCAGCGGTGCGCCAGGCTCCAGTTCAGCACCGGCAGGTAGGCCCGCTGCAGCCAGGTGTCGCGCTCCTCCTCACCGGTGGACGCGTTGATCGCGGCCTGCTCGGTGGCCGAGGGTCGCATAAACCAGGACGCGAGCACCGGCACCACGGTGAGGGAGACCAGCAGGGAGGCGGCCAACGCGATGGTCACAGTCAGCGCGAAGGGGCGGAAGATCTCACCGGCTTGGCCGCCGACCAGGCCGATCGGCAGGAACACGGCCACGGTGGTCAGGGTGGAGCTGGTAACCGCGCCAGCCACCTCTCGGACCGCGTTGAGGATCGAGGTAGTGCCGAATTCGCCCATGGATTGATGTCGCTTGATGTTCTCGATCACCACGATCGAGTCATCGACCACCCGGCCGATCGCCACCGTGAGAGCGGCCAGGGTGAGGATGTTGAGCGTGTAACCGCCCACCCATAGCCCGATCAGGGCGATCAGCAGCGACAACGGGATCGAGATCGCGGTGATGAGGGTGGGCCGGATCGAGCGCAGGAAGAGCATGATCACCAGCACGGCCATTGCCAGGCCGATGCCGCCTTCAACACTGAGGTCGTGAATCGACTGCTCGATGTAGGGAGCCTGGTCGAAGACGGTGGTGAAGGTGGCATCACTGCCAAGTTGCTTGGCCAGCTCGGGCAGCATCTCCTGCACCTGCCGGGCCACCGTGACGGTGTTGGCGTCGGCGTCCTTGGTGATCTGGAGGGTGAGGGCGGTCTTGCCGCCAACTCGGGAAATGCTGGTGGTTTCGACCGCCTGCTCGGTGACCGTGGCGATGTCGCCGAGTCGAACCGGGCCGTCGCTGGTCGAGATTTGCAGGTCGGCGATCTGCTCAACGGTGCTGAAGGTGCTACCGGTCTGGACGTCCAGGTTGGAGCTGTCGTTGCGGATCGTCCCCGACGGCACGGCGACGGCGTTGGCAGCGAACAGCTGGCTCACGGTGGCCGGGTCGATGCTCCGGTCGTTCAGCTCAGTGGGGTCGTAGCTGATGATGATCTCGCGGGTTTCCTGGCCGGCTACGGCGACGTCACGAACGCCGTCGATGGTCCGGAACTGGGGCACGGCAAGCTGGTTCACCTTGGAGGTCAGCGTGGTCTCATCGTCGCTGGAGGACAGTGCCAACACCACGATCGGGACGTCACCGAAGCCGCCGGTGATCACCTTCGGGCTGACCGAAGTGGGCAGGGTGGTCGAGATCGAGTCGATGGCGCTGCGCATCTTGTTGGCCATGTCGTCGGACTTCAGGCCGTAGTCCCACTGGACGCTCACTTGCGAGACGCCAGAGGAGCTCTTGGAGGTGACGCTGGTGACACCGGTGACGGCTTTGACAGCGGACTCGATCGGCTTGGAAACCTGGGCTTCGACCACTTCCGGCGAGGCGCCGGGAAAGACGGTGAGCACGCTGCCGCGGGGCAACTCGAAGGACGGGATCAGCTCTTGCTTCAGTGCGCCGGCGGCGAACACGCCCAGGCCGATGACGAGCAGGCTGAGCAGCAGCACCACACTGCGCTGGGCGAGGCTGCCTTTGGCGAGTCGAACCACGGCGAAGGTTCCCTTCGGTGTTGGGGAGTCTGTAGTCAGATGAGGACCACAACTGTTAGCCTACTACTAAGTATTCCGTTAGCGTATTACTAAGTAGTCGCGCGCCTGAAGGGGATGGGTTGCACCACCTGATCGACTTGGACGCCCTCGGTCTGGACGCCGAGCGGACCGAACTGCTCGCCGAGATCTTCGCTCTGCACGGTCGCGTGCATGACGAGGCGCTGGCGATTGCCGGGCCGATGCCCAACCCGTCGGATCTCACCATGCAGCAGCTAAGGGTGATCGGCTTCATCGCCAAGGAGCCCGGGTTGGCTGGCCACGAACTGGGAAATCGGCTGGGCGTGAGTGCGCCGACCGCGAGCGGTCTGGTGGATCGATTGGTCGAGAAGGGCCTGCTGCAGCGGGTTGATGATCCCGAAGACCGGCGAGTGCGGCGGCTGCATGTGACCACCGAAGGGCTGGACCTGATTCGGCAGATGGATTCCTTGATCGAGCGGGCGATGATGAAGGTCATCACGGTGATGACGGTGTCCGACCTTCAGCTGATGCGGCGCAGCTCGGAGGTGTTCCTCGATGCCATGCACCGGGCGAGTGCGTCCGGCCGCGGTAGCGCCTGATTCGGGTCTTCGTCCGTTTCTTCACAGCTGTAACTCGACACGCCGACGACACGCCGAGAGTGCGCAAAGTCATCGAAATCGGATCAGCAAAACCCTTGCGGCGAGCCGGTGAACGGGACTAGAAATCTGCTTACCGGATCGCTTCGGCGGTTCGGTGATCGGAAGAAGGAAGTCGTTCTCCGTCGAGCTTTTGGCTCGTGGCAGCCCCGGTGATGAGGGGTGGAACAGCTGGTAGTTTCCGGTCGGTTTCGGCCATCACGCCGCTGCCGTGGGAAGGCCCTGGTGACTCATACTCACCGGGGCCTTTTCCTTTGCCCGCACCCGGGCCGCCCCAAATCACTCGCCATGGTGCCGAAATGCCCCGCCCAAATAGGGGGTAGGTGGTGGGTAGGTGGCCGGGTGGGCTGGGGGTGGGCTTCGGGTGGATCGGGCCGCTACACCTCCCCAACGCGCTAGACGCGCCCCTAGAGTCATGGGCGTCCGGCCCCCGGGGGGCGGACGGACATACGAGGCGAGGGCCTCGAGGAGGGGGTGTGAAAGTGACCGTACCGGCCGCTTCGCACAACCGCATGGTGTCCCTTCCGCGCCGAAGGACACCGGTGCGCTCCTGGATGGTCCTCGTTCTTGCCTTGCTGGGCGCCCTTCTCGCGCTAATGCTCGGGGCGTTGAGGGGTGCCCAGTCTGCTTCTGCAAGTTCCCTACCAAGCACCTACCTGGCGGTACAACGGAGTGCTTCGTCAATCGTGGCGGTGTCTGGTAGTCCCGGAGTGGGGCCAGCTGGTGGTCAATGGCGATCAACCAGCTCTCTCATTTCGGACGGGGTGACCCAGCCGTCCCCGCGGGTCACCCCGAAGACCTCCGTGGTCGGGTCGATGCGGCGACCCGACCACGGAACCCAACTGAGCGCCCCGGCCCCTGCGGGTCCGGCGGCCGTGGCCACCTCGACTGGCGGGGNNCCTGCTGAGCTGGGCACCTACACAATGGCGGGCCTGGCAGCGGTGATGGGCGGAGCGATTCTCCTGCTGCGCAGTCGCCCGGTGGGTTCGCAACAGGTCTGAACCTTCTAGTGGTCCTTCAGTCCTGCAGCGCTTGGTTTGCCCATTGAACGGGAAACGCAGTTCCCGTAGCGCGCAGTGTCGGGCACAATGTCGAGGGGCTCTGAGTTGGTCGTGGGATCGGTGAGTCCCGATGTCGGCTCACCGCCCAAGGAGCAGATCCTGACACCACCGACGCGTAAGAGGTTGCAGGCCTTACTGAACGCTGCCATTCCGACGATCTTTATTGAAGGCGGCGTCGGGACCCACAAGAGCGCGCTCCTGGCGGCCTGGGCGGCCCAGTCGGCCCCTCAAGTGCGGGTGCTGGTCGAATTCGATCACCGGCAACTCACCCCCCAGGCGATGGCCGAGCGGTTGGCCTATCAGCTCGAAGTCGCTGGGGCGGGCGCCATCGAGCTGAGTGCCGCGGAGGCCGAGTGGGGAGCCCTGGCCGAGTTGCTCACCGGCGCGGTTAAAGCGCTGGATCGCCCGCTCACTTTGGGCGTCCAGCAGCTCGACGATTTGCCCCCCGAGGTGGCGCAGACGCTGATCGATCTCACCGGGACGCTGACCGGCTTTCGATTGGTGGCCACAGCCGTTGACGCGCAAGCCCTCATCACCCAGGCGTTGGCGTCCGGAATCAGCCACCAGTTGTTGAGTGACCAGGATCTGGCCTACTCCGCGGTGGAGGTCGCCGGCATTCTCAACGAGGAGCTGCCCGAGGCAACCGAGGCTACCGTCCGAGCGATCCTGGAGGCGACGCACGGCGTTCCGGAGTTGGTGGAGCGGCTGATCACCCTGTTTCCCCAGGAGTGCCTTGCCGGCACCGTCGGCTTGGAGCAGGCGGTTGGTGGGTGGGTTCCTGAGCACCACGGCGCGTTCGAGTTCCACCGTGAGCTGAAGCTGGTGGCGCAATCGCCGCGGATCAGCCCGGCGCTGATGGTCGCCCTTTTCGGTGCCGAGCGGGCCGAGTATCTATTCGCCCGACTGCCTCGGCTCGGCGCTGGGACGGTCACGCAACCGCTCAGCGGTCAGCGCCAGTTCACCTGGCATCCGGCGTTCCGGATGCTGCTCCTGCAGCTGGAACATCCTGGCCTCGGATCCGACGCCCAAGCTGATCGAGCCCGGGTGGCCGAGGCTGCGGTCGCAGTCGGGGATCCCGAGCTGGCGGTGGCGATGCTGGTGGCCAATCAGTCCCTGGCCGAGGCCGAACGACTGTGTGCTGACTGGCTGTGGGAGTTGGTGGACGCCGATGCCAGCCTGCTGTTGGAGCAGTTCGTGGCCCATGACCCAGGGTTGCTTGCTGATTTCCCGAACTTGCTGATCCTGGCCACCCTCGTCCAGCCGGGACGTGGCGAGCCCGCCACCGACCCCGAGCTCGCCCGAGTGCAGCGCGCGGTGTTGTCCGGGCCGATCAGTGGTGCCGTGCCCCAACAACTCAACCGGCTCGCCAATGCGGCCACCCTCGCGCTGGGCGTTGGGGAGTTGGGCGTGGCGGTCCGGGCGACCATCCGTTGGGTCAATCTCTTTCAGGCCAAGTACGAGGAGTGGGCTGAGTCGGTTGGGCCGGAGTTCGTCTCTGATGGTCTGCTGATGATCAAGGCGCTGGTGCAACTGGATCGCATCGACCTGGTGCCGCCAGTGGCGCAGCTGTTGTTGGGCGTGGCCCGCCGCAATCCAGCCCAAGCCGGGCCGGAGGCGGAGGCGCGGCTCGGCGCAATGTTCGCGGCCCTGCGAATGGCGGCGGTGTTCCTCGGCACCTCGCGGGCTGAGGTCCGCTCCGTCCACCTGGTTCGCCGGCTCTACCACCGGGAGTTCGATCAGGTACTGCACGCGGCCATTGACGCTGGCGAGGCTCTCGACCGCGGCGACTACGCCAGTGCCGAGGCGTTCACCCGCGTTTCGATGTTCCGGCTGCCGTCCCCGGGCGATTGGCCGGTGCTGATCTATCTGCGCACGGTGGCATTGGTGGCCCTCGGCGAGCGAGAGAAGCTGGACGAGTTGGTCGACCAACTACTAACCACCACCCGCTGGGAAGCCTGGCAGCATCACCTCGAAGCGCCGGGCAGCTTTGCGTTGTTGATCGAGATCATGGTGATGGCTGCTACCGGCCGGACCGTCCACCGCCCGTTGAGTGAGCTGCCTGCCTATCTGCGGGGTCTGCCGCCCGGCGCCACGCATCGCTGGCCATCTTGGGGACGGCGGATGTTGGAGGGCACTATTCAGGTCGCTTCCGGGTCGGCCCGCGGCACGGAGTTGCCCACCGATGCCCAGCTGGGTCCACTGAGTCCGCGAGTCAGCTGGCAACTGGGGTTGCTCACCGCGGTGAACAACCTGCGCTCCGGCGAAGAAGCCACCGCAGTGTCGGTGCTGATCCGCGGCGGGGCCGGGTTGAAGTACACCGCAGCCCCGCTACCGCTGGTGCTGGCCACCCCGGAGGAGATCGCCACCCTGATTCAGCGCTTGCCAGCCAATGCCTCGGCGATCGTGCGGACGAGTATGGCCCTAGCCAACTCCTTTGCCGGCATTGAGCAGGACGGACGTGGCCAGGTGCGGTTGGCAGCCCGCGAGCTGGAAGTGCTCGATGGGGTGCGGCGGGGCCTGACTAACGCCGCGCTCGCCAGAGAGCTCTACGTTTCGGTGAACACTGTGAAGTTCCATCGCACGAATCTGTATCGCAAGCTGAACGCCACCAGCCGCGAGGAGTTGCTCGCGGAGGCGTTGAGCCAGGGGTTGTGATCTGGCGCCGCTAGCGGTTCGGACGTCGGGGCAAAGGACTGCCTGAGCAAAGGACTGCCTGGGCAAAGGGAAAGGCCCCGGCGAGTATGAGTCTCCGGGGCCTACCCTCGACCTGACGTGATGGCCAGAACCGATCACCGAAAGTGCCCAGTCAGCACACCCCACGCATCACCAGGGGCCCCAGCGGCGAACCGCCAGACGACCAACTTCCTACTTCCGATCCCCGAACCACCGAAGCGATCCGGTAGTTAGATTTTTAGTCCTGTTGGGCGGGGTGTGCAAGGGCTTTTGCGGGGTCAATTTGACCAGTTTGGACGAACTCGGCGTGTCGTCGGCGTGTCGAGTGACAGATGTGACAACAAACTAATTCGGGGTCTCCGGACGCCCTTCGTGAACCCTCAGCTGAGCTGCCAGCGGGTGGTCGTTCGGTACTCCTGGCCCGGCCGCAGCACCGTGTTCGGGAAGCCCGGGTGGTTCGGTGCGTCCGGGAAACCCTGAGTCTCCAAAGCGACCCCTGCCCGGGCCGGATACGACCCACCGGAGGTGCCTGACTCGCCAGCGAAATGATCGCCGGTGTAGACCTGCAGGCCGGGTTGGTCGCTGCTGATCTCCAGCCCAAGCCCGGATTCGCCGACCAGGCGACAATGCCGGCGGACGCCGACACCGTCGATGGCGAAGTTGTGGTCGAAGCCACCGTTGCGAGTGAGCTGTTCAGCATTAGCGCGCTGCCTCGCCGGGCCAAGCAACTCGCCATCGCGGAAGTCTAGAGCGGTACCACTCACCGCACGCACCTCGCCGGTGGGGATGCCGTCCGGTCTGGTGGGGGTGAAGCGGCTGCTGGCGATTTGCAGCCGGTGGCCATCGATGGTGCCGTTGCCCTCGCCGTCCAGATTGAAGTAGGGGTGGGTGGTCAGGTTCACCACGGTTGGGGCATCGGTGCTTGCGGTATAGGTCACCTGAGCGCCGTGGGGGAACACTTCGAAGCGGGCGGTTACCTGCACCTGCCCAGGAAAGCCCTGATCCCCATCGGGGCTGGTCAGGCTCAGCTCAGCCCAAGTTGGCTCGCTTTGGAGCACCTGCCAAACGCATCGGGAGAAGCCGCCCCCACCGCCGTGTACCTGGTTGGGCGGCTCATTGGCATCCAACTCGTAGACCTGCCCGTCCACGGTGATGCGCGCCTGATCGATTCGATTGGCGAACCGCCCAACGCTGGCCCCCAGGAAGCCGAGGTTGGTCTGGTAATCGGCCAGCTGGCCGTGGCCGAGGATGATATTTCGCCAGCCATCGGCGGTGGCCACTTCAAAGCGGCGCAGTGTCGCTCCAAGACTCAAGAGCTCCAAGCGGACGCCTTCGGCGCTCAGATGCAACAGCTCGGTCATTTCATTCCTCTTGGTTCATCAGTTCAAGTATGGCCGTGAAGATCACTCGATCGGCTCGAAGGCGGCCGCGTCGGGGCTGCCATGTGGCTCGATCGTGGTCTTGGCCAGGTGCCGCCGCCAGAAAGCCCAGCCAATGCCGCTGAGCACCAGCGCCCCCACTGCCAGACTCCACAGTGAGAAGCCGAGCGCGGGGGCCAATAGGCCAGCCACCGCGGAAATGCCGAGCAACGAAACGAACGACTGCACCGAGGATGCTGCGCCTCGTCGCTGGGGGAAGAGATCGAGCATGGCCAAGGTAATGATCGGGAACGCCAAAGCCACCCCGAAGGAGTAGAAGGGCAACGGCAGCACCACCCACGGCAGGACGGCGGTGGCCGGAATCAGTGACAGTGCCACGTTGACCACTGCGGCACTGAAGGTGACCAGATAGCCAAGGCTCGCCAGGCGTCGACCGTTGAGCCGCCCGGCCAGTCGTCCGCTCAACCAGGAGCCCACCACCATGCCCGAAATCAGCGGCACGAACAGCACCCAGAAGTCCTGATCACCTAGACCCAGCAGTTTCACTACGAACAGCTGGGCGGCGGAGACGTAGAGGAACTGGCCAGCGAAATTGAACAATCCGGCGAAGGCCAGCCGTCGGGCGTCCCGGCTGCGCCACACCTGAAGCAGGCCGCTGGCCAGACTCCGAGCGCTGAAGGCGGTGCGGCTCTGCTGCGGATGAGTCTCTGGCAGGGCCAACAGCACCGCAGCTAGCAACAGCACCCCGAACCCGGCCAGGAACCAGAAGATCGTGCGCCAATTGCCGACCCCTAGCAACCAGCCGCCCACCACTGGGGCCAGCGCTGGGGCGATGGCGAAGATCATCGCGATCTGGCTCATCGTCCGTTGGGCCTGGGCATCGGAATAGACATCACGCACCATGGCGCGGCTAATGATCTGGCCAGCACCAGCGCTGAGGCCTTGAAGCGCGCGAAACACCAACAGCATGCCGAGGTTGGGGGCTAGCGCCGAACCGATTGAGGCCAGCACGTACAACACCACTCCGGCGATGATCACCGGACGCCGACCCAGGGCATCCGATAGTGGGCCGTGGAGCAGGCTCATTGCCGCGAACGCGAGCAGATAGACGCTGATGATCTGTTGCAGGGCGAATTCGGAGGCACCCCACTCGGCACCGATCTGGGTGAAGGCGGGGAACATGGTGTCGATTGAGAATGGACCCACCCAACCCAAGCCAGCCAGGATGGTCAGGAAGACCGCGGTCGAGCCGATCTTCGGCTGCTGCGGCGCAACGGCGGGGGTGGGCGCAGCGGTCATTGCGACATTGTTTCATGTTTCAACTCTCCCTTCTTGCCGGTGACTGCGGGTTATGCTCAACGTCGTGCCCCCGGTGTTGAAGCTCTGCGTCGTCTCGATGCACACCTCACCAGCCCAGGCGCCCGGAGCCGGCGACGCTGGGGGCCTGAATGTGGTGGCCCGAGCCCAGGCTGACGCCTTGGCCGCCCTTGGTCACCAGGTCGAGTTGATCACTCGCCGTACCAGCAGGGATGACCCGGACGTGGTCGACCTCGCGCCCAGGGTTCGGCTGCGTCACCTGGACGCAGGTCCGCCGACTCCACTGCCCAAGTCGGTGATTGATGACCATCTGGAGGAGTTCTCCGCCGGGCTGGCCGGGCTTGGCGACTTCGACCTGTTCCACTCCCATCATTGGATGTCGGGGGTGGCGGCGTTGCCGGTGGCGGATGCTCGCGGGGTGCCCCACGTACAGAGCTTCCATTCGGTGGCCGCACTTCCTGGCTCCCCGCTGTCGGCTGGAGAGCCGCCCGAGTCGTCGCGTCGAGTGCCCGGTGAGTCCCAGGTGGCAACCGGATCGGATGCAGTGGTGGCGATCTCGGCCGCGGAGGCCCACACCGTGATTCAGCGCTGCGGCGCCGATCCGCAGCGGGTGAGCATCATCGCCCCGGGGGTTGACCATGAGCTGTTTCGACCGCTTGATCAGGGTGAGGCCCGCTGGCGGCTGCCCTCGGGTGAGCTTTGGCCCAACGGCTATGTGGCCTTTGCCGCGCGGCTGCAGCCGCTGAAGGACCCAGAGCTGGCCATCGGCGCCCTGGCTCAACTGCCGGCGTCCGTCCGTCCGCACCTGGTGGTGGCCGGTGATGCTTCGGCTGACTTCGCCAGCTATACCGCGCAGCTACACGCCCTGGTCGCCGACCTGGGCCTGGTCGGCGACGTGAGCTTCCTCGGTTCACAATCCCGGGGCGAGCTCGCCCGACTGTTTCGGGGCGCCCGGGTAGTGCTGGTGCCCTCGCATTCGGAAACCTTCGGGTTGGTGGCGCTGGAAGCAGCGGCCAGCGGGACGCCGGTGATCGCGGCGGCCTCCGGTGGGTTGCGTGAGGCCGTGGCGCATGGCGAAACCGGTCAGTTGATGGATTCGCGCGCGCCAGCCGATTGGGGGCGCGCTTTGACTGAACTCCTCGCCGACGACCAGCGACTGACCACGATGGGGGTGGTGGCCAGGGTGCATTCGCGGCGCTTCGATTGGCGTTGGACCGCCCAACAGCTGGCTGCGCTTTATGCCGACTTGGTGGGGCGCTGAGATGTTCACTCCCGGCGAGCGGATCGTGTTCTTCCACGCCCACCCCGATGACGAGACCTTGGCCACCGGGGCGCTGATCGCGGGCCTTATCGCCGCCGGGCACCCGGTGGCGGTGGTGACTGCCACTCGCGGTGAGCGGGGCGCGGTGATGCCGGCCCTGGCGGCGTTGAGCGGTGCGGCCTTCGTGGCGCAGCGCGAATGCGAGTTGCGTCGAGCCCTGGAAGACCTCGGCGTCGCCGACCGCGCCTGGCTGGGCACCGCCCCGGCGCGGACGGCCGGGATGCCCTCGCGCCGCTATCTCGACTCCGGCATGCGCTGGGTCACCGACACGGTGGCCGGACCGGGCCAGGACGCCGGACCGGACAGCTTGAGCCTGGCCCCGGTTGAAGAGGCTGCCGCCGATTTGGCGGCCTTCCTGGCCAGCTACCGAGCCGAGGTGCTGATCAGCTATGACGAGCTTGGTGGCTACGGGCACCCCGATCACGTCGCCTGCCAACACATCGCTCGGGCAGCCGCCAAGGACGTCCGGTTCATCGAACTGGTTTCTGCGGCTCACCAAAGCCAAGCCGGGGTGGTGGCGTTGGGTTTCCCGGAACAGGACGGACACCTCCGGCGGGCTTTGGCCAGTTATCCCAGCCAGTTCGCAGTGCACGGCGATACGGTGATTCACGTTGGCGGCCAATCCCAGCCGATCACGACCACCTGCTGGTTGCGAGAGATCGAATAAACCGCGGAATCGCGGTGTTCTTTCCAGCAGCGAATGGCTGGGCGGGGCTGCCTGGACGCCGTCACCAAGACAAGCCAGCATCGCGTGAGAGCCGAGGAGTACCAAGTGCGCAGAGTAGCGATCATTGGAGCCGGACCGTCGGGGCTGTTTGCCGCCGGTCAGTTGGCCAACCAGACCGAGGTCGAGGTGGCCGTCGACATCTTCGACCGGCTGCCAACCCCGTTCGGGCTGCTGCGTTACGGCGTGGCCCCTGATCACGACTCGGTTAAGGCGGTCGCCAAGACGCTGGCGGCAGCTTTCGATTCGCCGCGGGTACGCTTCTTCGGCCTGGTCGAGGTGGGCAAGCAGGTGCAGGCCAGCGAATTGCTGCAGTGCTACGACGCGGTGATCTACGCCTACGGCTCGGAGTTGGATCGCAAGCTGGGCATTCCCGGTGAGGCTGAACTGGACGGCAGCCGCTCGGCCCGCGAGTTCGTTTCCTGGTATTCCGGCCACCCTGACGCGATCCCTCAGGATCTGTCGGGGGTCCGCAGCGCGGTGGTGGTGGGGGTGGGCAATGTGGCCGTCGATGTCACCCGCATTCTGCTGAAGGACCCCGACGAACTCAGCGTCACCGACATGCCCGACTCAGTGCTTGCCGCCCTGCGCGATACCCGGGTGGAAAACGTTTGGCTGGTCGGCCGCCGCGGCCCTGAGGTGGCCGCCTTCACCAGTATCGAGCTGCGGGAGTTGCTGGGGCTCTCAGGGATGGACACCGAACTCATCGGTGCAGATCTCGACGCCATCGACACCGACCTCCTCGACCGCAAGGCCAAAGCGAATGTGGAGGCGATCGCTAAGGCGATCTCGATCAAGCTTCCCGGCGCCAAGCGGCACCTACACCTGCTGTTCAACCATCGCCCGGTGGCCATCACTGGAGATGGCCAAGTCGAGGCGGTGGAGTTCGAATCCAACCTCGACGGCTCCCGCTTCGAGGTGCCAGCTGATTTGGTGCTGCGCTCCATTGGCTACTACGGCGTGCCGCTGCCCGGCGTCCCGTTCTCCGACGGACGGATCCTGAATCTGGAAGGCCGGGTGCTCGATGACGACCTGAGCGCCCGTCCGGGTGAATACGTGACCGGCTGGATCAAGCGCGGTCCCAGCGGGCTAATCGGAGCCAACAAAAAGGACTCGGCGGAAACGGTGGCCAATCTGGTGGCTGATCTTGTTGAGGCCCCGGCCCGCCAGCTCGGCGATCCTGATGAGCTGCTGACGGCCAAGGGAATCACCTGGAGCACGCTGGAGGATTGGCGCCGGATCGATGGCGCCGAAATCGACCGGGGTGGGCTGCGAGGTCGCGCGCGCACCAAGATCGAAGCCTGGCATGAGTTGCTCGATCTGGTCTTCGCCGAGCAGGGCGCCAGCGTCAGCTGACCCGGCCGCACCTCGTCCCAGACGCACTTCGTCCCAAGTTGGCGCCCGTAGGCTGGCGGCCGTGATCAAGCACATCGTGATGTGGCGCTTCGCCGACCAGGCCGCCGGCGCCGACAAGGCCACCAACCTCGAACTCGCCAGACAACAGCTGTTGTCTTTGGAAGCCCTAGTGCCGGGCATGTTGAAGCTGGAGCCGGTAGTGCCCCAGGATCCGTTCGAGCACAGCTACGATCTGCTGCTCTACAGCGAGTTCACTTCAGCCGAGGCGCTGAAGGCCTATGCCGGCCACCCCGATCACCTCGCGGTGGGACGGTTCATCAGCGAGGTGAGAACCGAAAGGGTCTGCGTCGACTACGAGGTGTAGTTCTAGGAGTCGCCGAAAAGGAGCTTCTCGCTGGCTGCAACGATCAGGTCGTAATACTGGCTGGGCTCGATGACGTCGTAGCCCCAGAACTGGAACCGTTCGGTGAACAAGATGCCCATCAGCATGTGCCAGGCGGCAACGCCCACCACTGCAGTCTCGGGCTGGACGTGCAATCCGGTCGAGGCCAGGAACTCCCGCAAACCAGTGAGATCGGCGGGATACTCCGCTGCGGTCACCCGAGGGCGAATGCCGGCCGCCTCAGCATCAGCGGCCAGTTCGGCCAACAGGATGTGCAGCTTGATGCCTGAAGACATCGTTTCCTCGGTTGGCACGTGGTAGTCGCGCGGCGGCGTGCCGTTGATCAGAATCCACTCGTGAGGATGGTCGAGACTCCACTGCCGCAAGGCGTAGGCGAAAGCCCGCCAACGTCCACGAAGGTCAGCCCTTGGCACCTCATCGTGAGCCTTCTTGACCGTCTCGGCCATATCGAGGTAGGCGTGGCGGAAGAGGATGTTCAGCAGGTCTTCGCGGCTGGTGACATAGCGATAGAGCGCGGAAGGCACCAGATTCAACTCGCGGGCCAAACCGCGCACCGAAAGGGCTTCCTGACCCCCGGCGGCCAGCAGCTTGCTGCTGGCTTCGAGGATTGCGCGCTGGGTTACTTCGCGCCGTTGGGCCCGGCTGGTCATTACACCTCCGCGTAAGTGGCAGCCTCCATTCTGGCATGCCACCGCGGCGCGTGACTGTTGCCGGACGGAGGTTCAGTGGCAACTTTCAGCAAAGGCGCGGTGCAGGCGGCGGTGGAGGCGGGTAGCCGCTAGGCGGCGGGGACGGCGGCACTGCGCCGCCCAAGTAGCCGAACCCGGGCGGCGGTGGGGGCGGATAGGCGTAGCCAGCGGTCCAGGCTGGCGGCGGCGGCAGCTCCAGGCCGACCTGGAAGCGATAGATCACGATGGAAAACAGCCACAGCAGCGGGCTGGTGATCAGCGTCAGCAGTTGGCCAGCGGCCATCGCTAGCGCCGTTGGAGTGAACACGCTCGGATCGCTCGGGTCGGAGTAGGGGATATCGGGGTTGAGCGTGGCGAGGGCAAAAGGCGCGAAAATGCTGCCGACCACAAATCCGATCAGGCCGACCAGCACGAGGGCGCCGAAGATTAGGCCCCCGACCCCCCGGGTGAGCTGCCAGGACCGCTTGAGCGCGGTGAAGCCTTCAAGTCGCTCCAAAGTTGCTGCTGGCATGAACAGAAAGAGCCGCACCTGGAGCACGATCGAAACCACCCAGGCCACCAACAGCATGAAGACGATGAACAACAGCAGCAACACGAAGGCGCCGGCAGCATCGGTATCGCTGATGGCGGCCCGCCGGGTGGCCTCCAACGTCCAGCCGACGACGGCAAACGCGATCCACTGCAGCGCTCCGAGCAGCAGCCAGGCTGGCAGCACCCGAATGAAGACGCCCCGGGTCTCAGCTAGGGCGGCCCATAGGCCGAGGGGGCGCCCCTCGGCGGCTGCAGTGGCGCGGGCAGCGATGGCGGCACCGGCCTGGGTGCTAGCCAGTCCGGCCAGCACGCCACCCCCGACCACAATGGCTGGCACCAGCACGAAGAGAGCGGAAAAGGTGCCGGCGTAGAACCCAACCCGCAACCTCGGCAGGCCCACGAAAGCCAGCAACACCGCCGAGATGAGCTGAATGATCGTTGGGACGGCGGCGGCGGCCAGTAGACCCCCATAGGGGCGGGCCAGCTCGAAGGTTCGACGCTGGGCGACCGAGAAGTCGAGCCGTCGTCGGACGCCACCTGCCGCAGGGGTGGTCATGGTTCGAATGTTACCGGCGGGCCCTAGATCTGAGGCCACGCGGCAATGATGGCCAGATCAGCTAGCCACGGCGCCTAAGATTGCTTCGGGTTCGGCCGACGCAGCTGGCCCGCGTGAACCCGTCTTGGAGGAAACAATATGGAATCCGTCAGTCGACGTGTCCTGGTCATCGGCGCAGTGGGAATCGCAGGCGCGGCCGTCGCTGGCTGCGCCACCCAGCCAGCATCGCCCACCGCTGGCCCCACCGGTGCCGCGCCTACCACCACCGGCCCGGTTACCGACACCACCCCGCGTTGGCCACTGACTGGCAAGCCGCTGGCCTCACCAGAGGACGCCAAGCGCGTGGCAGTCGCGGTGAAGGTGCCCGACAACAAGCGTGAACACATTCACAACGGCATGTTCGTCCAGCAGGGCATCAATGAGGCCGACATCGTTTTCGTCGAGAACGACGGCTACTCCTCCTTGCCCTCTGGTGAGGCTGGCACCCGGCTGATGCCGGTGTTCCACTCCGACTACGCCGAGTCCGTTCAGGCGGTGCGGTCGATGCGGCCAGTGAATGCCGCCCTGTTCTCCCCGATCACCGGCATTCTCGGCAGTACCGGTGGCACCGGTTGGGTGCTGCAGTACATGAAGGCCTTTTCGAGTTACTTCACCCCGATCGACTACGGCCAGGCCAAGAAGGCCTTCGGTGGCAAGCTGGTCGCCTACGGGATCAACAGCAAGTTCGTGTTCAAGATCGGTGGCTCGTCCTACTTTGACAAGGCTGTGACCTGTCACCCGGCCAAGCTGGCGACTTTGGCGAAGAAGTTCACCGACGGCCCCCAGCAGCCTTACTTCCCTTGGGCTGATGAGGCTAACGCCAGCACTGCCAACGGTCAGCCTGCCACCACCGTGAAGGTGCCCTGGGCCAAGAAGATGAACTGGACGATGTCCTACCTCTGGAACGAGGACAAGAAGCTTTACTACCGCAACATGCCTTGGGGGGCGCACAAGACCGTTGGCGGCGAGAAAGTGACCACCGAGAACATCATGGTCATCCTCTCCCCGATCGTTCAGGGTCGGATCAACTCCAAGACCAACCAAATTTCCACCGGCGGCTCGCACCCCGAGCCGATCTACAAGGTGATCAACGGCACCGGCAAGTTCTACTACGCCCACGCCGGCAAGTACGTCACCGGCACCTGGACCAAGGGCGCAGTGAACGAAACCTTCAAGTTCACTTTGGAGGACGGTTCCCCGCTGCAAATGGCGCCGGGGCGCACCTTCGTTGAACTGCCCGCTGCCAGTTCGAAGGTCACTTTCAAGGGCTGAGAAGCCCACCACCGCAGACCCACCGCGGACGGACGTGGCCGAAAGGCTGCGTCCGTTCTGCGTTTGGGCTGAGCCCGAACACGTTGACTGGTGCGGGTGGGGGCGTCGATCTGCGATGCTGGCCTCGCAGATGGCCCCACTGAGGTGAGTCGGAAAAGGCGGAGCAGAGATGAGCGAGGTTTCGGATTCTGTTCCGTTGAAGCGAGTGCTCTTCCTGTTCTCTGACACTGGCGGCGGGCATCGGGCACCGACCGAGGCGATGATCGAAGCCCTGGAGTTGGAGTTCCCCGGCCGCTTCGAAACCCGAATGGTGGATTTCTTCCGGCAGTACTACCCGAGCCCGCTCAAGTACGCCCCGGAGCTGTACCCGCCGATCTCGCGGGTGCCCAAGGCCTGGGGGTTGTCATTCAAAGCCTCCGATGGCAAGGGCCGCTCCAAGGCGGTCGCCACGTTGACCTACCCCTACGTCCGCCGAGCCATCAGGCGCCTGTTGGCCGAAAACCCCACCGACCTGATCGTCTCGGTGCACCCGTTGGTGAATCAGACGCTGATGAGGGCGATGCGGCGTTCACCACGTCCCTACTTGGCGGTGGTGACCGATTTGGTCTCCACCCACGCCTTCTGGTTCGACCGCCGCGCCGATCTGGTGGTGGTGGCCACCGAACAGGCCAAAGAGAAGGCCATGGAGTACGGCATCGCCGAGGGCAATCTGCGAGTGATCGGGCTGCCGGTGCGGGAGGCGTTCAATCACCGGCTACCCGACCCGGCGGCATGGCGCTCTGAGCAGGGCTGGGCCAATGATCGTCCAGTGATCCTGCTGGTCAGCGGCGGTGACGGCATGGGCCCGGTGAAGCGGGTGGCCAAGGCGATCAACGAAGCTGGGCTAGCGGCGAGTTTGGTGGTGATCTGCGGTCGCAACGAGGAACTGAAGGCCGATTTGGAGCGGGTGAAGTGGCAGCTGCCAGTGCACCTGTACGGCTTCACGAGTGAGATGCCGAAGTTCATGGCTGCTGCGGACATCGTGGTCACCAAGGCTGGCGCCGGGTCAATCAGTGAGGCCTTCATTTCTGGCTTGCCGATCATCATCTACGCCAAGCTTGCCGGTCAGGAGGACGGCAACGTCACCTATGTGGTGGAGCACAACGCTGGGGTCTGGGCCCCGCGTCCGCGAGAGGTCACCGATGCGCTGCGCACCTGGATTGAGGATCCGGCAGCTAGGGCCGCGGTGGCTGCGGCCAGTGCCAAAGTGGCTCGGCCGGATGCGGCCCGTAGCATCGCCCGGGTGATCGCCGACCAGCTTGGAATCAGGTAGTTCACAGGCAACGCCAAGCTGGGCCGACTACTCTCGAAGTTTGAACCCAAGGAGTAGCCGGACTTTGACCGAAGAGAGCAAGACCAGTAACGCCCAGACCGATGATGGCGACAAAGAGCCGCTGAAGGTCACCTTTTCCCTGCCTCAGATCCTCGGTGGCGCCCTCGCGGCCGCCACCGCAGCGACCATCGGCTCCACGTTGGGGGTGGCTGGCACCATCATTGGGGCCTCGGTCGCCAGCGTTATCGGTGGCGTAGCTGGCACGCTCTACAGCGCCGGGTTGGATCGGACGCATCGCCAGGCCAGGACGGCAATGAAGCGCGTCTACGCCCGCGTGCGGGTGGCAGAGCCCTCCGATGGGGAGACCGCCGCCACCGCTGAGGGAATGCCCGAGGCCCCAGATGAGGTGGCGGCGAAGACCGAGGTGCTGGCAGTAGCTGCGCCGACGGGGAGCGAGGCGAGGCGAGATTGGCGCCCGATCCTGAAGCGGATGGCAATCACCGTGGTGGCCATCTTCGTGGTGACCCTCGGCGTGGTCACCGCCATCGAGCTTGGCCTGGGCAGCTCGCTGGACGGCTCTGGCGGCACCACTGTCGGGCAGGTCACGGTGCCGAAATCCCGGCCGACGCCCACGGCCACCGAGACCGTCACCGTCCTGCCCACGCCAGCGGCCAGCCCCACCGGGCCGACACCATCGGCCAGCCAAACCCCGAGCTTCAGCCCCACTCCGGAGCCGTCGACCTCGGGCGGGTCCGAGCTGCCTACCGCTACCGCCAGCTGAGAGGCACCCTGTCGCGGAGCGCGGCGCAGTGCCTAGACTCAAGTTCCATGATGAGTTTCGGCACCGGATTTCGCATGGCAATGCTCGGGTTGGGCCTCGGTGGCTTGCTGGCCAGTTGTGCTGCGCCGCCACCGCCTGCAGTAGGTCCGGCGCCTCGTCTCTCCGCCAGCGCTTACGCGGCCAAGCTGGGCGTGAACGCCGACCTGACCGGGTTGCAGATCTTTCCCAAGAGCAACCCTTGGAACACTCGCATCGACAAGTCGAAAGTCGACAAGAACTCCAAAAAGCTGATCAAGGGGATCAAGGGCAAGCTGCACGCCGACTTCGGCGCCGATTGGGACGGCGGGCCATTCGGCATCCCCTACGTGGTGGTGTCGGGCAGTCAGGCGAGGGTGCCGGTCAAGTTCTACTGGGACGACGAGAGCGACAAAGGCCCCTACCCAATCCCGACCAATGCCCCGATCGAAGGCGGGGCTAAATCTGACGGGGACCGCCACGTGCTGGTGCTCGATCGGGACAACAAGCTGCTTTACGAAATTGGGAATGCCTATCCCAAAGACGGCGGCTCCTGGTGGCAGGCCGGAGCTGGGGCGAAGTTCAACCTGAACTCCAACAAGCTGCGCCCCAAAGGCTGGACTAGCGCTGATGCTGCTGGCCTGCCGATTCTGCCCGGTTTGGTGCGCTACGACGAGGTTGCCTCGGGCAAGATCACCCACGCGATCAGATTCACCGTCTCCAAGACCCGCAAGGCCTACATCTCCCCAGCCCGGCACTATGCCAGCAACAGCCGCAGCTCAAGCCTGCCGCCGATGGGCATGCGAGTGCGGCTGAAGAAGAGCTTCAAAATCTCCTCCTACCCCAAGCAGGCTCGGGTGATTCTGCAGGCAATGAAGACCTACGGACTGATCCTGGCCGACAACGGCAGCAACTGGTACGTCTCCGGCACCGCTGATGACCGCTGGAACGACGCGGCGCTGAACACCTTGAAGAAGGTGCCCGGCAGCGCCTTCGAAGTGGTCAAGATGGGCAAGATGACCAAGGGCTGAACTGCGGCATCCGAGTGGTCAGATCAGGACCCTTCATCCCTTCGCCAAGCGCAGGGAACTGGGCCTCCAGTTTGCTGAGCCTGTCGAAGCCTCTGGGGACTCTGGTCAGCGAGCTCGGCTGAGCCGATAGCGAGCCAGGGCTTCGGCCCGCTCGCTGGCGTGATCCAGGATCGGTTTTGGGTAACCGCACGCGTAGCCGTCGGATGCATTCCCGGGACGGTGTACTGCCGCGCCGCCAAGATGGGCTAACTCGGGCACCCAGGCGCGCACGTAGTCACCAGATGGGTCGAACCGCTCGCCTTGGGAGGTTGGATTGAACACCCGGAAGTAGGGGGCGGCGTCGGTTCCGGTGCCAGCCACCCACTGCCAGCCGTGCACGTTGGAGGCCAGGTCGGCGTCCAACAGGTGCTCGGCAAAGTGGGCAGCGCCATGCGGCCACCAAAGGTGGAGGTCCTTGGTGAGGAAGCTGGCGCTGATCATCCGTACCCGATTGTGCATCCAGCCGGTGGCCAGCAACTGCCGCTGGCCAGCATCGACGATCGGATAGCCGGTGCGTCCCTGGCGCCAGGCTTCAAAGCCCGCATCGGGCTGGTCGTAGGGCAGCGACAACGGCTTCAAGTCAGCGGTGAGCGATTCTGGGTGGCGCCACAACACCTCGGCATAGAACTCCCGCCAGGCCAGTTCGGTGATAAACCGCTCCGCCCCGGCCCCACTTCGCCCACTCAGGTCGGTTAACAGGGTGCGCGGATGCAGCACGCCGAGCTTTAGATAGCCGGACAGCTGGGAGGTGCCAGCCAGGTCGGGGCGGTCCCGGGTGGCGTGGTAATCGGCTAAGCCGTCGGCACTGAACTGCGCCCAGCGCGCCAGCGCGGCCCGCTCGCCTGCC
This sequence comes from Propionibacteriaceae bacterium UBA6122, assembly GCA_002428365.1. Lineage (GTDB taxonomy): Bacteria > Actinomycetota > Actinomycetes > Propionibacteriales > Propionibacteriaceae > Propionicimonas. The sequence continues at coordinate 23,400 of DIVW01000031.1, forward strand.
GGGGGGAGTGGCACCGGGCTGGCGGCGATCGCGTCCTCGACCAATTTCCAGGCCTGAGGGTCGCTATCGGCGGCTAACAGATCCGGCGGCCGGTGAAGGCGCGCCGGTGCGGGCCAGCCGTACTCCCGCCACGCTCGTTGGAAGGCGCTGAACACTCTGAAATCGCGGCCACCCTTGGTGATCACCCGTCCAGGGGTCACGGCGTAGGGCGAGCCGGTCTCCTGCCAGGCGATGCCGCTGGCGGCCAGGATGGCCCGCACGGCCTGGTCGCGGACGCTGCCGCCGGGCTCGGTCTCGGTGGAGACGTGGACGACACCCGCGCCGACTTCGGCGGCCAGTTGGGGGAGGACTACTACCGGATCACCGATGCGCAGGCACAGCCGGTCGTCGAGGTCGGCGGCCAGCGCCCGCAGGTTGGCCGCCAGCCATGCGGTTCGGGTCGGACCCGCGCTGGCCAGGATCCTCGGGTCGAGCACGAAGCAGGCCAGTACCCCGCCGGCGGCGGACGCGGCGGCCAGGGCGGGTTGGTCGAAGGTGCGCAGATCGCGACGGAACCACATCAGCGTGGTCATCGCCGTCGCGGGGCTTCCCGGGGGGCAGTGGTCATGGCGGTTCCAACCTAGGCCTCGACGGTGACGCCGGAAAAGGGCGACACCGAGAACCCTGTGCACCTAAATGCTTTGATCTGCTGCCAATGCCTGGGAAAATCTTGTGAACCCCCTTTGAGGAGACGCGATGGGCAACCGAGCGCGCCTGGCTGGCATTACTGCCGCTGCCGCGTTGGCTTCGGGCGGCCTGGTCTTCGGATCCGGGCTGCTCGGAGCCACGGTCCAAACCGGCTTCGGCGGCGCCTTTCGCGCCCAGGCGACCTTGCTCAGCCCCGCGCGGGCTGCCTTTTTGATCTGGTCGCTGGTCTACCTGGGCCTGTTCGGCTTTGTGGGCTGGCTGTGGTTCGCCGATGACGGTGAGCGTCCGCGCGTCGACGCCATCCTGGCTCCGGCGGCTTGGGCACTGGGCCTGAACGGGGCCTGGCTGGCGGTGATGCAATTCGGGGGCAACAACCTGGCGGCTCTGTGGGCCAGCGTGGTGATCGCGATCGGGATCGAAGCGAGCCTGGCGTTAGTCCTGGTCCGGCTGAGTGCCGCCGAAGCCACTGATCGGCTCGAACTGGTCATCGTCGACGGCACCTTCGGGCTCTATCTGGGCTGGACGACGATTGCGGTGGCGGCGAACATTGCCGCCGCGGGGCACGCGTCCGGCCTGCACCCGGCGCCGATGTCGGCGGCATTGATCGCGGCCGCAGCGCTGCTGGTGTTGGCACTGGTCGGGGTGGTCTTCGCGCGCAATCTCGGCGGGCGTTGGAGCGTTGGTGTGGCGATGGCGTGGGGTCTGGGCTGGATCGCCATCGGACGTCTTTATGGTGAGCCAGCCTCAGCTGCGGTGGGGGTTGCGGCCGCACTCGCCGGGGTGCTCGTGGTGGGTGCCACCGCAGTAGCCCGCCTGCGGGCCGCCCGGCGCTGATCAGGTAGCGGACGGCCACCCCGGAGTTTGGACCGCGATGCCTCCGGTGTGCACCAGCCGAGCAGGCAACTCACGTTGGGTGAGCCACCGGGGTGCATCGTCGCCCATGGCGAGGGCAGTGAGGCAGGCCGCTTTGGCGCGTTCGCAGCTGTGGGCGGCAACGGCGGTCGAATGCCAGGTCCGTGGACGGGGCCGCAGCCCGGCCGCCGCTGGCCAGCGGGGCGCCGGTGCGGACGCACTGGCCAGTCCACCGGGCCAGGCCATGGTGATGGTGTCTGAGCCGGTGGGGGTGGGCTGGCCGTTTTCGATCTCAATCCGCCAGCCGGCTGGCGGCAGCTCGCCAGCTACAGCGATGTCGCCGCCGAGATTAACCAGGACGCCGATCCCCAGCTTCGAACTGCACGCCTCGGCGATCCGATCGGCCGCCCAAGCCCGCGCGAGCGGCCACACCTGCAGCCGACTTCCGCTGGGCAAGGTCAGGGTCCGGCCGTCCTCATCGAGGACGAGCCCGGGTTGAATCAACTCGCTCGGTTGGGCCTGGACGGTAACCGGCACCAGTCCTTGGCTGAAGAGGTCAGCCCTGCGGGCTGCGGCCACCGCTTGAGCGAGCAACCTGCTGATCGGCTGCGGTCCGCCATCGGTCAGTTGCTGGACCTCGGCCTCCGGCCGGTCCGGCGAGCAGGCCCGCTCAAGGGCGTCCACTCCCTGTCGGGCCAGTTCGGAGACCAAAGCGAGATCCCCGGGATTCAGGGTGAGCACCTCATACCAGCCGCTGGCGGTTTCCCAGCGGTCGCTGGCCACCATGTCAGCGCGCGCCGGTGCGAGTGTGCGCCGTTGGGGGTCTCATTGCGGTGCTGCGTTGGAGGTGGCAAGCGGCCGTCCCCTCGCGAGGTGGAGCCGCGGTGAACCAGCCAGCGGGCTCGCCAGTTGCTGAGGACTCATGGCTGTGCAAGTAACTCACGGTGGTGGTTTGAGCTGCGAGCGCTGGCTGGGTCATGTTGGGAGTCTCGGCTCCCAAGTTGTGCCGCGCCTGTGGAACAGCTCGGCGGTGGGTGTCAGCCCACTTCGGAGGCTGACTCCTCGATCGCCTGCGGCACACCATCCGGGGCCTTGGTGCTCTCGTTTCGGACCCGCTTCGCGATCCGGCTAAGCGCAACGTCAGTGATGTTCAGGAAGTTAGCCAGGTCTCGTTGGGTGACCCGGTTCACCAGACCGGGGTGCTCGGTGAGTAGATCCCGGTAGCGCTGCTCCGGCGTGCTGCGAAGCCAAGCGACATCGGCCTGCAGAGTGGTGGCATGCATTACCGAGAGCGCGGCGATGAGTCGTGACCAGGCCAGATGCTGGGTGGCCAGATGATCCACCACCCGGAAGCTCACCCGGGCCAGCAGACTCGTCTCCAGCGCGGTGACGGTGTGGATCGTCTCAGCCTCAACGGCGGCCTGGATGGTGTTCGAACGCGGATGAAGACCTCGAATAGCCGCCCTGCGTACTCCCTCCATACCCAGGGCGGTCATCGAGGCCAATACGTCGCCCTCTTCAGGGAAGAAGACGGTCGCGTTACGTCGTCCGCCCTCGACGGACATTTGCGCTTTCAGCAGGCCGTGCTGAACGAAGTAGATGTATGGGTGAATCTCGCCGGCGGAGAACAGGACGTTCCCGGGCTCGACCCGGACCATCTTCACGTTGGCTGCGAAAAGGTCCCACTGGGGCAACTCAGCGGCCGCGTAGGCCTCGAGTAGAAGTCGGAGACTTCGGAGAGCGTGGCCCACTACTGCGTCTTCGACGTTCACGGTCCCTCCAACCCAGTCCCAGTACGAGGGCTCGGGCATTGATCGGGATCAACGCCGAGCCCCTTCTTCTTGATACAGGTTAGTGGCCAGATAGGTTCAAGGCGAGCAAATCTGGCAGATTGGCCGCGATACCTGGCGGGGCTTGGCGCACTTGCGTCAATCAGGTAGACGGGGGGGACTGGTGCTGTCCGGCGTCCTTACGTGGAGGGCTGGAAAGTCGGCGGGGCGGGGGCCTTTATTGCGCGTTGTCGCGGCAATTTGCCTAGCCACCTTGTTTTGGGCCACGGCCCAGGTAGGCGAGGCCTATCCCGATTCCGCCCCAGTGGTTATCAATCTCACCGCAGATGCGGGTCAAGATCCCTATCAGGTTGGAGCTCGCGTCGACTTTCGCGCCAAGGTGACCTGTGCTGCGGCGACCTCCTGCGGGGTGGTCAAGGTGACGGTGAGTCTCGACCCGAACCTCAGCTACGAGTCCCATTCGGTCATCACCGCGGTGCGCGAGGGGCCGACCACCAACGCCACAGTCCAAGTTGCCACCTCGGCCAACACGCTGGTGTTCACCATCGGCACCGACTCGGTCGGGTTCGGTAGCGGTGAATATGTGGTCTTTCCGATCTCGGCGCGTGGGGCCTCGATCCCAGCCGATGCCAGGTTGAAGATCGGTGCCAGCGCTGAGGCTGCCGGCGGCACCTCGGCTACCGAACTGGTGATTTCCACGGACCCCGGCCCGGGGCCGAATGATGCGAGCAAGGTGAGTGTCAGCGGCTGCGTCTGGTGGGACGCCGACCGGGACGCCGCCATGGGCGCCACTGAGTTGGCCCAAAGCGGGATCGCCGTGGCGTTGCACGACGTCGGCGGCGCCCGGCTGGAGGAGCGGGTCACCGACGCCGCCGGCTGCTACGTCTTCACCGATCTGGACGCTGGCGGCAGCTATCGGTTAGCGGTCACCCGTCCCGACGGTGCCGCTTTCGCCAAAGCAGCAGCGGAATCAGTGGTTGACGCCGACGGGCTGGCTGACTTCACCGCACCGGCCAGCGGCACCAATGCCGCCACCGCCACCGCCGCAGACCTCCGTGGCCTGAACGCCGGCCTGGTCTCCTACAACCTGGAGCTTGCTGAGAGCCTGTCGACCACCGGTGCGATCGGCCCAGGTGAGACCGTCCACTTCAAACTGGTGGCCACTAATACCGGCAACTCTGCGGCCCTGGCCGGCTGGCAGGTCTCCGTCGTGCTGCCGAAGAAACTGACGCTGATTTCGCTGAAGGGAAGTGGCTTCGACTGCTCAGCCACAACCTGCACCGCCAAGGCACCGTTGGTGGCCAAGGCGAGTTCGGCCACTCTCACGCTCACTACTCGGGTGGCCGACGGTGCCAGTGGTGAGCTGGCGGTAGTCTCCTACATCCGTCCGTCGGCCGACGATGTGGCTGAGTCGGTACCGCTGGGCACCACCCCTAGCCCGGAGACCAATACCGATGGCACAGCAACTGACAATGACTCCCGGACGGTGATTGAGGTCAAGGACGCCTCGGACTCACTGGCCGATACCGGTAGTGACGGTGTTTTGACTGAATTGGCTCTCGGCGCGCTTTTGGTGGTGGCAGGTGGCGGCCTGCTGCTAGTCAGGCGACGGCGAGCAGCGAACTGAGCTCGGCTCCCCATAGAGCCGGTTCGCGGGTGAGCGCCCGAACCTTCGGGTTCGGGCGTTTGCTTTTGCCAGGTGACTACAGGTTTCGGTAAACGGTGAAGGTCAAAGCAATGACGCCCAGTGCCGACATCCAGACCCGCTGATCAGCCAGCCAGCGGGGTAGGCGAACCCCGGGTCCACCGGCGGCTTCTACCAGCCAAAACAACGCAGCTACGCCGACCCCCGCACCCACGCTAAAGGTGAACGGGTTGGCCGCCCAGGCGCCGGCGAGATCAAGATGCAGCAGGTGGACGCCCATCGTGGTAGAGCCGCAGAAGGGGCAAAGGGTTCCGGTCAGTGCCCGCCACGGGCAGGGCAGGCCGATGCCAGTGAACTGATAGGTGGCGCTCAGCCCGAGTCCGACCAAGCCCAAAGTCCCCAACGACTTCAGTCGTCGGCGAGCTTGGGTAATGGCCGGTGTGGCCGGTGCTGACACGACTCAATTATGACTACATTCCACATTGGGGCCATCAGGCCCTAGGATCGTCAGCACTACTGCATCTACAGGGAGAGAAGCATGTCTGATCAGTACCCGACTTCGCCGGATCCGAGCGACGCCGTACCGGGCTACACTCCGCCCTCCGACCCCGGCAGCTACCAGGCTCCGGCCGGTGGCTACAACGAACCGCCCGCGGCTGACCCGTACGCCACTCCGGCTGGCTCTTACCCGCCGCCGCCGGCGCCGAGCTACCCAGGTGGTTTCACCCCGGCCCCGACGGGTGCTGTTGGTGGCGCGCTGGCCGAATGGCCGACCCGGGCACTCGGTGGCCTCATCGATTACGTCGCTCCGAGCATCGTCTTCGGCATCCTCGGCAGCGTCCTGTCCAACGTGAACAGCACGCTCGGTAGCGGGGTTCAGTTCATCCTGGCTATCGGCTGGTGGGTTTACCTGGGCTACCTCGTGGGCAACTACGGCGTCACCCCGGGCAAGGCCATTGCCAAGATCAAGGTCGTCAGCGAGACCACCGGTGACGTCATTGGCGTTGGCCCGGCTGTCGCCCGCCAGTTCGCGCACATCATCGACTCGATCATCTGCTACGTCGGTTGGCTGTTCCCGCTGTGGGATGCCAAGAAGCAGACCCTGGCCGACAAGATCATGAAGACCGTCGCGATCGACAACTCCGCTGATCCGAACGCTGGTCAGATCCGCTGGAGCTGAATCTGTCGTCAGTAGCTGGCTCGTCCGGCTATTAGAGCGCCATCGCCCATCACGGACGGTGGCGCTCTTGCTTTGCCCGGCGCTGGCCGCCCGACGTCGATAGGTTTGGCGTTGGACGAGGAGGTCTAATGCGAGCGTTGGTCAAGACCGAGGCCGGCCCAGGGCTGAAGATGATCGAGGTGCCCGAGCCGGGCTGCGGCCCGGACCAGGTGAAGATTCAAGTGCTGCGGGCCGGTCTTTGTGGCACCGACCTGCATCTGGAAGCCTGGGACGACTGGGCGGCGAGCACGGTGGTGGCGCCGCTCACGATCGGCCACGAGTTCTACGGCGAAGTGGTCGAGGTGGGTGCTGAGGTGACTGGCATTCGACCAGGAGATCGCGCCTCCGGTGAGGGCCACATCGTTTGTGGCCGCTGCCGCAACTGCCGCGCTGGCCGGCGCCACGTCTGTATCAACACCATCGGTCTCGGGGTGAACACCAATGGTGCCTTCGCCGATTACGTGGTGCTGCCTGCGGCCAATGTCTGGGTGCAGCCCGAAGCGATCGATCCAGAGCTGGGCGCCATCTTTGATCCGCTTGGCAATGCCACCCACACCGCCCTCCAATGGCCGGTGGTTGGCGAGGATGTGCTGATCACCGGTGCTGGTCCGATTGGGGTGCTAGCGGCGGCAATCGTCCGTCATGCCGGGGCCAAGCACGTGGTCGTCACTGACATCAGTGACTATCGGTTGGGGCTGGCCAGGGCGGTCGGCGCTGATCTGTGCGTGAACGTCGCCGCCACCCGAATCGCCGATGCCCAGCGTGATCTGGGCCTACGGGAGGGCTTCGACATCGGGCTGGAGATGTCGGGAGCACCGTCGGCGGTGACCGAGATGCTGGCGAACCTTAACCACGGTGCCAAGGTGGCCATGCTGGGTTTGCCGAAGGATCCCTACCCGATCGATTGGGGCCGGGTGATCACCCACATGATCACCATCAAGGGGATCTACGGCCGGGAGATGTTCGAGACCTGGTATTTGATGAGCTCGATGCTGGCCACCTCGACGGCGTTCGCCGATGCGGTGCGCTCGGTGATCACCCATCGGTTCGCTGCCCAGGACTGGCGCCAGGCCTTCGAGGTGGCGCGAGCCGGCGAGTGCGGCAAAGTGATCCTCGACTGGTCAGTCAGCTGAGGCTTCGAAGGTTCGTCTTGGGGGCTTCGACGGGCTCAGCCATCTTGGGGGCTTCGACGGGCTCAGCCATCTTGGGGGCTTCGACGGGCTCAGCCATCTTGGGTTCAGCTCCCTGAGCTTGTCGAAGGGTCGAAGGGTCCACCCGGGCCGCGGCGTAGGGTGGCGACCATGTATGGCGATGACCTGCGCAATCAATTGGCCACGACTCTGGACGAGATCCGCGCCGCCGGATTGTTCAAGAGTGAGCGGGAGTTGACCACCCCCCAGGCAGCCCAGGTGGCCACCGCTGCCGGTCCAGTGTTGAACTTTTGCGCCAACAACTACCTCGGGCTGGCCGATCACCCGGAGGTGGTGGCCGCAGCTCAAAAGGGCTTGGCTGACTGGGGCTTCGGCATGGCGTCGGTGCGTTTCATCTGTGGCACCCAGACCGTCCACACGAAGCTGGAGGCCGCGCTCAGCGACTTCCTCGGCACCCAGGACACGATCCTGTTTTCCAGCTGTTTCGACGCCAACGGCGGGGTGTTTGAGGTGCTCTTCGGCCAGGACGACGCGATCATCTCCGATGAACTGAACCACGCCTCGTTGATCGATGGCATTCGGTTGAGTAAGGCCGCTCGCTTTCGCTACCGCAATCGAGACCTGAGCGATCTGGAGACCCAACTGAAGGCGGCCGCCGGAGCCCGCCGAAAGGTGATCGTCACCGATGGAGTGTTCAGCATGGACGGCTACTTCGCCCCACTGCCGGGCATCTGCGATTTGGCCGAGCGCTACGAGGCGCTGGTGTTGGTGGACGATTCCCATGCGGTTGGCTTCATCGGCGAGGGGGGCCGTGGCACCCCGGAACTGTTCGGGGTCAGCGACCGGGTCGATCTGATCACCGGCACCCTTGGCAAGGCGCTAGGTGGCGCCTCGGGTGGTTACGTGAGTGGTCCCGCGGAGGTGATCGCCCTGCTGCGGCAGCGCGCCCGTCCCTACCTTTTCTCCAACGCGGTGGCCCCGGCCACCGTGGTTGGCTCGCTGACCGCCCTGGCCCTGGCTGCCGAAGCCAGCGCGGCGCGGGCCCAGTTACGGGCCAACGCCGCGCTGTTTCGGGAGTTGATGAGCAAGGCCGGCTTCGAGTTGCTCCCCGGGGAGCACCCGATCATCCCGGTGATGTTCCCCGGACCGGACGGCGCCAGGCAAGCAGCCCAAATCGCCGAGCGGATGTTGGCCCAAGGGGTCTATGTGATCGCCTTCAGCTACCCGGTGGTGCCCGCGGGCAAGGCCCGCATTCGGGTGCAGCTATCGGCTGCGCATAGCGAGGCGGATGTGCAGGCGTGTGTGGCAGCGTTCATCGCCGCCCGCACCGGGCTTCAGCACTGAGCCTGCCAGACCTCTTCGCCGAACTCGATGCGAGCAGGTTTGACCAGGACGACGCAATAGCGCGGATCGGCCACGCCGGTGAATTGTTTGGTCAGGGCGCCGAACCAGAAACCCTCACGTTCAGTCGTCTCGGTGCTGATGGTCGCTGTGCCGTCGACGCGGAGCCAGAGCGGGGAGTTCACTTGAGTTGCCCCGAGAGTCAGGCAAACGTTGCTGTTGGCGCGCAGTTGCTCCACTTTGGCTGAATCCAGATGGGTGCTGAACCTGATGACGAGGCTTTCGTCTGCGCGGCCCACCACATAGCGCAGCTGTGGGTGACCGTCGGGGGCGGCGGTGGCGAGGTTGATCAGTTGGGGGCGTCGGGCGAACTCGTAGATGCGATTCTCCAGGTCGGACATGGTGGGGTTCCCTTCGGGTTTAGTCAGGCTGGGTTGGTCGTTTCGGTCTCTTGGGTGAGGTTGCCTTCGATGCGCGCGAGCACGTCGATCAGTACGGCTTGCTCGGATTCGGTCAGCCCGTGCAGCACGGTTTCAACCAAACGTTGCGAGGTCGCCTGGAACGCCGGGAGGAGCTCTCGGCCCGCTGGGGTCAGCTGGATACGCCAACTGCGCAGGTCGTCGCCGTCCTGGACGCGGCTCAGGTAGCCGCACTTCTCCAAGGTCTGCACCACGCCGGTGACCGTCGATTTCGCCCGCCCGGTGAAGGTCACGATGTCCTTGATCGGCACCGGGGCCGACTGCCGGAAAAGGAAAGCCAGGACGCCGCCGTGGGCGGGCAGGACGCCGCGGACCCCACGGTGAGCGAGTTCGCGCTCGATCAGCAGGTTTCCCAACTCGTGGATGCGGGCCATTCGTTCAAACGCGCCACCGGGGCGTCGGCTGCGGGCATTGACAACGGGCTCCCCAGCGGCGGCGGGTTGAGCTTGAAGGTCGGCCATAGGGCGATAGTAGTTCGGGGCCGAACTAAAAATCAACTGGTTCGCGCAGCCAGTTCTGTGCCGCGGACGAACCACTGATCTCGCCTCCAGCAGGGCGACCTGCTAGAAAGTTCACAGGTTTGCGTAACCAACCCCTCCCGCAGTGCGGTCTCTTAGGTGAGAGAGGACGGCAAATGACTATCAATGACAACGACATCTCCCGCTTCCTGGCCGGACAGATGGCAGACAACGATCCGGCGCGGGCCGAGGTCGCTGCCTTCTTGCAGCGGCTGGACGCGGTCTACCCGACCGCTTCGACCACTGCGATGGAAGCCGACCACCTGGCTGCGGTGATCCAGGAGGCTCGGCAGGTACGCGAGACGACCGCCCTGAGTGCCAACACCTCCTCCTCGACCCCGAGCAAGCCGCCACGGCTGGCGATCGCCGCGCTGGCCGCAGCCCTGATCGCGCTCACCGCCGGCGTTGGCGTGGCTGCCGCGATGGGCGGCTCGTTCACCCAGCAGCCAGCCGCGGTGGAGTTGGCCGCACCGCCAGTGGTCGAGTCGGCATCGCCCACGCCGGACCCGTCGTCCGCCTCGCCCAGCCCCACCAAGGCCGAGACTGACGACGACCAGGCTTCGGCGCCCAAGCCGAGGGTGTACAAGAAGCCGGCGCCTAAGCCGTCCAAGTCGAAGTCGAGCCCCAAGGCCTCCGATGATGACGACCACGATGATGAAGATGACCACGAGGACGAAGACGAAGACGAAGACGAGGACGACTGATCAGACTCCCACTGGCTGACCTCAAGCTGATCGCGCCGGTCCGGCGATGACCATCGGCGATCGCTTCGCCGAGGTGCTGGCGGCCGCCCGCGATGGCGAGGATTGGGCCTGGGCTGAGCTGTACCGCGAGTTGGCGCCGGAGTTACTGCGCTTCCTCAACGCTCTGGGTGCCAGCGACGCCGAAGACTGCCTTGGGGAGACGTTCATCTCGATGGTGCGCCAACTGCCCGGCTTTGAAGGTGATGAAGCCGGCTTGCGGTCGCTGGCCTTCATGATCGCCCGCAGCCGTTTGGTCGACTCCTGGCGCAAGGCTGGTCGACGGCCGCTCCAGACCGAATTGGTGCACGCCACCGAGCCGGTGATGCCGGGCGCCGACGCAGCCGCTCTCGATGACGCTGGAGTCAGCGAGATATTGGCCGCGCTGAGTCCCGATCAGCGTTCGGTGGTGGTGCTGCGCCTGTTGCACGGCTTCTCAGTGGCCGAGACCGCCGAGATTTTGGATCGCTCAGCTGGTGCGGTCAAGCAACTGCAGCACCGCGCGGTGGCGTCCCTGCGCTCAGAGCTGACCGGACCGGCCCCGGTGGCGAGCACAATGGCTGAAGTTGGTGAAGTTTCCTCGCCTAGGGCGTAACTTTCAGCGGGGGTGCGGCGGTTACCCCGACAGGAAGGGATGGCTATGGGCGACGACAACACCGATTTCGACCGTTTGCTGGCGGGCGATATCGGCGCTGACGACCCCAAGCTCAGCCAAGTGGCTGCCTTCCTCGACCGGGTGCAAACCACGCAGGAGCTGCCTGGGGTAGCTGAACTGGAAGCTGCGCACATCGCGCGAGTTCGCGCATCCCTCCCGGTGTTGGGGACCCCCCGGACCCAGCACCGGGAGCGGCCGGCCGGCCGCACCCGGCGGTTGTTGGTTGGTCTGGCGGTTGGCCTGGTGGCCAGCCTGAGCGCCGGAGCCGGCGTTGCGGCCGCATTTGGGGTGAATCCGATCGAAGCCATCACCAACCTGCCAGGATTCCCGGCGCAGTTGCGTCCCGGCGGCGCTGATCCCAAGAACCCGAACGAGGCGGGCACCCCGACCTCGATCCCGCAGCCCACGGGGGTTCCGTCCGCGGACCATCCCGGCGACGGGAAGGGTCAGACCGCTCGGCCCACGCAGGCTGGCGGGCCGAACCCGTCGGCCAGCAATAAGGGTCGCGGTCAGGACAAAGCGCACCCCACCCCCAAGGCGTCAAAGGCCAGTGACAAGGCGAAGTCGGGCGACGACAGCCCACGGGCCACCGGCAAACCGTCGGCCGATCCGACCAAGAAAGACAAGTCCGACAAGGACAAGGACTAACCGGACTGAGCTGAGCGACCCGGGGCGCCCATCAGTGGGCACTTGAGGGTCTGGCCGGCTCTTGCACGCCGGGTTGGCATCCCCCGCCAACCCGGCGTTAGCCTTCATTGGAAGCAGCACTCTCAGACCGGACACTCAGCATGGCCATCGGCTCGCGATTCCCGCAGGTGCTCCAGGCGGCCGCTGATGGCCTGGAGTGGGCCTGGGCTGAGTTGTACCAGGAGTACGCCCCGCCGCTGTTGCGCTTCCTGCGCAGCCAGGGGGCGGCCGACCCCGAGGACCTCCTAGGGGATTGCTTCGTCCAGATCGTGACCCACCTTGGTGAGTTCGCTGGCGACGAAGCCGGCTTCCGATCATGGACGTTCACCATTGCCAGAAGCCGCTTGGTCGATTCCTGGCGCCGCGCAGGGCGGCGTCCGGTGACCCCGGTGGCCGATCCGACTCTGGTGGGTCGGCCAGCCCAACACCACACCGATGCCGCCGATGCGCAGCTGCTCCAAGCTGGCGACGTGGCCGAGATACTGGCCGTGCTCACCCCCGATCAGCGCGCGGTGGTGAGCCTCCGCTTCGTCGATCGGTTCTCCCTGAGCGAGACCGCCGAGATCCTCGGTCGCAGCGAGGGCTCGGTGAAGCTGCTCCAACACCGGGCGATCCGGGCGCTGCGCCGGGCGCTGGGCTGAGCACTCAGCAGTGCTGCTCCCAGGCGTCTAGCTCCAGGTTCTTGCGGACGGTGGCGAACCCGGCGGGCACCTGTTTGCAGATGTCATCGATCGAGCCGGTGTACTCGACGTGGAAGACGGCCTTGCCTGCCTTCAGCAGCGGTAGGTAGGCGCTGCATTCGTCATACTCCAAGCATTCCTCGTTCACCGCGAACTCAACCAAGCCCTTGGCCTTGCCAATGAGATCGGTGGCGTTCTTCAACCCGATTGCCAGGCCGCGCTGGTGCGCCGCCTTGCTCAGTGCCTTCAGGTAGGCCAGGGCGTGCTTCGACTTGAGCGGAAAACCGGTCGCGGTCTGATAGCCGTCCATGTTGTCGGGATCGACCGCGTCGAAGCCCTTCGCCTTGCACTGATCCATCCGCTTCTTCATGATCGGCACTAGCTTTTTGGCCTTGCGGATGTCGAGCCACCGCTCGCCGGGCCAGCCGTCCAGCGGCTTGCCGAGCAGCGACTTGGGGAACTTCTTGCGGTCGGGCCGCCAGTTCTCGTAGCCACCGGCATTGAAATAGCAGATGACCTTCTTGCCCTGGGCGTGCAGCTTGGTGACCTGCGCTTTGGAGGTCTCCACTCCGTCCAGATTGACGACCTTGGCCTGGGTTGCGGCCAGCTTGCCGGCGTACTGAATCTGCCAGGTCAGGCCGGGCTTGGGGTGCCAAATCTTCTTGGCCGCAGCCATCGGGCTAGCTTGGGTCAGCCGGGTCGTCGTCGGCGACGTCGGCACGGTTGAGGGTGCGACGGCGCACGCGCTGAGCGTCAACGCGGCCGTGACCAGTAGGGGTAGTAGTCGAGTCACGACTCCATCCTGCCTGCAACTTGGGCGATGAGCGCTAGTCCCGCAGCCATTTCCGCCTCCGGGGCGGCGCCGAAACCGAAGACGATGCCGCGGTGTTTGGTCGAACTCGACCAATACTGCGACAGCGGGCTCACCTGAACGCCTTCAGCGGCCAACTCGGCAACGACCGCATCTTCGTCGCGGATGGTTTCGACTACGGCATGCAGACCGCCGTCCATCGGGTAGACCCGCAAGCCGGGACGGTCCCGCAGCGCGGCCACCACCTGGGTCCGCAGGCGTCGGTAGCGCTGCCGCATTCGTTGGGTGTGTAAGCGCAAGGCACCGCTGCGCAGGTACTCAGCCATCGCCCGTTGGGCCACCAGGCCAAGCGGTTGGCCCAGATCGGCGCGCACCTCGGCGACCGCTGGCACCAGCCATTCCGGGAGTGCCAGGAAGCCGGTGGCCAGCGCCGGGGTGAGGGTTTTGGACAGGGTGCCCAGCAGCACCACCCGGCCACTCGCGGGGTCGTCGAGCGCGGCGAGTGCCGGCAACGGAGAGGAGGTGTAGCGCAATTCAGAGTCGTAGTCGTCCTCGATGATGACCACCTGGTTGGCGTGGGCCCACTCCAGCAACTCCTGGCGCCGGTCAATCGGCAGCGAGCCGCCCAGCGGGTATTGGTGGCTCGGGGTCACCAGCAGCACCTCCGGGGCGTCCGGACCGGTAGGTAGGGCACTGGTGACCAACCCGTGCTCGTCCACTGGTAGCGGCATCACGCTGGCCCCGAAGCGCTCGGGCACCCGCCGCAACGACGGGTAGCCGGGATCTTCAACGCCGAACCGCAGGCCGGTCGTGGCGCCCAGGGCGAGCAAGGTCAGCGCCAAACCCTCGCGACCACCGGCGGTGACTGCGATTTGAGCCGGATCACGCACCACCGCGCGCATTCGGCGCAGGTGCTCGGCCCATTCCAGTCGCAGTTCCGGCAGGCCAAGAGTGGGTGAGGCGGTATCAGCCGGGGCATTGGCGGCGCGCCGCCAGGCGGCTTTCCAGGCCGGGCCGACCAGTTCTGCCGTCCAGGGGCGGCCCGGGCGGAGATCCAGGCCCAACGCCGGCTCGGGGTCAACCGGCCGAATTGAGGCCAGCGCAGGTGGGTGGACGCGGCGCAACAGCGGGTTCACGATTGTCGACCGCCCCGCGCTTGCGCTCAGGTAGCCCTCGGCCAGCAACTGGTCGTAGGCGGCCGTCACAGAGCCGCGCGACACCCCGAGGTGATCGGCCAGGGCCCGACTGGAGGGCACCGGGTCGCCTGGGGCCAACACCTGGGCCGAAATCAGCTCGCGGAGTTGGTTTGCCAGTTGTTCGGGCAGCGATCCGGCTCCCAGTTGTACGCGCAACGGGAGGGTGATTTCGGGGGTTCGCCGCATGCCCTCAGAATACTGGATCACCCACATTGGTCTAGTTCTGGATCTGGCGGAGGCCAGTAAGTGGCCTCAGGATGGGAGCATGACGACAATCACTGGAACTCGCGCGGTCAAACGCGGCCTGGCCGACATGCTCAAGGGCGGCGTGATCATGGACGTGGTCACCCCCGAACAGGCTCGCATCGCCGAGGACGCTGGCGCGGTTGCGGTGATGGCGCTGGAGCGCGTCCCGGCCGACATTCGCTCCCAGGGTGGCGTGGCGCGGATGAGTGACCCCGATCTGATCGCCGGCATCATCGAAGCGGTCTCCATTCCGGTGATGGCCAAGGCCCGCATCGGCCACTTCGTCGAAGCTCAGGTGCTGCAACAACTCAGGGTCGACTACATCGACGAGTCCGAAGTCCTTTCGCCGGCCGACTACCTCCATCACATCGACAAGCACGCCTTCACCGTCCCCTTCGTCTGCGGCGCGACCAACCTCGGCGAGGCGATGCGCCGCATCTCCGAAGGTGCGGCCATGATTCGCTCCAAGGGTGAAGCTGGCACCGGCGACGTGTCTGAGGCGGTCAAGCACATCCGGACGATCCGGGCCGAGATAGCTGGGCTGCGGGCGGCTTTTGAGACCAACCCCGAAGAGCTGTACGTCGCCGCCAAGGAACTGCAGGCGCCGATCGACCTGGTGCGCGAAGTGGCCGAGACCGGCAAGCTGCCGGTGGTGCTGTTCACCGCAGGTGGCGTGGCGACTCCGGCTGACGCCGCCTTGCTGATGCAACTCGGCGCTGAGGGTGTGTTCGTCGGCTCGGGCATCTTCAAATCCGGTGACCCGGCCAAGCGCGCGGCCGCGATCGTGAAGGCCACCGCAGCATTCGACGACCCGGCTGTGATCACCGAGACCTCCCGGGGCCTGGGCGAGGCGATGGTCGGCATCAACGTGGCCGACGTTCCGGCCCCGCACCGGTTGGCCGAGCGGGGCTGGTGATCCCGTGACCGTAACGGTCGGTGTCTTGGGTCTCCAAGGCGGTGTGAGCGAGCATGTCGAATTGCTCAGCTCACTTGGGGTGCGCACCTCTCTGCTGCGCAGCCCGTCCGGTCTGCTAGGGGCGGACGGGCTGCGCGTGGACGCGGTCGTCCTGCCGGGTGGGGAGTCCTCGGTGATCGACCGGTTGCTGCGCACCTTCGGGTTGTTCGACCCGCTGCGCGCTGCCATCGGCGCTGGCCTGCCGACTTTGGGCACCTGTGCCGGGTTGATTCTGCTAGCTGACAAGGTGCTGGATCCGGCGCCTGGTCAGCAGTCGCTGGCGGTGCTGGACGCGACCGTGCGCCGCAACGCCTTCGGCTCGCAGGTGGATTCGGCCGAAGTAGATCTGGAAACCAGTGACGGCCCGGTGAAGGTGGCCTTCATCCGGGCGCCGCAGGTAATAGCTACCGGGCCAGCTGTGGCCGTGATCGCGCGCCGTGGCGAGGCCATCGTTGGGGTGCGCCAGGGGGCAATCACCGGATTGGCCTTCCACCCGGAAGTTACTGGTGAAGCCCGCTTCCACCGCCGGCTGATCGCCGATGCCGGAGCAGCTGCGCTCGCCGAGGCTGGCTAACTCAGGCCGTGCTGGGTGGTGCGCAATTGCCGCCGTTGGCTTGGCCCGCGCCACGGTGATCGCTAGCCTTCATCACGAGGGGAGTACTTCCCAAGCCGCCCGCGGTCAATACGAACACCCAGTGTTCCCGTGAGCGCACCCGCCAAGGGTGAAGGAGACCTCACAGTGGAACTGTGAGAGGACCCAACATGATCAGCACGCCGCTCGAAGTCGGCATCGGCACTCCGCTGCTGTGGGGCGTCAGCCTCGCGGTGGTGTTGGCGATGTTCCTAATCGACTTCTTGATCACCCGCAAGCCCCACGATGTGAGCATGAAGGAGGCCGTCAGCTGGTCGGCTTTCTACCTCGCTCTCCCGCTGACCTTCGGAGTCTGGATCTGGTTCGCCTTTGGGGCCCAAATCGGGTTGGAGTTCTACGCCGGCTACCTGGTGGAGAAGTCGCTCAGCGTCGACAACCTGTTCGTTTTCATGTTGCTGCTGGCCGCCTTCGCGGTTCCCCGCGAGTTGCAGCAGCGCGTGCTGTTGATCGGCGTGGCCGGAGCTTTGGTGCTGCGGGGAGTCTTCATCGCCCTGGGGGCGGCGATGCTGGCGAACTTCGCCTGGACCTTCTTGCTGTTCGGGGCAATCCTGTTGGCCACTGCGGTGAAGGTGTACCGGGACGCCCGCAGCCCCGGCGACCACCAAGTCGATCCGAGTCAGCTGCGAATCGTGAAACTGGCCCGCCGCTTCTTCCCGGTGACCGATGGCTACCACGGCTCCCGGATGAGCCTTCGGGTGGACGGGCGTCGCGCCATCACCCCATTGGCCCTGGCCACCTTGGCCATTTTGGCTACTGACGTCGTCTTCGCCGTTGATTCGGTGCCAGCGGTCTACGGCATCACTGGTGACCCCTACCTGGTCTTCGTCACCAACGCCTTCGCCCTGTTGGGCCTGCGGGCGCTCTACTTCGTCCTCGAAGGGGCGCTGGGGGCGCTGGTGCATCTTGGTTATGGCCTGGCCGTGATCCTGGCGTTCATCGGGGTGAAACTGGTGCTGCACTGGGCGCATGGCATTTGGGCCTGGGTGCCGACGGTGCCCACCCTGGCCTCACTCGCGGTAATCGTGGCCATTTTGGCGACCGTCATTTTCACCAGCCTGGTGGCCACCCGCAAGCAGCGCGCCGAAGTGGAGTAGCCGGGCACCCTCAGTTCAGTTGCAACGCCCGCAGCGTGATGGCGCCAATGATCACCGCAGTGAGCACCGCCAAGCCGAGAAGTTGCAGCTGGGTTCGGTTTTGGCGCGGGGCGAAGATGATGATCACCGAAGCGGCCAGGCCACCCACCAGTCCGCCCAGGTGCCCCTGCCAGGAAATTGAGGAGTTGGTGAAGGTGAAGACAACATTGATTCCCAACCAGATCAGCACCGATCTCATGTCACCGCCGGTGCGGTAGGTGAGCACCAACAGGGCACCGATCAGTCCAAACACCGCACCGGAGGCGCCCAGGGTCGGGTTTATTGAGTCGGAGAGCCAGAGCACTGCGGCCGAGCCAGCCAAAGCCGAGAGCAGATAGACAGTGAGGAACCAGACGCGGCCGAAGACCCGTTCCAGCATCGGCCCGAGGAACCAAAGAGCCAGCATGTTCAGGCCGATGTGCAGGACCTCGATGTGGGTGAAGGCGCTGGTGATCACCTGCCACCATTCGCCGCCACTCACCCCACCCGCAATCCAGGTGCCCTGGTTCGTCAGCGCACAGCTAGCGCGGCCGATATCCGGGAAGTAGCGGCTCGGATCGCCAGCTACCGCGCAGTACCCGCCCGGCGTCAACGCCAGCCGCTCGGCCAGCCAGCTGTTGGCGCCACCGGTGACCAGAATGGCCACCCACACCGCCACATTGATCCCGATCAACACGATGGTGGTGATGGCCGGATTTCCCGACCGCTCACCGCCGTAGGGGCCTTGTCCTTGGCGAGTCTGCTTCGCACCATTCCGGACGCAGTCCGGGCACTGGAAGCCGACCGCTGCACTGATCATGCAGTCGCCGCAGATCGGGCGTCCGCACCGCTGACAGGCGATGTAAGTGGGCTTGTCGGGGTGGCGGTAGCAAGGGGCGGCCACCGGCGGTTGGGTCATGCGCGACACGATACCTGGCGCCGCTTTGCCGTACTGGGATAATCGCGGCGTGAAGAAAGTTGCGCTGGTACTTGGTTCAGGTGGGGCACGTGGCTATGCGCACATTGGGGCGCTGCAGATTCTGAACGAGCGTGGCTACGAGGTGACTGCGATCGCGGGCGCCTCGATGGGGGCCTTGGTGGCCGGGCTCCACGCCTCGGGAGGGCTAGCCGAATACACCGATTGGGTCACCGGCCTGAGCCCCCGGGACGTCCGCAAGCTGATCGATCCGGTGCTGCCAGGTCCGGGCCTGATGAAGCTGGAACGAGTGCTCGGACGGATGGCCGAGATTCTCGACGGAGTCCTCATCGAGAACCTGCCCATTCCCTACACCGCGGTGGCCACCGATATCGGTGCCAGCCGCGAGGTCTGGTTCACCTCCGGGCCGTTGGAGGTGGCCATCCGGGCATCGGTGGGCATTCCCGGCATTGTCACGCCGATCATGGTCAACGGCCGCCTGTTGGTTGATGGCGGCGTGATCAACCCAGTGCCGATGGAGCCGGTGATCGGTGCCGATGTCGACTTCACCATGGCGGTCAGTCTGAGCGGCCCGAAGGATCACCGCGAGGTGCTCACCCCAGCCAAGGAGTCTGCCGCGCAGCGTCCGGCCAATGAGTGGCTCGACCGCTTCACGAAGGGCGCGGCCGGGGTGTGGGACAACGACTTCGTGGCCTCGATCATGACCAGATTCGGCAGAGGCGAGGACGCGGACGCGGAGCGCCCCGCCTACGAGCCGGCGCCAACTGGGTTGAGTATCACCGATGTGACCACCATGTCTTTGGACACGATGGGCGCCCTGATCACCCGCTTCCGGCTGGCCGCGTTGCCGCCAGACGTGTTGGTGACGGTGCCCGGGGATTCGGCCAAGTCGTTGGACTTCCATCGCGCCGAAGAGCTGATCGCCTTGGGTCGCAGACTGACTGAGAAGGCGCTGGACGATGCTCTCGGCGAGCACTTGGCGCAGTCGGAGACCCCAGCGATCGAGGGCGTCGTCGGCCCTTCGACCCTTTGACCCTTCGACAAGCTCAGGGCAGGCCAAGCTCAGGGCAGGCCAAACGCAGGGAACTGACCGAACGCAGGGCCGAGTTCAGTCGCGCACCCCGACGTCGGCCAGGTGATGGCGCAGGTCGTGGAGGAAATAGCGACCGAGGGTGTCCAGGGTGAATGCCGAGCCGTTGCTGCGCCGGCCAGGACGGCGCCACTCATCGGCGTCGATTCCGGCCCAGACCGCAGCATTCACCTTGGCGGCGGTGGCGATTTCATCGGCTACCATCGCCGGATCCTGCTCCCAGTAGCGATCATCGATCGCGGTGGCGTCCTGATCCCAGTTCTCGAAGACCGGGTCCTCCTGGTCCCCGATCAGCACCGCCCGCTCGGCGAAGACCAGCAGAACATCGCGGACGTGGCAGGCGTATTCCAAAGGTGACCACACCTGGGGGGCCGGGCGGGTCCGGACGTCTGGTCTGGCCAGCACCTCAGCCCACGGCGCGGTGGCCTGGAGCACAAGTTCGGGTAGCTCGCTGGGCTGAATCTCCGAGCCCAGGTAGCCGCATTCGGGACAGCGGGCCTCAAGGACCCACGTCCAATCCTTGTCGTCTGGAATGGGTGCGGTCGGTTCACTCATGGTTCCTCCTGGCATCCTGACTGTCACTGAGCCCGAATCAAGGTCCAACGGCTTGGGCCCAGATGCGCCGGCGTCCTGATCGACGACCAGAATCTTCTCCAGGTCGCGCTGTTGCTCCTGATGGCGCAATCCAGGCTGGAAGATCTGGAAAAATTCACTCATCGATTCGATGCCTGACCAGTCCGGCCAGTTCAGCGACGCGGTGCACTCCGATCCCTTCTCGTTGCTCCCAGGCAATCGAGTGGTGGGATCCGGGGGAGAGCATCAGTATTGGCACCTGTCCAAGATCGCGGGTGTGGACGGTAACTGACAAGCCCCTGGTGGGTTGTTCGTACGGCAACTCAGTGGCCAACCGGCCAAGCAGCGGCGCAACGGCGGCGCGGTTCGGATCGCTCCAAACGCGAGCCACTTCGCTCATCGACAGCTCGTCCAGCTCCACCCAAACTGACCAAACGAAGGTGCCAAAATCAGTCTCGTCCACTGGAAGTTGGAGGTGTCCCCGCAGGAAAAGCCTGGTGCTGCCGTTGCAGGGCAGGATGCAGACGTCCGGAGTGAGTTCGGCCTCGAGGCGTTCACCGGGATTGACCCGCAGCCAGTCGTCGGGGGCGCGGGGGCCGAGAAGTGTGGCCACGTTCCGGTGCACCCTGTGGCAAACCTTGCACTCAAGGTTGGAGCTGCCGGTCAAACGGGCCATGCATTCGATTGTCCTCCACCACTGCCGGTGTCGTGGCGAATCCGGCAAATCCCGGTTGACGGCCCCGTTCCGTGGAATCCGGGCAGGACGGATCGCCCGCGGGCGGTCAACCGCGGGCGATCCGAGTAACGGGGCTCAGGCCGGGATCAACTCCGCGGCGAGCTGGGCCTTCTTGCTTTCGGCCAGGAAGGCGCCAGCGAAGCTGTTTCGCGCCAACAGGTCGAGTTGCTCTTCGCTGAGCCCGAACTCCTTGGTCACCGCGGCAACATTCGCGTCGAGGTAGCCACCGAAGTAGGCCGGCGCGTCGGAGTTGATCGTGACCACCACGCCCTCCTCCAACAGTTTCGGCATCGGGTGCTGTGCCTGCTGGGCGCCGTGCAAAGCGGCGTTAGCCAGTGGGCAGACCGTCAGCGGAATGCTGTAGTCGGCCAGGTAGTACATCAAGTCACGGTCTTCGACCGCGCACGATCCGATTCGACCCACTCGCAGCGAGTGCAGGCATTCCCAGACCACGTCGATACCAGCGTCGGCGCCAACGTGGGCCACGGTGTGCAAGCCGTCACCGCGCGCCTTGCTGAACAGCGTGGTGAACGGAGCTGCCGAGACCCCCGCCTGGGTCAGACAAACTCCAACTGCGAGCAGTTCGGTGCCGGTGGCCAGCGCTTTCGCGTAGGCATCTTCGGCTTCGGCTACCGGCAGGTGCTGTGGGAAGTTCAGAATCAGGCCGGTGCTGATGCCGTAGGCCTTTTCTGACTGCGACAGCGCTGCCCCTAGCCCGGACATCACCACTTCGGCTGGGACGCCGCGGGCCAGATGCGCCTGCAGATCGCAGGAGATCTCCGCCCGGGTCACGCCGGCCGCCTTGGCCTTGGCGAGATAGGCGTTGGCCAGCTCGGTGAAGTCCTCCTCGGTCTGCAGCACAGCCATGTTGGCGTAGTACAGGTCGAGGAAGTCTTGCAGCGTCTCGAACTTGAAGGCCTTGCGAAGCTCGCCCGGGTTGGCGAACGGTAGCTCCACTTTGTTCTTTTTCGCGAGCGTAAAAGCCAACTCTGGCTCAAGCGCCCCTTCGATGTGCACATGTAATTCGGCGTATGACCGCATGACCCCTCCTTGCATCAGTAGTTAGATGCTAGCTCCTGGCCGGTAACCGCGGCGTGGTATTTGAGGGAAACCGCTTTCAAGGCTCAGGAGGGGCTTTTGTCACCCTTATGGGGGTGGATCCGGTGGTGTCGCGGAATTGGCCGTCGGGAGGGAGCCGTTAACGCTACCGACGAACCGCCACTGGCTCAGTCCAGCCGGGTGGTTGGGTCGGTTGAGAGTGCGGCCAGAACTCGCTGTTGGTAGTCGGCACGCAGCGGCGGCAGGGCGTCGATTGGGAAGAACCGGGCCTGGGTGGCTTCGCCATCTGCTGGGTGGGGTTCGCCGCTGGTCCACCGGCACCGGAACACGTGATCGAGGTAGCGGGTCTCGTCGCCGTTGGCATAGGTGATGACTTCAGTCACCGTCACCCAGGACAACCGCTCAACCACCGCCTGGATGCCAGCCTCTTCGGCCACCTCACGCACCGCAGTGCTGGCGGGGTGCTCTCCGGGGTCCACGATGCCCGAGACCGGTGACCATTCGTGGTTGTCGGCCCGTTTGACTAGGAGAACCTCTACAAAGCCGCGATCCGATCGCAGGACGACGGCGGTGGCTCCACAGAGCCATAGCTGGCGGGAACCGATCAGGCTGCGAAGCTCGAGGATGAACTCAGGAGTGGCCACCGCGTCAGCCTAGCGAGCCGGGCCGATCAGGCCCTGGAATTGGTTCTGGGCGACCAGTCGACCCCTCGTCGACCGATCGCCCAGTGGGTACCTACGCAGGCACTTGGCGGGCCTGCTGGCAACCTGCAGAGTCGTTCCCTTGCCCGCCGCCGCCGCCATCGTCGCCGGGTAAACCGGCGCCCCCGATCAGCGGCGCGGCTGGGGTCAGATTCGATCCCTGCCTTTGCCTTCTGGTTCTGGTCACGAGCTTGATTGACCGTCCCCCCCGGTAACGTCCGAACCGTGCTCGCTAGTCGGCGCCTCCCCAAAAGGTGACTCCATTTTAGGCTCTGGCAAGCGGATTTACTTCAAAATTCGGGTGGTAATACCACGTACCGAAGCTGTGACCTGGCTTTGCGCGGGGCGGTCGCCCCCAAGTCTGATGGCCCCTAGACCTCGACGATCTCGGCTCCGGGGGCGTTCTTCTGCACTGAAGCGATGCCTGCCTTGGCGTTGCTCGCGCTGCTGTAGCCCTCGCCGCCGGTGGCGATCGTCTGCCCGTTGGAGGCCTTCAGGCGCCAGCGGTATTCACCCTTGGCATCCTTGTACAGCTCAAATTTGCCTGCCATCACTGCTCCTCTGCTGTGGGTGGACGCGTGGGTTTGCGTCCAGTGCTCAGGCTAGCCGGGAATGGCCCCGGCGTCAGGGGTAACGGCCGCCAATCGCGGGTCTGCCGCCCGCGCGGGTGGGTGCCGTCCCCGCGGCCAATTGTCGCGGCTTGGCCCGGACGCTTCGGAATATCCGAAGGCTTCAATGCAGAAGGCGGGTCACCTATTCGGGGACGTCAACCGATGGCTGCATTTAGTGGTGCGCTTGTACTTGCCGGAGTTATCAATGGGGAAAGCGCCGGGGCGGCTTTCTCGCAGCTGCAGTTCGCGTCCAGAATTGTGGCGCATGGGACGCGGGACCCTCGCCGAGGGGGCATCATTGGCGTATGGGCGATGGGTCGGGCCAGGAGGCGGCAGCCGTGCTGCCTGAGTTGGCGGTGGCTAACGCCGTGTTCCTCACCGAGAGGATCGCGCTGGGCGGCGACCTCTCGCCCAATTTCCGAGTGGCCAAGCAACAGCTCGACGAGCTGGTGGACGCCGGCATCACTCACGTTGCTGACCTCCGTTCGGAGTGGAGCGATGAGGTGCTGGTTCGCGGTTGGGCCCCGCAGGTCACCTATCTGCATCACCGGGTGGAAGACGCCGGGCAGCTGATCGATCCGAAGTGGTTCGAGCAACTGGTCACCTGGGTTCACGACGCCCTGGAAGCCGACTCGAGCGCCAAGGTGCTGGTGCATTGCCATATGGGAGTGAACCGGGCCCCCTCTGCAGCATTGGCGGTGCTGTTGGACCAGGGGATGGGCCTGCGGGATGCCCTGGACCGAATTCGGGCCGCCCGTCCGGTCGCCGTGATCGACTACGCCGGCAGCGTGCTGAGCTGGTATCTAACCCGCACTGGCGCCGACACCCGAACCCGACACAATCTGCGCCGAGCCTTGGTGCGGTGGCGGCAATCACACGATCTCGATGTCGAGGACGTGATCCGCTCGATCCGTTCCCAGGAGTCGCCGAACTCACGTTGGGCGGTGCGGCTAGGACCCAAAGACCCTGAAACGCTGGGACGGGTGCTGGCTGACTCCGGCGAAGTGGCCGTCGGGCTGACGATCGACTACGAGCCCGACGACCTCGGCCAACTAGACGAAGTGCTCTTCCTGACCGAGGCCGGGCTGAACGGTCGGGCCCTGGTGGTCGGCCCGGCACAGCAGATGGAGAACGATTCCTGGGTGCTGCCAGTGATGATCACCGAGCTGTTCCTGGCCGTTGCGGTGCCGTTGCCCAGAGCAGTCCGAGACTGGTTTGCCGAGCGTGGGCCGAATCCGTTGCTGCTCAGTCGCGAGGACTACCGGGTGCTGACGACCAGGATCGCTGGCGAAGACCCCGACGACTGAGCGTGCCGCTCGTCAGCGGTCGCCTACAGCGAGACGGTCTGGCCGTGGCTGGCGGCAACGGCGGTGAGGTTGAGTCGAGCGGTGGCCGCTGCCGCCAGCGCCACCGCCGATCGGGGATCACCGTGGACGGTGTAGACCTGCCGGGGCGCCGGGGAAAGCGCGGCCAGCCAGTCGAGCAACTCTGAGGCGTCGGCGTGGACACTGAACTCCTCATCGATCAGAATCTCGGCCCGCACTGGCACCTGGCGGCCGTGCATCTTCAGGTGCGTGGCGCCGTCGGCCAGTGCCCGTCCCCGCGTGCCAATCGCCTGGTAGCCGGTGAGCACCACGGCATTGCGATCATCGGGGAGTAGGTGCTCCAAGTGGTGCAGGACGCGTCCGCCGGTGGCCATGCCAGAGGAGGAGATGATGATCGAGGGCACCTTGGGGTTGTTTAGCTTGATTGAGTCTTCGGTGCTGCGAACCTCACGCAGCTGCGGCAAGTCAACGAAGGAGCCAGCGTCGAGGTCCGGGCGCAGTTCGTCGCT
This sequence comes from Propionibacteriaceae bacterium UBA6122, assembly GCA_002428365.1. GTDB lineage: Bacteria > Actinomycetota > Actinomycetes > Propionibacteriales > Propionibacteriaceae > Propionicimonas. Next base: position 48,357 of record DIVW01000031.1, read on the forward strand.
AAACCGCGGATCCCGATAGACACCCAGAGCAGCCAGCGCCATCGGTGAGTTCACGAACACCGGCAGTGCCGGGATCCGTCCGGCGTGGAGCAACTCGGTCAGGGTCTGCAGCACCACCTCGGTACGGTCGACCGCGAAGGCCGGGATCAGCACTGAGCCGCCTCTGCGGGCGGTGTGCCGGATCAGTTCGGCCAGCGGCTCGTGGGCCCGGGCTGAGGTTTCGAAGTGCTCCCGGTCGCCGTAGGTGGACTCAACCAGCACCACATCGGCGCCTTCAGGAATCTCTCTTGCCCGCAGAACGGGGTGCGTGGCGCGTCCCAGGTCGCCGGAGAACAGCACCGAGGCGGCCGGAGTCTGCACCCGGATCGAGGCTGCCCCCAGGATGTGGCCGGCTCGGGTCCAGCGCGCCGTCCAGCCCTCGGCCAGCTCGTAGTCGACCTCGAACTCGACAATCCGGAACAGCTTCAACGCGCGCTCCACGTCGCCGATGTTGAAAAGCGGCAGCGGCGGGTGGTGTTTGGAGTAGCCGCCTTCGGCAGCGTGGGCGGCATCGCGTTCGGCCAGGAAGGCCGCATCGCGCAACACGATTTCGGCAAGTTCGACCGTGGCCTCGGTGGCCAGCACTTCGCCGGCGAAGCCGTCGCGAACCAGTGCCGGCAAGTAGCCGACGTGGTCGGTGTGGGCGTGGGTGATCAGGACGGTGTCGATACTGCGCGGTGGCACAGCGAAGGGTTCCCAGTTGAGGAGTCGGAACTGCTTTTCGCCCTGGAAGACGCCAGCATCGATTAGAACGCGGGTGGTTCCTGAACCCAACAGGTACTTCGATCCAGTGACTGTGCCAGCCCCGCCAAGGAAGCTGAGTTCGACGGCATCCATGACTCCAGCTTGGACCCCCGCGCCCAAAATGGGGCCGAAGTTGGCCAGATCGGCTCGATCAATGGCTGAGACCCCCTTGACCCCCTTACGGGTGACACATAGCCTCATCTGGTCACCCTGCTTACCCTGCGGCGGCAATCCGCGGAAAGGTCGTGCACCGTGAATTCGAAGGTCCTCCTTCTTCCTGTGATAGCGCTCGCAGTCCTGCTGTCCGCGCCGACCGCAGCCCTGGCCGAACCCAGCAAGAAACGATCAGACGACTTCACCAAGACCGAACCACACGCAGTGCTGAAGACCTCGGCCACGCCGCGCTTCGCGCAGCGCGACGCCAAGGTGAACGTGATGGTTCAGCTCTCCGGCGATCCGGTGGCGGTCGTCCAGGCCAAGGCTGGCCACCGGCTGTCGAAGAAGGCGCGCGAGGCGGCCAAGGCGAAAGTGCGCAAGGCCCAGAATGCGCTCAACGACGACATTTCCGCCAAGGGCGGCAAGGTCACCAAGCGCCTCCAGTCGGCCTATAACGGCATGCGGGTGCGCATCCAGCAGTCGAAGGTAGCGGGGCTGGCCTCCCTGCCGGGGGTAGCTGGCGTACACGCCATCACCGCGAAGGCTCTCGACAACACCTCCTCGGTCGCCTACATCGGCACCCCCGAGGTGTGGCAGAGCTACGGCCTCACCGGCAAGAACGTCAAGGTCGCCATCATCGACACCGGCATTGACTTCACGCACGCCGATTTTGGGGGCCCGGGCACCACCACCGCCTATGAAGAGGCGCACGCAACCTCGACCGCACCAGCTGACAGCGCACTGTTTGGTGCCAGCGCACCGCGAGTCAAGGGCGGCTACGACTTTGTCGGCGACGCCTACGATGCGGCCACCGAGGGCAAGGACACCCCGGCACCTGATGCCAACCCGCTCGACTGCCAGGGCCACGGCAGCCACGTGGCCGGCACTGCTGCGGGCAGCGGGGTCACGATGGACGGCAAGACCTACGCCGGGCCGTACGACGAGACCACCGGCGACAAGAGCTTCAAAGTTGGCCCGGGCGTAGCTCCCGAGGCCGACCTCTATGCGCTTCGGGTGTTCGGCTGCAATGGCAGCACTGATGTGGCGGTGGACGCAATCGACTGGGCCGTCGACCATGGCATGGACGTGATCAACATGTCCCTGGGTGGTCCGTTCGGGCGATCCACCGATCCCGACGCGGTCGCCGCCAGTAACGCGGTAGCGGCCGGAGTGGTCGTGGTGGCATCGTCGGGGAACGCGGGCGCCAACCCCTACATCACTGGCTCGCCGGCCTCAGGTCAGGGCGTGATCTCGGTGGCGGCAGTCGACAGCGTCGCGACCTTCCCGGGCGCTTCCCTGAAGTGGGGTGCGAGTTCCACACTGAACGCGATCAACGCCAATGACGCCAAGCTCCCGGTGGGCAGCTTCGAGGTGGTCGTCCTAGGTCAGGGTAACGACGCTGATCCGTTGGGCTGCTCGGCCGCGGAGTTCACCAAGGCCGGCATTGATCCGAGCAAGAACCAGATTGCTGTGGTCACCCGGGGCACCTGCGCCCGAGTGGCGAAGGCGATCTTCGGTCAGGACGCTGGAGCCAAGGCCGTCCTGATGATCAACACCGAGGCCAGCTACCCGCCCTTCGAAGGCGCCATCACCAGCAACCCAGACGATGGCACTCCGGCTCAGGTGACCATCCCTTTGCTGGGCGTGCCCAGTACTGACCGCGCCACGGTGTTGGCGGCGGCTGGTGAGACCATGACGATGGGCGCGACCAGTATCGACAACCCGGCTTACCGCCAGGTGGCCGATTTCTCTTCAGCGGGCCCGGTTAACGGTGACTCCGGGCTGAGCCCGCTGGTGGCTGCGCCCGGCGTGTCGATTTCTTCGGCCGCGGTCGGTAGCGGCACGGGGGCTGCGATCATGTCCGGTACCTCGATGGCCGCCCCGCACGTGGCTGGGGTTGCTGCCCTTGGGGTGCAGGCGCATCCGTCCTGGTCGGCGAGCCGGGTGGCCGCCGCCGTGGTTGGCACTGCCGACCCGGAGAAGATCGATAGCTATTCGCTGCGGTCTGCTGGCGCTGGCCTTGTCGATCCGGCTCAGGTGGTCGCCACCACGAGCGTCGTGACCGGTGACAAATACCGCACCAAGTCGGGCAAGGTCAGTGAGGATTCGCTCAGCTTCGGCTTCGCCGAGCCCAGTGTCGCTTTTACTGGCAGCAAGAAGTTCACCATCACCAACACCAGCAGGACCGCGATCACCTACGACCTAGCGAACGTGGCTTCGGCCCAGTCCAGCCCGGCCACGGTGCGTTTCAGCCAGAAGAAGGTTCGGGTGCCAGCTCGCGGCTCGGCGACGGTAACGATGACCTTGATGGTGCCCGCCAACTCGATCGGCACCTCCCAGAGCGGAAATGATCAGTTCAGCTTCCGTCAGGTGGCCGGGAACGTGGTCCTTACCTCAGCCAGTGGGGTGCTGCGAGTGCCCTATCTGTTGGTGCCCCGCGCGCAGGCCAAGGTGAACGCCGAACTGGTCCGGGAGCAGTCCAGCTCGCTGGCCGCACTTCCCGACGTTGCGCCGACGCCGCCGAGTCAGGCCAAGGCCTCGCTGCGACTGTCGAACTATGGCGGTGCGCTAGCGGCCTACGCCGACGTGTACACCCTCGGGCTCACCGACGGCGCGGACGTAGCCAAGCGCTCGGGCGGGTCGGGATACGACCTGCGTGCGGCCGGGGTGCAGTCCTTCGACGACGGTGACGACAAGCTCCTGGTGTTTGCCGTGAATACCCACGATCGCTGGTCGAACGCGGCCATCAATGAGTTCGACGTCGAGATCGACACCACCGGTGATGGGGCCCCCGATTGGGTGCTCTTCGCCACTGACTCGGGTGCCATCAGGGCCGGCGATTTCGACGGCGTCAGCGAAGTGTTCCTGTATGAAGTCGCCACCAAGGATGTCTACGTCACCGGCTTCCTGGCCCAGGCGCCGACCGATTCCAGCACGATCCTGTTGCCCGCCTATGCGAGCTTCCTCGGGCTAAAGGACGACAGCGGTGCCTTCTCCTACACAGTGAGCAGCTACACCGCTGAAGACGCTGCTGCTGGTGATGCCATGGCTGGCTCGGCCAGTTACGACCCGTGGCACAAGCCGTTCGATGACGGCAGTGGGGCGACCGTGCCCCGCAACGGCACCGCCAACGTGGCGATTTCGGCGAATCTGTCCAATGTGATGGCCCAGAAGCCGAAGGGTCTGATGGTGGCGGTCTTGGACAACCAGGCTGGCTCGAAGGAAGCACTGCTTTTCAGCTGGCGCTGACCAGAGCCTTGAAGTTGGTTCGGCCCGTCGTGGCGGCGATTGGGCCGAACCAACGCAACCCGTTGACCAGCTGGTGCGACTACTTGCCGTTTTCGCAGAGCTTGGGGGTAGACCCACCGCCAAAGCGGTAGTCGTAGCGTTGGTCGCCGACGCTGACCACGATCTGGGCGCCCGGCACTAAGGCCTGGGTGTAGAACTTGCCCGGCTCTGGGCAGCCAAGGGAGCCATCGTTCCAAGTGATCGAAACCGCTTCTAGCACCGTGAAGGTGCCGGTGACGCCGCGCTGTTTGAGGTCAGCGGTGATCGCCGACAGTTGGGCATCGCTGGGCGTCATTGCCGCCCCGGACGGATTGGCCGGAGCACTGGTGAGGAAGGGCGGACGTCCGTCGGATGGAGTGGGACTCATTTGGCCTCCTGGGCTGGCGCAACCGCTGAGGGCCACCAGTGTGATGGCGCCGGTGGCTAGCACTACCGACAGTCGCTGCATCGCTGCCTCCTGTTCTCCTCAAGCCTAGTTCAACCCGCCAACAAAACCCTCGGCTCGGGCGGCTGGCGAGCCTCCGGTTTGTTTCGGCTCGGTTTCGGTCGTGAAATGGCCCAGTTCAGCCCAAGGTCACTTCCCTATGATCCCTACCGACGGCAACGGTGCCCACTAGATGAGCGATTCGAAGGGACCAAAATGGCCAAGACAGAGGTTGAGCGATTCCTGATTGCTGGCGGCGAAGACAAGGTGTTTCGCACCCGGTACAACCAGATCGAAAGCATGGACGACTTCGTTGCAGCAGCGGCCGTCGATGGCTACGACTTCACCGATGAGGAGCTGATCGTGGTGCTGAAGGAAGCCGGCGATTCGTTCGACTCCTCGGGCAACCCCCGCTCGCGGACGATCTGGTGGAGCTGAGCTACCTCAGCCGGGCGGCAATGACAGCTCGGCAACGGTGACCACCCCGACCTCGCGGTCGGGGGCCGAGTGGTACTGCCAATACAAGTTGGTGTGAGCGATTACCTGGGCCGGGTTGGGGTTGCCCCACTCGGTGAGGTCTTCGGTCGTGTGCGCGTCAGCGATCAGCAAGGTGTCATAACCCCTGGTCACCGCGCCGTGCAGGGTGGAGCGAATACAGGCGTCGGTTTGGGCGCCGGCAACGTAGAGTCGGCCCACCGCCAGTTCGGCCAATAGCGCGGCCAACTCGGTGGCCTCAAACGCGTCCCCGTAGCGCTTCTCCACCCGGGGTTCGTCTGGGCGCGGATCCAGCTCGGGCACGATCTGCCACGCTGGGCTGCCGGTTTCCCGGCCCTCAGCGGCGTCCTGCACCCAGATCACCGGGACGCCAGCGGCGCGGGCCTTGGCTAGCGCCCCGGCAATGTTGGCCAGCACCTCATCGCGCCGGTAGACCTCGGCAACCACGCCAAGTTGGGCGTCGATCACGAGCAGGGCACTGTTGGGTCGGTCAGTGAATGTGGGCATCGGTAACCTCCTCAGCTAGAGGCTAGCTCGCGGTGGTGACGCTTCGCGGGGTTACTACTGGGCCCGACGAGCGTGGACGTATTCGATGGCGCCATTGGTGCGGCGCTGTGAATCGACCACCATCAGTCCGGCCGCCGCCAGGTCCTCCAACGGCCGACGGGTGAAATGCTCCCCCGAAATCGGAATCGTCGCCGCCTCCAACAGCCGCTGCCCAAGCCAGACCAGCGGATTGGTGGCCGCGATGTGGTCGGCCAGCAGCAACCGTCCGGTGGGTCGAAGCACTCGGGCGAACTCAGTCAGCGCCGGGCCCACCTGCGGTACCTCGCACAGTGCGAAGGTGCAGACCACTGAGTCGAAGTGCCCATCTGGATAAGGCAGCGCCAAGGCGTCAGCGACCTCAGTGCGCAGTTCCCGGCCCAGACCGCGGGCCCGCCCAGCGGCGAACTCGAGCGCGGCCACATTGAGATCGATGCCGGTCAACTCCACCTCACGGGGGTAGTGGGCCAGGTTGAGGCCGGTGCCGATCGCAATCTCCAAGGTCGATCCGACCGCCCGGCTGCACACCCACTGACGGGCATCGGGGAAGAAGCGCTCCTCCAGCCCCCGCATCATGGTGTCGAAGCGGGCGGCTGCGGCCTGGGTCGAACGGTCTCTCACGTTGGCCATTATGGTCAACGTCGCGGTCAAGGACGGGGGATCAGCAGTGGGGTCCCGGCCTTGTAGGCCTGGTAGTCGGCCTGGTCTCCCCAGCGCTGCTCAGCTTTGGCCTCCAACAACGGCACCCCGCTCACCTTGGTGAGCAACAGGGTGACGAACACCGGCGAGGCCAGCGCGATCCAGCCCCAACCCCGGAGCGTCGGCAGTGCCACTACCGCAACCCCTAGCCACACCAGGATCTCGCCGAAGTAGTTGGGATGCCGCGATTTTGACCAGAGGCCGACGTTGATGAAGCGACCCGCATTTGCAGGGTCGTCCTTGAACCGAGATTTCTGTTGGTCGGCAACGGCTTCGGTGATGAGACCGGTCAACCAGAGGAGGCCGCCGGCCACGGCGAACCCGTCCAAGGGCACTCGGGTATCGGTGGTGATCGCAATCCAGGCGGCCGAGGCGGTCACGCTCACCCACAGACCCTGCAGTGTCCAGACTTGGGCGAAGCGTAATGGTGAGGTTTTCAACTCCTCGAAGCGGTCGTCGCCACCGGAGCGGCTCACTCGCCGGAAGAGGAAGCTGCCCAATCGGAGGGCCCAGACCACCACCATTCCCGCCAGCAGCCAGCCACGGGCATCCACCCCGGGGGTGAGCAGGGCGACGCCGAGGGAGAGGCTGATGAAGGTCAGGGCGCCGGTTAGGTCGAAGAAGTGCTCGGTGCGGGCCAGATAGGACGGGACGAACACCACCCACTGGATCGCGAAGGCGGCGGCAACCGCCAACGCGAACACGCCAACTCCGGCGATGGTGGCCCCGCCCTGGGCGCCAGCCAGTGCCAACCCGATGCCCAGCAGAACCGCTACCAGGATGATCACCGCTGCGCGGCGCGAAGAGTCGTCCATCAGGCCTCCTTGCCTAGTCATGCATTGATTACTGAGTTGGTAACGGGAATGGGGGTAGCAGTATTTCGGTTCGGGTGGTCAGCAGGTCATTGATGAGTAGAGGTACTGGCACCCGCAGCGACGCGAGGAGGTGATGGCGGTGGAGGAATACGCAAGTCCAGTTTCGATAGATCTGAGCGCCTATCGCAACGCCACCGACCTGGTGGTGGCCCGGGCCCGAACGGCGCCCGAGCACCCGGCATTCGATGTGGCCGTCGACGACGGTCGCAGTTGGCGACAGGTCACCACGGCCCAGTTCGTCGCCGAAGTCGAGCAGGTTGCGAAGGGGCTGATCGCGGTCGGCCTGGAGCCGGGCGGACGGGTGGCGCTGATGGCGGCCACCCGCTACGAGTGGGCGGTTTGCGATTTGGCGATCTGGTTCGCCGGCGGCGTGGTCGTCCCGATCTACGACACCGCCGCACCCGGTCAGGTCAACGCCATTCTGACGGCCGCCGCAGTGCAGATTGGTATTGGCGGCAGCCGGGCCCAAGTCAAGGCGTTGGCTGACGGTCTGGCCGGGCTGGGGCGGGCTGGCCGCAGTACTTGGTCACTGGACGCGGCTCCGGGTGCCGATTTGGCCGCGCTGGCCGCTGCCGGGGCCGCAGTCAGCCCGACCGAACTCGAAGCGCGCCGAACCAACGCCGACCTGGACTCGTTGGCGACCATCGTGTTCACCTCCGGCACCTCGGGACAGCCGAAGGGGGCCAAGATCACCCACCGCAACTTTGTTGGCCAAGTGCTGGCGGTTTCGGCTGGCTATGAAGAAGTCGTTCGTGAAGACGGCAACACGGTGATCTTCCTGCCCTTGGCCCATGTGCTGGCCAGAGGGCTGCAGTTGATCTGCTTGGCCAGCGGCATGCGAATCGCGCACATCACCGACCCGAGGAAGCTGATCGCCGCTTTGCCCCGACTGCAGCCCACCTTCTTGGTGGTGGTGCCGCGGGTATTGCAGAAGATCGAAGCCGCGATCGGCGCCAAGGCCGACCACGCCGGCCTGGGTTGGCTGTGGGCCCAGGCCCGCCGAACTGCCATCGAAGTGGGGACGGCTGCCGAAGCCGCAGACGCTGGCCGTCCGCTGCCAGTGACTACCGGGTTGAGGTTGCGCCGAATGGTGTACGACAAGCTGTTTTACGCCCGCTTGCGCGCCAAGCTGGGCGGACGGATTACCTACCTGCTTTCAGGGGCAGCCAGCCTTGATCCGGAACTGTCGTTGCTCTTCCGGGGCGCGGGCGTGCCCGTGGTTGAAGGTTACGGACTCACTGAGACCACCGCCCCGATCACCGGCAATCTGCCGGGCGCCATTCGGTCGGGCACGGTGGGAGTGCCGCTGCCCGGAAGCACCGTGCGCATCGCTGCGGATGGTGAGGTGCTGACCCGTGGGGTCGGGGTTTTCCCCGGCTACCTGGAACCGGCCGACAACGCCGAGGCCTTCGTCGACGGTTTCTTCCGTACCGGTGATCTGGGCACGCTGGACGCCGACGGCCACCTTCGGCTCAGCGGGCGAGTCAAAGACGTGATCATCACCGCCGGCGGGAAGACCATCTGCCCAGCAGCCTGGGAGCAGGCGGTGGAAAGCGATCCATTGGTGGCCCACGCGGTGCTGGTCGGCGAAGGACGTCCCTACCCGGGCGGCCTGATCCTGCTCGACGTGGAGTCGTTGCGGGCCTGGGCGGCTCGACACGGGGCCAGAGCGCTGGCCACCCTGCGCGATCCGGCACCCGGGCAGCCAATCCGGGTGGACGACTCCCGGCTCATTGGGGTCGTCGCCAGGTTGGTGCGGGCAGCGAACGCCGAAGTGTCTCGCTCGGAACAGGTGCGCAGATTCACGCTATTGGTGGCAGATCTGAGCGAGGACGGCGGCGCAGTGACCCCGACCATGAAGCTGAAGCGGGCGCGATTCACCCAGTCGGCCAGCGACATCATCGATGGGCTCTACTTAGGCGCTGGCACGCCCGCCTGACGGCAGGGGCGCCAGCACCGTCCGGTTTAGGTGCGGGTCTGCCCTAGCGAAATGATGGCCCACTGCAGGTTGTGATCCGAGCCGTAGTAGGCCTGGTTGAACGTGCCGTTGCCATTTAGCGGCATCTGGTTGACATAGGTGAGCGGTCCGGCGCCGTTGGTGTTCTTCACGAACAGATAGTCGATGCGGGTGCCCACGTAGGCATACGACTTCGGCCGACTCGGGAAGCCACTGTTGGACGTGCTGCGAGTCGCATTGCCGCGTTTGTTCGCCGAGGCGGCATCAACGTAGCCGGCGGCACGGATCAGGTCGGGGGCTTCAACGTTGTCTCGGCCGAGGAAGCCGACATTCAGATCGCCGCCGAGCACCACTGGGTAAACCTCGGGGTTGAGCTTGTCGATGTAGGCCAGCATTCCCCGGGTGAGGGCGAACCGCAGGCTCTTGCCGTAGCTCTGGGTGAGGAGGTGCATCGAGGCGGCGTAGAAGTATTCGCCGGTGCCGCGAACCCGCAGTTTGGCCCAGGCGTAGTACCGGTTTTCCACGCTGGACGGATAGCCGCTGACCAAGGAGGAGCTGGGCACTAGCCCGGACGCAACCACTTCAACTTTGTCGGAGCGGACGTAGATGTGGTTTCCGCGGGAACCGATGCGGGTCGACATCACCCGGTCGGCCGGGTACGCCAGCTCCAAGCCGACGCCCGAAACCAGGCTGGTCAGGTCTTCGAGCTGGGTGTAGGTAGTGCCGGGCCAGGCTGGGTTCGGAATCAGTTCCTGAGTCATCAGCACATCTGGGCTGGCCAGCTTGATCGCATTCAGTACTGCGCCACGCTTGGCTTTCCAGCTGTTGGCGCCGGTGCTGGGTCGGGCCACCGAGCTCGCCACGTTGTAGGTGGCCACCTTCAGTTGGGTGCCAGCTGGCGATAGGGCGGTCGGCCAGCCGTAAGCCACCTTGGAGGTGCGGCTCTTGGGGCCGTTGTAGGAGATGAGGCGGACGTAGGCGGGGTTGCCGGTGGCTGATCCGATTAGATTCACATAGGCCGACGGGATCCGAACTGTCGCGGAGGTCGTGGTCGCCGGATAGGGACCGAACTGGGCGTATTTGCCCTTCTGCGCCTTCGTCAGCGGGACGTTGTCCCACGACATCCGCAGGTAAATCGAGGTTGCCTTGCTGAATCGCTTCCAGGTCACCTTGACGGTGTTCACTCCGTCGGGGGTGACCGAGGTGATCTGGCCGCGGCCGGTCGTGGCCGAGGTGGTCTTGGTCTTCACCCTGGCGCTGGTCGCTGCGGCCGCACTCGGTACGGCGGCGACCTGGACGTAGTAAGTGGTGGATTTCTTCAACCCGGAGACCACTGCCGTGCGAGAGGTGGTCGCCACCGACTTCACCAGACCGCGGCTGTTCGACACCAATACCCGGTAGCTGGAGACTCCGGGGATCGCCGTCCATGTGGCGGTGATGCGATCGCGGCCGGGCACTACCACGAGGCTGGAGACGCGGGTGACCGCAGCGGGTGCAACCGGCGCCGCATTGACTGTCACCGGAACCGGCACCAGCACGGTGAAGGTCACGGCAGCAGCGAGCGCGGACAGCGATGCGGCCAGCCAGCGACGTCGCGTCGATCGGCGTTGGGGCCGGATCTGGGAGACGAATCCTTTGTTCAACTGCTTGTCCTCAATGTGTGGCGGTGCATGCGGGGGGCGCAGCCACCGGTGTTCAACTACAGACCCCGGGTTGTGGGCCTGGATCGAGCGGCATTGGCGGTCTCCCGAGTTCGCCAATGCCCCCTACCTAGCTCCATTGTGACCCTGTTGTCGCCATTGCGTGCAGTCCCCGAGAGGGGACGCCCCTCAAAGGTGCTGGCCGAGGAAGCGGAATTGGGCCGGCGCGATCGATTTCCAGTAGGGATGACCGTGCTCGCCCGGGCCAAAACTGACCACCGGGGTCAAGGTGCCAGCGGTGTTGGCGAGGCGGTCGGCAAAGACGACGTTGCCCTGATAGAAGGCATCGGAGGAGCCGCAGGCCAGGAAGACTGGCAGGTCGGTGAGTCGCTCGGTGCGGTCGAAGAAATTGTTGGCCTCGAACTCAGCCTCGGTCATCCAGCCGGATTCGGGCGCATCGCTCAACTTGGCGTAGCAGGGGGTACTCAGGGCGGCCACGGCGCGCACCTTGCCGTGCAGCTCATCGCAGGCCAGCCGCAGCGCCCCCCAGCCGCCCATCGACCAGCCGGTCAGGGCCAGCCTGGACGTGTTCAGCCCTTGCCGTTTCAGCACCCGCACGAACTCCGAGGCCACCAGCGCGCCGGCATCCTGGCGGCCGCTACGTTGCCAGAACAGCACCCCGCCGAAGACTGCGGCGATGGCGAACGGGCGCACGCCGTTGGCCACCGCTGAGGCCAGCTGGCTGGGGTAGTTAAGGGACTCGATGATTCCGATCGGGTCGCCCATGCCGTGAAGCGCGATCACCACCGGCAATTTGTCACCTGGGCCGGTGCCGGGCGGATAGCAGATCACCCATTCGTGGGTGAGCCCGGTGGCGGTCGAGTTGAGCTGGCCGTAGCGCACCGGTCCGGGCTGAGCGGTTGCGGTGGCCGACGGTACGGGCCGAACAGGCGAGGCGGACCGGCGTGGTGCGAGTGGACTCTCGGAGGGCTCGGGAGTGTTGCCTAACCGGGGAGTGCAGGCCACCAAAGTGGCAGCTGGAGCCAACGCCAGCGCGCTGAGCAGCGTGCGGCGGGCGAGGGGGTGGCCGGGGTTTGAGGCAGGTTTGGTCATCAATCGATCACTGTCGCGGGGGAGGCGGTCGCCTCGATGATCGCAGACCCAACTGGCCTTGGGTAGAGCGGCTATTGCCCCGGGTGCCCGCGTGGGTCAGGCGACGGGAAAGATCGAACGCCACAACCGACCCAACGGGCCAGGGTTGTGCAGGGTGTAGGCCTTCTTCAGTCGCTGATCGATCGTCCAGGTGGCGCTGGTGCCACCGTGGAAGGCCGCAGTGTCGCCGGGTTGAAGGACGAAGGAGGTGCCCTGGTAGTCGACCTTCACCTCGCCCTCCAGCACGTAGACCACCTCGTCGACGGCGAACTGCCAGACGAAGGTGGTTGGCCCCTCGCAGGCCCAAATGCCATGGGAGGTGCGGCCGTCCGGCGAGCGGGAGATCTCGGCCTGGGTGAACCGTGGGTTGCCAGCCTTGATCCAGCTCGGATCGACCTGCACCTCGACCAGCGGCTTGGCGGCCGCCGCCGAGGACGGGTCGGGACTGCACGTGACGAACCGGACGGTCTCGTATCCGAGGAACCCAAATACGCAGACAGCGACGGTTAGGGTCGCGGCGATCAGTGCACGTTTCACGCCGATATTGTGGCCGATCCAAACCGGTGGGGGCCTAAAGCGCCCCGACCAGCTTGATTGATGGGACGAGGGTGGCGTCGCCCTCGACCCATTTGGCCGGGCAGACCTCGCCTGGGTTGGTGCGGACGTGCTGTGCGGCGCGAACCTTGCGGACCAACTCGGCGGCGTTGCGTCCCATGCCTTCGGAAGTGACCTCCAAAAACTGAATGACGCCGTCGGGATCGACCAGGAACGTGCCCCGGTCAGCCATGCCGGTGGGCCGCATGTTGTCGAAGTTCTCGATCAACTCGCCGGTGGGGTCACCGACCAGGTAGAAAGCGACCTGGCCCACCTGTGGCGAGGAATCGTGCCAGGCCTTGTGCACAAAATGAGTATCGGCGCTGACCGCGAAAACCTCGACGTCAAGCGACTTGAGTTCGTCGTAGTAGTCCTGCAGATCGGAAAGCTCGGTCGGGCAGACGAAGGTGAAGTCCGCGGGGTAGAAGAAGAAGATCGACCATTTGCCGCTGGCGGTGGCCTCGCTTACGTCCACGAACTCGCTGTTGTAGTAAGCGGTGGCTTGGAAAGGCTTGATCTTGGTACCCAGCAGTGACATGCAGTTCCCTCTCCTCGAATGGCTATCCGTCCAAGCTAGCCCCGGTGCGTTACGGCTCGGGGTCGGGTTGCGACTGGTGAGACTAGTTGCGGCAATTGCCGACTTCCGCGCCTGCGTAGGCTGAGGAAAACGCAGGCACGTGATAGGGGAGGGGCCATGGGACCGGTCAGGATCGCTGCGATGGTTCTCACTTTGGCTTTGAGCGCGGGTTGCCAGGCAATACCCATTCCATCGGTGTTCGCGAGCGAACCGGTGGAGTTGCCGATCGAATGGTCCTCACGCACGGCACAGGTTTGGCTTTCCTCAGGGCAGGCGGCCCGGTTGAAGTTGGGCGAGTACAGCGCCTCGATCGGCGACTCCTGGACGGTGTTGACCGATTCCGCCCCTGGCGTGGTTGATGCGGTGGTCGATGGTGACTATGCGGCGGATGCGCCCCCCGGATCTTCGGCGCCCTACTATCTGGAGGTCGTCGCGCGGAAGCGGGGCAAGACCGAGCTTGAACTGCGCTACTGCTATCGCTCCAAACCAGCGGCCGACTGTGACCAGGGGCCAAACGCCGACCACAAACACGCCAACATCCAGATCACGGTGACGGTCTCCTGACCCCGTCCTCCCGCAGACACGGCATGCTGGAGCAATGCTGGTTGCCTTTTCTGTAGCTCCCCTGGGTTCCGCGGAGTCCGTATCGGAGGCTGTTGCCGATGCCGTTCGAGTGGTTCGCGAGTCGGGCCTGCCAAATCACACCGACTCGATGTTCACCACCATCGAGGGTGAGTGGGACGAAGTGATGGCCGTGGTGAAGCGAGCCACCGAAGCAGTCGGCGCCTACTCCGGACGGGTGAGCCTGGTGCTCAAAGCCGACATCCGCCCCGGCTTCACTGGGGAGTTGACGGCCAAAGTGCTCCGGGTTGAGGAGCGCCTGGCTGATCCGTCCTGACCGCTGGGGGTTTATTCAGCGCGGCGTCCAGGCGTCAGCCTTGGCGATGTCGGCGTCCAACCCGCCCACGCCCGAACCGCTGATGCGGGCCTCACAGGTGTACTGCCAGATCGACCAGGTTGTCCAGGGGCCAGTCTTGGGCTGAGCAGTGGGAATGCGGCCGTTGTTGGTGCCCCAGGAGGCGACCCACAGCCGGGTGATCTTGGCGACGTCCTGCCACAGGTAGCTGCCATTGGCCTTCACCGCGGTGGCGTTGGCGCTCATATACACATACAGGTTGGCCTGGTAGCCGTCGGCGGTGAGCAGCGCTTTGGTCGTGTTCAGGAAGCGGGTGGCCTCGCTGGGGCTCCAGGCCCGCAGCTTCAGCGTCTTCTTCTTGCCCGAGACGGTCTTCGTCCAGGCGCTGCCAGCTTCGATGTCTAGCACCAACGGGTCGGTGCTGGCCTTGGTGTAGTTGCCGTCGGCGAGCAGCAGAGCGACGAACTGCTGGGCCGACTTCTCCGGGGTGTAACCACCGGCGAAGGCCTGGCTGGAGGTGGTGTCGATGCTGGAGATCCAGCCGTTGAACCAATAGTGACCGGTGCGCACCTTCCGGGCAGTCGCAGCATCAGCCAGCGTGGCGTAGGCGCAGTCCTTGGTCACGGGCGTGCTGCCGGTGGCGTTGGCCTTACCGGTGCAGATGTCGGTGTAGCTGGTCTTGATCGGACGCGAGCCGCTGCCATTGCGCAGGATGGTGAAACCAGAGCTGCCAACCCAGGAGGCGACGGCATCCATCCGGATCTTGCCGGCGGCGGGGTATTGCCAGGCGGACAGGTCCACCCCTTGAGTCAGGCCGGTGAGACCGAAGGCGCGCTGAGCATCGGCGGCCGGGGTGTTGGTGGGGTAGTTGACAGTCAGCGTCACCACTTTGGAGGTGGCGGTGCCCTTCTTGCCCTTCACCACCGCGCGGAAGAGTGTCGTCTTGGGCCACGAGCTCACCTTGGCGGTGTAAGCGGACTTCTTTGCGCCGCTGATGGTCTTCCAGGACCCGCCGGAGACCGGGTGGGACTGCCAGCGGTAGCTCAACTTGGTGCCGGTGGCCTTCACCTTGAAGGTGATCGAGGTTCGAGTGCCGTAGCGACCGATCGTGGCGCTGCCTGGCTGCTTGGTGATCCTGGTCTTCTTCACCTTCTTGGCCTGCGGCGCAACGAAGCTCTGGCTGATGGCCACGGCCTTGCTCGGCGCGGCCGGTACCGCCGCAGCGTTGGTCGCGCCCACTCCGCTCGACAGCGCCAAAGCCATTGAGCCAGCGATCACTAGGAGTTTCGTCGGTGAGGCTGGGCGGGCGGACTTGAGGTGGGTCACGATGCCTGCGCTTTCTGTTCGGCGGCACTGAGATGTGAACGACGCTCTCATCCTAACCACCCGGTGATGTCAGCTGGGGGCCGCGGCCGCATCACCACTGCTAAGCACCCCGTCGGCAAAGCCTTCCAGGGTTTCGGGACGGACGATTGCTATGCCGCGTTCGATGTCGGCCAGCAGCAGCAGCGAATCGCCGGGGTTGATGTCGAACAGGTCGCGCATATCCTTCGGGATCACGATCTGTCCCTTCTCGCCGACCTTAGCGGTGCCGGCGAGTTTGCCTGGTGGCGGTCCTGGCAGATGGGTCATGCTCCTCCATCGTTGAGCTAGCGGGGTGCGATCTGGGAGGCCAGCTCAGAGACCTCCTGGGCAAAGACTGCCGGATCTTCGCCGTGAATGCTGTGACCGGTGGCAGTTTGAATCATTTTCGAGTCGGCGATCAGGGTGTGTATTTGGGCCGCCTCAGCATCGGAGGTGGCGCCCTGCAGGATTCCGTCCGCGCCGATGGTGACCTTCGAATGTAGGTAGGTGACCGGAATTCGGATCTTCTTCATGGTCGCGACGTGATCCCAGCCGGCGTCCCAGGTGCCGGAATAGAAGGCCTCCCCGAAGCGGGGATCGTAGGTCGGCACGCCACGGAAGGACTCATTGATTGACGGCGGTAGCCAGGCGACGATGATCGGCTCGCCGGGGTGCTGGGCATGGTAGTTCAGCCCCTGATCGATCAACGGCTTGGCGTTGTCGCCGAAGAACTGCCAAAGGCGGGCCCGCGGAAATGAGTAGCTGACGAAGTCATGCTGGCCGGAGTAGAGGTAGTTGTGGCAGGTGGTGGCCAGATCCACCCAGTTCCAGGTCTGCTTGGCCCGCGGGAAGGTGGTGGTGAGTAGCGGCGGGTCTTCGAGCACCACCCCGAGCACCCAGTCGGCAGAATTAGCGGCCATCCAGGTGGCGATCAGGCCGCCAGAGGAGTGCCCGGAAACGATGGCCGGCTCGGCAATCACCTTCTCAATGAAGGTAGTGAGGTCTTTGGCCACCGCGACGTTGGTGTATTTGGCCGGATCGTGGTCGGACTTGCCGTGGCCGTAGACGTCCACCACAAAGACGTGGAAGCGCTGGGCGAGCTCGGGTAGCACGGGGTAGTAGTCCCGCCAGTCCTGGGTTTGGCCGTGAATGAGCAGCAGGGCTGGGCCGTTGTCGGGGCCTTCGGCGTAGTGGATGCCTGAGCCATTGATGTTGGCATCCTTCTCGGCGTAGTGCGCCGACCACACTTCCTTCATGCCATTGGTGAAATAGCCCAGGTTGTTCTCGGTGTAGATCCAGGCCCAGCTGCCAGCCAGCGCAACCGTGATCGCCAGGCCGGTCACTAGCCACTTCAGCGCAAACACGCTGCCCCCAGTGGTAGAAGTCATACAAGTCATACCACGGCTGCTGGGTGGGCGGGGACGGTTTGCTGAGCCAGGCAACCTAAACTCACAGCCATGGCTGTGGGGATCATCGGATTGGGACGTCTGGGGGCCGCGCTGGCTCGCGGTTTGGCGCTGGCTGGCTTCGGTGAGGTGTACGGCTTCAGTCGGACGGCGGCGCACGCGCAGCAGGTGGCCGACCAGGCGCCGGGGCTGGTACTGCTCGAATCGGCCGCTGAGGTGCTGGAGCGCTGCGATCCGGTCTTTCTGTGGATGGGCGCACCGCAGGCCGCTGAGGTGCTGGCGGCCAACGCCGAAGTGACCCGGCGGCGGCGTCCGCTGATCGTGACCTGCACTTCGGAGTTGTCAGCCGAGCAACTCGGCCCGCGCTGGGCGCAGACGCTGCCCAATGTGAACCTGGCCAGCGGCGAAGGCGGCACCCTGGTCACCTGGGGTCCGGGGTTGACCGAGGCTGAGCGCGAGACTGTTCGCGCGCCGCTGCGGGCCGCCGGGGCGGTTTATGAGGTGAGCGCGGCGGAGTTGCCGTTCTACTCGGCTCTGGCCAGCAGCGGGCCAGCTTTCTACGCCCGGATCATGGAGACCTGGGCTGATGCCCTGGCCGACCGGCACGGCCTCGACCGGGAGTATTGTCGACAAATGGTCCGCCAGACGGTGGCCGGCACGGTGGCGCTGCAAGATGGCGACGGCATCGATGCCGCCGAGGTGATCAGGCGCGTGGCGCATCCCGGTGGCAGCACCGGCAAGGGTCTGGCGCCGCTGGAGGCCGAGTTTGCCGCCACGGCCGAGCAGATGCTGGGCGCAATGGGCCGCTGGTGATCAGCGCTGAGGGCAGGTTCAGAACTTCACCAAGTGCCCGGAGAACTCGCCGACGTTAGCAATTTCGACGGTGACGTTGGTGCCCTCCACCTTGATTCGATAGGGAACCAGATCTTTGCCGTTCACACTCATGACCGGAATGGATGCGGGGCCCTGGGGTGTGTCGGCGCTAACGCTCAGGGAACCAGAGCTGGCCAAAGACAGGGTGCCGGTGCCCGATGGCTCCTCCATTTGGTAGGGGAAGTCATCGCCCAGCGGTGGCAGCGGAGCCAAGGGGAGGTCGACCAGGAAGGCCGCTCCAGTGCCTTTGGCTGACCCCTTGATCTTGCCTTTGCCTTGGAGCACGCCAAGGTCTTTGGTGTATTTGCCGGTGACAGACATGGTGGCATTGCCGGTGTAACTGCCGGAGGAATTGGCCGAGCCGCCAGCAAGATCCAGATCGAGGGTGAACTCGAGCTTCCAGTCCAGCTTGGTGAACTTCACCGTGTCGTGCACCGAGATCACATACAGCTTCTTGGCCTGCTTGGCCCGCTTCTGTTTGGCCGCTTTGCGGGCCGCGGACGAAGCCTTCGCCACGCTGTAGGGGGAGAAGCCAGTGACTTCAGCTAGCAACAGCGTGCCGCCCTTGGTCTCCTGCCGCACGGTGGCGACGACCTCGGCCACCGTTCCGTCGTCGGCGAGTTTCACGATGCTGGCATCAGCGTGCGGCTTGCCCTTCACCGCGAAGGCGATCACGCAATCACCAGTGGGAGCCTGACCGGCCTCGTCAACGTAAATACCGGGGGCGAGCGCGTCGACCAGGCCGTTCGGAGCGGTGCGCATTGGGGTCAGCGTCCAGTTGGCCCCGGCCGGAGCCGAGCCGCCGGGCACTGAGACCACCGCCGTCCACTCCCCGGAAGTGACCGCAGCTTTGCCGCCGTCGGCCCCGATTGTCAGCGGGACGGCCGCGGCTGCGTCCAAGTCGAATCCGGGCGGTGCCACAACCGAAGGAGCAGAAGCGCTGGGCGCAACCGTCGGGGTGCCGGGGGCCGGTGGCGTGCAGCCGGAGATGGCTAGCGCACAGGCGAGAATGGTGATCAGGCTTCGGGCAAGGCGCATTGGGGTCTCCGATGTTCGGGCCGCACAATCTAGGCATTCACCACTCTAGAGCGGCCCGGTGGCCCGGTCAGCGTTTCGGCAGCACCAACAACGTGATTGAGTAGCCGGGGTAGCTGGTCTTGAGGTATTTGCCCTTGCGGGTGAGCGAAGACTTCTTCAGAATCTTGCGCAGGTTCGCCGAGGAGTAGCGATACACCGCCGCTTTCGACTTGCTGGCAAAGTTCTTCAAACTCAGAGTTGAGGTGATCGACGACTTGGTCTTGTTGATCACCATGATGGTCAGCGCCCCGTCCCGGCTGCGCCGGGCGGCATAGACCGCCAGCTTGCCGGTGGCCGCGCTGCCAGCCTTGACCGAGATGTCGCCGAATTGGGCGCCTTTGCCGTTGTAGTTGCGGTACATCCGGAAGGCGTAGGCCCACGGATCGCTGGCCTTGGACGGGCCCCACAAGGTGGCCAGATCCAGCCCTTCGCGGCCGTAAATGCCGAGCACATCGGCTTGGGCGAGGGCCCCGTTCATCGACTCCAGGCCGCCGAAGTTGTATTCGGTGATCGCGGTCTTGGTGCCCGGGTAGTACTGCTTCGTCCAGGCCTTCATGGTGCGAATCCAGGCCAGCGGCTTGCGTCCATTGGCGTCACTGATCCAGGACTCATCGACGTAGGTCGGATCCCACAGCGAGCGGGTGCTGCGCAGGCGCCGGGCCTGGGTGGCGGCATTGCCGGCCGAGCTGAGCGCGACCCCGCTCGCTTGGGGGTAGTAGTGCTCGTCGAAGTAGTCCAGCAGGCGTACCCCGCCGGTCTTCTGAGCAGCGGCGAATTGCTGCAAATACCAGGCGCCCAGGGGCAGGCCGCCGTGGGCATCGCGGTCGGCGGTGGAGCGTCCGCAGTCGTCGGCGGCGGAGTAGTAGTAGGCGCACCAGCCCCAGTCGCTGGGCCCGAGGACGGCCGAGCTGCCATCGGCGGCCTTGATCGCGCTCGCGGTGGCTTGGGACTTGCTCCACAGCTCGTCGTTGGTGAGCGGGTTGGGGTGGACGTCGCGGTGGGTGCTGTTCCACAGCACTGGTTCATTGTCGAGCGAGTAGAACTTCACTCCGCCGGCCGCGGCGGTGCCGTAGCGGCCCACCAGTGAGGAGACCATGTTTCGCGCGAAGGTGGCGCCTGCAGCGGTGGAAGTGGTGTTCGGGTCAGCGTTCAACTGGGTGGAGTAGCCGTTGGTGGTGCCGTTGCCGCAGTTGGCGTCCCAGGGATCGAAGCTGTCTTGGTTGGCGAAGGACGAGCGCGGGTAGGAGCAGGTGAAGGGGTGGCTGGTCGGGGAGTCCTTCGACACCCAGCCGATCATCGGGACGGTGACCAGGCTCGCCGATTTGGCGGCCCGGTTGCGCTCGATGGTGGCGGTGAGGGTTTGGCCGGAGGCGGCCACGATGTTTTCGAAGTACCAGTCTTCGCCGGTGTTGTAGGTGTTGTTGGTGTAGTTGTAGCGCGAGGTGGCATTGCCGCCCCAGCGGTCCACCGGCACGTTGAACGCCGTGGTGAGCCCGGAGGTTCGGCCGGCGAAGTTGATGCCATAGATGTAGGGGCTGATGGGATGGCGGCCGGCGTTCGCGTCCACGCTTAGCGCCGCCTTGGTCGCCTTTTTGGCAGGTGCTGCGAACAGGGCTGGCGCAACACCGCGGCTGGCTTGGACCGGCGTGCCGAGTGCCGGGGTGGCGGGCAGGGCCAGCAGGGCGAGGGTGACGCCTGCCGTAGTCAGGAGGTGACGCGTGCGCATGCCTTCATTGTGATCACTGGTGTCGGGCGTGGGGCGGCACCGACGGATATTTTTATCGACGCTGGCGGTGGTCGATGGCGGCATGATCGTGCCGGTTCGGCCGGGTGGCGGGCTATTTGGGAGCCGATCCATCGCAAATCGGCACGATAGTGCCGGAAATGGTTGCATTGGCTGGCCTCTCCGGGCAGTATTGGATCGAAAGGGCATGATCGTGCCGGTTTGGAGGAGTGATGGAGTCGCTCGCTGAGTTGTCCAGGCAGCGTCGCAAAGCCCTGCGCCTCACTCAGGCTGAGGTGGCCGAGTTGGCCGGGGTGTCGGAGCGGTTCGTCCGGCTCGTCGAAGCTGGCAAGCCGACGATCAGGCTCGACAAGCTGCAACCGCTGCTCGAAGTGCTCGGACTTCGCCTTCGGGTGGAACTGCGGGGTGGGGCATGAGCGACCCTCGTGACGTCCGTCGGGCGGAGGTCTATAAGGCCGGGGTGCTAGCGGCCACGCTGACCAGGGCAGGAGGTGGGGTCCGCTTCGAGTATCTGGCTGACTACGCCGGTGCTGCGGTGGCGCACAGCCTGGC
>DIVW01000023.1:0-27309 GCA_002428365.1 Propionibacteriaceae bacterium UBA6122
GAGCCTGTCGAAGGGTCAGCCAACTTAGGTCAGGCGGTCGGCGAATTGCTCGGCGACGGCGATTCGGTAGGCGCAGTCTCGGCCACGTAGAGGATCAGCTTCGTCGTCCGGGCGACTACCGTGCCCAGCGGAATGTTCTGTTTGAACACCTGGCCGGGAGTCGCGGTAGAAACCTCAGTCTCGAACCTGTAGTTGTGGAACCCGGCCTTGTCGGCCGCGTCTTTGGCCTCATCTTGGGTCATGCCACTGAAGTTCGGTACCGGTGACTTGCCGGTGGCGAAGTAAATGGTGATCGGGGTGTCGATCGCGATCGTGGCACCTTCGGCCGGGGTGATGCTGGTGACCTCATTGGCCTTGGCATCGAGCGGCTCGTTGGGGTCGGCTAGCTTGACCACCCTGGTGAAACCGAGGCTGTCCAGTTGCGCCTTGACCGCGTCAACCTTCTGGCCAACGAGCTGGAACGGAATGGTCGCCTTGCTCGGCCCGGTGTTGACCGTGATCCTCACCTTGGTGCCCGCCGGAACATCCTGGCCGCCCTTGGGGTCCTGGTCGATCACTCGGTTCTTGGTGATGTCGTCGGGGCCGGAAACCGGCACGACCTCCACGGTGAGCTTGGCTTTGATGAGGATCTGGCTTGCCTCGGCCTCCAGCCGGTCTATCACCACCGGTACCGCGACATTCTCCACCCCACCGGTGACGGCCCGCCAGGTCAGGAAAATGCCCACCCCAACGGCCACCACGGCCAACGCCACCAGGAAGGCAATCACTCTGGTGTGACGCTTGGTGTCGTGTTCTTCGTCTTCGGGCTCGGCGACGACGGGTCGCTCGGCGGCCATCACCCTGGTCGCCTCGGCGCCACCGAGCACGGCCGGCACGGCAACAGTCGCCTGGACGGGACGGGCATGCACCTCCTGGCCAGCCAGCAGGCGGCCGATGTCGGAGCGCATTTCGTGGGCGCTCTGATAGCGATCGGCCGGGTCTTTGGCCAGGGCTTTGAGCACGATGTTGTCCATGGCGGGGGTGATCACCGCGTCGAGATGGCTCGGCGGCACCGGGGCTTCGCGCACATGCTGGTAGGCAACGCTGACCGGCGAATCGCCCTGGAAGGGCGGCCGCCCGGTGAGCAGTTCGTAGAGCAGGCAGCCAGCCGAATAGATGTCGCTGCGAGCATCCACGGTCTCGCCGCGGGCCTGTTCCGGCGAAAGATATTGCGCGGTGCCGATCACGGCCGCGGTCTGGGTCATGGTGGCCGAGGTGTCGGAGACGGCGCGGGCGATGCCGAAGTCCATCACCTTCACCACGCCTTCGGGGGTGAGCATCACATTCGCGGGCTTGATGTCGCGGTGGATGATCTTCTGCTCATGCGCTTTGGCCAGACCCTGCGCGATCTGAACGGCGATATCGAGCGCTTCATCGAGCTTGAGCGGCCCGCGCTCGATCTTCGCCNNGCTTGATGTCGCGGTGGATGATGCCGGCCTTGTGGCTGTAGCCCAACGCGTCCAAGACACCCTGGGTGAAAGTCAGCGCCTTGGTGGGCTGGATCTGGCGTCCGGTGCGCAGCAGATCGCGCAGGGTACTGCCTTGGACCAGTTCCATGACGATAAAGGGCACCCGCACTCCGGTAGCCGGATCGGGCTCTTCGCCCGTGTCGTACACCGCGACGATATTGGGGTGGTTGAGGCCGGCCGAGGCCTGGGCCTCGCGCCGGAAGCGCTCCTGGAAGGTCGGATCGGAGGCGAGATCGATCCGCAGCTGCTTGATCGCAACCTCACGTCCCAACCGGAGATCACGCGCCTGGCGAACCTCAGCCATGCCGCCACGACCGAGGGTGCCCCCCAGTTGATAGCGACCGCCGAGGATCCTTGGCTCTTCGGTCATTGCCCGATTCCTTTCCGCTCTGCGCTCGCGCAGAGTGTCTCAGCAGCGCAACCCCTACATTGTTGCTGATGTGAAGCGCTTTGCGCGCCTTGAGGTTTCCTACGGTTTAGCTGGACGGTCATCGCAACGCCTCGATCACTGCCTTGGCGATGGGGGCTGAGACCCGGCCGCCAGCGATCTCACTGGAGGCCATTTCGGCGTCCTCCACGAAAACACACACTGCGACCGATGGATCATCGGCCCAGGCAGTGAACCAGGCATAGGGACGACGTTTGTTGTCGGAGTTAGCCGTGCCGGTCTTACCGCCGACAGTGACCCCTGGAATCTGAGCCCGGTAGCCGGTGCCGCCCTCGACAACCTGCACCATCATCTGTTTCAGCTGGCCTGCGGTGGTGGCGCTGACCGCCTGAGTTCGCTTCTTCGGACTCGTCTGGCTGACCACGCGCAGGTCGGAATCGAGCACCCGCTGCACCAGGTAGGGCTCCATGGCCACCCCGTCGTTGGCGATCGCCGCCGACACCATGGCCATCTGAAGCGGCGAAGCGGCCACCTCGTATTCGCCGATAGCGCTCATCGCGGTTTGGGCCGGGTCGAGTTCGTCGGGGAAGCGGCTGGCTGCCGAACCGATCTCGGGGACGTATTTGCTACCGAAGCCGAACTTTTCGGCCTGCTCCCGCAAGGCCGCATCGCCCACCGCGACGCCCAGGCGGGCGAAGGCCGGGTTGCAGGAGACCTTCAGCGCCTGGGCCAGGGTGATCTTGCCACCAGCGCAGGCATTGATCACCTTGGTCGAGCCGGGCAGCTTGTAGGAGCTGCCGTCGATGGAATCCTCTGGCGTGGCGCCGTTCTCCAGCGCGGCTGCGGTGGTCACCAGCTTGAAGGTGGAGCCGGGCGGGTAGATCTCCTTGGTGGCCCGGTTCGCCATCGGCTTAGNNGGCTTGTCGGCGTCGGTGGTGAGCTGATTCCAGGCCTTCGTCGAGTTCGCCAGGTCGTGGGTAGCCAATTTGTTGGGGTCATAGCTCGGTGAGGTGACCAGCGCTTTGATGGCACCGGTTTTGTAGTCGATGGCCACCACCGCGCCCTTGCGTCCGTCCAGGGCCTTCCAAGCGGCCTTCTGGGCCTTGGCACTGATCGTGGTTTCCACCGTGCCGCCCTTGGGGCGAGCGCCGGAGGCCAGATTGATCAGCCGAGACAGGAACTGGGAGTTGTCCTGGCCAGCGAGTTCGGCTGAGTAGGACCCTTCCAGGCCCGAGGCGCCGTACAGGTAGGCGTAGTAGCCGGTAACCGGGGCGTACAGCTCGCCGCTGGGGTAGGAACGCTGGAAGAGGAAGCGATCTGAGACTTCGCTGGATTTGGCGATCGGGGTGTTGCCCACCATGATCGCGCCGCGATCCTGGCCGAACCGGGCATCAGTTACCCGTCGGTTCTCCGGACGGTTGTAGAAGTAGTCGGTTTGGGCCACGTAAGCCACGCTGAGGTTCAGCATCAAAGCGAGCATCATCAGCAGTGACACCACGGCCACCCCACGGATCGGACGGTTCATGGTCGCGCCTCCGAATCAGTGGCGTCCCAGGTGGTGGCCTCGTCCTGGTCGGGGCGGGCGATCTCGGCGGTTTCGTCGCTGGTCGAAATCGGGCGGGTAGCTGGGATCGGGCCGTTCAGTTGGTCAGCGTCGATGGTCGGTAGCTGCCCGGTCTTGTCATCGGGGGAGCCTTCGGGGTTCAACAGCTCGGGGGGAGCGGCGGGACGTGGGGTGGCCATCAGCGGGCTGACGTCGATGAGTTCAGTGGTGTCACCTTCGAGTGAGGCCATCGGCATCGCCGCCACTACGGCGGCCGGACGGCGCACCTGGTGGGTGATCACCAACAGCAGGCCGATCATGATCCAGTTGGTGACCAGCGAAGAACCGCCCTGCGACATGAAGGGCGTGGTCAGACCGGTCAGCGGCAGCAGTCGGGTGACGCCACCGATGATGGCAAACACCTGGATGGCGAACACGAAGGCCAGGCCAGCGGCGAGCAGCTTGCCGAAGGGGTCTTTGGCCCCCAGTGCAGCTCGCAGGCCGCGGGCCACGATCACCGCGTAGATCATCACAATGGCGATCAGGCCGGTGATGCCGATTTCCTCCCCCAGCGCGGCTGCGATGAAGTCAGTCTTGGCCAAGGGGGTGATGTTGGGCCGTCCCAGGCCCCAGCCGGTGCCGAAGATGCCGCCCCAGGCGATGCCGAACTGGGCCTGAATCACCTGGTAGTTGCGGTCGTAGTCGGAGAACGGATCCAGCCAGGCCGAGACCCGGGTTTGGACGTGGCCGAACATTAGGTAGGCGCCGAAGGCCCCGGCGCCGAACATTGCCGTGCCCAGGATCGGCCAGCTCGGCTTCTCGGTGGCCACGTACAGCATCACCACGAACAGGCCGAAGAACAGCAGCGAGGTGCCCAGGTCTTTCTGGAAGACCAAGACCGCCAGGCTGACCAGCCACATCACCAGGATCGGCCCCAGATCGCGGGGACGAGGCAGATCCAGCCCGAGCACCCGGCCACCGGCCAAAGCCAACACTTCCCGCTTTTCGACCAGGTAGGACGCGAAGGCGATGGTCAGCACCAGTTTGGCCAGTTCGGCTGGCTGGAAACTGTAGTTGCCCAGGTGGATCCAGATTTGGGCGCCGTTCTTTTCCAGGCCCAGGCCCGGCACCATCGGCAGCATCAACAGCGTCATGCCAGCCAGGAACAGCAGATACGGGTAGCGCTGCAGCACTCGGTAGTCGCGCAGGAAAATGATCACCGCGATGCAGGCCGCCGCCGCCACGAACAGCCAGGTCAACTGCAGTTCGGCGCTGTGCGGGGCCCTGGAATCATCCAAGTCGAGGCGGTGGATCATCGCTAGGCCCAACCCGTTGAGCAGCATGACCAGCGGCAGGATCAGCGGATCGGCGTACGGAATGCGCCAGCGGATCACCAGATGCAGGCCCACGCCGATCCCGCCCAGTGCGATCAGGGCCACCGGCCATAGCGGCGGTAGGGAGGCGTCCCGATTCAGATGAGTCAGCAGATAGCCAGCCATGGCCAACAGAATCGAAAAGCCCAACATGAAGGCTTCGACTCCGCGGCGCTTTCGGTAGCTGACCACGCCGTCCATCAGCACTCCGTGGAGCCGGGGGTGCTGGAGGGGGTCGGCGACGGGGTGGGGGAGGCAGGCGAGGCGCTGGCTGAGGTGCTGGCCGAAGCGGTGCCACTCGGCTTGGTGCTGGCGGAGGTGCTCGGGGTGGCCGAGGGCGGATTGTGCCATTCCTGCCGCTGCTTGATGCACTCGGCGGCCTTGGTTTGCAGCATCACGACGCTGGCCCGGGCCGCGTCCAGCGAGCTGGCTGGCAGGGTGCTGTGCACCTGCTCCTGGTAGTAGGGCGGCAAATCGGTGATCTTGGTCGTGTCGCTTTCGACCAGCTGGGACAGCGGCAGATTGAAGACCGGTTCGGGAACCCCGCGGAAGATGGCGACGTATTCATGGTTCGCGCCGACGTAGTACTGCTCCTGGGTGTAGGAGTACCAAAGCCCGCCGCCAGCCCCGATCAGCAGCAGCGGCAGCAGCACCATGAACGCCACCTTCAACCACGCCAGGCCGCGGCGCTTGGTGGGCGCGTAGCGCGCGACCTCCGGGGAGACCGCCTCACCACCGGGACGGGCCGCAGGCGCCGCGAAATGCTCCACCAGGGTTGCTTCATCGGCCAGATCGGCGGCGTCGATCAGGGCCGCCGAGCCGAGTATTTGCGGCTCCCCTTCGGGTTCACCTTCCACCACATCGGCGATGATGATGGTGATGTTGTCCTGACCGCCTTCAAGGTGGGCGACCCGGATGAGCGCGGCCATCGCGTCCTCGCGTCGACCGTCAATGCGGGCCGAAATCACCTCATCGGTGACCATTCCGCACAGGCCGTCGGAGCAGATCAGCAGCCGGTCACCGGCCGCGACCTCGACCAAATCAAGATCAGGGGTGTGCTGCGGCTGCCCGTTGACGACCTTCAAAATCAGCGATCGGTGCGGATGCTCCAAGGCTTCGGCTTCGGTGATCCGGCCCTCATCGATCAGGCTTTGCACCCATGAATGATCTTTGGAGAGTCTGGTGAGGACGCCGTCGCGGTAGCGGTAGGTGCGCGAGTCGCCGACATTTGCCAGGGCCAGTTGTTTGCCGTCGAACATCACCCCGCAGACGGTTGAGCCCATCCCGTCCAAACTGGGATCGGCTTCGACCAGGTCGCGGATCAACTCTGAGGCGCGACGAATCGCGTTATCGGCGGCGGGCAGCATGGCGTCACCGACGTGCCCGGCGGCATCGGCCTGGGCGAGTTGGGTGATCGCGATGGCTGAGGCCAGGTCGCCAGCGGCCGCCCCGCCCATACCGTCGGCCACCATCAGCATGGTGGGTGAGGCGTAGGCCGAGTCCTGGTTGTTCTTGCGCACCAGTCCGACTTCAGAATGCGCCAGATAGCGCAGCGCGAGCGTCATCTATTTCTCCACACTCATCATGGTGCGACCGATGCGAAGTGTGTCGCCGAGGCCGAACGGGGTGGTCGCGCTGAGGCGTTCGTTGTTGATGAAAGTGCCGTTGGTTGAGCCCAGATCATCGACCTGGTAGCCATCGGAGCTCAGCGCGATCCGCGCGTGATGGGTGGAGACGTAGTCGTCGTCCAGGATCAACTGACAGTCGGCGGCCCGGCCGATCAGCACCCCGCCGGCCAGTGGCAGCACCTTCCCAGCTTGGGGGCCGTGAGTCACTTTCAGCACGGTAGGCAGCTGCTTGCCCACCTTCCGGCTGATGCGCTGCGGCTTGCCGGGGGCCGATGCGGCCTCGAAGCTGGCTTGGGCCAGCTCGGCCGCGGGCACTTTGCGGCCAAAAAGGTCGGTGCGGATCACATTGGCCACGAAGGCGATGAAGAGCCAAAGGAGAGCCAGGAACCCCAGTTTGAGGCCGAGGACGACCAGGTCAGACATCGCTCACCGAGGAGGTGATGAGCATCCGGGTGCTGCCGATCTCGATTCTGCTGCCCTGGGCCAGCGCGGCCTGCCGGGTGCGGACGCCGTCCACGGTGATGCCGTTGGTGGAGCCAAGGTCTTCAACGCTCAAGGTGGTGCCAGCGTCGGTCTCGATCACGTTGATCCGGGCATGCAGTCGAGAGATTCCCGGATCGTTGATGCGCAGATCGGCATCAGTGCCGCGCCCAATCGTCAGGCCCGGAGCGGTGAGCGGATGACGCACGCCATTCACTTCGACCACCAGACCGGTGGCCCGGTGGCGGGACGGATTGGCTGGCGCGGCCGCATCCGAGACCCCGGCGACCGCGGCGGAGGCGACGGTGAAGCGTCCGATGGGTAGGGATTCTTCCAGGACGTATTCGAGGGAGACCGGCCCGTTGAAGATGTAGCCCTTCTCGGCCGCGTAGTTGAGCAACTGGGGAGCCATTTCGGCGTTCAGGGTCTTGGAGTAGGGCACCAACCGGTCGTAATCGTGGGCAGACAAGCCGATCGTGAACTCATTGGGCACCAATTTGCGATCGCGGCTGAGCAGTTTGGCCTCCGAATCCAGCTCACGCTGGAGGCGGGCCGTGATCTCGACCGGCTGCACATCGCCCTTGAAGGCGCGAGCGAAGACACCGCCGACGACGCTCTCGAGCTTCTTCTCGACGCGGTCGAAGACTCCCATTCGCCCCTCCTGTGCGGTCTGCTTGCGGCCCAAGCCTATCGACCGGAGAACCTCCACCATACGTGCGCCACCAACCGGTTTGCCTGGGTCTCTACCTGGAGCCAAGGATTTCGGCCCAGGGTTCGACCCGATCCGGGACGGTGTCACCGTGGCGGCCTACTTACCCGACCCGATCCCAACTTTGCCGGCCAGCCTGCGCGCACCGCGGTCGATCCGGCGGCGAATCGAGCCCCACAAGCCTCCCTCCAGGACCGCCAGCCGCTTTTCGAGTGACTTCAGCTGGCTGTCCAGCGAGCTGGGCTGATCGGTGTTGGGGAAGAAGTCGGGTCGGTGGGCTGCTTCGATCCGGGTCCGATCAGATTCGGTGCCCTGCCACAACCAGCACAGCCGGGAAGCGAGCTGCTCCGGTGCGGCAGCGGTGAGGGGGCCGAACCCGTCCGGATGGGGAGCGGCCTCCAGCACGGCCTCATACTCGGGGTTGGCCTTGCCCGGTTGGTAGATGTGACCTAGCCCGTTTCGCTCGATGAAGGCCACGTAGCGGTCGAAGTTCTCCGCCCGCACCCGGTTCAGCGGCGCCAAATCGAGTTCGTCGTAGAACCGGGCGGCGTCCCAGCTTCCGGAGATGTCCTTGGCCAGCCGGAACGGGATGCCGTGGAACTTGGCGACTTCGAGCGTGCGGGAGTCGTGGACGGTCAGGAAGGCAGGCGTGCCGGCCGACAGCGCGGCGAGGGTGCCGTGCAGGCGGCTGCCGAGGGAGAAGTCCTTGGTGGCCAGGAAGCGGCGCCAGACGATCGGATCCGGGAAGAAGCGGATTCGGTCCTGCCGGTAGAGCGGGTGGTCGATGGTGCCGGGCAGGGTCTTGGGGTAGCCGTCGATCGGTTTGCCCCACAGCAGCAGGGCAGCCTCCTGCTGGTCTTGGGAGATCAGAGTCAGGTTCGGGTAGCGGTCCTGATTCTCGGTCAGGACCCGATCCAGGCCGGCTACCCGATAGTCGACATTCACCGCGATTGGTGAGTCAGGGGTGAGGGAGTCGACTTTGCGGGTCACCACGGCGTCGCGTCCGTTGTCGTACATCGATGGGCAGCCGATCACGTCCACATCGGAGTCGGCGAAACCCAGGTGCAGTAAATAGTCGCGGGTGATCTCACCGCGCACCCCGATGGAGGCCGAATGGTCGAGCACGGCCGCCACGAATTCGCGGGTGTTCTGCTTCACTTCATCGCTGATCCAGTGCCAGTCGCCGCGGACCGAGAGCTGCGACCCGACGCCGACGACCACTACCGGAATCTTGAGCTTGCGGATCACCTTGGTGAGTCGAGCCCGGCCAGCGGTGAAGCGCATCCGCAGCGAGTTGGACATCGGCAACACCAGGGCGTCGAACTCGTTGTTGATGCGGTCGATGTGGGCATCGGTTACGCCGGGACGCTCGGTGGTCCACCCGTCCGAGACGACTTCGGCGTCGGGGGTGTTCAGCAGTCGGTACACGGCGCTGGTGAAGATCGCATTGCCGGAGTTGCGGGCGTACACCCCCAAGTCTGTGTACGCGAACGCAGCCTCAGGTGTCAGCACTTGCTCTGGTGCCTTGCCCGATCTGACCAGGATGCGCTTCGGTTCGGCCATCACAGATTCACTCCCATGCCCCGATCCTAGACAGCGCAGCCGTTTCGAGGCTTGCTGACGGCCTGTGATAGCCTCTTTCGGCTGGCTCGCTCTGCGGGCCATGCGCGAGTGGCGGAATGGCAGACGCGCACGGTTCAGGTCCGTGTGTCCGAAAGGACGTGGAGGTTCAACTCCTCTCTCGCGCACAGCGTTACCCCTAGTCAGTTTTCAAAACGGCTGGGGGTAACTGCATTTTGAGCCCGGACGCGCACCCTCATCGCCGCGCTGCTCCTATTGGGGACGGTTCCATTTAGCGCTGCGCATAACGGAACCGTCCCCAATAGGAGCAGTGGCTCGGACTTCGTCTACCAGCGCCAGCGAAGGGGGCCGCGCTGAGCCAACTCAGGTTACTGAGTCGGTTTGCGTCCCTGGATCGTGGCGGAGACGACGTAGTCGGTGATCGGGGTGCCCGGCGCCCAGTCGGCCATGAAGGTTTTGCTCTCTTCTTTGGGGGCGACGACCACATCGACGAACCCGGCCTCGGTGAGCAACTGCTCGATCAGGCCCACTTCGGCGGCACCCGAGATGCAGCCTGAAAGCAGGGCGAGGTCGTCGCGCACCTCCGCCGGAATCGGGGCGAAGGCCACCACATCGGAGATGGCCAGGCGGCCACCGGGGCGAAGGGCCCGGAATGCTTCGGCGAAGACTGCCGGCTTGTCTGGGGAGAGGTTGATCACGCAGTTGGAGATGATCACGTCGATGCTGGCATCAGCGACTGGCAGGTGCTCGATCTCGCCCAGTCGGAAGGCGACGTTGTCGTAGCCGCCTTGACGAGCGTTGGCGCGGGCCCTGGTGATCATTTGCGGGGTCATGTCGACCCCGATGACCAGCCCTTCGGGGCCCACCTGAGCGGCGGCCAGGAAGCAGTCGAAGCCGGCGCCGCTGCCCAAATCGAGGACGGCCTCCCCGGGTGCGAGGGCGGCAATGGCTTGCGGGTTGCCGCAGCCGAGCCCGAGGTTGGCCCCTTCCGGCACCGTCACCAACTCGTCAGTGGAGTAACCAAGCTGGAGTGACAGCAGCTGGGGCGCGGTGGCGGTGGTGGTGGGCGTGCAGCAACTTGAGGATCCGCAGCAGTCGCCAGCGGACTCGGCGATTTGCCCGTAGTTGTCGCGGACGGCCTGGCGGATCTCATCGGATTTGGCGGTATTCATTTTCTTCTCCTTCAGCAGCAGGTGAGGTGGAGCACTCGGGCGATCGCCTGGATCGCCTCGGGCACCACTCGGTAATAGACGGTCGTGCCCTGGCGGTCTTTGGCGACCAGCCCCGAGTTGAGCAGCGTGTGCAGGTGGTGGCTCACGGTGGGTTCACTGAGGGCCAGCAGTGGCGCCAACTCTCTGGTGGAGGCGCCCTCACCTAGCCGGTCGAGCAACAGGCTCAGCAGTCGGATCCGGGCGGGATCAGCCAGAGCCTTGAGGCGGACGGCCAGCGCGGTGGCGTCCGCATCGGAGATGCCGGCCGGGTCTTCTAGCGTGGGGCAGCAGATTGGGCGGGCATCCAGCAACAGGGGCAACGTCTTGGGCACCGTCCAATGATCACACAGATTCGACATATGTCAAAGCATCGGAACGAGGGCTCTCGGAGGTGAGGGTCCCGCCGTTGACGAGTGCACGGTTCAATCACTCTTGATTCAAGAAGCGCTGCATTGGTGGCGATTGGAGTGATGGCTGTGGACGGCTGGGTGCTCTACCTGGTGTTGTCGGTAGTGCTGTTCGGGCTGTCGTTCCTCTCGGGGATGATGGGCCTCGGTGTGGCCTTCGTCGCCACGCCGGTGCTGGCGATGTTCGGCCTGGATCTGAAGCACGAGATCATGCCGCTGGCGCTATGGCTGAACGGCGTGACAGCAATCTCCAGTGCGGTCGCGTTCGCTCGCAAGAAGATGATCGACTGGCGCACAGCCATTCCGCTGCTAGTGGTGACCACGATTGCCGCCCCGGTCGGGGTGTGGTTGTTGCAGTTCACCTCGGTCGACGTTCTCTGGTGGCTCTACGTCGCGGTGCTGCTGTTCTTAGCCTGGCGGATGGCCTTCCCGCCGAAACAGGACGACTCGGTGCCCTCGGAAGTGACCGACGTAACCCGATTGAAGGCGGCCGGAGCGAGCTCGGGAATCGGCGTCTTTGCTGGCCTGCTGGGGGTGGGGCCGGGCTTCCTGATGATGCCTACCCTGGTGCTCCTCGGTTTCGCCGCCCGTACCGCCGCCGCCACGAACAGTGTGGTGGTGACCCTGCCCTCGTTCTCGGCGTTCATCGCACACCTACCCGAGGCGCGTTTCGATTGGATTCTGTTTGGCCTTACCACGCTCGCTTCGATCGTGGGTGCGCAGTTGGGGGCAACCTTTATGGCCAACCGCGTCAAGAGCCTGACTCTGACCCGGGTCTTCGCGGTCGCCTTGGTGCTGCTGGCCGCGCAGCGGGTGTTCGCCCTAGTGGTCTGACTTGACAGCAGCCCCAGTTGGGAGCACGCTTCAAATATGGTTGATTCAAATACAACTGATACAACTGCCGCCGCGGCGCTGCTCGCTGCGGTGGCCGATCCGATCCGTCTGCAGTTGCTGCATGCGCTGATCGGTCAGCCGCGTTGTGTTTGCGACCTCCAGCCTGAACCCGCGATTCCCGGCAACCTGCTGAGCTATCACCTCAAGGTGCTTCGGGAGGCTGGCCTGATCGAGGGCACTCGCCGCGGCCGCTGGATCGACTACTCCCTCACTGATGGCGCCTTGGAGCGGCTGCATGCGGCCCTGCCTGATCCGGCCATGGTGGCTCGGCAGTTGACGGTGGTGCGATGACCACCGCTACTGCCCCCTCTGCTCGTCGGCAGGCCGTCCGCCGTTGGGGTGGGTTGGCGCTCGCGACTGCGGCCTGGTGGGCGCTCTACCTGGCCAACGAGCCATTCTGGAACTGGCTGATCGGCGGCGTAATTGGCCTCGACCTGAACAGCCGCCTTGGTAGTGGGGTGCACTTCTTCTTCTTCGACACCGTGAAGATCGCGCTGCTGCTGATCGGCATCATCTTCCTGGTGACGGTATTGCGGTCCTTCATGACCGTGGAGCGCACCCGGGCACTGCTGGGCGGCAAGCGCGAAGGCGTTGGCAATGTGATGGCAGCTGGGCTCGGGGTCGTCACCCCGTTCTGCTCCTGCAGCGCCGTGCCAGCCTTCATCGGCTTTGTGGCCTCGGGTGTTCCGCTCGGGGTAACGATGAGCTTCCTGATCGCCTCTCCGTTGGTTAATGAGGTGGCGATCGCGCTGCTGCTGGGGCTGTTCGGTCCTGGTCCCACCCTGATGTACGTGGGTGCTGGCCTGGTGATCGCGATCGTGGCCGGGATGGTGATCGGACGGCTGAAGCTGGAGCGCTGGGTCGAGCCATTCGTGTTCGAGACCAAGCTGCGCGGGCAAGTGATCAACTCCACCGTCGGTCTCACCTGGGATGACCGCATTCAGATGGGCATCGAGGAGGTCATCTCGATTTTGCGCGGGATCTGGCCGTACCTGCTGGTCGGGATCGGCCTGGGTGCGGCAATTCACGGTTGGGCACCAGAGGACTTCTTCGCCACCTACGCCGGGCCGGACAATCCGTTCGCGGTGCTCATCGCCGTTTTGGTCGGGGTGCCGCTGTACTCGAACGCGGCTGGGATTCTGCCGATAGTCGATGCCCTCTACGCCAAGGGTCTGCCGATGGGCACCCTGTTGGCTTTCATGATGGCTACCGTCGCGCTCAGCGTGCCGGAGATGATTCTGCTGCGCCGGGTGCTCAAGCCCAAGCTGATCGCGGTCTTCGTCTCGATCACTGCCCTGGGCATCGTCGCTGTCGGCTACCTGTTCAACGCTGTCCTGTAAGTACCTAGTAGAGAGAAACCACCGAAGTGAACATCAAGATCCTCGGCTCCGGCTGCAACAACTGCATCAACCTCGAAAAGGCCGCCAAGCAAGCCGCCGCTGAGCTCGGCATCGAGGCCACCTTCGAGAAGGTCACCGACTACGCCGACATCGCCTCCTACAACATCATGCGTACTCCGGGCCTGGTAGTTGATGAGCAGGTCGTCCTGTCCGGACGCGTCCCCACCGTTTCTCAGGTCAAAGAGATTCTGGCCCCGCTGGCGGTCTAGCGCTTGAGGCTGGCGGTCCCCATGCGCCGGGGTCTTGACCTTGCCGGGCTCCTGCCTGACAGTGGTGGGCGGTTGGTCATGATCTGTTGGGAGCGAAGATGCGGGCGAAGCTGGTGTTGGGCGGCCTCGGTGCGCTGCTGCTCGTCGGCGGTGCGGTGACGCTCTTCGTCCTTGGCATCGGGCTGGACGAGTCGGGCGAAACATTGCCCGGAGCAACTGAACCGGTTTGGGGTTCACTGCTGGTGCCCGCACTTTGGCTGCTCCCGGTGGTCGGCATGGTGCTGATCGTCCAGGCGGCTCTGGTCGAGGCGAAGCGCTAGCGGCCAGCGGGCTCGCGCCCGGTCCCTGTGCCTTTGCGTCATTCGGGACTAGCGTGGATAACACCTGCTCCCCAAGGAGGCGTGGTGTCCAACTTCTACAGTGATCTGCGCAAATTCCCCGACACCGCGATGCGTCAGCGTTGCGCTCAGCGGTTGTTGAAGATGCGGTCCACCCTGGCCCCGTTGCGGGCCAAACGGCGCGACGGCACCCTGATGCTGGCCACCTGGAATATCCGCGATTTCGGCTCCGGACGGCTGAACCCGAGCCCGCGACTACCGGAGACCTTCTTCTATCTGGCCGAGATCGCAGCCTGCTTCGATCTGATCGCGGTGCAGGAGGTGAACCGCAACCTGGCCGATTTCAACCGGCTGGTCGACATCCTGGGCCCCAACTGGGACTACCTGCTCACCGACACCACCGAAGGCACCGGCGGCAACGGCGAGCGGATGGCCTTCCTCTATCGCACTGACAAGGTGCGCTTCCGCAAGATCGCCGGTGAGATCGTCCTGCCCAAGGGCCTGACCGTGGTGCCGTCCAGTTCGGTGAAGCCGCCAATCACCGTTGATCCGGGCGAGCCGGAGCCGAAGCCGGACGAACCTGCTGGCCAGCAGTTCGCCCGCACCCCCTTCCTGGTGGCGTTCCAGGCTGGCTGGTTCCGGTTCAACCTGTGCACCGTCCATCTCTACTACGGCACCGAGAGTGGGCCGGGGCTGCAGCGACGGATCGCCGAGATCCGCGCGCTGGTGCAGTTCTTTGCCTCCCGACAGGACAAGGAGAACCAGGGCAAGGCCAACCCGCAGCAGGGGGAGAACTACATCCTGCTCGGCGACTTCAATGTGGTCAGCCCAAAGCACGAGACCATGACGTCGCTGGTCGACAAAGGGTTCACCGTGCCCGAGCAGATCGATGCCGAGCATCTGACCACCCGTAACCACTTTTACGACCAAATCGCCGTCCGGGTGCGGGACCCGCGGTTCGCCACCGTCGATGGCGGCGTGGTCGACATCTATGAAGACGTGTTCACCGATGAGGATGTGGACCTGTACTCCCCGGTCGTGCCAGCCAGTGTGGACGGCAAGACCCCGCTGGCCCGCTTCCAGAAGTGGCGCACCTGGCAGATGTCGGATCACAACCCACTGTGGGTGCAGATTAAGACCGACTTCTCCGACTCCTACCTGACGCAAGTGGGGCAGGCCTGAGGCTCAGCTGCTGGCCTTGGCGGTGGCTTTCGAGGCCTTGGGACGGGCAACGCTGTCGCGTTCAGACAGGGTGGGCTGAATGATTTGCCGGCGTCCGCCTTGACCGCCCTTACGCACCAGGGCGGCAGCGGCCAGTGCTGCCTCCAGCCCGACGGTGTACATGGGTAGCCGAACGGAGGTCAGGGGTGGCGTGGTGGCTTGGGCGATCTCGATATCGTCGTAGCCGATCAGGGAGAAGTCCTGAGGCACCCGCAGGCCGCGCTCGGCCGCGGCGTGGAGCATGCCGGCCGCCACGTAGTCATCGGCGGCGAGCCACGCGGTGGGCAGGCGACGTTTGGTGGACCTATGGTCCAAGTACTCACCGAATACCCGAGCTCCGGAGGCGATCGAGTATTCGCTGCGGACGACGTCTTCTGGATGAACCTTCAGTCCGTGCTCAGCGCACCGGCGATAGAAAGCGGCCAGTCGCGTGCTGGCGTCCAGGTGGCCACTCGGCCCGGTCACATAGCCGATTCGCTGATGGCCGTGTTTGGCGAAGGTGTCGACCGCCAGCGAGATGCCATGAGTTTCGTCGATGGCGACCACACTTTGCGCAGGCGAGGTGGGGTCGTTGATCACTACCAGCGGGATGTCTTGGGACTGGAGTTCGGCGATGTGGCCGCTGCTTTCCCACTGATTCAACAAGATCAGGGCACCGAAAGAGCGGGCCCGGAACTCCGAGGCCAGCAGGGCGCCTGCATCGGCGGACTCGGTTCGCACAAATTGGATCGACAAGTGCAGCCGAGACTGGTGGGCCCCGTCGAGAGCACCCCTGGTGAGTGGGTAGAAGAAAGATGCTTCGCTGTATTCGAATGAAGTGGGCGAGGTGAGCACGCGAAGGGCGATCTCGCGCACCTCCCCGGTGCGCAACTGCTGGGCGCTGACCCGTGGGACGTATTTCAGCGCTGAAGCCGCCTCCAGGACGCGGGCGCGCGTGCTGTCTGCGACCGAGCCGCCGTTGAGCGCCTGCGATGCCGTCGAGATCGAGACGTTCGCTAGGGAAGCGACGTCGGCGAGTCGAACCTGGGTGGTCTGTCTGCGACTCAAAGCGGTCCTCCAAAAACGTTCTTGCTACTGTCGAGAGGGTAGTACATGGCTCTCGCAAGGGGGAGAGGTAGGTCAGTTGGCCCTGATCACGAAAAGGTCACAAAACGTTTTTGGTCTTGAAGGTACGGCCGGGCCATTCGTAACCTTGGGCCACCTGACCATGCAGGCATTCCAACGGAGGAAGTCAAGTGTTCACATCATTGAGTCGTTCGGCGAGCGCGATCGCAGCCGTCCTTACCGCAAGTGCCCTACTGGTCGCTGCTGCCGGGTGTAGCGCCACCAGTTCCCCTACCACCAGCTCTGGTATCTCCGCGGCGTCCGGTACTGACCCGGTTGCGGGGCGGCCAACTCCAGTGGCGAACCCAGACAAGAAGAAGGTGAAGATCGCGATCGTCGACTTCCCGTCCCAGGTGGCCGAAGTCTTCAAGGCCTCCGAGGCGGGAGCCTCGCGAGCCGGTCAGGTGCTGGCCGCCTACAACGTGCAGGTTGACTACCTGCCGGTGACCACTATCAGCGCCGACGGGGTGAACCAGGTTGTGCGAACCGCAATGAACGACGGCTATGACGCCATTGCTGTCACGCTTCTGGGGGCGGCCAACTGCGCCCCGATGAAGGAAGCCGTCGCGAAGGGCATCAAGGTGGCTGCGATCATGTCATCGGCTGATTGCGTCGAAGGCACTGGTGCGCTGTTCTACCACGGTGAGGACAGCCTCACTGCCTGGACGGCCATCGGCAAGCAGATGGCTGAGGCCACCGGCACCGAACCGTGCACCGCAGGCGTGGTCACCGGGTTCTTCAGCGCACCGCAGCACGAGGCTCGCCGTGAAGGTCTGTTGGCAGGGATCGCCGGCTCACATCTGACCGCGGTCGGCAAAGGCGTGGAAGCTGGGGTTGACCCTGCCAAGTACCAGGCTGCAGCCCGCGACTACGTCACCGCGAATCCGGACCTGTGCGCGATTCTCATCACCACTGGTGACAACGGCGCTGCCGCTTCAACTCTGAGTGATGAACAGGCCAGCAAGATCAAGGTGATCAGCTCCGATCTGACCTCCGGTACTCGCAAGCAGATTGAGGCTGGCAAGCAGTACGCGGCGGTTGAACAGGACCCGTTCGGATCGACCTACGACTCCTCAATCTGGCTATACAACGCGGTGATCACCGGCAACGGCCCTGAAGGCGGCTTCAACCAGCCGGTCAAGAACCTGATCGTGACCAAGGCGAACCTCGAAGAGGCGCTGCGGATGCAGACTGAAGGCGCCTGAGATGTGGGAGGTCCACGCCGCCTTGGAAGTGCTAGATCTGCGCAAACGCTACGGCGGTGTCGTTGCTCTGGCGGGCGTGGACGTCCGGATAGAAGCCGGTCAAGTAACGGCGCTGTTGGGCGAAAACGGAGCTGGGAAGTCGACTCTGGTCGCTTGCTGCTCCGGCGCCCGCAGCGCCGATACCGGCGAGGTGCTGGTCTTCGGTGAGCCGGTGAAGTTCGCCAGCCCAAACGATGCGGCCAAGGCCGGGGTTGCGGTTGTCCACCAGGAACCTCAGATGCTTGAGCATCAAACGGTCGCCCAGAACCTTTTCATCGGGGATCTGGCCAGCCGAAAGAAGAAGTCAAGGTCACGGACCGAGATGGTACGGGTCGCGGCCGAGCAGCTGAGGCGATTGGGCCTGGACGGCGCGCTTGATCCGTCCGCTCAGCTCAGCGAACTCAGCGGGGCGCAACGGCAACTTGTTGAGATCGCCCGGGCCTTGCGCGAGACGCCGCGGGTGTTGTTCCTGGACGAACCAAACGCCACTCTCGGCAATGAGGAGACCGAACAACTGTTCGCGGTTGTTCGTCGCCTCCGTGACGACGGCGTCGCAGTGATCCTGGTTAGCCATCGCCTTGCTGAGGTGTACCGGATCGCAGATCGAGTGGTTGTTATGCGCGACGGTCAGAAGGTGGCTGATGGCACCACCGCCGAGGTGCCATTAGCTAGGGCCGTCGAACTGATGGGAGGCCGACCCGGGCAGCCAGACCTGCCCGGGTCGGCCTCATCGTCGGAGTTGGCCGAAGGGTTGCCCGTCCTGGAACTGCGGGGGCTCAGCGGCAAGGGTTTCGCCAACGTGGATCTGGTTCTTCGGCCAGGAGAGATCCTGGGCATGGCCGGACTAGTTGGGGCTGGCCGCACCGAGATCGCCTTGGGGGTGGTCGGTGCGACGCCGACTACCGGTGGCGAGGTGCTGGTTGGCGGCGAGCGCCATCGCTTCAGATCACCAGGGGATGCTCTGCGTCAGGGCGTGGTCTATGTGGCCGAGGATCGAAAGAACGCCCTCTTTTATGACAAGTCCGTTGGGTTCAACATTCGGGCCAGCCTGCTGGGGCGGACCCCCGCCGGGACTCGACGACTGGCCGAAGCCAAGGCCAAGGAACTGTCAGCGAGACTGTTCGACCGGTTGGCGGTGAAGGCGCCGTCTCTGGACGTCCCAGCCCGGAGCCTGTCTGGGGGAAACCAGCAGAAGTTGCTGTTCGCCCGGGCAGCCTCAACCCAGCCGAAGGTGCTGATCCTCGACGAGCCGACCCACGGCGTCGACATCGGGTCGCGCAGCGAAACCCACGATTTCATCCGCCAGCTGGCCAGCGAGGGGGTTGCGGTCTGGGTGATCTCCAGTGAGCTGGACGAAATCCTTGCCGTCGCCACCCGAGTCGTGGTGGTCCGCGGTGGCTCGATTCAAACCGAGGTCTCCGCTGGAGAAGACCCAACTCAGATTTTGGCCGCAGCACTCGGAGTGCCCGCCAACTACCAACAGGAGAACCGTTGACAACCTCAAGCTTCACCGCCAGCCCGCCGACGCAGTCGGGCCGGGGCGCCACTGGCGGCAGGTCTGCAGTGAAGGCGCTGGTCGCGAACTGGGGCAGTGAACTGGCCATAGGCGCGGTCATTGTGGTGCTCGCCTTCACCATCAGCCTGTTCAATGATCGGTTCTTCACCTACGGGAACTTGATCAACATCATCCAAGCGGTGACCGTCACCGGCATTGCCGCGATCGGCGCAACCTTGATCATCGTCTCCGGGCACCTGGATCTCTCGGTCGGTTCGACGCTCGGCTTCTCTGGGCTGGTCGGGGTGTTGGCGATGCAGGGAACGATCCCGGCGCTCGGAATCGCGGTCGGTATCGGTGTGGGCGCTCTGGTGGGTGTGGTGAACGGGCTGTTGGTCACCTACGGCCGAGTCAATGCCTTCATTGCGACCCTTGGCATGCTCTCGGTGGTTCGTGGACTGGCCCTGATCACCACCAATGGCGCTCCCCAAGATGTGCCGGAGTCTTTGCTGTTCATCGGCCAGGGCAAAGTGGGGGGCGTCCCGGTCAGTGTCATCATCCTGATTTGTCTGGTCGGTCTCACCCAGTGGTTCCTCTCCCGGACGATCTACGGGCGCCGGATCACTGCGGTCGGCGACAACCAGCAGGCGGCTTTCCTTGCCGGCATCC
The DNA here is from genome assembly GCA_002428365.1 of Propionibacteriaceae bacterium UBA6122. Lineage (GTDB taxonomy): Bacteria > Actinomycetota > Actinomycetes > Propionibacteriales > Propionibacteriaceae > Propionicimonas. The sequence continues at coordinate 19,403 of DIVW01000023.1, forward strand.
CGGTGCGCAGCACCATCATCTTGTCCTTCGTGCTCGCCGGGGTGTTCGCGGCTATTGCCGGCATCGTGAATGCGAGCAACCTCACCTTGGCCACCACCGATGCTGGTACGGGCTTGGAGCTGGACATCGTGGCAGCTGTGATCGTTGGCGGCACCAGTTTGATGGGCGGACGGGGAAGCGTGATTGGCGCGCTGCTCGGATCGTGCCTGCTCGGTCTGCTTCGCAATGCCTTCGTGTTGTTGCACCTTTCCGCGTATCTGCAGGTGACTGCCATCGGCGTGGTCATCATTCTCGCGACCCTCATCGATCAGCTTCGACAGCGCTGACCCCCCCCTCGAAAAAGGACTCGGCTCCACCATGCCCATTGAAAGCGAACTCGCTGCGGCGCTCGAACGGCACAGCCAGCTTCCCCCACTACCGGCAGGCCCCAACCCGACCAGCGATGCTCGGGCCGGCCACGAGCGGGACGCGGCCTACTTCACTCCGCAACATCTGCGGCCGGCGGTGGCCGAGATTGAAGAAACCTACGCGCCAGGCGCCGCAGGGCAGGTTCCGCTGCGGATCTACCGCCCCAAGCAGGGCGGCGGCGGTCGCGTCCCCACGGTGCTTTGGATCCACGGTGGCGGCTGGGTTACCGGAAGTCTGCACACTGCCGACAACCTGGCCCGAGCCGTCGCAAACGACTGCGGAGCCGTGGTGGTGTCGGTTGACTATCGCCTGGCGCCAGAACACCAGTGGCCAGCTGGCTTGGACGATGTGGTCACCGCTTTCAAATGGGTTGGGGAGAACATCAGCGCCCTTGGTGGTGACCCTGGCCGGCTAGGCGTCGGTGGTGACAGCTCCGGCGGGAATCTGGCCGCAGTGTTGGCTCAAGTGGCCCGGGACCGGGGCTGGCCATTGCTGGCGCAACTGCTGGTCTACCCGGTCGTCGATGCCGACCCCAGCGTTGAGTATGCGTCTCGACGGGACTTCGCGACGGGCTACTACGTCACCTGGGAGGCCATCGAGTCCTGCATCGCCGACTACCTGCCGGAGGGTACCGATGTTGGCGATCCCTTGGTCTCGCCACTGCGTCAACCAGATCTTCGATCTGTGGCTCCAGCCGTAGTGGCGACGGTGGAACTCGATACCTTGCGGGACGAAGGTGACGCCTACGCCAACCGCTTGGCCTCCCATGGTGTGCGGGTAATTCACCTCACCGCTCAGGGGCTGCCCCATGGCGCCTTCGACATGATCGGGTGCTCGGTCGCGGCCGAGAAGGCGCTGAAGGAGGCGACGGAGTCCTTTCGGACGTTGCTCAGTCCTGCGGTGCCCGTCAGCAGCGCTGACCCGGCAGATCCAGATGGTTTGGACAAGATTCCCTTTCGCTTCCTTCACGTCGAAAGGGCGCTCATGCTGGCTAGGGCTCCGCTGCCGCCATCGGCGCAGCGGCAGCTGAGTGCAAGCCTGATTGGGTGCGACCAGCAGTCCTTTCGGCGGGTCGAGCTCGACCTGAACAATGCGGTGCGGCGAGCCGCCGAGGCGCTGCTGCTTGAACCGGAGTTCCGGCAGGCTCTTGAGGTGATTCCCCTAGAGGCGACCGATCGCATCGTGGCCCTGGGCGACTCGATTACCGACGACTCCTGTTCCTGGGCCGAACAGCTGAAAGTGGTATTGGCAATCGCCAAGCCCGGCGTCACGCTGATCAATCAGGGGGTCACTGGGGCGACCACGGTGGGCCAGTTGGCCCGAATCGATCTGGTTTGCCAGGCGGAACCAACCTGGGTTATTCAGATGATCGGCACCAATGACGCCCGGCTGCAGGGGCTCAAGAGCAAGGCTCGGATGCTCCAAATAGGTGAGACCAGGCGAAACCTCGAAAAGCTGACTGAGCTGATCTCGACTGACGCTGCCGCCGACTTGACCAGGCTGACCCCACCGCCGGTGCTCGGCGCGCGCGCCGAGCGTTGGGAGCCCTTCATCGCCGAGCAGATCTCGTGGCGTTCGGCCGATGTGGCCGAAGTGGCCCAGGCCGTGCTCGGCCTTGATCCGACTGCGGTCGACCTGCACAGCGCGCTGGGAGGTTCGGCGCCCGAGTTGTTGCTGCCGGACGGGGTGCACCCCACGCTGGCTGGCCAAACCGAGATCTTGCGCACCCTCGTCCTGCATCTGGCGAACTACCCGAAGGCGCGGCACCGGTGGTGAACTGAGGCCCTGTTGCCGCTGCTGGGGGGTGTGGGAAAGGATGACGCATGCTCCAATTGCGGCTGAGTGTGCCGGTCGATCTAACTGAGGACGTCCTGGCCGTGCTCGACGACGAGCCGGCGATCAGCACCCTTGCCGTGGTGCGTGGGGCCAGCATTGAACCGCTCGGGGACTTGGTCTACGCCGATGTCGCCCGGGAGGATGCCGACGCCTTGGTCGACAGACTCCGCGATCTTGGCCTGGCCCACCGGGGCACTATGCATATCGAGCCAGTGGCCACGTGGCTGTCGAAAGCGGGGCTGGACGCCGAGGAAGCCGCCCCGGGAAGTGCCGCGGACGCGGTCCTGTGGCCCGAAGTTGGGCAGCGGGCGTATGCCGATTCTGAGCTGAACGCCACCTATTTGATCTTCATGACCATGGCCACGCTGATTGCAGCCATCGCAATCGTCCTCGACTCCCAGGTGTTGGTGATTGGCGCCATGGTGCTCGGCCCGGAGTTCGGGCCGATCGCCGCGCTGGGCCTGGCCTTGGTGCTACGCCGACGTACCCTCTTCGGCTACGCCTTGCGCACGCTCTTGGTGGGGTTCGTGGTGGCGATCACCGTGACCACCGTGCTCGCGTTGGTGGTCCGCTTCGCTGGCTTGGTGGGTGCGGACGCCGTCCTGGCGCCACGGCCCGGCACCGCCTTCATCTACCACCCGGACGCCTGGTCCTTCGTGGTCGCGGTGCTGGCTGCGGTGGCGGGGGTGTTGTCGCTGACTTCAGGTCGGATGGGAGGGCTGGCGGGGGTGTTCATCTCAGTGACCACCGTGCCCGCAGCCGGGAATGTCGCCCTTGGCTTGGCCTTTTGGTTGCCGGATGAGATTCTCGGCAGCCTCGCGCAGCTTGGGGTGAACCTGACCGCAATGATGCTGGCCGGTTGGCTCACTTTGGCGATCCGGAAGAAGTTGGCGGAGCGGCGTCCGGTGAACCCGTTCCATCGCGACCAACTGAAGCGGCGGCGCACCGATCAGTTGTCGAGGCACGGCCCCGGCATCACGGGCGCCTGACTCAGAGCAGCGCGCGAATGTCGGCCTCGATGGCGGACGGGTCGACGTTGGGGGCGTAACGGCCCACCACCTGGCCGTCGCGGTTGATCAGGAACTTGGTGAAGTTCCACTTGATCGCATCGCCAAGGATGCCGCCCTTTTCGCTGCGCAACCAGCCGAACAGCGGATGGGCGTCGGCGCCGTTCACGTCCACCTTGGCGAACATCGGGAAGGTGACCCCGTAGTTCAGCTGGCAGAAGTCGGCGGTCTCGGCGTCCTCGGCGAACTCTTGGTTGGCGAACTGGTCGCACGGGAAGCCCAGCACCACCAGGCCCTCAGCCTTGAGGTCTTCGTACAGCTTCTCCAGGCCGGTGAACTGTGGGGTGAAGCCGCACTTGCTGGCAGTGTTCACCACCAGCACCACCTGGCCGAGGTATTCGGCTAGTCGCTGGTCGGTGCCGGTGATCGTCTTGGCTTTGAAGTCTTGCAGTGCGGGCATTGGTCCTCCTTGGTTCCACTAGGTGAAAGGGGAGCCGGCGTGCCGGTATTCCCGCCACTGCGTAGTCGGACGTTGGCGGCGGACTCAGTTGAGGTTGCGGGCGTGCTGCAATATCGGCAGGCGTTCGCGCACTGCGGCCACCTGGTTGAGGTCGATCTCGATCACCGACAGTTGGGGCTCCTCGCCGAGTTCGAGCAGCACGGTGCCAGTCGGCCCGACCACCATCGAATGGCCGATCCCGGTGGGAGTGCGTCCGTCCTCAGCGGTGGGCGGACGAGCCTGATCGACGGCGATCACGAACGCGGTGGCGTCCATTGCTCTGGCGGTGACCAGGGTTCGCCATTGATGCAGTTTGTCAGGCCCGGGGGCCCAGGAGGCGGGCAGCAGAATCGCTTCGGCACCCCGGCTGGCCAGGTGGGTGAACAGGGCGGGGAAGCGGACGTCGTAGCAGGTGGCCAACCCCAAGTGGTGGCCGGCCAGCTCAAAGCTGACGGCTTCGTCGCCAGCGCGAATCTGGCGCGATTCGGCGTAGCCGAGCGCATCAAAAAGGTGCAGCTTGTCGTAGCGGGCCTCGACGGCACCGGTGACCAGCAAGGTGTTGTGCACCTGTGGGGAGTCGGTGGTGGTGAACATGCCGACCACGATCGTCGTCCCGGTCTCCTTGGCGGTTTGGCGCACGGCGTTGGCCCACGGCCCATCTAAGGGTTCGGCGGCATCGGCGCGGGGCCGGGCGAACGAACACATGGTGGCCTCGGGGAACACCACCAACTCCGCACCTTGCGCTGAGGCCTGCGCGGTGAGTTCACCAACCAGGGCGAGGTTGGCTTGGGGGTCGGTGGTGGCGACAAGTTGGGCGAGCGCGATCCGCATGGGGCCAACTGTGGTCGGCCAGCCTCGGCTTGTCGAGCCTGGCCGCGGCGCTCAGTTGGAGTTGCTGGCCGGGCTACCGGTAGCATCTCCGACGGAGGATTCGCCTAGAGGCCTATGGCGCTCGCTTGGAAAGCGGGTTGGGTTCACGCCCTCACGAGTTCGAATCTCGTATCCTCCGCCACTTGACTAGGGAAACGCTCCTTCCGTGAGACTTGCGGGAGGAGCGTTCTTAGTTCGGCCACGCTGAGTTGGTGTCCAGCGGGTCCTCCGCGACGATCCACAAGCCGCTGAGGTCCGGACGAGCCGGCGACAGATGCCGACAAAGAGCAGCGATGGCCGGCTCCCGTTCAGGACTCAACCGCACCAGGGTTCAGGTGGCCTGTTCGCGCAGTATGTGCTGAACCTCTCGCGTTCCAGAATTGTGGACACGCTGTGTACACTGTGATTAACAAGGTGAGGAGGTTCGCGATGGCAACGCAGAAGGTGGGCATTCGCGAGTTTCGGGCGGGGTTGGCTGATTTCGTCACCTCCGATGTTCCGATCGCGATCACCAAGCACGGCCAGACGGTCGGATTCTTCATCCCGGCGAACGTGGACCGGGCAGCTGATGTTGCCGCGCTGAAGTCGGCTGCGGCCAAGCTCGACGAGCTGCTCGATCTGTCCGAGAGTGACATTGACGTGATTGTTGAGGAGTTCGGCGATCTTCGCCACCAGGTGGCGAAGTAGTGGAGGCCTAACGGCGCCTGGTTGTTGATGCCAACATCCTGATTCGGGCCGTCCTCGGGCCGCGTGCCCGCAACATCATCCTCAACAACGCCGACCGCGCGGCCTTCTTCGCGCCTGAGGTTGCTTACCGCGATGCTCGAAAATACCTGCCCGCACTGATCACGAAGCGTGGCGTCGAACCTGAGGCTGTCACCCAAATGTTGAGGATTCTCGACGCGTTCGAAGCTGTTGTGCTCGCGGTCGCCCAGGACACCTACGAGGTGGCCCGGTTGGATGCTGAGGCGCGACTGGCGGGCCGCGACTTGGACGATTGGCCGATCCTGGCGACCGCGATGGCGCTGGACTGCCCGATCTGGACCGAGGACCAGGACTTCTTCGGGACCGGCGTCCCTACCTGGACCACCGATCGTGTCGAGCTTTACCTGAACAACATTGACTGAAGCGGCTCTTGGTCCGGGCTGGTCGCTCAGCTGGGCGGGGCGAGCCGTAGTAGCCGTCCGCTGGGAGTGTCCTCCAGCAGCCAGATGGTGCCGTCGGGAGCCTGCTCTACTTCCCGGATGCGCTGGCCCATCTCCCAGATGTCGCCCTTGGCTGCGGTGGTGCCCGACAGGTCCACCCTGATCAGGGCCTTACCGGAGAGTGCGCCGATGAACGCGTCGCCTTGCCACTGCGGAAAGGCGTCGCCGGTGTAGATCATCAGGCTTCCCGGCGAGATGCTCGGATTCCAGAACGCGGCCGGTGCGGCGAACCCGTCCCCGGCGCGGTGGTCGGGAATGTCGGCGCCGCCGTAGTGGGAGCCGTTGGACGCCTTCGGCCAGCCGTAGTTGCGGCCCGCCTCAATGAGGTTCAACTCATCGCCGCCCTGGGGACCCATCTCGGTCGACCATAGGTTTCCGGCCGGATCGAAGGCCAGCCCAAGCGGGTTGCGGTGGCCCCGCGTCCACAACTCAGCGGTTACGCCACCTTGGTCGGCCCACGGGTTGCCGGCCGCCGGCGACCCGTCGGGGTTCAGGCGGAGGATCTTGCCCAGGTTCGTGCCGAGGTCTTGGGCCGGGTCGAACTTCTGCCGCTCGCCCGAGCTGACGAACAGGTAGGTGCCGTCGGGACTGAACGCGAGCCGATGGCCGAAGTGGCCCGAGCCGCTGGTCTTCGGCTGCTGACGCCAGATCACCTGCAGGCCGGTCAGCTCAGGCGCAGCCGCCGTGCCGGCGAGCCGTGCCCGCCCGACCACGGCACCCGTCCCACCCTCACCAGCTTCCGCCCAGCTGAGGTACACCGTGCGGTCGGACGCGAACCCGGGCGAAGCGATGACGTCTCCGAGGCCGCCCTGTCCGTCGTGGACCACCTTCGGCACGCCACCGACCTCGACGGTGTGCCCGTCGACCTCGCGCAGGTGAAGGCTCCCGCCCCGGTCGGTGATGAGCAGTTCGCCGCCGGGCAGGAAGGCCATCGCCCACGGCTCGTCGAACTTGTCCAGTTCCGCCACCACGAACGGACGGCCGTCCGGCGCAGTCCGCGGCCCGCTCGGTGAGCCCGTCGCCGGGGCGGACGTGGACGCGGGCGTTGCGGCGACCGGCACAGAGCAACCGGCCAGAGTCACCAGGGCCAACGTGAGGGTGAGTGCGCGTCCCATGAACCGAGGCTACCTCTCCTATCCTCCGCCAGCGTCGAACAGCAATAGCGCGCTCCGCAGGTTCGGCCCGCCGCTCACGGTGGACGGGTCAGCCCGCGTCGATTGTAGAAACCCCACAATCTCGGCGCCGGATTCTTGGCTATCAGAGGCCCGCTTTTGGCGGGTTTGTCCAGTTGGATCGTTATGACGCCCGTCGGACGGGGTCTTTCGTTTGTCTACGTCGAGGAGGACCCGTGTTCGGTCGCATCGTGATCGTCAATCGAGGTGAGGCGGCGATGCGGCTCATCCACGCAGTCCGCGACCTGAACGCGGAACGGCCGAGTGCCGAGCCGATCACCACGATCGCGCTGTACACCGATGCCGAGAAGGCGGCGATGTTCGTCCGGGAGGCCGACGAGGCGTACCCGATCGGACCGGCCTCAGCGCGTCCCTACCTCGACCACGAACTGCTGATGCGGGTGCTCACCGAAGCGCGCGCGGACGCGGTGTGGGTCGGCTGGGGCTTTGTTGCCGAGGACGCCGACTTCGCCGAGAAGGTCACCGCAGCGGGTATCACCTTCATCGGGCCGAGCGCGGACGCGATGCGCAAGCTCGGCGACAAAATCGGTTCCAAGTTGCTCGCCGAACAGGTCGGCGTGCCGGTCGCGCCGTGGAGCGGCGGCGGCCTCAGCACTTTGGACGACGCGCTTGCGGCAGCCGAGCGGGTCGGCTACCCGCTGATGTTGAAGGCCACCGCCGGGGGTGGCGGACGCGGCATCCGACGAGTCGATTCGGCCGATGACCTCACTGACGCCTACCAACGCACCCGCGATGAGGCGCAGCGCGCTTTCGGTTCGGGCGTGGTGTTCCTGGAGAAGCTGGTCACTGGCGCCCGGCACGTCGAAGTGCAGGTGATCGCCGACGCCCACGGCACGGCCTGGGCGCTGGGCGTGCGTGACTGCACGGTGCAGCGGCGCAACCAGAAGGT
>DIVW01000023.1:27373-149317 GCA_002428365.1 Propionibacteriaceae bacterium UBA6122
AACACCCGGCTGCAGGTCGAGCACCCGATCACCGAAGTCACCAACGACTTCGACCTGGTCAAGGCCCAGTTGCACGTCGCCGCCGGTGGGCGGCTGGACGAGCGTCCGGTCGAACAGGGCCACGCCGTCGAGGCCCGGCTCAACGCCGAAGACCCCGACCGCGACTTCGCGCCGTCCCCGGGCCTGATCACCCGCTTCGACGTGCCCGTCGGCCCGGGCGTCCGGGTAGATACCGGGGTCAGTGAAGGCGACACCATCCCGGCCGATTTCGACTCGATGATCGCCAAGGTGATCGCCTCCGGTCGCACCCGCACCGAAGCCCTGGGACGGCTGCGTCGTGCGCTGGCTGAGACCACGGTGATCATCGAGGGCGGCGCCACCAATAAGAGCTTCGTGCTGAACCTGCTGTCGCGCCCGGAGGTCGTCGGGCCCGATCCGGACGACGCCGGTGAGCACGTCTGGGCCGACACCGGCTGGATCGACCGGGTCCGCGCCGACGGTGGCCTGGTCGCCGACCGGTACTCCGGAGTGGCTCTGGTCGCGGCAGCGATCGAGGCCCTCGGCGAGGCCGAGCGTCGCGAGATCGCGCACCTGCTGGAGACCGCACACGGAGGTCGTCCGCAGGCGCAGCACAAGGCGGGGCTGACCGTGGAGCAGAAGTTGCGCGGCGCCACCTACACCCTGGTGGTCTTCCGAACCGGACCCGACCGGTACCGCCTCCGGTTCGGCGACGACGTCCTCGACGCTGAACTGACTCGGCTCGACGATGCCCACGGACGGCTGCGGATCGGCGGCGAACAATTCCGGATCGTCACCGCGAACCACGGGCCGGTCCAGTTCATCGAAGTCAACGGCGTCGCCCACCGGGTCTCCCGGGACGAAGGCGGGGTGCTGCGATCGCCCGCGCCAGCACTGGTGGTGGCAACCCCGGTCTCGGTCGGCGACGAGGTGGCCGCCGGAGCCCCGGTGGTGGTGCTGGAGTCCATGAAGATGGAGACCGTCATCGCCGCACCGTTCGCCGCCCGAGTCAAGGAACTGATGGTGATCTCCGGTAGCCAGGTGGAGAGCCTGGCTCCGCTGGCGCGCCTCGAACCGCTCAGCGAGGCCACCGACGAGGTGGCCGAGGCCGGCGAGATCGACCTGCCGCAGGCGACCTCTGTTGCGTCGGCCCAGGAGCGGGCCGCCCGCCGGCTCGACGAGTTGAGCGCGCACCTGATGGGCTATGACACTGACCCGGCCGCTGGCGTCCTGCCCGCCTACCTTGCCGCCCGGGACGCCGCCCGCGCCGAAGGCGTCGACGTGCTGTCCGACGAGATCGGGCTGGTCACGCTGTTCGCTGACCTGGCCGAACTGAGCCGCAACCGTCCGGCCGACGAGCACAACTCCGAGTTGCGCATCCATTCCGACCGGGAGCTGTTCCACCGCTACCTGCAAAGCCTCGACAGCTCCCGGGCCGCGCTACCGAGCCGCTTCGTCGACCGGCTGACCCGCGCGCTGGCTCATTACGACGTCACCGACTTGGACCGGACGCCGGGGTTGGACGAGGCCGTGTTCCGGATCTTCCTCGCCCAGCAGCGGGTGGCCGGGGACGTCCAGGTGGTGCTCGCGATCCTGGATCGCTGGATCGGTGAGACCGCGCCCGAAGCGGCCCTGGCCTCCTCCGCCCGGACCCAGCTCGAACGGCTCGTCCGGGCCACCCAGCGGCGCTTCCCGGCAGTCAGCGACGTCGCCCGTTCGGTGCGCTTCCGCTGGTTCGACCAACCCCAGGTGGACGCCGAGCGTGAGCAGGTGCTGTCGAGAGTGGCTTCCGAGGTGGCCGACCTCGCCGCCCACCCAGATGCCGTTGACTACGCCGAACGCGTCGCCGCGCTGGCTATCATCCCCGAGCGGATGTCGCCGACGCTGGCTGCCCGGCTGGCCGGCGGCGTGTCTGCCTATGAGCCGCTGCTGGAGATCCTGCTGCGCAAGCACTACCGCGACTACGAGCTCAGCGACGTGCGCGCCTTCAGCGTCGATGGACGTTCGGTCGTGACCGCCGACTGCATCATCAGTGACCGTCCGATGAGAGTCGTCACCGCCAACGCGGTCGCCTCCGAGCTGGACGCCGACGGCCCGGTCGCGGCCCTGATCACTGACCAACTGCGCAACCGTCCCGATGGTCACCGAGCCCTCATCGAGCTGTACGTCGGGTGGCCGTTGGCCTCCGAGGAGGATCGGGTGGCCGCGCTGCGCGACCAGGTCCGTTCCTGGAAGCTCAGCGGGGCACGTCGGATCACTATCGCCGCCTGCTCGCCCGACGGTGATGTCGACTACGTCACCTTCCGTCCCGACGCTACCGGCGAGCCGATCCATGACGCGCGGATCCGCGGCGTCCACCCGATGGTCTTCCGCCGGCTGAACCTGTGGCGGCTCAGCGAGTTCGACGCGACCCGGCTGCCCGCACCGCGCGGGGTGATGCTGTTCGACTGCGTGGCTAAATCCAACCCCGACGACCGTCGTCTCGTCGCCATGGCCGAGGTCAGCCAGCTCGCCGCCGTCCGCGACGAGAACGGTCGACTGATCGGCCTGCCGCACGCCGAGCGCGCCGTGGAGAACTGCCTGGAGTCGATTCGGCGCACCCGGGCCGCGCGTGGCTCGGCCGGCAGCCGACTGGATATGAACCACGTCTGGGTCTACGTCTGGCCCGAGATCGAACTCGATCTGCGCGACGTGATGACCCTGCAGCACAAGATCACCCCGCTCTCAGACGGCACCGGCATTGAAGAGGTGGTTGCCCAGGGCACCTTCGTGCGCCCCGACACCCCGCCGACGAAGCTGGCGATCCGCTTCCACGCCAAGCCTGGATCGGGGGTGGCCGCCTCCGTCGTGCCGCCGCCCAGCGAGCCGCTGCAACCCCTCGACGACTACGCGGCCCAGGTGATACGGGCACGTCGGCGCGGGTTGGTCTACCCCTACGAGCTGTCCGAAACCTTGGCCGGGCCCGGCGGCACCATGGTCGAGCTCGATCTCGATCCCGACGTGACCCCCGGCGCTCCCGACCGGCTGATCGAGGTGCGGCGCCGTCCCGGCCAGAACAAGGCGGGCATCATCGCCGGGCTGGTCACCACCCCGACCCCGCTCTACCCGGACGGAATCAGGCGCATCGTGCTGTCTGGCGACCCGAACCGGGGCTTGGGTGCGGTCGCCGAGCCCGAGTGCCGCCGGATCATCGCCGCGCTCGACCTGGCCGCCGAACTGCGCCTCCCGATCGAGTGGTACACGCTGTCCTCCGGTGCCCGGATCTCGATGGAATCGGGCACCGAGAACATGGACTGGGTCGGAGCGGCGCTGCGCCGGATCGTCGAGTTCACCCAGGACGGCGGCGAGATCAACATCGTGGTCGCCGGCATCAACGTGGGTGCGCAGCCTTACTGGAACGCCGAGGCGACGATGCTGATGCACACCCGAGGCATTCTGGTGATGACGCCGGATTCGGCGATGGTGCTCACCGGAAAGCAGTCGCTCGACTTCTCCGGGGGAGTCTCAGCCGAGGACAACTTCGGCATCGGCGGCTACGACCGGGTGATGGGACCCAACGGGCAGGCGCAGTACTGGGCACCCGACCTTGCCGGGGCCTTCGCCATCCTGATGGGGCACTACGAACAGACCTACGTCGTGCCCGGCGAGGACCGTCCGCGCCGTGCTGCGACGTCCGACCCGTCCGATCGGGACATCTCGGATCATCGGCACGAGTTGGCCGGCAGCGACTTCACCACGGTCGGCCAGATCTTCTCCACCACTCACAACCCCGACCGGAAGAAGGCCTTCGACATCCGGACGGTGATCGCTGCGGTCTGTGACGCCGACCACCCGCGCTCCGAGCGCTGGGCGGGCATGGCTGATGCCGACACCGCCGTGGTGATCGACGCCCGGATCGGCGGCTACCCGGTGGCGATGCTCGGCATCGAGAGTGCTCCGGTGCCGCGGTCCGGGTTCCCGCCCACCGATGGCCCGGACACCTGGACGGCTGGCACCCTGTTCCCGCGGTCGAGCAAGAAGGTGGCCCGGGCGATCAACGCTGCCTCCGGCAACCGCCCGGTGGTGGTGTTGGCGAACCTGTCCGGCTTCGACGGCTCGCCGGAGTCGATGCGCAACCTGCAGTTGGAGTACGGCGCCGAGATCGGTCGGGCGATTGTGAACTTCCGCGGCCCGATCGTGTTCGTGGTGATCAGTCGCTACCACGGTGGCGCTTTTGTGGTGTTCAGCAAGCAGTTGAACCCGAAGATGACCGTGCTGGCGATCGAGGGCTCGTTCGCGTCGGTGATCGGCGGAGCTCCGGCCGCTGCAGTGGTCTTCGCCGGTGACGTCGCCAAGCGGACCGCAGCCGACCCGCGGGTGGCCTCGATCGAGTCCCGACTGCGCACCGCACGGTCGGAGGAGCGTGCCGGTCTTCAGTTGGAGTTGACCGAGGCCAGGGCGGTCATCCGGGCCGAGAAGATCAGCGAGGTGGCTGCCGAGTTCGACGGCGTCCACGACATCCACCGCGCCGTCCGGGTGGGGTCGGTCGACAAGGTGATCAGCGCTGCCCGACTGCGTCCAGAAATCATCGAGGCGATCGAGAAGGGGCTGGGGCTGCGCTGAGGTTGTAGGCCGGTTACCGTCGCTGTACCTGGCAACAGGTTGGAGTTCGCGATTTCGAGAACGGGTTCATGCAGTCACCCGTGATGGAAACCGCCCAGGCGTGTTTCTTTCCCCAAAGGCATCTGCCTGGACGGCAACGCGATCTCGTCCCGACCGCGACGTCTCGCAGTGAACGCGAGGAATGACAGGACTGACTGGCTTCGAGGCCCGCCTGCTGACAGCCTCGCCGACAGCCTATTAAGCTCTGATGTCGTCGTTTGGGTGGATGCCCCCGACTTTCGTGCGCCATTCGAGTGTGAGCTGGGAGTAAGTGTCGGGATCGATGAGGTCGCGCGCAGCCAGGCCTGTGGCAGCCCTGAACGCGGCGACCCCCGCCTGGAGTTGGAATTCTGGGCGCTCTAGTGTCGGGTAAGCAGCAGCGCCCTGTACTGCGTTGCGCGCAGCGTCCACCTGCAGACCGCGCCTAGGGCTCGGGAGCGCGAGGAGAATCTCATCTACCCGTTGGAGGGCGCCGTCGCTATCAGGATCGTCGTCCAGTGGAGCCTGGAATATGGATTCATCGGGTGCCACCAACAGGCTTGCGGCATGAAGAAGATCGAGAATATGCGGCCCGTGCGGGCCGAAGGTTTCTTGGACGCTGACCATGCATGAAGCAAAGCACACCACTCGACGCGCTGGCGTTTTGGGCGTCCGCCNNGGGGGGGGGACTTGCAGGCAGAATCGCCGCCAACGAGGTCGCGTGCCAAGCGTCGGAGGATGCTCCGGAGCATCGTGACCGGCCGACCGAAGACCTGGCACAAGAGCGAAGGCGTGCAGAACCCTCTTCGCGCTGATTCAGGTCGGAGGCAGAAGGTCAATCTAGCCGCGCTCGTCCATCATCATCCGGTAATGCCCGAGCTGGCCTTGTTCCTCGAAGATGCGACGAAACACGAGCAGGTTTGCCTCAACGGTGGCTGGTGTTGGCGAGTAGTCCACGGCGTCGAATATGAAATGCGACCCCGCGTTCATCCACGAGAAGAGCGAGCGGCAGATGTGTTGCTCGTCTCCCTGGAACTTCGCCACGATCGCCGAGTCGTCTACTCCGCCAAGCACACGGAAATATGTCTCCAAGATTCTCCGAAGGATGTTCTGCAGCCCGGCGGATGCCCCAGCTGCGGGCTGCTCGGAGGCCCGCTTCACCTCATCCCAGAGCGCTCCATAGCCCGTCTGGATTGAGTTCTTGGCCGAGAGCGTCACCTCGCTCGGCTGTCCGTGTCGCTTCCGCACGATACCGAACTGCCAGGAGCCGAGCTTGTCCCTTCGGCCGCGGTAGGTCACCTCCTTGTAGAAGTGGGCGTTGTGGGTCATCAATACCATCTGCCGCACTCGTCCTTTGCCAGCGGCGATGTCTTCAACCACGCGACGCACCAGGGTCGACACCGCGTAGAGCACGTCGCTGTCAAGGCTAGAGATCGGGTCATCGATCACAGCGATCAAGTCGTTCGTCTCCGCCGTGTCCTGCGGTGCTCCCTGAAGAGACTGCGCGAAGTAGAGGAAGGTGATGAAGGTGCGCTCGCCTTCGCTGAGCGTGTCAGCTGCGATGTCACCGTTGGCGCGTACCAGGGAGTATCCGTCCGGTACGGCGGGTGACTCCGCGAGCCGGAAGCTGTGGAAGCCGACCGAGTTGAGCAGCCGATTGATCGTGTCGATGATCGGCTTGCTTGAGGTGACCAGGGACTGAATCTCGCGGAGACGATCCTGCTTGGCCTTAAGTTCATCTTCGCTGGCTCTGAGTCGTTGGATGATCGCGCCTTCGCCAGTCAGGTGCCCAGGCATCGCGCCCTCATAGCGAGCGACTTCGGCGGCGAGGGTTCCCCTTGCAAACACCACCCAGCAGCGGTCAAGGAGTGCCTTCTTGGCGGTGGCTCGATTCTGAATGCGGAGATTGAAGGTGCGGATGGAGGCGTTCGCCTCGCGCACGACCGCGTTTACCCCGTCCACTTCGGACGCAGGATTGGGCACGGTGACAACGGCCGACGGGCCGGAGATCTTCGTGGCGATCGCATGGGTGAGTTGCGTGGCCGCCTGTTCCAGTTGGAGCTGGGCTGTCTTGAAGCGATCAGCGTTCAGGTGCTCGAATACGCCCACCTTCGTGGGGAGTTCGTCCAGGTAGATGCGCCAGCTATCAGCCCAAGCCTGCACGTGCTGCTGGAGTTGCTTCAGTTGGTTGATCTGTTGGGTGTACCTGCCGTCGAAGTAGGTGTCGAGCTGCTCGGCGAGACCCGTGGGGATGCGCTGCTGGCAGAAGGGGCATAGGCCATCAGCCTGATCCACGTAGTGGCGGCCATCGTGCACCCAGTCGGCGTTTCGGAGTTTCAGGATGAGGGGCGCGATCTGGACGTCGGCGCTCCCGACGACGGGTGTCCCTGGTAAGTCGAAACCGGGGGCATCCTCGAGCCGAATCGGCCGTCCGAGTGGCAACTCTGCGATTGGCTGGGCATTCTCGGCGAGCACGGCCGCCGCTTCAACCTTCAGAGCGTCGAAGTCCTCGGTCGCAGTCGGGTGCGCTACTGCAACCTCCAGAAGGTGCTCAAGGAGCCTCTCCTTGCTGCTTTTGTAGCCAGTGAACATCTCGCCAAGCTCCGCTGGCACCGATGAGCGTTTGGTCCAGGCAGCTTGCTTCAGCTCGTCTCGAACGGCAGCAATCTCCTCCCGCTTCCTTGCGAGCGCGCCCGCCTGGCCGGTGATGAGCTCCTTTGCGGCGGCGATCGAACCAGAAGCACCGGTGAGTTCATCGAGCTCGGTCTGGATCGCCACGCTGGTCTCTCCGAGCAGAAAGACACCGGGAAGGTGCCCGGCAGGAGTCAGTGTGGCGTTGACGTAGTCGCGGTTGTAGACCTTGACGTCGAGGGCGTCGGGCGACGAACCCCACTCCAGGGTCGTACCGGCGAACTGGTCGGGGTCCGCAAACGCCCTGCTGATCGTGGTCTTGCCAGACCCATTCGGGCCGAACAGGAAGTTCACGGGTTTGAGAGGACCGATGTCCACTCCCGCAGTTGCGTCGAATGCAGGTGCATTCCTTAGTCGGAGGTACTCAAGCATCCGAACCCACCTCTTCCATTTTCGCTATGCCTTCGCTGCCGTGATCAACTCGTCGTGGGCCAGTGCGGCGTGGGTGTACACCGTCCAGCGGTGCATCCTGCACGATCTTCGACGGCCCGCCGGGCTCGGCAACAACTCGAAGCTGGGCGGCGATCTGCTCCTGCATGGAGGTGACGTGGCTGATGACGCCGACTGTGCGACCGCCCTGTTTGAGTGAATCGAGAGTTGCCATGGCGATTTCGAGGTACTCGGTCGAGAGGCTGCCGAAGCCCTCATCCACGAACAGCGTGTTGAGTTCGATTCCGCCGGCGCGACTTGTCACAACCTCGGCCAGACCGAGCGCAAGGGCAAGGGAGGCGAGGAACTGCTGGCCCCCGGAGAGCTGGTTCGCCGGTCGCGCCGTGCCTGTGTATTCGTCGAGCACTTCGATCTCAAGACCGGCCGTCGCGTTGGCACGACGGACCCCGTGCTCGGTGTGGCGGAGTTCGAAGCGCCCCTGCGACAGCGTGCGAAGCCGGGCGTTCGCAGCAGTGAGCACATCCTCGAGTTCAGCGGCGATGTAGTAGCTCTCGAGCGACATGCTCTTGGTGTTCGGAGTGCGGCCCCTGCACCGTCTCGGCGAGCCGATGCAGGATGGTGTATTCGCCGACGAGTTCTTCCGTCTCAGCGAGCAGCACTGCGAGTTGGCGCCGCTTCGATTCGAGGTCCTTGAGCTTCGAACCGGCGTTCGCACTCGCGGTCGTTGCTGCCCGTGTCGCGTGTTGCGCGTCGCTGTGTGCGATCGTGGCGTCATCCACGGCGATGATCTCGTCGGGGAGCGACTGCAGGTCGGGCTGTTTGAGGATGCCTTGGTTCTCGCTGACCGCCGCGGCGTACGCGTCGATCTGGTCCTTGAGCCCGCCAACTTCAGCTTCGTCGAGCAGTGCGTCTTCAACTTCCCCCTCAGACACGAATTTCTCCTGCTCCAGCTTTGCTGCGAGCCTCGTTTCCGCAGTGACACGTTGCGCAGCCGCGTTGCCGAGTGTGGCGATTGTCTCGGCCAGTTGTTTGGCTGCGTCACGCTCGGTGATGAGCGATTCATACCGTGCTTTGACGGTCGGGTACTCACCACGGAGTTGGGTGATCTTCTTCGCGAGGGAGTCTTGTTCGGTCTTCAGCCGTGCCACCTCGATCGTGGCATCCTTGCTGGCCGCCTCCAGCCTCTGGCGAGTCGCCAGCAGGCCCTCGTCGCCGTTCAACTCCTCGTCGATCCTCGCGATCCGCTGCCCCGCGGATGTCGCTGTCTTCAACGCCGTCTGTGCCTGGGCGACTGCTGCCGCGAGCGTATCGACGTCACCATCGCCGGCGGCACCGGCAAGACCAGCCGCCTTGACCTTGAGGGTGTCAACCTCCTCCTTCGCAGTCTTCGCCTCCGGCTCAAGGCGGGTGACCACCCGCTGCGCGTCGTCGACGTCATCCTGAGAGACCGGTTCCTCTGAGAATGATGCGGGTGATGGGTGCGAGGTGGAGCCACACACAGCGCACGGCTCTCCAGCGTTAAGTTTCGCCGCGAGGACTGCGGCCTGGCCGTGTAGGAAGCGCTTGAGCGCATCATCCGCAGTCAATCGCGCGGCAGTAACCCGTTGGTCTGCAGCAAGCTGTGCCTTCTGTGCCGTCCTGAGCTGCTCGGCGACGCGGGCAGCCTCAGTCGCTGCGGAAAGGCGCTCACTCGCCCGTTTGACCTCGTGCTGGGCCGACTGTGACTGAGCAGCAGTCGGGGCGAGCGCCGACCGCTCTTCTCCGAGACGCTCGATCGACAACGTCGCTTCTGCGAGCGCCGCGACGAGTTGGTCTGCTGAGATCATGCTTGTGGCATGCTCGCGTTCGAGTTGCCCGCCGCGCTCTTCGTCTTTGAGGGCTTCTGTCAGCGTGCCGGTTGCCTCCGTGAGTCGAGACACCTCGGCTGTGAGCGCGCTATCAGCCGTGTCACCCTCATATCCGATCCGCGCACACTCGACCTCCGACTGAGCACGCTTCCACGCTTCGAGTCTGTCCGCGGTGTCCTCGAGCAAGGGGCGCACGCGCTCGGCGCGCTCGGCGCGCTGGAGAGAGGTTTTCGCCTCCTCAACTTCCTCGCGGCGGGCCTCGAGCACGATGAGGGCCTGCCTCGCAGCTTCCGCGCGCGCCTGCCTCTTGGCGAGTTCAAGCTGATCGAGTGCTGTCTCCTCCGCCTTCGCCGCGAGCTCGACGGCAAGCCCTGCATGCTGCGCCTCAACGGCAGCCCCTTGGATCACTTCGTCGAGCCAGTCAAGCTCTTGATCGACCGGTGGTTCGCCGAGTTCTTCGGGCGCGTCAACTCCGCTGAGGAGAATGGTCCGTTGTGCGCGAGCGGACTCGACCTTCTTGCTCAACGCCGAGCGACGTTCGGCGATCTTGCTTTGGTAGTCGGCGAATCTCCCGGTGCCAAACAGCTTGCTGAGTAGTTCGAGCCGCTGTTCGCTGTTCGCAAGGAGGAACTTCTGAAAGCGGCCCTGCGCGAGCATGATGACCTGCAGGAACTCGTCCTTGTTGAGCTTGGTCAGGCTCTCGATGAGTTCGGCAGCCTCGCGCTCTTTCGCCGCCTTACCCACCCAGTGCTGGCCCTCAAGCACCTCGACGACGATCTTCGCGCCCTGTTTTGCGATGCCTTCGCCGCGTGCCTTCGGACGGTCGTACTCCGGTGAACGAGTGACGCGGTACTCGTTGCCGTTCGTTTCGAACTCGACGATGACTTGGGTCGGGTCGTCAACACCGCAGAAGTCGCTGCGGACCGAGTTGCTCGCACCAGTCGCGCTGACGTTGTCCCAGCGCGGCGTCTTGTTGTAGAGGGCATAGGCAATCGCATCGAGGATGCTCGTCTTTCCCGCGCCGGTCTCGCCGGCGATCAGGAACAGTCCGTCTGCGTCGAAAGCGGTAAAGTCAACGTACTGCTTGTGCTTGAAGGGTCCGAAGCCCTCGAGCGTGACATTGCGAATCCTCATCCGACCAGTACCTCCGCCGCACGCTCGGCGATGACCTGGGCGATGAGCTTCTCCTCAGCCACGCTCGGCCCCTCACCGTTTCGGACATCGACCAGGAAGGACTCGGCCACCTGGGGGTCGGTCTTCCCCTTCACTCGCTCGGCGTAGGTGGATGTCGGCCCCATTTCTCGGTCCGATGGATCGTGCACGACCTCGGCGCAGTATTCGAATCGTGCCCGCAGACGCTGCAGCGGTTCGATCTCTTTGCTCTTGTCGGTGTAGACCCCGCGGATGTAGTGGTCGACAAACGGCTCCCACTGCGCGTCGGTGAGTAGGTCGTTGAAAGTCCCGCGGACTTCTTTGAGGGGCCGTGGAATTGGGAGATCGACCCATTCGATCTGCTCGACGCCGGAAGTTCCGAGATCGACGAGCCAGCCGCCGCGCGGTTTGCCCGCTTCCTTGAACGAGTAGTGCAACACGGCGCCGGAGTATCGGACGTGCTTGGCAAGTTGTGCGCGACCGTGGATGTGCCCGAGAGCGGCGTAGTCAACGCCGTCGAAAGCACTCACCGGTACCGCATCGACGCCCCCGGAGACGAGCGGAGCTTTCGTGATCGCTCGCTCCGACTCGGAGGACTCGGCCTCCGCACCTGCGACGAAGGTGTGCGCGACGAGGACGGAACGGCGCCCTTCCGACTTCCGCTCGGTGATCGAGTCGCGAATGACTCCGACTGCTGCGTCGATCACCTCGCGCTGTGAACGGGCATCGCTCGGGACCCACGGGAGCTGACGAACCAGCTCGGGCTGAAGGTACGGGATGCCGTAGAAGTCGACTGCGCCGTACTCATCTGCGATTTCGATCGGAGTTCCGATATCCCCCGCGTTCGTGACAAAGTGCAGACCGAACGCGGCGGTGAACGGACCAGCGAAACCGAGCCGTATGGCTGAGTCGTGGTTACCGCTCGTGAGGATTACCTTCGCTCCTGCGTTAAGAATCGCCACGAGCGTCTCTTGCAAGACAGAGACGGCATCGGCCGAAGGGTTCGTCAGATCGTAAATATCGCCGGCGACGATGACCACATCCACACCCTGGTCGCGCACGATCCCGGGGATTACGCTGAGCACGTCACGCACGGCATCCAAGGTCGCGTACCCATGAAAAGTGCGACCGATATGCCAATCCGAAGTGTGCAGTACCCGCATCTCTAGCGCCTTTCGTTGATGATGCAATTCTGTGCGCTCACGCTACTGGTGCCGTCCGACATTAATCCACACGGTGGCAGCTAGCCTCGTGAACGTGCGGGCTGTCGCCGTTTTGTCGATCTTGGAATATGACACCCCAGCCAGCAGAATCGGTCGGGTGATCGTGGGCTTTCGCGGCCTGATCGTGTTCGTGGTGATCAGCCGCTACCACGGTGGCGCTTTTGTGGTGTTCAGCAAGCAGTTGAACCCGAAGATGACCGTGCTGGCGATCGAGGGCTCCTTCGCCCCGGTGATCGGCGGGGCTCCGGCCGCTGCCGTGGTCGGGTCCACGCGCCCGCGCTACAAGTGAAAAGCCTCTCCGCTTACAGCGTCGTTGCGAACTTCCAAGTCGAGGTGCTCTCGGCTTGGAGCGTCGTGCGGGCTGTCAGAGGAGACTGAGCTAGCTGGGAGTGACTTCACCACCAGCTGAACACGAACATGGCCGTGCTGGCCATCGAGGGCTCGTTCGCGTCGGTGACGGGCCTTCCTTGAAGTCCATTTCGCTGTCTGAATGGGTGGATCAGCACATCCAGCTTCGGCATGAGTCCGAGGCCGATCAGGCCTGCCCGCCTGTCATTGCCGCTGCCGCACGCCTCAACAGCCGCGCCGGCCGTCCCGACTACGTCGGCGCCGGGGAATCTATGCGGAATCGAGATTGGCTCACCCACCGCGCTGGTGACTTACTCAACATGACAGCGGTAGCGAGTCGGTGGTCCGCGAGCTACCTCGCACACCGATTCACGGAAGGAAGGCAAGACAGATGATCCGGGGCAACTACGAGTCCGACGCCGGAAAGCGCAAGGAGCTCCCGCACGAGGAGCTCGGCACGATCCCGCACATGCCGTTCGAGGAGTACCAGGAGCGGTGCAAGCACTTCCTCACCATGAAGAGGGAGAACGGAATCCTTGAGGCACGCCTGCATACGAACGGCGACTCGCTGATGTGGAACGCGCAGGCGCATCAGGGCCTGCACTACTTCTTCGACTGGGCCGGCCGCGATCCCGACAACGAGATCATCATCCTCGGCGGCTCCGGCAAGGACCTGTTCAAGGGCATCGGCCGGCTGGAGGCCGACGGCTCGGTGGGGTACGCGCACGAGTTCGCCTCGGCGCCCGAGCACTCCTGGCGGCTGTACGACTACCAGTACTACGACGGCACCAACGACATCGAAGGCCAGGTCTTCGACATCGAGGTGCCGACCATCGGCGTGTGGAACGGTGCGGCCTTCCACAGCGACCTGGTGCTGTTCTCCGACATCACCTTGTGCACCGAGGATGCCTGGACGACCGAGATGCACTACCGGGTCAACATGGTTCCCGGCGATGGCATCCAGATCGCCTGGCGGGAGCTGATGGGACGCAAGCGCTACGCCTACGCCGAACTCACTGGCGAGATCATCACCGCGCGCAAGGCACTGGAACTTGGCATGGTCAACGAGATCTGCACCGACACCGAGGCGGCCTACGCCCGGGCTCGCGAGATCGCAGAGCTGATCATGAGCGCCGGCACCCGGCAGACCCGGCGGC
Source organism: Propionibacteriaceae bacterium UBA6122 (assembly GCA_002428365.1). Classification (GTDB taxonomy): domain Bacteria; phylum Actinomycetota; class Actinomycetes; order Propionibacteriales; family Propionibacteriaceae; genus Propionicimonas. The sequence continues at coordinate 40,820 of DIVW01000023.1, forward strand.
TGACCGTCCAGCAGCTACGCAAGCCGTGGAAGGAAGAGATCTCCAACGAGTTGCGCAACGCCTTCGCTACCGAGATGTGGAACACCGCGACCGAGCACTCGCCGCACGAGGTCAGCTTCTGGGAGTGGGCCCATGAGGAGGCCGAGCTGGTCAAGGCCGCGGAGAAGAAGGGCAAGATCGTCCGTCCGCGCTTGAACGGCGGCAGCGAAGAGGACGAGATCAAGTAAGTCCTGGCCGGTCGGGGCGGGTCCGCGCCACGCCCCGACTGGTTTGGTTCGCCACTGGCGGGGCCGGTCGATGCCGACCGGCCGGCCCCGCCCGCGAAGCGGTTCAGTTTCGGATCAGGCTCAGGAAGTTGAGCAGCGTCTGCTGGCGGTTGTCCTTGCGGTACAGCGCCACAAGGTCGAATCGCGTCTCAAGGTCGGCGAGCTCACACACCCGGATCGGAGCCTGGAAGGCGGTGTCGCTGATGAACCTCGGCAGGATCGAGATTCCGAACCCGAGCTCGACGCGGAGCACCGCTGTGGGGGTGTTCGGGACGAACGACACCCCCGGCGTGGGCTCGGCACTGTTCCGGGCGGCCAGTTGCAGCGTTCGAAGGACGGGAGGATCGACATGACGGGGCATGATCAGCCGCTGCGTGAGCAGTTGGGCAGTTGTGATCGACTCGCCCGGCGGGAATGGGTAGTCCTCCCGCATGACCACAACCAGATCGTCCTGACCGATAGTGACCTGGGCCAGATCGTCGTTGGCCGGCACTTCGAAGTCGAGGGTGAACGCGAGGTCGTAGACCCCGTGCAGGATGCTGTCGCTCAGTTGGGGAAACGGAAGGTCGTCGATCCGAGTCTTCACTTCGGGGTAGGTAGTGGTGAATTTCTGGACGAGATTGGTGAACGCGGTGCCGAAGTTCGACACGGTGGCGATGCTGATCTGGCCCGCAGCCCCGGACTTCGCAGCCTCGAGCATCCGGAACACCAACTCGTGGTGGCGAAGGAGCAAGTCACATTCCGCATACAGCACCTCACCGGCGCTGGTGAGCTGCACATTGCGGGTGTCGCGAATGAACAGCTGGACGCCGAGCTCCTTTTCCAGGTTGGCGATCTGCCGGCTCAGCGCCGACTGGCCGATGTAGAAGTGCTCAGACGCTTTGCTGAAATTTCGGTACATCGCGACGAACTGAAAGTACCTCAGCGATTGCAGGTCCACCGGAGCCTCCTTGCCCACACCCGTCCAGGCGACGGAACAACAAATCTAATCCATCGCGCCCGGCGCGGAACCCAGGGAGTCACTCCATCATGAGCACGATTTTCACCATCAACTGCGGCTCTACCTCGACGAAGGTAGCCTGGTTCGAAGACAACCACGCGATCGCGCGGGCGTCCTTGGACGTACCGCTGGCGAGCCTGGCCGACATGCCCAAGGTTCTCGACCAGACCGCTTACCGCACCGCCCAGGTGCGCGAGTTCTTGCAGAGCAACGGCTTGGACGCTACCGGCGTCGACATCGTCGTGGCCAGGGCCGGCACCATTCACCACGTTCGTCACGACGGCGCCTACGCGGTCAACGAGTTGATGATCGCCACCCTGAAATTCGCACCGGCCGCCCAACATGCGTCCACGCTGTCGTGCTTGATCGGCATCGAGCTGGTCGCTGGCACCGATATCCCGGTGATCATCTACGACCCGACCTGCGTGGATTCGGTCGACGAGATCGCCAAGATCACCGGTGTCCCCGAGATCGTGAACCTGCCGGTGTACCACCTGCTCAACCCCAAGGCCGCCGGCCATCGCTACGCCGCCTCGATCGGACGGGCCTACAACGAGCTCAACCTCGTGATCGCCCACCTCGGCGGTGGCATCACCATGGCTTTCCACGACCACGGCCGCGTCGTCGATTGGATCTACGACGACGGTGGACCCATGTCGCCCCAGCGGGCTGGCGCAATCCCCACCCGCTTCCTGACCGACTTCATCTACAAGTCGGGGTGGTCGCACCAACAGATGCGGATGTACCTGGCGGGCAAGGCCGGCGTGGCCGCGCACTTGGACACCCAAGATCTGCGTGAGGTGGAGCGACGGGTGATCGCCGGAGACGAGCATGCCGAGCTGGTCTACCGCGCGATGGCCTACGGCGTCGCCAAGGGGATCGGCCAGCTGGCCTGCGTTCGGGCAGGCGCGGTCGACCAGATCATCCTCACCGGCGGGATCGCGCATAGTGACCTGTTCACCGGTTGGGTGCGCGAACTGGTCACCTGGATCGCCCCGGTCACGATCCTTCCCGGTGAACACGAGATGGAGGCACTCGCCGAGGGCGGCCTGCGCGTGCTGCGCGGCGAAGAGGCCGTCCACGACTACGACGTGTACCCGCCCGGCTACTCCTCGATCGAGGAGATCATCACCCGCCCCAGCTTCTTGGCCTGATTACAGCAACTCACGAAAGGAACTTTTGACATGGACCTCAGCAACAAGGTCGTGCTGACCGCGGCCCTCACCGGTGCCGTCACCCCCAAGTCGATCAACAGCGCCATCCCGATGACGCCGGAGGAGATCGCCGAGGACGCCTATCGCGTCTGGCAGGCCGGCGCCTCCGTGGTGCATTTCCACATGCGCGACGACGAGGGGCTCGGCACGATGGACAAGGAGCGCTTCAAGAAGACGATCGAGCTGCTGCGGGGAAACCACCCCGACTGCGACGTGGTGATCAACTTCACCACCGCCGGTGACAGCCGCGCCACCGACGACGAACGACTCGCGCACCTGCCCTACGTGACTCCCGAGATCGGTACCTTCGACGCCGGCTCCTTCAACTGGATGCCCGACGGCGTTTTCATCAACAGCCCGGCCTTCCTGGAGCGGCTCGGACGCACGCTCACCGACCTGGGGATCAAGCCCGAATACGAGATCTTCGACTCCGGAATGATGGGGATCGTCGACTACTTCGCGGCCAAAGGCGTTCTCAAGGCGCCGTTCCACTACCAGTTCGTGCTGGGCGTTCCCGGTGGCATGCCAGCCACCACCGAAAGCCTGGTGTACCTGAAGAGCCTGCTGCCAGCGGAATCCACCTGGGGTGCTTTCGGCGTCGGCCGTGACAACCAGAAGGTCATCTACGCCACGTTGGCTCTGGGTGGTCACATCCGCGTCGGACTGGAAGACAACGTCTACCTGACCCGCGGAGTCAAAGCGACCAATGTGCAACTGGTCGAGCGGGCCGTCCGCGTCATTCGTGACTACGGCAAAGAGGTGGCCACGCCGGACGAGGCGCGGCAGATCCTCTCGCTGCCGGCCCGGGCTGGGCAGCAGGCATGACGCAGGTAAACACCGTCCGCGGTCCGGTCGAGGCCTCCAGCCTCGGCCGCACACTGATGCACGAGCACCTGGTCTTCGGGTACCCCGGCAACGAGGGCGACCGCTCGATGTGGACCTACGACCCCGACGCGATCGTTGCCACCGGCACCGCGGCCGTCCGATCGATCCAAGCCCAGGGGTTCGCCACTCTCTTCGACGCCACCCCGAACGACTGTTCGCGCAACCCGCTGCTCTTGAAGCGGATCGCCGAACAGACCGGGTTCAACGTGATCTGCGCGACCGGCTACTACAAAGAGGCCCACGGCGGTTCGGCGTACTTCGGGATGCGCAGCCTGTTCACCGACACCGTCTCCGAACTGGCCGACCTGTTCATTCGTGAGCTCACCGTGGGCATCGGCGACACCGGGGTCAAGGCGGGCATTATGAAGCTCGGGACCGGCCACGGCGGCATCTCCGACTACGAGCACGCCGTCATCAAGGCGGCAGCGCGCGCGCAGCAGGCCACCGGCGCCCCGATCATCACCCACACCGAAGACGGCAACGGGGGCCCGGCGCAGGCCAGGGCCCTGGTCGAAGCCGGAGCCGATCCGGCCAAGACCGTCGTGGGCCACATGTGCGGCAACGTCCGGGACCTCGACTATCAGCTGGCCACCCTCGCCTACGGCGTTGGTATCGGCTACGACCGCACCGGCGGCAACAAGCTGTTCAATGACATCACCGACGACGATCGCATGGACATGGCCGTTACCCTCGCCGAGCGGGGCTACCTGAACCGGATCTTCTGGTCCCAGGACAGCATCGCCACCTGGCTCGGACGCAGCTGGGACGGCTTCCGCTCGCTGCCGGGCGCGGAGAACTGGAAGATCACGCGGATCGGCGACTACATCGAGCCGGGCCTGCGGCAGCGGGGCCTCACTCAGGCCGATCTGGATCAGCTCCTGATCGCTAACCCGGCCAGTCTGTTCGGAGCGGACGCCTGATGTATGCCACTTTCGCCGAATTACAGGCGGCCTTCCCACTTGACGGTCGCCCGCAGCGCTGCGCTGTCGCTGGCGCGGCCGATGGGCACACGCTCGAAGCGGTCATGCTCGCCGCCCGAGTGGGTTTCCTGGTTCCCGTGCTGATCGGCCCGGTCGCCGAGATCAAGGCCGTGCTCGCCACGCTGGACGTCGTCGAGCCCTGCACGATCCACGACTGCCCCGAGGGTCGAAACCCCGCCGAGGTCGCGGTCCGACTGGTGCGGGAGGGGCAGGCCGATTTCATCTTGAAGGGCCTGATGCAGACCCCCGACCTGCTGCGCCCCATCCTGAACAAGGAGACCGGGCTCAACGATCGGGGCTTCATCACTCACTTCGGGCTGATGCAGATTGCCGGCTATCACAAGCTGCTCGGCATGACCGACTCCGCGGTGATCCCGTATCCGACGCTGGCCGACAAGGCCAAGATCATCACGGTCTGCACCGAGGCGCTGCGCAGCTTGGGCATCGCCGCTCCGATCGTGGCCGCACTGTGCGCGATCGAATCGGTCAGTCCGAAGATGCCCGAAACCCAAGACGCGCACGCGCTGGCCGAGATGAGTGCCCAAGGTGAGTTCGGTGACGCCGTGGTGGTCGGGCCGATCTCCTACGACCTGGCCACGAGCCACGAGGCGGCCCAAATCAAGGGTTACGACTCGCCGTATGCCGGCGAGGCCGACCTGCTGCTCGTGCCGCAGATGGTCACTGGCAACGTGATGAGCAAGATCTGGAACGCCGACGAGCGCAATCTGCTGGCTGGCTGCCTGATCGGGGCCCGGGTTCCGGTCGGGCTCACCTCCCGCAGCGCGCCGATGGAGCAGAAGCTCGCATCGCTGCTGTTGTGCAGTCTGCTCAGTGCAGCTGCGAACCCCGCCAACACCCAAGGAGTTCCCGCATGACCAGCTATCTGCCCGGCGACATCGTGGTCGTCGGCGCCGCCCGTACGCCGAACGGACGTCTCAAGGGCAGCCTCGCCGAGGTTGCCGCCGTCGATCTCGGCGCCGCGGCGATCCGCGGAGCTCTGGCCAAGGCCGGAATCGACCCGGACGCCGTCGACGCGGTGGTGATGGGGAACGTACTCCAAGCCGGACTGGGGCAATGCCCGGCCCGGCAGGCGGCGATCGCCGCCGGTCTGGGCTGGGACGTCCCGGCGATCACCGTCAACAAGGTTTGCTTGGCCGGACTCGCCGCCATCATCGACGCTGCCCGGATGATTCGCTGCGGCGACGCCGCGGTTGTGGTGGCTGGCGGCATGGAATCGATGACGCGCGCGCCGCACCTGCTGGTGGGGAGCCGGTCTGGCTGGACCTTCGGCAACGTCACCGCCGTCGACTCGATGGCCAACGACGGGCTTTCCGACGCCTGGAGCCACGAAGCCATGGGCTTGGACACCGACCGCCGGACTGCCGATTACCCGGCCACCCGCGAAGAGCAGGACGCGATCGCTGCCCGCTCCCATCAGCTGGCCGCGAAGGCGTGGGCCGAAGGCGTGTTTGCTGACGAGATCGTCCCGGTGGTCGTGCCAGGCCGCAAGGGTGACACCATCGTCGAGGTCGACGAGGGCATCCGTCCCGACACCACGACCGAGTCGCTAGCGAAGCTGCGTCCGGCGTTCCGGCCCGATGGCACGCTGACCGCTGGCAACTCCTCCAGCATCAACGACGGGGGAGCCGCGGTGGTGTTGACCACTCGGGCCAATGCCGAAGCTCAGGGGTGGACGGTGTTGGTGACCCTGCGCGCCGCCGCCCAGGTGGCCGGCCCGTCGCCAGCCCTGGCGCCGCAACCGGGCAATGCCATCGCCAAGGCGCTGGAGCTGCAAGGTTGGACCGTCGACGACCTCGACCTCATCGAGATCAACGAAGCCTTCGCCGCGGTGACGGTGTGCGCGGTGCGTCAGTTGGGCGTGCCGTTGGAGAAGGTCAATGTGCACGGTGGTGCGATCGCCTTCGGGCATCCGATCGGGCAATCCGGTGCACGGCTGATCGTCCACCTCGCCCACGAGCTGCACCGGCGGGGCGCCGGACGGGCTGCCGCCTCGCTGTGTGGCGGAACCGGCCAGGGCGACGCTCTACTCCTGGAGGCCTGACATGTCGAAACTGTTGAGCCTGGACGATGCGGTCGCGAAGATCAGTGACGGCATGACCGTGATGTTCGGTGGGTTCATGGGATGCGGCAACGCCCACCTCCTGGTGCAGGCGATCGTCGACTCCGGACGTACCGACCTCACCATGATCAGCAACGACGCTTCGACGCCGGGCTACGGCATCGCCACGCTGGTGGAGCACAAGCGGCTGCGGAAGCTGATCACCTCCCATGTGGGACTCAACCCACAGGTCGCGGTGCAGATGAACGCCGGCGAACTCGAAGTGGAGCTGGTGCCGCAAGGCACTCTGGCCGAACGGATCCGCTCCGGTGGCGCCGGGCTCGGCGGTGTCCTCACTCCGACCGGGATTGGTACCCCGATTGCCGAAGGTAAGGACGTAATCACCGTCGACGGTCGCCAGTATCTGCTGGAGAAGCCGCTTCGGGCGGACGTGGCGCTGATCAGCGGCTATCGCGTCGACCGCAACGGCAACGTCTGGTACCGCGGGGACGCCCGCAACTTCAATCCGGTGATGGCCACCGCCGCCGACCTGGTGATCGTGGAGGCCGACCACCTGGTCGAGCTCGGCGACATCGCGCCGGAGGACGTGGTCACCCCCGGCGTCTTCGTCGACCACATCGTCGTAGGAGGATCGCTATGACCGCCGCCACAACACCGGTCGTCATTGACCGCACCAACCTCAAGGAGTTCATCGCCCGCCGAGTGGCCAAGGAACTGCGTGACGGTGACTTCGTCAATCTCGGTATCGGCTTGCCGACCTTGGTGCCGCAGTTCCTGGCGCCGGAAGTCCAGGTCACGCTGCAGGCTGAGGTCGGCATGGTCGGGGCCGGTCCGTGCCCCGCGGTCGAACCGGACCCCCGCTACGTGGTGGATGCCGGTGGCAAGCCAGCCTCGATCAGACTCGGTGGGGCCTTCATCGATTCGGTGACGTCGTTCACGCTGATTCGTGGCGGTCACGTCGACGCGACCGTGCTGGGTGCGTTGCAGGTTGACGCCGAGGGGAACCTCGCCAACTGGATCATCCCCGGAAAGATGGTGCCGGGGATGGGCGGCGCGATGGACCTCGTGGTCGGGGCGAAGCGAGTGATCGTGGCCATGGAGCACACCCAACGCGGTGAGCCCAAGATCCTGCCGCGCTGCACCTTGCCGCTGACCGCGGTGAAGTGCGTCGACCTGATCGTCACCGAAATGGGAGTGATCGAGGTGCGGCCCACCGGCCTGGTCCTGACAGAGATCAACCCCGAGTTCACCGTGGCCCAGGTGGTGGCCGCAACGGCCGCTGTGCTGACAGTGTCGCCGAACCTCGTCGAGATCCGTTGACCCTGCCATGGCAAGGTTCTATGCACGATTTGGATTGGCTCATGCAGCGCCCCGGAGATAGCTTCATCAGGGGGCGACGACAGGCCGCCGCTGGGGATTCATCCTCCGGAACTGCACTTACAACGAAGTGGATTGCAGCCATGAGCGTTTTGCGCGAGCGAGTCCGTGACGCGTTGGACGTTCTCATCGGCCCGATGCCTTCAAGTTGGACGGCCGGCGTGCACCGGCCGCCCAACGTACGACCGGCCGGCAACGTCCGGGCGAAAGCCAGACAAGCAAGGAATCTCACAACCCGCGTCCGGTGAAACCCGATGCGACCTACGTACGAGACAAGGAAACCACAATGGCACATAGTGCAACGGCGCCAGCCTTGAGTGAAGGGGCCTACAAACCCTTCCGCTGGTTCGTCCTCGCCACCCTGATCGTCGTGGTGGCCGTTCAGGCCATCGCTCTGATCGCCCCGGCGCCCCTGATTGGCGAAATCATCCAGACCACCAACCTCACTCCCGGCGAGGTCACCTGGATGACCATGGGCACCTGGAACCTCTTCGTCGCTGTCGCCGCCATTCTGGGCGGCCCACTGATCGACAAGTTCGGCTTCAAGTGGATGTACATCTTCGGCATGGTCATGATCGGGCTGGGCTGGCTACTCATGCCGGTCATCGGCGACAGCTTCATGGGCATGACCGTCGCTCGGGCCATCCAAGCGATTGGTGGCGGGCCCATCATGGGCGCCGGTGTCTACATCTCGGCCACCTGCTTCCCGAGGAAAGAACGTGCCATGGTCAATGGGTTCCTCGGCTTCGCGATGGGCCTGGGCATCATGGCTGGGCTCACCCTCGGCCCGGCGAGCACTGCAGCCGCCGGCAACTGGGCTGTGGGTCTGAGCAACCTGTGGCCGCTGGCCGTGGTCGGCATTGTCATGACCGTCATCGTGATGGTCGGCCCGAAGGTCGCCCCGGCGGACGCTGCCGCCGAGCGTGGTGACTCGACTGCGAACGCGTCCAACCTGGCGCTGTACAAGAAGGCGCTGACCATGCCGCTGACCTGGATCGCCACCGCCACCGTGGTCATTGCGTCCTGGTTCAACCAGGCCTTCAACGACATGACCCCTGGCTACCTCGCCCTTGACACGCCGGTGGGTCTCGGCCTCGGCGCCGCAGGTGCGGGATCGGTTGCTTCGCTGGCCCAGATCGGCAACATGGTCGGCTGCCTGGCAGTGGGTGTCCTGGTCGAGCGGCTGTTCCACGGCAAGGCTCGTCCGGCCCTGATGATCGCCTTCACTGCGATGGCAGTGGGCGCAGGTCTTCTCCTGGTGCCAGGGATCAATACCAGCCAGGTGCTGCTGACCGCGGTGATGATGGTCACGGTCTTCTTCCTCGGCTGGATCAACGCCACCGCACTTGGCTGGGTTGCCAAGAACTACCCGGCAGAGATCACCGGCAAGCTCGGTGGAACGGCGCAGGGCATCGGCATCTTCGGCGGGTTGGCCGGCGTGGCCGCGGGCTCCGCGGCGCTGCACGCGACGGGCTTCTACACCGTGTCGACGTTGATCATGGTCGGGGTCGCGCTGGTCGGTGTGGCGGTGTCCTTCTTCATGCAGACGCAGAAGCACCAGGCTCTGCTGAGCCCTGCTGCCGAGACGCTCGCCTCGTCGGGTCGCTAACACGTGAGCGTGGGTTCGCGGGAGACCGCGAGCCCACGCTCTCTCAGTGGAACTGCCGAAGCGATCGGTCGATGCCGACTGCTTCGGAGTCGGGCCTTTTAAGAGTGGGGAAGAAATGCGTGACTGTGTAATCGTCGGCTACGGCCGTTCCGCCATCGGCAAGGCAGGCAAGGGGAGCCTCGCCGGGGTACACCCGGTGGACTTCGGTGCCGAGACCTTGCGGGGCGTTCTGGACCGCGTACCTGGGTTGGACCCGGCCGGGATCGATGATGTGATCCTCGGCTGCGCACTGCCCGAGGCGGCGATGGGGCTCAATCCGGGCCGCAATATCGTGCTGCGGGCGGGCCTGCCGGAGGGGGTGCCCGGCGAGACGGTGAACCGCTTCTGCTCTTCGGGTCTGCAGGCGATCGCGGATGCGACCGCGCGGATTCGGGTGGGAATGGCCGACGTGGTGGTGGCCGGCGGGGTCGAACACATGTCCTCGCCGGTGCTCAGCGATACCGCCGACTTCCGCAATCCCTGGTTGGCCGAGAACACGGCCGGCTATCTGCCGATGGGCATCACCGGCGAGAACGTGGCCCGACGCTACGGCATGAACCGCCTCGAACTCGACGCGTTGGCTGTCCAGAGCAACGCCCGAGCGGCAGCCGCCCGCGAAGCCGGACGGTTCGTCGATCAGATCGTGCCGGTCACCGGCCGCAACGCTGCCGGTGAATCGGTCGTCTTCGAGGTCGACGAGGGGATCCGTCCCGGCACCAACTTGGAGTCACTGGCAGGCCTGCGGCCCGCGTTCGCCGAGGACGGCCTGCTGACGGCGGCGACCAGCTCGCAGCGCAGCGACGGCGCAGCTTTCGCCGTGCTGATGTCGGCTGATCGGGCCAAGGCGCTGGGTGTGCAACCGCTTGCTCGGATGCTGGGGTTCGCCGTCGGCGGCATCGATCCTGCCTATATGGGCATGGGCCCGGTGGTGGCGGTTCCGAAGGTGCTTGACCAGGTGGGGCTCGGGGTGGACGACGTGGCCGTAATCGAACTCAACGAAGCCTTCGCCTCCCAGGCGCTCGCTGTGGTCCGTGACCTCGGCTTCGACCCGCAGCGAGTCAATCCAAACGGTGGCGCGTTGGCGATGGGTCACCCCCTCGGTGCCACCGGCGCGATCCTCACCGCCAAGCTGCTTGCCGAACTCGAGCGATCCGACCAGCGCTACGGCCTGGTCACCATGTGCGTCGGCGGCGGCATGGGAGCCGCTGGCGTCTTCGAGAGGATCTGAGCACTGAAATGGCCACCACCTACCGCCACCTTGCCGAGCCGATCAGTATCGGCGGGATCGAACTGAAGAATCGGTTCATGAAGAACGGCACCGGCTTCTTCTGGGACGACCCCCAGACCGGTAGCCACATGAACCAGCGCTATCTGGACTACTTCGAGGCGCTGGCCAAGGGGGGCGTGGCGCTGATCTCCTCGGCGACCGGGCCGCTGACCCGTGACGTTTCGGCAAAGATGCCCGGCTTCAAGATCAACCACGACGACTACATCGCCGGTTGGTCTCAGTGGGCCGACACGGTGCACCGAAATGGCGCGGTCGCGTTCGCGCAGCTCTTCCACCTCGGTCCGATGGCGCCGCTGCTGGTGAAGGTTCCGCCGTCGGCATCGGCGTCGGAGATCCCGCTGGCGGAGTCGCCGCGTCCCGGCTTCGGCAACTTCCGCGCGTTCACCGTCCCCGAGATCGAAGACATTATTGATCTGTTCGCCGAGGCTGCCGAACGCACCAAGGCTGCGGGTATCGATGGCACGGAGCTAAACGCGGCGTGCAACCACTTCATCAACAACTTCCTTTCCCGCGCCTGGAACCGCCGCGAGGACGAGTACGGCGCGCAGACCATGCAGAACCGGACGCGGGTCGCGGTGCAGGTCATCTCCGAGATCAAGCGACGCAATGGGGCTGATTGGCCGCTGATCATGCTGATGAACGGCCTGGAGGTCGATCTGGAAAACGGCATCACGATTGAGGAGAGCAAGGAGTTCGCCAAGATCTTCGTGCAGGCCGGTGCAGACGCGCTGGAGGTGCGTGGCGAGTACTACACCTGGACCAAGGACGTCGATCGGCGAGAGAGCCTGCACTTCCCCGACATGTACCTCTATCCCCACCGGACGGGCCCGATCGACCCCTATGTGGACGCGTCGCGTCGCGGGGCCGGGGCGAATATTCCGATGGCCGCGGAAATCAAGAAGGTCGTGGACGTGCCGGTGATCACCGTCGGTCGGCTCGACTGGGAGATCGGCGAGAAGGCGATCGCGGAGGGTCGCATCGACATCGTCAGCATGAACCGCCGGCTCTTCGCCGACCCGGCGCTGCCGCGCAAGGTGCTCCATGGCGATCCCCGCGACATCAATCCGTGCAGCTCTTGCATGACCTGCTTCGACGCCTGCGAACACTTCGACGCCGTGCGGTGCCGGGTGAACGCATCCCTGGGTCACGAGCGGGAGTACGCGATCCGGCCGGCTTCGGTGAAGAAGAAGGTCGTGGTCGTCGGCGGCGGGCCTTCAGGGATGGAGGCCGCCCGGGTGGCGGCGCTGCGCGGACACGACGTGGTGCTCTTCGAGAAGTTGCACCGGCTGGGCGGCTCGCTGCCCGTCGCGGCCCTGGTCAAGGGTCCGCGAGAAGACATCGTCGGGCTCGTTGCCTACCTCGACCGGCAGGTGCGCGCGGCCGGTGTCACCCTTCACCTGGGCACCGCGGCAACCCGCCAATTGCTGGCGAAGGAACGTCCCGACGCCGTGATCGTGGCGGCCGGCGGTACGCACGCGGTGCCGGACATTCCCGGAATCCACGGCCCGAACGTGGTCAGTGCCCAGAAGCTGCACACCTTGGCCAAGAGCTTGCTTCAGGTAGTGCCGCCGCAGACATTGCGCGCCTTGCAGGGGCTGCCGATGGCCCGCGATCTGATGATCGGCAAGCGGGTGGTCGTCATGGGTGGACGCCTGCATGGCTGTCAGACGGCTGAGTATCTACTCGGGCTCGGCAAGCAGGTCACCATCGTCGATACCTCTTCGCGAGCCGAGATCGGCGAGGGCCTGCTGGAGGCCTTCATGAAGCCCTATCTGCTCTACTGGCTCGAAGACCAGGGTGTGGAGTTCGTCACCGACGTCACTTACGACCGGGTGACCTCAGCGGGGCTGGTGGTGAGGGCGATGGACGGCCGTAGCCGCCTGCTGGCGGCCGACACCGTGATGACCGCTCTGCCGCTGCACCCGAATCAGGGCGCTCTGGAGCTCGCCAGCGGGCTCGGTGCCGAGGTGTACATCATCGGTGACGCCGCCGATCCCCAGCTGATCGTCGATGCGATCTCCGCTGGTGCTCGGGTTGGTCACGAGCTGTAGGGCACGAGATGCCACTGTGGCGCCCGGCGGGCGCTTCCCGACACCGCAGAAGGGCCCCTCGAGGGTGGTCCGTGCGGGCGGGGCTGCCTAGGTAAGACCCAGCTGCGCTCCTCGTCGTGCGCCGATCTAGCTACGGATCGGCGCACGACGAGGCTGCCTTTTTGTCGCCCGAAATCGTCGGCATGGGCTGTGCCTCTTATTGCATAAATGCCCCAGTCACGGGTGCATCGGCGGCCTCCCGGGCTACCGTTGAGCTGTCCTCGGGAGATGCCCGCAAGCGTCCCGGCCGCAGTGCAGTGGCCGGGTGCGTGCCGCCCCGAAACCACCGATCACGCGAGAACGACAGGGACCCAAGATGGCCGCTTCGCTTACCGATTCGCTCAGGCTCCGCTGCGGAGTCGAGTTGCCCAACCGGGTGCTGATGGCGCCGATGACCACGCTCAACGCGGGTCATGAAGGCATCTGCAGCGACGAGCTTCCGCACTACTACGGGCTGCGTGCCGGTGGCCCTGGCACGGTCATCGTGGAGTGCGCCCACATCGACCCGCTGGGCAAGGTTTTCCCCGGAGGCATCGGGCTGGACAACGATGCCCAGGTGCCGGGGCTGGCGCGGGTCGCAGAGGCCATCAAAGCAAAGGGCTCACGTGCCTTCCTGCAGATCTTCCATGGCGGCCGGATGTGCTCCCCGGGTCAGCTGGACGGACGCCAACCGGTGGGCCCCAGCGCGGTCGCCGCGCCTCGTCCGGAGGCGGTCGTCCCCCGTGAACTGACCGGTGCCGAGATCGAGGAGATCATCGCCAAGTTCGCTGCGACCGCAGCGCGCGCGGTGGCGGCCGGATTCGATGGGGTGGAGCTGCATGGCGCGAACACTTACCTCCTCCAGCAGTTCTTCTCGCCGCACTCGAACCGCCGCGAGGATGAGTGGGGTGGCGACCGGGCCGCTCGGGCCCGCTTCCCGCTGGCTGTCCTGCGCGCGGTGAAGGCGGTCGTGCCGACCGAAGGCTTCGCCGTCGGCTACCGGTTCAGCCCTGAAGAGATCGAAGTTCCAGGCATCCGCTTCGACGACACGGTGTTCCTGTTGGAGCAGCTGGCGGCCGAGGGTCTGGACTACTTCCATTTCTCGACCAAGCGCCTCATGCAGACCTCGATCGTTGACACCGGTGATGAGCGCACCCTGCTGGAGAAGCTGTGCGCCGCGCGCTCGGCAACCCTTGCCGCAGTGCCGCTGGTCGGTGTCGGTGGCGTGATGGAGTTGGCGCAGGTCGAGGAAGGCCTGGCCTCCGGGTTCGCCGGTGTGGCCGTGGGCCGAGAGCTGATCGTCGAGCCGGATTGGGTTCAGAAGGTGATCGCCGGTGAGCCCATCGCCACCTTCTTCCGTCGCGAGGAATGCGCCGAACTGGCGGTCCCGGAATCCTTGTGGAACTTCATCGAGGCCGAGATGGCCGCCGAGGAGCGCCGGGTGAACGCGGCGCGGCCCGGATCGCGGGTGTATATCCCCAACGTCTACCTGGAGTCGTTCGACGACCTTCACGGCGTGATCACGGTCAAGGTCACGGTGAACGTCGATGGCATCGAGGACATCAAGATCATCGGGGCGGCCCACGCCGAGGAACGGTTCAGTGAGGAGGACGTCTGGCAGGCTCTGCCCGAACGGATGATCGCGCTGAACTCCACCGCCGTGGACATCATCACCGGGGCCACGATGTCCAGTAAGCGCCTGATCTCGGCGGTCGATCGGGCCTTGGCAAAGGCGTCGGGTGAGGCCGATCCGGTCCTCGTGTCCGAGCACCCAGAAGAGGCCACCCCGCCGCCGTGGCTGGGGGTCGAGCCGGCGGTGCCGGAGGATCAGATCGAGGTCGTGGTCGAGACCGATGTGATCGTCGTCGGTGCCGGCGTCGCCGGCGTCACCGCTACCCGTTCTGCCGCCGAGGAAGGCGCCAGGGTTGTGGTGTTCGAGAAGGCTTCTGAGCCGCAGTGCCGCAGCGGCGAGTATGCGGTGATCAACGGCACCCTCCAAGAGGGCTGGGGCCGGGCCACCATGGATCCCGACGAGATCACCGACCGGCTGATGAAGGAGTGCTCCTACCGAATCAAGCGGCCGATCATCAGTCGCTGGGCGCAGCATTGCTCGGAGGTTTTCGACTGGTACATCTCGGCCAAGCCCGACCTGTACATTGCCGAGACCAACCGTGCCGACATTCCCGACGAGGCCGCCGATTCCTTCCTGGTGCCGCTCTATCACCCGCTGCCGCCGCACTATGACTACCGCACGGAGATCTTCCCCACCTATCCCACTTCGGTGGAGTTCCTGCCGAATCAGGCCCCGGTGTTCAGGGCCAACATGGACAAGGCCGTCAGCGAAGGTGACGTGTCGACGTTCTACGGCCACTTCGTGGTGAAGCTGATCACCGAAGGTAACCGCGTGGTCGGAGTGATCGCGCGAGACGCTACGACTGGGCGTTACGTGAAAGCGTTGGCCACCAAGGGCGTCATCCTTGCGACGGGCGACTACGGCAGCAATACCGAAATGGTGCGTTACTACTGCCCCGAAATCATCGAGAACGGGCTGCCGGCCGTCTGGCTGAACCGCGACGTGGAGGGCAAACCGACCAATACCGGTGACGGCCTGAAGCTCGGCGCCTGGGCTGGGGCGCGGATTCAGCAGAATCACGCGCCGATGGTGCATCACATGGGTGGCACCAGCGGCACCGGCGGGGTCATGGGGAACACGCCGTGGCTGTTCCTCAACACCCGGGGTGAGCGGTTCATGAACGAGAGCGTGCCTGGTCAGCAGTTGCAGAACCAGATCGAGCTCCAGCCCAGCCGGCTGGTGTTCCAGCTGTGGGACGACCGCTGGCCTGAGCAAGTGGAATACATGCCGGCCAGCCATGGCACGGTGTGCTACTACTCCGAGGAGAAACCACAGAACAACGATTGGGACCGCAGTTACCGGTCGCGCGCCGATCTGGATAAGGCCGTCGAGACCAATCAGGTGCAGAAGGCCGACACGTTGGAGGAGCTGTACGACAAGCTCGGCCTGCCGGTCGAGGCGGCTGCTGCTTCGGTCGCTCGCTACAACGATCTCGCCCGCAACGGGCATGACGATGACTTCGGTAAGCCGGCGAAGCGGCTGTTCCCGCTGGAGCAGGGCCCCTTCTACGGCGTCCGGATGGGCGTCACCGGCATGCTGGTCTGTGCTGGCGGCTTGGAGAGCGACGAGCAGGCTCGCACGTTCGACAACGAGCGCAACGTGATCCCCGGTCTCTATGTGGCAGGCAATATTCAGGGCAACCGCTATGCGGTGGAGTACCCGATCTGTTTGAAGGGCCTGAGCCACTCGCTGTGCATGTTCTACGGTTACGTCGCCGGGAAGAACTGCGTGAACGGAGTCTGAGCATCGCTGCGGAGACTGAACGGACGATCACCACGTTCCCCCTGATGGGGACGCGGGCGACCTTGTGTCTTCCTGGAGAGGTAGACCCGAGGATCACCGCGTCGGTCTGCCGAGCCCTCCGCGACCTTGAGCGCCGCCTGACCGTCAACGGCCCACCGCAGGCCCGCGCCACATCCCAGGTCGAGGCGGTCAATGCTGCCAGCGGCGGGGCGCCGGTCACCGTGGATGCGGAGGTGTATGCGCTGATCCGTACCGCGATCCAGGCCAGCCGCGCCCACCGCGACAGCTTCAACGCCTTGATCGGGCCGGTCGTGAAGGCCTGGGCGATTGGCTTCGACGATGCACGGGTGCCGGCCGAGGACGAGATTGCCGCGCTGCTGGCGCTGACCGACCCTGACGATGTTGAGCTCGATGACGAGCGCTTGAGCGTCCGATTGGCGCAGCGGGGGATGCGGCTCGATCTGGGCGCCATCGCGAAGGGCTATGCGGCAGACCGGGCGGCCGACATCTATCGGTCCCACGGGATCGACCATGGATTGATCGATCTTGGCGGCAACGTAGTGGCCATGGGGCATTCCGACCTTGGTGGCGCGTGGCGGGCGGGGATCCAATCGCCGTTCGGGCAGCGGGGGGCTGTGATCGGCACCCTCGCGTTGCAGGATGCCTCGGCAGTCACCTCAGGGGTGTACGAGCGGGTGCTCGAGGTGGGTGGACGTCGCTATCACCACATGCTCGATCCGCTGACCGGCCATCCCTTCGACACCGACCTGGCCAGCGTCACCATCGTGGCTCGCTCGTCGATGGCGGCCGATCTCTGGGCGACTGTCGCACAGGCTGGTGGCCTGGCCACCGGCCACGCGCGGGTCTCAGCGGCCGCGGGCATCGAGGCCGTCTTCGTGACGGTGGATCGCCGCGTGATCGCCACCGCGGGAGCCAAGGGGTTGTTCTCGGTGGCCGCTGTTGCGCCCTAGTTACGCTCCCCGGCGGACACCGGGTCGGGCGCCTCGGTCGAGTGGTCCTCGCGGGTGGCCAGGGGCCACAGTTGGAAGAGGTCGTGGTAGCCGGCCATGAGGGGGAAGGTCACCGCGAGCAGTGCACTGGCGAGCCACAGATGGTGATCTAGTGCACTGGCGGCGGGAACGTCCGGGGTGAGGATGGGCTGCAGCAGCAGGTAGAACTGGGCGAGTCCAGTGCCGATCACGCCGGCCAGTGCGGCGCTCACCAGGCTGCGGACGCGTCCCTGCAACCGGTTGGTCAGCGATCCCTTGAACATCGTCAGCACCACCACGGTGCCGAACATGAACGGCACCGGTACGGTCACCAGGAAGGTGTCCGGGGTCAGCCCCAGCACGCGGGTGCCGAAGAGGTAGCCGCCGATGCCGATTCCGAGAATCAGGAGACCCCAAACCAGCCCCAGCACCGGTTGCCGCAGGAGTCGCGGGAAGCGAGTCAGCGGCCACAACTCAAAGTGCAGGAAGAGGAAGATCGTGGCCAGGCTCGATACGCCGCCTACCAGCATGTCCCAGGCGGGGATGGGGCCGGCGGGGTCCATCCCGGCATAGAAGGTCTGCCCGGCGAAGAAGGAGAAGTCGAGGGTCCGCAGCAGTAACGCGGTGATCAGGTAGGCAGCCACAATGAGGCTGACGCCACCGAGGAGCCTGTTCGGGATCAGTGTGAACGGCCACCCGCCGAAGACGACGTCCAGCCAGAAGGTGACCACGATGGACAAGATGATCCCGAAAGCCAGGAACGGGGTGTCACCTCGGCTGCCACCGAAGGTGACCGACAACACGGCGTAGACAACCCAAGCGAAGACCACGGCGATCCCCAGTAGCCCGAGCCCCCGCCGCGGCTGGTTCCAGCCGGCGATCGGCTGCGGCTCTTGCCCCTTCCAGAATCCGGCGACCACGACCATGAAGGGGATCGCGCACATCGTGACATTGGCGACGATGCCCCCGAGGGTCGCGTACGGCCAAGGAACGATCGCCAGGAGCGCCAAACCGGTCATTGCGGCGGAGGCGATCGCGCCGAGCTTTGGCTGCGGCAGGCTTGCCATCATCGAAGAGCCTTTCGGGTGGGGCGCGTCCGCACGCCGGCTCGCGCCACGGGCGTGGGATCGAAGCTACTGACCCGGGCGTGGATCAGCCACGCCAGATCCTGCATAGATGGGTCGCAGCGCGCCATGGGTTCCGGACCCCAGTCCCGCGCGCTCGGCACTGGGAGGGATCAGTGCGGGTAGGCGAAGAAGCCGCGTCCGGTCTTGCGACCGAGCCAGCCAGCGCGGACGTACTTACGCAGCAAGGGGTGGGCGCGGTATTTCGAGTCGCCAGTCTCGGACTGCAGCACTTCCATGATCGCCAGCACGACGTCCAGGCCGATCAGGTCACCCAGAGCCAGCGGGCCCATCGGATGGTTCGCGCCGAGCTTCATGGCAGTGTCGATGTCTTCGGCCGAGGCGGTGCCAGCGGCGAGCACCTCGACGGCCTCGTTGATCATGGGCACCAGAATGCGGTTCACCACGAAGCCAGCTGCCTCCTGCACCTCGACCGGGGTCTTGCCCAGGGTCTGCGCCAGCTCCATCGTCCGGGTCACCAACTCCGGCGGGGTTTGCGCACCGGCGATCACCTCAACCAACTTCATCACCGGCGCCGGGTTGAAGAAGTGCATGCCGATCACCGGGTGGTTGAGACCGCGGCCCAGCTCGGTCACCGAAAGGGAGGAGGTGTTGGAGGCCAGAATCGTTTCCGGCCCGCAGAGCTGATCGAGTTGCTCGAAGATCGCACGCTTGGCGTCCATGTTTTCGTAGACCGCCTCGACCACCAGCTCGCAATCACCCAGCTCGGCGACGGTGGCGGTGCCCAGCCGGGCCAAAATCGCTTCGGCGCGGGCCTGCTCCAGGCGGCCCTTGGCCACTTGACGGTCTAGGCCAGCCGCGATGCGGGCGCGTCCGCCGGCGGCCAACTCGGCTGTGGCGTCGGCCAGCAGTACCTCGAAGCCCTCGGTGCGGGCGAACACCTCGGCAATACCGGCGCCCATGGTTCCGGCGCCGATGACTCCTACCAACATCGCAGTTCCTCTCGTTTGCGTTCTGACTACTTGTTCTGGAAGGGCGCGGGACGCCGCTTCGCGACGAAGGCACTCATACCTTCACGTTGGTCGGCCGACTCGAAGCAGGACGCGAACGCGGCCACTTCGATCGCAATCGCGGTATCCAGGTCGACGGGGGCTCCCTCGGCCAGCGCGCGCTTGGTGGCCCGTACCGCGATCGGGGCTTGTCGGGCGATCTCGTCGGCCAGGGTCATCGCCGCAGTGAGCAGTTCCTCGGGCTCATGCACTTCGTTCACCAGCCCGATCGCCAGCGCCCGAGCGGCATCGACTTTGCGTCCGGTGTAGAGCAACTCTTTTGCCAGGCCGGGGCCAATAAGTCGGGCCAGGCGTTGGGTGCCGCCGAAGCCGGCGGTGATCCCAAGCCCGACTTCCGGTTGGGCGAAGACGGCCTTGGTCGAGGCCACCCGGATGTCGCAGGCCAGTGCCAGCTCACAGCCGCCGCCCAGAGCAAAGCCGTTGACCGCAGCAATGGAGGGGATCGGCAGCAACTCGAGGGTGCGGAAGACCCCGTTGCCAAGTTGGCTGAAGGATTCCGCCTGCGATTGCGTCATCTCCGACATGGCGGCCACATCGGCACCGGCGACGAAGGCCCGGCCTGCTCCAGTGATCACCAGGCAGCGCGCCTGATCGGCGCTGACCTGATCGAGTGCGTCGCCGAGCTGGCCCAGCACGTCAGCATTGAGCGCGTTGAGCGCGGCTTCGCGAGCGATCGTGATCACGGCGACGTGATCGATGAGCTCATAGCGAATGTCTTCCATTGGTGGTCTCCTCTGTGTGGCGGGTCGGTCTCCCGATCAGGCTCCCAGCCAGAACTCTGTCAGCAAGGGAGCCGACGCCGACGATTGCGGTGGGGTCAGGACGCTGGCGGCCGCGGGGCAAGTAGCAATGCTTCGCCGGTGACCACGACGGTGCCGTCTTGGTTGGTGGCGCTGCACTCGAATCGGACGCGCCCCTTTTCCAGCTTCTCGGCCACCGTGACGGTCGCGCAGATCGTGTCGCCCAGCAGCACCGGGGCCAGGAATGCCAATGACTGGGACAGATAGATCGCTCCAGGACCCGGGAGTTGGGTGCCGAAGACGGTGGAGAACAGGCTTCCCGACAGCATCCCGTGGGCGATGCGTTGGCCGAACTTGGTCTGCTCGGCATAGCGCTGATTCACGTGCGCCGGGTTGAAGTCACCGATGATGCCGGCGAAGCCGTAGACATCGGATTCGGAGATTGTCTTCTCGAACGACGCGCTGGCACCCAGCTCGATCTCGTCGTAGTACATGCCGGCTCCCTCGCCTCACTCAATATGACAACCGTGTCATGTTGAATGATAGGGCCGGCTTGGCGCCGCCTGTCAAGGGTGGGCGTGAACCTGCCGCCGCGGCGGGACTGCCGGCGGAAAGCGACAGGGTCGGCATGAGCGACGAATCGTGGCGTAGCCGGTTGGGGCTGGGCCGTCTCTCCGCAGCGAACTGCCGTGATGAAAGCCTCACGACTAGGTGTGACGCCCCGCTGGGTGACCCCATGGCCGATCTGGGCGAGCCTCCCGGCCGCAGTGTTCTCGCACAAATTCTGACGAGACTCTTGTCTGAATGACACCCTCGTCATATAGTCATGCCACTCAAGGACGGATGTGATCGAGCCTCGCTCATAGCGGCTTTCGGGCGTGAAAATCATCGGTCGTGTAGGTGTCATAGATGTCAGGTACGGCCTCCAATGAAGGAGAGTCACGTGGAATTGCGCCAGGAGAACGTCGGGATCTTGGGCTACGGCCTCTACCTGCCCGAGCACTACCTGACGGCCAAGGACATCTCCGAGGCGACCGGCGGCGTCTGGTCTGAGCAGGCCGTGATCGACAAGCTCGGCATCGTGCGGAAGCTCGTCCCGGGCCCCGGCGACGGCACCCAAGAAATGGGTGCGCGTGCCGCCCTGGACGCGCTGGAGCGAACCGGCCTCGATCCGGGCGAAATCGATGTGATCTTGTGCGTAGGCGAGGAGTGGAAGGAGTACGGCCTCACCACCTCGGCGCTCTACATCCAAGACCGGATTGGAGCCACCAACGCCTGGGGCATCGACATCGCGAACCGTTGCTGCACCACCGTGACCGCGCTGAAGATGGCCAAAGACATGCTGCTTGCCGACGACGACATCGACACCATTCTGGTGGCTGGCGGTTACCGCAACGGCGACTTCGTCGACTACACCGATCCGACGGTGTCGATGATGTTCAACCTGGGCGCCGGTGGCGGTGCCTTCATCGTCCGCAAGGGCATGGATTCCAATCTGATCCTGGGCAGCCACATCATCGCCGACGGCTCCCTGGTGCATACCGCCGGGGTGCAAATCGGTGGCATCAACGAACCGTCCACGCCCGAAAACGTCGAAGAGGGCTACCGCTCGCTGCGGCTGATGGACCCGGTAACGATGAAAGACAAGCTGAACCAGACCAGCTTGCCCAATTGGTACACCTGCATCGATGAGAGCCTGCGAAAGAGCGGCGGGCTCACTCGCGCCGACATCGACTATCTGGCCATCCTGCACTTCAAGCGCAGCCAGCACCTCGCGATGCTGGCCGATCTGGGGCTCACCGAAGACCAGACCACCTACCTGGAGAACTACGGCCACCTCGGCCAGGTCGACCAAATGCTCTCTCTCCACCTCGGCCTCCAGGCCGGCAAAGTCACCGACGGCTCGTTGGTCACCCTGATTGCGGCCGGTATCGGCTACGTGTGGGCGTCCACTTGCATTCGTTGGGGAAAGGCCAACTGAGATGTTCGACTACCGCTCCAAGCTGATCAGCGTTGATCAAGCCCTGGCGCTCATCAACGACGGCGACAACATCACTGTCGGACTTGGTGCGAATGAGCCGCCTGCCTTCCTGGGCAGCCTGCACCAGATTGCCGACCGGGTGCGCGACGTCACGATCACCAACTGTCTAGCGACCGTGCCGGGGGAGTACCTCTCGGTGGAGAACGTCACCAAAGCGTTCTGGATCGACAGCTGGTTCTCCACCCCGCAACTGCGAGCCCTTTCGGGCACCGGACGGGTCAGCTACATCCCCAACCATTTGCACCTGGCTGGCACCCGGCGGAACTTCCACAACCGCGCCAACATCCTGATCTCGCTGGCGTCCACCCCCGATGCCGGCGGACGCACTCGCTTCGCCTGCGGCAACACCTACGAGGAGAAGATCGCCAGTCAAGCCGATCTGCGGATCCTGGAGATCAGCCCGAACGCGCCATATTCCTTCGGGCAGAACTACCTCGATTGGGACCAAATCGACTACGTCATCGAATCTGAGGGATACCCGGGCACGATCCCGGCCGCCAAGCCCAACGAAAAGGATCTGGCCATCGGGCGGGCCATCGCCGATCTGGTCGAGGACGGCGACTGTGTGCAGGTGGGGATCGGCGGCATCCCGAACGCGGTGTGCGGCTACCTGTTCGAAAAGCGGGACTTGGGAATCCACACCGAGATGATGACCACCGGGATCATGGAGCTGATGAAGGCCGGGGTGATTACCGGTGCCCGCAAGCAGGTGGACGTGGGCAAGACGGTGTTCGCCTTCGCCCTGGGCAGTAAAGAGATGTACGAGTTCATCGACAAGAACCCGGACTGCTTCACCGGGCGCGGTGAAGAGGTCAACAACCCGTGGGTGATCGCTCGCAACGACAATCAGGTGAGCATCAACACCACCGTCGAGGTGGATCTGACCGGCCAATGCTGCTCAGAGAGCATCGGCACGCTGCAAATCTCAGGCACTGGTGGGCAATCTGACACCGCCACCGGCGCCCAGCGTTCGAAGAACGGACGCTCGATCATCGCCTTGTACAGCACCTTGGAGAAGGTCAACAAAGAGACCGGCGAAATGGAGACGATCTCCAAGATCGTCCCGACCCTACGACCAGGGGCTGCGGTTTCGCTGTCGCGCAATGACGTCGATTGGGTGGTCACCGAATACGGCGCAGTCAATCTGCGTGGCACCAGCATCCGTGAGCGGGTGGAGCGGCTGATTTCGATCGCACACCCCTCCATGCGCGAGCAGCTGTATGCCGAGGCGCTCAAATGCGGCTTCATCACCGTTGCCCCGTCGGTCTCGCCGATTGCGGCCGGGGTGTAGGGGCACCGATGGGCACAATCGAGTTCGAGGGCATCCAGCTCAACTATGAGGATCACGGCACCGGAAGCCCGCTACTGATCCTCAACGGGATCTTCATGTCCTGCGCATCGTGGACGGGCTTCGTCGAGACCTTCAGCCAGCACAACCGGCTGTTGCTGTTGGACCTGGTCGATCAGGGTGCCAGCGGCAAGGTTGACTACGAGTACACCCAAGAGCTCCAGGAGCGGGCGGTGCTGGCCTTCCTCGACCACCTTGGTCTGGAGCGGGTGAGTATCTGTGGGGTCAGCTACGGCGGCGAGGTGGCGATTCGCGTCGCGTCCCATCACCCTGACCGGGTTGCCAAGCTGATTCTGGCCAACACCACCGCCTACACCTCGTGTTGGCTGCGTGACATCGGCCACTCCTGGGAGCGGGCAATGAGCACCCACGACGGGCATGTGTTCTTCGCTACCTGCATTCCGATCGTCTACTCCCCAGGGTTCTATGAGGCCAACTACCCCTGGTTGTCGGCCCGCGAGGACATGTTCGTCACCCACTTCACCCCGGCGGTCTATGACGCTTTCGCCCGGCTGACCCGCAGTGCCGAGACGTACGACGAGCGGGCCAATCTGGCCCAGATCGCCGCGCCGACCCTGGTGATTTCGTCCGAGTTCGACTACGTCACCCCACTGGCCAACCAGCGCGAACTCGTCGCCGCGATCCCGGCAGCGGCGCATGCCGTGATCCAGGACGCCGGGCATGCCGCGATGTATGAGAAGCCGAGCGAGTTTGCCTCCTTGGTTCTCGGCTTCGTGAACACCGACACCGCTTCGATCGCCATTTCGTAATGCTTCGCCCACGCAAGGAGTCCACCGTGACTGAGATCTACATTGTTTCCGCTTGCCGCACCGCCGTGGGTAGCTTCGGCGGCAGCCTGAAGGACGTCCCCGCAGCGGAGTTGGGTGCCACGGTGATCAAGGCTGCCCTAGAGCGAGCTGGGGTGGCTCCCGAGCGGGTGGACGAGGTCTACTTCGGCTGCGTACTCGCCGCCGGGGCGGGGCAAAACGTGGCCCGGCAAGCCTCCATCGGGGCGGGTCTGGGTGTGGCAACTCCCGCGACAACGGTGAACATGTTGTGCGGCTCCGGAATGAAGACCGTGGTCGATGCGGCCCGAGCGATCCTGGCTGGCGATGCCCACATCATCGTGGCCGGTGGCACCGAGAACATGTCGGCGGCGCCCTATCTGGTGCCGTCCCAGCGGTGGGGGGCGCGAATGGGTGAGGCGAGAATGGTCGACTCCATGCTCTATGACGGCCTGACCGATGTGTTCAGCAATCAATCCATGGGGGTCACCGCCGAGAACGTAGCTGAGCAGTGGGGGATCACCCGTGACCAGATGGATGGGCTGGCCCTGAACTCCCAAACCAAGGCCGCTGCAGCGATCGCCGCCGGTCGCTTCGCCGACGAGATCGTGCCGGTGAAAGTGAAGGTGAAGCGCGAAGAGAGGGAGTTTGTCACCGACGAGTATCCGCGGGCCACCACCGCCGATGCGCTGGCGAAGCTGCGGCCGGCCTTCACGGCTGACGGTCGGGTGACCGCCGGAAACGCCTCAGGAATCAACGACGGGGCCGCGGCCATCGTGGTCGCCAGCGGTGAGGCTGTTGCCGCGCTGGGCCTGAAGCCGCTGGCCAAGCTGGTCGGTTGGGGTCAGGCAGGCGTCGACCCCTCGATCATGGGCGTTGGCCCGATCGAGGCGACTCGAAGAGCGCTGGCCAAGGCTTCATTGTCGGTGGATCAACTCGATCTCATCGAGGCAAACGAAGCCTTCGCCGCTCAGGCGCAGGCTGTTGGCAACGACCTCGGCTGGGATTGGGACAAAGTGAATGTCAACGGAGGGGCGATCGCGCTGGGCCACCCCATCGGCGCTTCCGGTGCGCGGATCATCGTGAGCCTGCTGAATGAGCTCGCCAAACGCCCCGAGGACCGCTACGGACTGGCGACCCTGTGCATTGGTGGCGGGATGGGCATCGCGACAGTGTTCGAAGCATGCTGACCCCCCTGAGCGGGCGCGGAAGGGGGTGCGGCCTAGAATCACGATTGGCATAAGACGTTGCTGTGCGCGTCAACGGTGCGCGCCCGCGAGATAAGCCACTACCCGGACACCTGGCGAAAGGCCGAGGCAATGCCCACTCAGACATTTCTGAACCTCCCTGCGGAGAAGCAGGCGCGAGTCCTTGCTGCGGCAATGGACGAGTTCAGCCTTCGCAATGTCGATGAAGCAAAGCTCTCCAACATCGTCCGTTCCGCAGGCATCCCCCGGGGCAGCATCTACCAGTACTTCACCGACAAGGACGACCTCTACGTCTACATGTTCGAGACGCTGAGGGCTGAGCGGCGCGAGTTCACCACTCCGGCCTTCGAGTACTACCTGACGAGTTCGTTCCTGACCTTTTTCGAGCACTACTACGCGCTCGATTCGGAGTTCTTGATCCGGCATTCCCAGCACATCGAACTGGGCAAGATCCTCTACGGCCATGCCAGCGGGGTGTCGGTGAGCCTGATCCGGGCGATCAAGTCTCGCTACCGGGAGACCTTCTTGGTGGCCATCGAGCGCGATCAGGCCGAGGGGCGAATCCGTCCAGATGTGGACGGGGCGGTCCTGGCTGATCTCTGCGTGCACTTCATGACCGACATTTTCATCTTCCAAAATCTGACCGAGCGGATGTCGCTGGCCGATGTTCGTGAGCACCTGAAGGGCACTGTGCAACTGATCCGACGCGGGATCGAATAGCGCAGCCACAGTCGTGCCCGCACCGCAGCGGGCACCCTATTCGAAGGAAACAAACGATGACTCTACTGACCGGTATTTCTGCCCGGCGAATCCAGACGACACGACTGGGCGCCGCGGTTTTGGGCCGCGAGGCCGATCGCGACGACACTGCGCCGGAGCGCACCGTCGTGTTGGTGCACGGCAATGTGTCCTCAGCTCTGTTCTGGCAGGAGATCATGCTGGCGCTGCCAGCTGACCTGCGGGTGCTGGCGATCGATCTTCGCGGGTTCGGTTCCTCCGATGTGCTGCCGGTGGACGCCACCCGCGGCCTGCGCGATTACAGCGACGACATCTACGCCACCCTGACCGCGATGGGCATTTCCACCGCGCATCTGGTGGGTTGGTCGATGGGTGGTGGCGTGGTGATGCAGTACGCGCTGGACCACCCGGTGCTGAGCCTCACCTTGCAGGCTCCGGTTTCGCCCTACGGCTTTGGTGGCACCCGGCGTGACGGCACGCCGCTGACCGCTGACGATGCGGGCTGTGGTGGCGGCGGAGCGAACCCCGATTTCGTTCAGCGGCTCCGCAGTCAGGACACCTCGGCCGATGAGCAGACCTCACCTCGTAGCGTCTTCCGCAGCGGCTATGTCTCGGCCAGCTACACCACTAATCGTGAAGATCTGTGGGTGGAATCGATGCTGACCACCGCCACCGAACCGGGCAGCTACCCCGGCGACACCGTCGCGAGCCCGAACTGGCCAGGGTTCGCTGCGGGCACGATCGGAGTGCTGAACACGATGGCGCCGAAGCATTTCAACGTCTCCGGCATTGTCGAGTTGGAGCCGAAGCCGCCGATTCTGTGGGTCCACGGTGACGTAGATGCGATCGTCTCTGACACCTCGTACTACGACCTGAACTACCTCGGTGAGTTGGGGATCATTCCGGGTTGGCCCGGCGCTGACATCGCACCGGCCCAGCAGATGGTCAGCCAGACCCGCGACGTGCTCGATGCCTATTCGGCGGCAGGCGGCGAGGTCACCGAGGTCGTGTTCGAGGGTGTCGGCCACGCGCCGCACTTGGAGCGTCCGGCAGAGTTCTGCACCGCCTTGCTCACCGTGATGGGGCACCCTCAGGCCTGATTTTCGTCACCAGGGCTGGTCTGAGCCTTTTGCGAAGATCACCCGCCGAAGCGGGTTTCGCAACGGCGGCTGGGCCGGTGCNNCAGTCGAATGCATCGGCCCAGCCGCTGAGTTCGTTGTCGAGCTGGCGAGGGTGTGACGCCCTCGACCACGTCCATTAGCGGTTAACTGAACTCATGTCCGCGTAGCGATCTCCCACCGGCGGTTGGAGGCTACTGAGGGCGGCCAGTTGCTGTGCAGAAAGCTCGATGGCATCTGCCCCGACGTTCTCCTCTAGGTAGCTGACGCGCTTCGTCCCGGGAATCGGGACGATGTCGCTGCCTTGGGCGAGCAGCCAGGCAAGAGCCACCTGTCCGGGCTTGGCGTCGAGTTGGGCGGCGATGGCCACGACTTCGTCCACGATTGCCTTGTTGGCCTCCAGGGCGATGAAGCGCGGGTTGCTGCGCCGGAAGTCGTGCTCGGCGAACTGGTCAACCGAGGTGATTGCGCCGGTAAGGAAACCGCGGCCCAACGGCGAGTACGGCACGAAACCGATGCCGAGTTCGCGCGTTGTTGCCAGGATCTCCGCCTCTGGGTCGCGCGACCACAGCGAGTATTCGGTTTGCAGCGCTGTCACCGGGTGCACCGCATGTGCCCGACGGATGGTGGCCGGTGCCGCCTCCGACAGACCGTAGCCGCGGATCTTCCCCTCGCTAATGAGCGCGGCCAACTCGCCGACGGTCTCTTCGATCGGGGTGCCTGGGTCCATCCGATGCTGGTAGAACAAGTCGATGTAGTCGGTGCGGAGCCGGCGCAGCGAACCCTCGACCGATGCCCGCACGTTCGCAGCGGTACCGTCCAGCCCGGACGAGCCGTCACCCGCGTTGTGGAAGGTGCCGAACTTGGTGGCAATCACGGCCTCCTCCCGGCGGCCAGCGAGTGCCTTACCGAGCAGTTCCTCATTGAGGTGCGGCCCATACATTTCCGCCGTGTCGAGGAGGGTCACCCCGAGTTCGAGGGCGCGGTGGATGGTGCGGATCGACTCAGCGTCGTCGGAGGCCGCGCCAGTGTAGAAGGCGCTCATGCCCATCAGGCCGAGGCCGATGCGTCCCACTGAGGGACCGGACGTGCCGAGGATGGTCTTCTTCATTTGGCTACCTCTTTCTGGTAGAGCGCGATTTTGTAGTCGATGGCCTCAAGAGCTTGGGTCATCTCCTCGAGCTGCGCCTGCACCGTGATGCGGTGCCGCGCCAGCAGTTCCAGGCGGTCAGGAGTCGTGGCAGCGCCAGCACGGACGAGCTCGACGTATTCGCGAACGCGCGCGATCGGCATCGAGGTCGACCGCAGTCGGGTGAGGAAGATCACCCAGGCAATGTCGGCCTCGGAGTACTCCCGGTGGGTGGAGGAACCGCGTTCGACCGGGGTGAGCATGAGCCCAGCCCGCTCGTAGTAGCGCAGTGTGTGGGTGGACAGGCCGGTGGCCTCGGCGACGGCGGAGATCGAATAGGACATTGACCTCAGGCTAGAACTTAGAGCGCGCTCGAAGTCAAGCTCGGGTACCGGGTCCGGCGCTCACGGAAGGTGGTAGTCGTCGCCGTAGGTCTGCCACTCCAGCGGCGGGTCCAGGTTGAGGTTGCCGGCGGTGAGGAACACCCGTTGTGCATCGTCGATTCGGGATGTGTCGGCGTGGGCTTCCTCGGTTTTCATTACTGCGATCCGGGCGGTGAAGAAGGCTTCCAGGTAGCGGGTCTCGTCCCCGCCCTGGCTGGGGGTGGACGCTTTGGCCATTGCCGCAGCGCGGATGCCGCCGAAGCTCTCTGCATCCTCTCCTGGGCCGTGCATGACGATTGCGTCGTAGGCACTGGTTATGGCGGGATCGCTCGCTCGATTGGCCCTGCTAGACGCACATTGCGCATGATGCTAGAACAACATTACACGGCCTGCTAGATTGACATTAGTGTGCTTGGTGGGTTGTGTCGGTGGGGAAGGTGGTTGTTTATGGGCGCCGAGAGATCCTACGTCCCGCGCTATGTCGACCGCGCACTGGATCGGTTGCTCGGTGAGTTGCCAGCGGTGATGCTCACCGGGCCAAGGGGCTGCGGTAAGACGACGACCGCGCTGCGCCGGGCTACCTCGGTGATGCGGCTTGATCACCCCGAGGAGGCGGGGGCGTTCCGGGCGTCTCCAGATGCAATCCTTGCCGCCCAGGCCACGCCAGTGCTGGTCGACGAGTGGCAGGCCGTCCCTGAATCGATGGGAGCTATCAAGCGAGCGGTTGATAGCGGTTCTGGCGCGGGCCGATTCCTGATCACCGGCAGCGTTCGCGCTCGGCTGGACCCTGCGGGCTGGCCTGCCACCGGAAGGGTCGTACCACTGGCGATGGCGGGGCTAACTGTTGGCGAAATCGAACGCCGTGCAGGCGCCGCCGAAGTTATTGAGCAGTTGTTCGGCGACCAGGATCCAACCGTGGCCACCCTAGAACCAGTCTCCAGCTTGATCGACTACGTCGACCATGCCTTGCGAGGTGGCTTTCCTGACGCGATTGGCCTTGGCGACTTTGCCCGCGCCGCCTGGTACGACGGTTACGCCGACCAACTCATCCATCACGACGTCTCCGACCTGGCAGGGGTTCGCTCCCCGTCCGGCTTGGCCGCTTTGCTGCGCGCCATCGCGCTCAACACCGCCGGAATGCCAGCTCTCGCGACTCTTGCAGAGGCCGCCGGCATTGACCACCGCACCGCAAGGTCCTACCTAGACCTGCTCGAAGACCTCCGGATCGTCGAGCGCGTTCCCGCCTGGACCACCAATCGGCTCGCCCGTATGGTCAAGACCCCGAAGTACTACCTCCTCGACCCCGGGCTTGCCGCGCACCTGGCAGGCGACACCCGGGCGGGTGTGCTCAAGAGCGGCGACCGGCTCGGGCGGCTTATTGACACTTTTGTGCTGGCTCAACTTCGGCCGCTTCTCAGGTTGTCCACACCCACAGTTACCGTCCACCACCTCCGAGATGGCAACCAAACCCGGGAGATTGACCTCGTCCTCGAATCGGCTTCCGGTCAAATTGTGGGTATCGAAATCAAGGCCGCCAATGCCGTTGAGGGTCGCGACGCTCGGCATCTCGGCTGGCTTCGTGACCAGATCGGGACGTCCTTCCAGCGTGGCTTCGTTCTGCACACAGGCTCAACCACTTATCCGCTCGGCGAGCGGCTCTGGGCGATGCCGATCGCCGCTATCTGGCAGGGCCGCAGTTCGGGCGATGGCTGATCCATCGGCCCGCCCAGCTGGAAAGCGGGGTGGGAGCACGGCCTCACGAGTTTGAATCTCATATCCTCCGCCAGTCCGAATCCCGTCCCAGCAGGGGCAGGAATAGCTGCGCGTTGGGGCAGTGGCCGAATCGGTTGAACAGTGGCTGCGTCTGGGTAACTCCTAGCGTCAGCGGCCGCACGCGGGTCTGGTTGGTCCCCCCGGTGTACCTTCCAGTCCCGCGTGCGGCTCTGCCGATGGCCCAGGGCGAGCTTCATTGCTCGTCCTGCACCACGCTCATCCCCGGCTTGCTGTGGCAAGCGGTTGCCGGGAGGGCATTCGAGGCGCCCGAAGGCGCACCGGGACGACGGCAAGGATCACTATGGCGGCAGCAACCGCAGCCGCAGTCCCGGTCAAGGCTGAAGCCGGATCGCCGGTAAAGCGGCCAACCGCGATCCAGCCCAGACCCCACGCCATCGCTGCGGCGATGGTGAGGCGTCCACCCATCGTGCGTGCCAGCAGGATGCCCAGCACGGCGCCGAGAGCGAGTACCGCGGGTGCCCAAGGCTCCGCATTCGGCCCGACTGAAGGTAGGCCCGAGGCCACCAGTGCTGCGGTCACGTTGGCCAGGGTGGCGACACTGGTCCAACCCAGGTAGAGGCCGAAGGTGCCGTCCAGCAGGACGGCTTCTGCTCGGCTGGCGGGCGGCCTTCTGGCCAGCAATCGAACGGTGATGCCGAGGGTGAACACCAGGGCGAAGATGACCACGACACTCGCCCAGATCCAACCCGCCTGCACCACCATCAACCAGGCGCCGTTCAGCACCATCGAGAGCGCTGCCAGCACAGCCACTGCGTCTGTTCTGGCCGAATGCCGGGAGAACGGCAACACCTGCCAGACGGCGAAGCTGAACAGGCCCAGGTAGATGAGCGACCAGATCGAGAAGGCCGGTGCGGCTGGCGCGAGCAGGGTGGCATTGGCGGCAAGGCTTCCGCCGATGCTGCTTTCTACCGGCGTGCCCAGCAGCCCGAATCCGTACAAGGTGCCGATCAGCATCACCACGGCACTGCCTACTACCAGCCATCGGCGCGGATCTCGCGACATGATTGCCCCCCAACATTTGACAGAAGCATCGCAACTGAGTGGCGACTTGCCAAGTTGTGAGCGCCAAACATTAGACAGAATACGTAGTTGGCCGTCCAGGGTGAGGGGAGGGGGCATAGCATTACCCCGTCATGTTCACGATCAAAAAGGCGGCCGCGCTGACCGGCGTCCCCGAGCACACGCTTCGGGCCTGGGAGCGTCGCTACGCCCTTGTGGAACCCACCCGCACTGACGCGGGATACCGGCAGTACAGCCGAGACCAACTGACCCAAATTCAGCGCATGCGTGAACTCATCGAAGCCGGCTGGTCGACCAGAGCGGCGGCAGCCGAGGTCGTCCGCCGCCAGCAGGTGGGCGGGGTCGATGACCCCTTCGCCGAGTTGATCGCCGGCGCGGCGGCGCTTGATCCCCAGCGGGTCTCGCGGGAACTGAATGCACAGTTTGCCGGTGCCGAGTTTGAGGCGGTGGTCGACCAATGGCTGCTGCCCGCACTTACCCGACTGGGCCTGGCCTGGGCCGATGGTGCGGTGTCAGTGGCCGGGGAGCACCTCGTCGCCAATCAGGTG
The DNA here is from genome assembly GCA_002428365.1 of Propionibacteriaceae bacterium UBA6122. Lineage (GTDB taxonomy): Bacteria > Actinomycetota > Actinomycetes > Propionibacteriales > Propionibacteriaceae > Propionicimonas. The sequence continues at coordinate 72,999 of DIVW01000023.1, forward strand.
ATGCGGCACATCGCGGCGGCCTACGAACAAGCCAAGCCCAGCAATGTGGGCCCTCCGGTGCTTATCGGCGCCCCAGAGGGAGTGGACCACCAGTTGGGTGTCTTTGCCTTCGCTGCGGCCTGCCGCCGTCGGGGCCTGCCCACGATCTACCTCGGCGCGAGGGTGCCGCTGGCGAGTTGGCTGGACGCGGCGCAACGTACCCATCCCCGGGCTGTGGTCACCACCGTGCCGCGGAATCGGGATGTCGCCAAGGTGGCTCGGATGGTGCAAGAACTCGATGCTGTCGCGGTACCGATATTCCTTGGCGGGCGCTATCAGCACCTCGTCGAGGCGCCGGCCCGCCAACTGGGCCACCGCATCGGGGCCGCTGCGGACAGCCTCGCCGAGGGCGCCCTCGCCTTAGGCGCTTAAGGGAGGTGGTAGTCGTCGCCGTAGGTCTGCCACTCCAGCGGCGGGTCCAGGTTGAGGTTGCCGGCGGTGAGGAACACCCGTTGTGCATCGTCGATCCGGGATGTGTCGGCGTGGGCTTCCTCGGTCTTCATTACTGCGATCCGGGCGGTGAAGAAGGCTTCCAGGTAGCGGGTCTCGTCCCCGCCCTGGCTGGGGGTGGACGCTTTGGCCATTGCCGCAGCGCGGATGCCGCCGAAGCTTTCTGCATCCTCTCCTGGGCCGTGCATGACGATTGCGTCGTAGTAGATGAACTGGCCTAGCGTGCCCAGGCCGTCGGCCTTGGCCTGGTTCACCGCCGGGTCGAAGTAGACCCGGTCCCGCTCGGCGTCCTGCGCCTGCCGAAACGCCGGATCAGCGCCAGCAGCGGTCCAGGCGGCCTCGAATCCGGCTCCCAGCCCTGCGTGCGAAGTGGTGCCGTTGACCTTCTTCAGGGCTGGCAGGTATTTAGCCAGGTTGTTGGCCACTGAGTTGGTGGCTGGCGCGGCCGCCCGGTAGGCCTCGACCAGCTCCAACATGTCGCCGGTGCCGGAGCAGAACCCGATGATGCCACCGGTGTAGCCGCGTCCGTCCTTGATGTCTTCGAGATAGCCGTACTGCGCCTGCCAATCCAGGGAGGAGTTCTCCGCGCTGGAAACCAGCTGCATGGCGAGCTCCTTCTTCTTGGGGTCGTTCAGGCCGAGCGGGGCAGCAGAGCTTGCCGACCCGCTGGCCGCGGTCGGGGTAGTCGGGGTGGTCGAGCCGTTCCCGGCCGCGCACCCCGACACCCCCAGCACCGCCGCGAGGGCGGCTACCACCGCGCTGCGTCCGACACCCATTTCGCAACTCCTTGGTTCTGCCCGCGGGTACCCACCATAGGCACCAGTGGAGTTGTTCCGGGCCGCCCATCGCCGAACACTCGACGCTTGCGCGTGAGTAGATTCGAACCATGGGCCGCCAGTGGGCCAACCGCCGGATGGCGGGTGCGGCCTGGGGAACTAGGTCGCGTTGGCGGTTCCCAACGATTGGTCGCGGCCGCCACGATGGTTGAGTCACTTCCGGAGCCTTGCCAAGGGTCCGGGGACCGCCGGCTCAACTGAGCTGAGCGTCCTAAATGAGACCCAGGTTCGGCCTGGGCATCGCCAAAGGAGGCGAAATTGACTCACTACTTGGCCAAGAAGCGAACGGCTTTGGTGGCTCTGGTTGCCACAGGAGCCTTCGTGGTCACCGCTTGCAGTGCCCCCGGCTCCACCGGAAGTAGCCCGGCCACGAACGCGGCTTCGTCTGCGGTTCAGACCACTTGCGGTACCGAAGCAATCACCATGAAGGGCTACTTCGAGACGGGCTTCGCGTTGCCGAAGGCCCTGACCGACGAGTTCACCAACCAATACCCGAATGTGACCTGGGACGTCAGGGAGGATCAGTTCGCGGTGATCACCCAAAATGCGTTGCGGGTGCTGGCTGACGACCCGCCGGATCTGATGCGCCTTCCCTCGATCCAGCAAGCGGCCAAGGCCGGCGTCCTGCTCAACCTGGACGACTACGCCACCGCTTACGGCTGGGACAAGTGGCCAGCCTCCCAACTGGAACAACTGCGGGTCAACGCCGACGGCACCCGAGGCAGCGGCTCGCTGTACGCCCAGGGCCTCAACTACAGCCTGACTGGCGTGTTCTACAACAAAGAACTCGCCGCCAAGATCGGCATGACCGAGGCCCCCAAAACGCTGGCCGAGTTCGACGCTGTGTTGGCCAAAGCGAAGGCGGCCGGCATCACCGGCATTGCACAGTTCAATGGCGGCGGCACCGGTGGTCTGGCCTTCCCGCTACAAAACCTGATGGCCGCCTACGGCGAGACTGCCCCGATCAACGACTGGATCTTCCAGAAGTCCGGGGCCACCATCGACACCGCCGCCAACCTGCAAGCCGTGCAACACCTGGAGTCGTGGATCAAAGCTGGCTACTTCGCCAGTGACGTCAACTCCCTGGACTACTCGGCGATGATGTCGCGCTTCACCGGCGGCAAGAGTCTGTTCATCTTCGACGGCGACTGGGAGTCGGGCAACTTCGACAAGAACATGGCCGGAAAGGTCGGCTTCTTCCTGATGCCCGCCCTGAGCGCGGACGGCAAGCAGGCGGCGATGTCGGCTCCACTCACCTTCGGGGTTAGCGCCAAGGCTGCCCACCCGGCCTGCGCGGCGTTCTTCCTGAACTGGGTTGCGACGGATCAGAAGGCTCGCGACATCACCGTTAGTGTCGGCGGTTCGCACCCGATGGGAGCCCAAGACGCGTTCATGCCTGAGGTGGCTAGCAACACGGTTACCGGTCAGACTCTGGCTGCCGGCACCAAGATCGGTGTCGACAATGGCGGCATGGACTTCATCGCCAACGCGACTTCGGCCATCTACGCCAAGAGCTGGACGCCGCAGCTGCAGAAGCTCGCTGCCGGTAAGCAAACCCCGGAGGCACTCCTGAAGTCGGTGCAGGCCGACTACGAGAGCCAGATCAAGGGCTGATGAAGATGACTGTCCCGCCAACCCACCAGACATGGGGTCAGCCGCGTCCTCACCGTGGTCTGCTGGCGGGTCTCCTCCNNCCCCCGACGTAGCCGCTGGTTCGGTTGGCTATTCGTCGTGCCAGCGTTGGCCTTCTACATGCTCTTCGTGATTCGTCCGGTGTTCCTAACGGTGCAGTACTCGATGTACGACTGGAACGGGGTCAGCCGGGCCACCTGGGTGGGCTTCGACAACTATGTGAAGGTGCTTCAGGATCCCAACTTGTTCGGGCCGGTGCTCAACGCCTTTCAGCTGATCATCTTCTTCAGCTTCATCCCGATCATGTTGGGCCTGGTCACTGCGGCCACGGTGAGACGGATCGCCGATTCAAAGCTGGCCGGAATGGCGCGCATCGTGGTGTTCATACCGCAGGTGATCCCATTGGTCGCCGCTGGCATTGTCTGGAGCTGGCTGTTGGCGTCCAACGGCCTGGTGAATCAGCTGTTCAGCGCAGTCGGCCTCGGGCAGGTAACCAGGGCCTGGCTCGGCGATTTCGGCACCGCATTGCCGTCGGTCGGCATGATCGGAGCCTGGGTGTTGGTCGGCCTGTGCACGCTGCTGCTGCTGGCAGGGATGGCCAAGATCGACGAATCGTTGTACGAAGCCGCCCGCCTCGACGGTGCTGGCCCGATGCAGGAGTTCTTCTCGATCACGCTGCCCAGCCTGAAGCAGGAGATCTCGGTATGCCTTACCGTCACGGTGATCGCAGCATTGTCCAGCTTCGACATCATCTACATCGCCACCCAAGGCGGGCCAGGCAACGCCACTTTGGTGCCCGGTTTGCAGATCTTCTATCTGGCTTTTTCGGAGAACCGAGTGGGACTGGCTTCGGCTTTGGCTGTCACTTTGATGGTGTTGGTGCTCGCCTGCGTCCTGCCCATTCAGCTGTTGGCAAGGGATGACAACGCATGATCACCTCAACCAGGGAGAACCTGATCGGGCGGATCCTGCTGATCGTCTTGATGGTGTGGACGCTGCTGCCGTTCGTCAGTCTGTTCGTGACCGCGCTGCACCCTTCTGGCTCTTACCCGGCCGGAATCGAATGGCCCGTCGACCCGCAGTGGGGCAACTTCGCCCTGGCCTTCCGGAGCGCTCAAATGGGTGCGCTGGTGTGGTCGAGCGTACTGATAGTGGTCGGTGTCGTACCCATTTCATTGGTCATCGCCACCATGGCTGGCTACGCGATCGGGCACCTTCGGCTGCCCGGCTACCGCCTGTTGTTGCTGTTGTTCGTCTTCGGCCTGACGTTGCCCTTCGAGGGCATCATCACGCCGCTCTACTACCAGGTGCGTGATCTCGGCCTGCTGAACACCCGGTGGGCGATCATCCTGCCCCTGATCGGCTTGTTCATGCCGTTCTCAGTGGTCTGGATGCGCGCCCATTTCGTGAACATGCCGGCCGATCTGTCAGAGGCTGCGCAAGTGGACGGGGCCAACGGCTGGCAGGTGTTCTGGCGCATTCATGTGCCGCTGGCACGCCCGGCCCTTTCGTCGCTGGCGATCCTGCTGTTCTTGTGGACCTGGAATCAGTTCCTGCTCACGGTGGTGTTGGTCAACGACCCACTGAAGCGGACGGCCGCTGGTGCCCTGGGGGCGTTTCAGGGGCAGTGGGGCACCGACATCCCGCTGCTATGTGCCGGATCGCTGCTAATCATGGCCCCCACTCTGATGGTCTTTTTCATCTTCCAGCGCCAGTTCGTGGCCGCCCTGCTGCAGGGATCGATGAAAGGTTGACGCCCCGATGATTCCTCTACTCCGACTGGTTTGGCTGGGCGCTGTCGCAGTCGCCGGCCCGCACTCACCTTCGAAGGACTTGTTATGAACAGCCGCCTGTCTATTCCCAACGTTGATCCTGAGCTCGCCGCAGCCCTGCAGGTCGCCTTGGATGGCACGCCCTCTCCGATCACTTTGGACTACATCCCCGGCAAGCGGGCTGAAGACTGGCAGACCTCAGATTTGGCCCGAGCGGCGGCTCAAGCGCGCGGCGTCCGGGTGGAGGAGTACGACGTCACCACCGCCGACGGTGCGACTATCCGGTTGGATCTGCTCAGTGGGCCGAACCGTAGCGCGACTAGTCCGCTGGTGTATTACGTCCACGGCGGCGGGATGATGCTGGGTAATCGGTGGAGCGGAATCGATGTGGTCGAAGACTGGATCCATCGATTCAACGCCGTGGTGGCGAGTATCGAGTACCGACTCGCCCCCGAACACCAGTACCCGATTCCCCACGAGGACTGCTACGCGGGTCTGAAGTGGGTGGCCGACCATGAGCATCAACTCGGTCTCAATGCTGCCTCGGGCCTGCTGGTTGGCACCAGCGCCGGTGGTGGGCTCGCGGCTGCGGTGGCGCTGATGGCCCGTGAGCGTGGTGGTCCGAAGCTGGCGGGCATGATGCTGATCGCGCCCATGCTGGATGACCGTTCCGGGACGATGTCGGCCAAGCAGTACGGCAACGGAATGTGGTCGGTGGCTGAAAACACCCTGGGCTGGAGATCATTGCTGGGCGAAGCTGGGCATCGTGCGCAGGCGCTGCCTGACTGGGCAATACCGGGCCGCTGCGACGACTTGGCCAACCTGCCGCATGCCTTCATCGAGGTAGGCAGCGCTGACATGTTTCGCGACGACACCGTCGATTTCGCCAGTCGTATTTGGCGCGGCGGCGGTCGGGCGGAACTCCACGTCTGGTCGGGGGGCTTTCACGGTTTCGAGGTGCTTAGCCACACCCTGATCGCGCAGTCGGCGGTGCACGCGCGCAACAACTGGCTCCAGCGGCTGTTGGGGGTGCCAGAAAGCCCCCCGACGCATTGATAGCGCAGACCGGCCTCGGTGCGAACCAGCTGACCGATAGAATTGGCTCTTCTGGAGATTGCCGACAGCGAGGCGGGCCATGCGTGAGTTGATCCAGCGCCTCAGCGCCCTCGACGACGACGCGGCCTCGGCGATGAAGATCGTCGCGCACTTCGACGCCTTGCTGGCCCAAGGTGCCGGAATGACAGCTTTGGTGCGTGGGGCCGCGGTGCTTTCCGGTTGGCCTTGCGGGCTCCACCTGCCGCAGCACAGCATTTACGCGCGGGTGGACGCCCAGGGCAAGTCGATCAAGGTGCCCGAAGACCCGAGTGCCGTGCTCGACTGGCCGCATCAATTCCTTGAAGATGGCTCGGATGGCGTTGTCTGGTTGGAGCGTCCTGCTGACCTGCCCGGAGCCAGTGATGCGGTCATCCTGGAGCGCTTGGCCGCCGGAGTTCACTTGACGATTGAGCGGGTTAGTCCGCCGGCGATCACAGATGACGCGGCGGCAGTCGAGATCCTCACCTCGGCCTCTTCGCCCACCGCCCGACGCAAGGCTGCCAAACGGCTGCGGCTAAGCGAGACAGCGATGGTTCGGCTGGTGGCCTTCCGTGCGGCCGACGACTCCGTCCCGGAGCAGTCGGCTAGCCTCGATAGCGAAATCGGCCCGATCCGGGTGGCCTTGGTGGAGGACGGTCAGTCGTTCGCACTGAGCCCGGCCGGGGTGGGGCCGCTCGTCGGTGTGTTGGAAGCCTTTCGCACCAGGTCGCAAGCCGTTGCCGCGTTGGCGCTGAGTTCGCGGATTAACCCGGTGGTGTCCTGGGATCAATGGGGTGCGCTGGCCGAGCTAGCCGTCGCGGGCGCACGGCTGACGCATCCCGATGTGGAGCGCGTCGCCGGTCTGGCGAGTGATCCGCAGTTGCTGGACACGCTGGAAGCCTTGGCAGTCAGTGACACTATTCGTGGCGCAGCAGCTCTGTTGGGGCTGCACCACTCGACAGTGCAACAGCGCCAGACCCGCATCGAAGCTGTCATTGGATTTCGGATAGCCTCACCGGCCGGCCGCACGAGGGCCTTAGTGGCGTTGGCGGCGTACCGGGTACGGGACAGCACGGCCAGGACTGAGCCTGCCGACCCAAAGCTCAGTTGAACTACGCAGCGTTTTCTTGGGGACTGTTCATTTTCCGTTTAGGCACGACAGGTACGCTGGCGCCGGTTCCACTGGGGGTGGATAAGGGCCTGCCATTGGCAGGATGATCCTTCGGGAGGGATTGATGAGCGAGGACACGCCAAAGGCGCACCGCCGGAAGCTGCCGGTCGGCTTCCTGTTTGTCGCCGCCTTTTCGCTAGTGCTCGCCGGTTGCGCCAAATCGCTGCCGACCACCTACGGCACCGAGCCGAGCCCAGAACCGTCCCTGACCCTGCCCTCCCTGCCGCCGACGACGCCGACCCCGACAGCGCCCACCACCCCGGCCAAGCCTGCTGGGCCCTTTGATTCGCTCAGTGCGGCGGCAAAGAAGGAGTTCAAGGGCTGCCTGACCAAATCGCTCGGCCCTGGCTCCGGCGGCAAATGCGCCAAGCTGGTGGTGAAGAAGCTCAAGGCGGCTGGCTTCTACCCCTGGCGGGCAGCTTCCTACCTCAGCTCCACCGGTGCTAACGCGCTCCTGAACTATCAGCGCTCCCGCGGGCTGAGGGCTAACGCCATCACCACCACCGAAACCTGGGTGGCGCTGGCAACCAAAGCGCCTTCGGTGCCAACCGAGCTGCCAAAGAAATGCACCACCACCAAAGGCGTGATCCTGTGTGTCGACCAGGCTCACCGCAAGCTGTTCTGGATCAAGAACGGCAAGGTCGTCAAGACTTTCAAGGTGCGGCTGGGCGGCTGGAACAGCGATGCCAAGACGAAGAAGTGGAAGGTCTTCGCGACCGCCAACGGCACCTGGAAGGTGTTCGACAAGCAGGTCAGCCCCGCCTCGGAGAACTACGGCTCCGGCGCCATGCCCTACAGCACCATGTTCCATCCGGATATGTACGTGCACTACTCGCCCGGCTTCCATTCAGTTGGCTATGCCTCCTCCAGCCACGGCTGCGTGAACATCGGCAAGCTCAGCCAGGCGCAGTGGATCTTCTCCCACACCCCAATCGGCGCCACCGTCTACATCTACTCGCTCAAGGCGCCCAAGACCCCGGCCCCGAGCAGCACGCCGACACCTGGCAGCACCGCCGCTCCGTCGGGGACGCCCACGTCCTGAGCTCGGCTCATTCCTCGTTGGCCAGTCGGGCCACATGGAGGGTCAGGTAGATCACTTCATCTGCGGTGATCGGCTTCTCCAAACGCAGCTCCAGTAGCGCCTTCACTCGCTCCGCGCAGGAGTAGGCCTTCGGGAATGAAGTCTGAATGGCGGCGGTGAAGCTCTGTGGGTTCTCGATCAACTGCTTGTCGGCGCCAACACGGACGAAAAAGTAGCGCAGGTGGGTGATGAACCTGGCCGCGTTGATCCCTTGGGTGTCGAACTCCCGCTCATAGGCGGTCTCAAGCACGGCGAAGACCTGCTCGAAGAGCCGGGTCATCTTCACAGTGCGCGACAGGTCATCGGTGGCAAAGGCGGCATTGACGAAGTGCAGCGCGATCGGCACCGCCTCATCGTCGGATAGCTGCACGTTGGTGCGGTCCCGGATCAGCGCAACAGCCTTGCGCGCTTGGGCCAACTCGGCCGGATACAGGTGCGTGACTTCAGCCTTCAGCGGGTATCCGATGGCGATCTTCTGCCGAACCCGCTTGATCGCAAAACTGATGTGGTCGGCCAAGGGGATCACCATCGACTGGCCAAAGTCGATGCCCAGCGCTACGCCGGCCGGGCCGAGGATCTCGGCGGCCAGCGCGAGGTGCTCGGGCGGTATCTCGGTAAGGAATGCGGACAGCTGGTCGAGATCGTGGGTGGCGTCCGGCACGAACACTTGCTGAATCTTGTCGGGGTCGAGGACGTCGCCACGCTGAATGTTGTAGGCAAGGCCACGCCCGGTCGCAACGACGACCCGACCGGTTTCCTGGCAAGCCAGGACCACGTTGTTGTTGAAGACCTTGAGCACTTCCACAGTGCGGTCCTTCCAGATTTGCGGCGATGCGCTCGACCCACCTTCACATAACCGGTACCGGGACGCCACCTAGGGAGCTGATGGCGTCCCGAGACCGATTCGCGGGGGAGCGGCTAGACCAGATCGGAGCCGTTGGTGGCGATCACCTTGGCGTACCAGGCGAAGGAATCCTTCTTGTGTCGGGACAGGTCGAGTAGGTCGAACTCGTCGCGATTCACGTAGATGAACCCGTAGCGTTTCGAGGAGCCTTGATGGGTCGAAACCAGATCGATCGCCGACCACGGGCAGTACCCAAGCACCGCCACTCCGTCGGTCAGCGCCAACTGAATCTGGGCGATGTGATCGCGCAGGTAGTCGATGCGGTAGCCGTCGTGGACCTGCCCGTCGACCAACTTGTCAAAGGCTCCCAGCCCGTTCTCGGTGACCAACAGCGGCAGGTGGTAACGATCCCAGATCGCTCTGAAGGTGTTGCGGAACCCGATCGGATCGATCTCCCAGCCGAACTCCGTCTTCGGCAGGTACGGGTTGTTGGCCCCGGCGTAGACGCCCTTTTCGCCGATCGCGATCTGCTGGTCGCCGCCAGCCAGATCGTTCCCGTCATCCCGCGGACGAGCAACGGTGTGGGTGGCGTAATAGTTGAACGCGATGAAGTCAGGACGCTCAGCGGCCAGCAGTTCCAGATCTCCATCGGCCATCTCGGGGGTGGCGCCCTGGGCCGTCAAGTAGGCCCAAGCCACCGAGTTGTACCGGCCTTCCACCGCCATGTCGAGGTAGAGCCAGTTGCGGATCGAGTTGAAGTCATCAGCTGCGAGCACGTCTTCTGGATGGCAGGTTTCGGGGTAGCACAAGGCGATATTGGGTGCTGGGCCGATTTTTCCGGCTGGCACCAACGCGTGGCACAACTGGTTGGCCTTGGCCTGGGCCAGCATCATGTGGTGATTGGCCTGGTAGACCGCTGATTTCGGCATTCCCGGTTTGACGGTGCCGATGGCCTCGCCGTAGAGCACCATCATGTTCTGCTCATTTATGGTCAGCCAATGCTTCACCTTGTCGCCGTACTCGGTGAAGATCACCTCGGCGAACTTGGCGAATGCGTCCACACAGTCCCGGTTGGTCCAACCGCCCTTGGCATCCAGGGCGGCTGGCAGGTCGAAGTGGTACATCGTGGCGATCGGGGTGATCCCCGCCGCAACCAAGGCGTCGATCAGCCGGTGGTAGAACGCAACCCCGGCCGGGTTCACCTCGCCATCACCGTCAGGAATGATCCGCGTCCAGGCGATCGAGAAGCGGTAGGCCTTCAGGCCTAACTCGGCCATCAGGGCCACGTCCTCGGCGTAGCGGTGGTAATGGTCAGCGGCCACTTTGAAGTCCGACGTGCCGGGCGGAAGATCCGCCCGGCACGTCGATCACGGACGGGCCCTTACCGTCGGCGTCCCAGGCGCCTTCGACCTGGTAGGCCGAGGTGGAAGCACCCCAAAGGAACTCCTGCGGGAAAGGCTGCAACTGTTCGTAGCGCATGGAAGTCCTGCTCTCAGCGTTCGATGACGATGGCCGTGTCGCCGTGGGTGACCCGACGGTTTTCGGCCGGAAGTACTGCCGCGAACTCGGCCGTGTTGGTGATCACCAACACGGTGGTCGGGTCAAAGCCGGCGGCCTTGATCACTTCGAGATCGACGGTAGCTAGCAGATCACCGGCGGCCACCTGCTGACCCTGGGTGACGGCAGGGCTGAAGCCCTTGCCAGCCAACTGCACGGTGTCGATGCCGATGTGTACTAGCGCTTCAACCCCTTCGGCGGATTTGATGCCGAACGCATGCCCGGTCGGGAAGGCGGAGACGACGGTGCCGCCAAGCGGGGCATACACCTCACCGGCGGACGGGACGATGCCCAGCCCGTTGCCGAGCGCGCCAGCGGCGAAGACCTTGTCGTTGATGCTGCTCAGCGCCACCAGTTGACCGTTCACCGGCGCGCTCACTTCGATGGCACCAATGGCCGCGACTTCGGCGATCGGATCGGAACTGGCCATCTCAGTGTCGGGGGCATCTTTGACGCCGAAGAGGAAGGTGAGCACGAAGGCGATCAGAATGGCGAGCCCGGTGCCGATCATCTGCCAAACGAAGGAGGCCGAAGTGATCGGGCCAGCGGGGAGGTAGGCCGGGATCGACAGAATCGACGGCAGGGCGAAGCCGCTCATCGCCGAGCCGGCCTGCGCGCCGATCGCACCGCCGATCGCACCGCCTACGCAACCGAAGATGAAGGGCCGTTTCAGGGGCAGATTGACGCCATAGATGACTGGTTCGGTGATGCCAGCCAGGAAGCCGGAGAACGATGCCGGGCCAGCCAGGCTACGACGCTTGGCGCTCTTGGAACGGAAGAAGACCGCCAGGGCAGCACCGGCCTGAGCGAGCACGGGAGCGAGCAGTGCGCCGGTGATCAGGGAGTAGCCCTGAAGGCTGAGGTCGTTCAGGATCACTGGAACGAAAGCCCAGTGCACGCCGAAGATCACGAACACCTGCCATAGGCCACCCATCAGCGCGCCAGCCAGCCAGGGGGCGAAGGTCCAGATGGTCATGATCACCCAGGAGATGCCCTTGCCGGCGTAGGTGGTGATCGGGCCGACGGTCAGGATGGTCAGCGGCACCATGATCAGCAGAGTGACTAGCGGAGTGGTGAAGTTGCGGATCACCGAAGGTAGCTTCGCGTCCAAGAACCGCTCCAGATGGCCCTGGATCCAGACCGCGACGATGATCGGGATTACCGAACCCACGTAGCTGACCGCGATCACCGGAATGCCGAAGAAGTCGGAGGGGGACGCTTCCAGGCCGGTCCAGGCGGTTAGCTCCAGGTACATCAGCGCACCGGCGAGCACCACGGCGGTGAACTGGTTGGCCTTGAACCGCTTGGCGGCAGTGATCGCCAGCAGTACCGGCAGGAACTTGAGCACCGCATCGCCGGTGGCGTTCAGCACGGCGTAGGTACCACTGGCTGCATCCAGCCAGCCGAACTGGGCGGCTGCGCCGACGAAGGCCTTCAACAGAGCCGCACCGGCCAGCGTCCACAGGAACGGCAGGAAAATCGAGGAGATCAGGGCCACGAAGCGGTTGAAAAGGTTGCCCTTCTCGGCCCCTTCGTCGGCGTCATCGCCGACCAGCTTGGAGATCTTGCCAATCTCGGTGAAGACCAAAGGGACGTTGTTGCCGATCACTACCTGGAACTGGCCGCCGGCCTCCATGACGGTGATCACTCCGGGGAGCTGCTCGACCGCAACCTTGTCGGCTTTGGTGGGGTCCTTCAGCTTGAACCTCAGGCGAGTGGCGCAGTGTGCCAGGGAGGCGATATTGGATTCGCCTCCAACCTCTTGCAGGATGTCACCGGCCAACGTCCGGTAGTCCACTGACGGCATTTGAAGCTCCTTTGAACAACGCTGTTCAGGGCCAGAAACACAAAGACCCGAGCCACTCCCCGGATTGCAAAACAAGGCAAGCCACAGACTGGCTCAGGCCTTGCCTCTTCCGAGTTGCAACCCTGGGGAACCGCTCGGTTCCTGATCCGAGGCTAGAACCCGGGGGCCGGGGTCGTCAATAGGCAGGCGTTGATCGGGCCGAACGCCGCCGGTGAGGTAGCCGTCGATGGCCGACCAAGGCAGTCTGACGTGGGAGAATTCAGCCATGGCCGACACTGTGCGCTCGCTGGCCGCGACCATCACCGGCAATGACGCCCCCGGGCTGTTGACCCGGCTGATGGCGGCCATCGCCGAAATCGACGCCGAGATCCTCGACCTCGAACAGACCGTCGTGCGCGGCCAGTTGAGCATTGGGATGCTGCTGGGAGTGCCACCGGCCGGCCACGACCTGCTGCAGGATCGGTTGGCCGGAGCCTGCGCCCGGCTCGGGCTGACGCTGGCCTTGGCCGAAGGCATCGGCGACAACCCGCCCCGGCTCAACCGGTCGGTGGTCACGATCTTGGGACGGCCGCTGCTGAGCAGCCATGTAGCAGTCACCACCCGGGTGATCGCCGAACACGATGGCAACATCGACCGCAGTCGCCGGCTCTCCCGCACCCCGCTGACCAGCCTGGAGTTCTGGGTATCGGGAGCAGACCCGGCCGTGCTGCGGCCAGCCTTGGCCCAGGCGGCCGCCACCTCCGGATTCGACGTCTCGATTTCGCCGGCTGGTCTGGCCCGCCAGGGCCGCCGCCTGATCGTGATGGACGTGGATTCAACGCTGATTCGCGACGAAGTGATCGAGCTCCTTGCCGCCCACGCCGGTTGTGAGCTTGCCGTACGCGAAGTGACTGAGCGGGCCATGCGCGGCGAGCTCGATTTCGCTGAAAGCCTGCGGGAGCGGGTGCAGCTGCTAGCCGGCCTGCCGGTAAGCGTCTTCGACGACGTGCGGGCCGCCGTCCGGTTCACTCCGGGGGCGCGCACGTTGGTGGCCACCCTGCGTGATCTGGGGCTGACGATCGGGCTGGTTTCGGGTGGGTTCATCGAAGTGGTCGCCCCATTGGCCGCCGAACTCGGCATCACTCGAGTTCACGCCAACGCCCTTGAAGTGGCCGACGGGCGGCTCACCGGACGGGTCGCTGGCGAGATCGTCGATCGGGCGGCGAAAGCCACCAAACTGCGCGAATGGGCTGGCGAAGAGCAGTTGCCAATGTCGCGCACCATCGCCATTGGTGATGGTGCAAACGATCTGGATATGCTCGCCGCCGCTGGGCTGGGCATCGCGTTCAACGCCAAACCAACCGTGCGGGCTTCGGCCGACACCGCCCTCAACCTGCCCTATTTGGATGCGGTGCTTTTCCTATTGGGCCTGTCTCGCGAAGAGGTCGAGGACGCTGCAGCGGCCCGCGACAAGCTGGATCTGAGCGCCCGGTGAATACCGTCTGGCGACAGCGGCTGCGCGACGCTGGCGTGGTGGCCGGGGTGCTGGTGCAACTGGTGCTGGTGCTACTCGTTGTTGAGTTTGCGATTGAGTTCGCCGCCGATGAACCGGACGCGCTGATCCTGGTCTGGTGCCTGGTGGCCACGTTTTACGCCGCCGTGACGATCGCCTCCCTCAGTTTCTCCGCCCGGCTTTCGTCAGCGGCCCAGGAGTACCGTCCCTCCCCCCTGCAGGCGAATGTCGCGGTGCGGATGGTCGCCCTGGCGTCTTCATTGGTGGCCGGGGTGATGGGCGTCTCAGCTGCATTCATGGTGGTGGTGTTGCGCGATGACCCCACCGACGGCTGGTGGTACAAGGGTCTGGGAGTCTGGGCCATGGTGTTGGCCTGGGGCGTGGTGCACTGGGGCTTTGCCCAGTGGTACTTCGCTCGCCACTACGCCACCGCGAACCCGCCGATGGAATTTCCCGGGACGACCACGCCGCATCTGGTCGACTTCGTCTACTTCTCCTACACCGTCGGCACTACCTTCGCTGCCTCCGACGTGAGTGTGCTGAGTCGAGACGTGCGCTGGCGGGTCACCTTGCATGGGGTGGTTGCCTTCTTCTTCAACAGCGCCATCGTGGTGCTCGCGCTGAGCACGCTGACCGGCTCCTGAAGTAGCCAGACCTCAGGCCAACCTCGCCTTCAAAAGGGGGAGTTGCAGGCCCTACTATTCAGGGGCTGCGGGGGCGCGCCTGGTTGTATCCAAACTGCGACAGCGCGGCGACAATCCTGCGATAGCGGCTCGTTAGTTTGGATGACATGAGGAATGCAACACCGTTTGGGTATACCGGCGAAGAGCCGGAACGCCAGCCTGTGCGTCGGGCTCGCTTGGCTGGCCGACTGCGTTGGCTGAATGTGCCGGTGGCCCTTGGCCTGGCGGCTTTGCTGATGCTGAGCGGTTGCGGCGTGGAGGTGATCACTCCCGGCCAGGGTGGTGTGCCTAGCACGACTGAGACCCAACCGACAGGGGCTGAGTCCACCGAGAGCGTTGACCCCACCGAGAGCGTTGAGCCCACTGAGAGCGTTGAGCCGACGAGTTCGGAGCCGGCCTCCGACGCCCCAAGCGTGACGAAGCCGACCGGCCCCAATGCGAAGGCTTACCGCTCCTACTACCTAGGCGATGTCGATGTCACCACCGGCTGCCCCGGCGGCGAGATCGTTATCGACACCTCGATGCGAACCACGGTGATTACTGAGGATTGCGACAAGGTGACGGTTACCGCGCCCTTCAGCAATGTGTTGGCCCAACGGGTCGGCAAGTTGGTGGTGCCCTACACCGGTAGCCACAGCTATTTCCTGGTCAGCGAACTTGGCTCGGCCACGATCGAAGCCCCTTTCGACCATCTGTATTGGGACAAGGGAAATCCCAGAGTCAAGGTGTCTGGTCTCAACACCGTCGCTAAACCCAACCCAGTCAAGGAGTAGTAATGAACCAGTACCCTTACGGCGCACCGACCGCCGAGGCTCCAACCACCTACGACACCGCCGGCCCCACTGACTACTCCTACGGTGCGCCGACCGCCGAGGTCCCAACCATGTACGCGGCTCCGGCCCCCGCTGTCTACCCCTATCCGGTCGCCCTGGTGGTGCCACGCATGAACAGCCTGGCGCTTTCGTCGCTGATTTTCGCCGTCATTGGGATCACTCTCGTGCCGGTGATTCTTGGCCACCTGGCGCTGTGGTCCATTAAGAAGACCGGCGAGCGCGGGAAGGCGATGGCAGTGATCGGGTTGGTGCTTGGCTATCTCCAGATCGTCTTCTTGGCCGTCTTCATTGCCCTCGGCCTTGCCGGGGCCTTTGATGCCTGACTTTCCCAGCTCAAAAGACACTGGCCGGCCGCCTCGGAAATCGGGGCGGTCGCTGGCGTCCACCCTGGCACTACCCAGCGTGATTCTCGGGTTGGCATTGGCAGGTTGTTCGGTCGATGTCGTCGACCCCAACGGCACTTTGCCGACCCAGCCGCAGGCCGCGCCAGCTTCGCAGCTTCCAACGAATGCGCCGGGGAGTCCATCGGCTCAGTCAACCCGGATCGACGTTCCGGACGAGTCCGAAGAGCCGGAAGACCCGCTTCAATACGCGCGGCGCTCCTACTATGCCGACAAGATCACCGCGACCGTTGACTGCGCCAGCGGTGAGGTGGTGGTAGCCAAGAGCGACCAGACCGTGCGGATCACCCAAGATTGCGCAAAGGTCACCGTTCGTGCGGAGTACACCAACCTGCTGGCCGAGCGCGTCGGCACTTTGGTAGTGGAGGAATCCGGTGAGTTCAGCTACGTGCTGGTCCGAAGTGCCGCCATCGTCAAAATCATCGGTGATGTGACCGATGTTTGGTGGGACGAGGGAAGTCCTGGGGTGACTGTTACCGGGTTCGATTCGAAGGCCAACCCAAATCCGGTCAGAGAGTGATCGTGGCTAGGCAGTGTGTAGGAGGACTAAATGGTTGAGGCGAGCAAGGTGCTGTTGGTCGACGACGAAGTGGCGATTACCACCTCATTGGCGCCCTTCTTGGAGCGCTCCGGCTTCGAGGTGCGAGTGGCCGTGGACGGCGTCGCGGCGCTGGCCGCAGCGGCGTCGTGGCGCCCGACGATCATCGTCTGTGATGTGTTGATGCCACGCTTGGACGGACGCGAGGTTGTGCGGGAGTTGCGCCAGCAGGGCGATTGGACCCCGCTGATCTTGTTGACCAAGGTCGACGCATCCAACGAACGTTCCGCCGCGCTTGATGAGGGCGCTGATGACTACTTGAGCAAGCCATTTGATCCCGATGAACTCGTCTCCCGAATCAAGGCCGTGCTGCGCCGGGCGGTGCCAGGGACGCCGCCGCTGAGCGCGTCGGACCGGTTGTCGGCTGGCGAGCTGCTTTATGACCGGCGTTCACGTCGGGTGTGGTTGGCCGGACGGGAGTTGTCGATGACCCCCAGAGCCATGTTGCTGCTGGAGTACTTGATGGGCCGCCCAGGTGAAGTGCATAGCCGCGACCGGCTGCTTTCCACCTTGTGGGGTTTCGAGTTTCCGGCCAGCACCCGGGCGGTCGATCACCGGATCGCTGAGCTGCGCCGAGTCTTGGGGGATGACGCGGGACAGCCGCGTTTTATCGAGACGGTGCAATCGCTGGGCTACCGCTTTGTGGCAAAGGTGGCCCGCGGATGAAGTCACCGGTGCTGAGGGTCCTGCTCGCGTTGCTGCCACTGGTGGTCGGCGGAATCGGTGGCTTGGTGCTCAACTACCTCTACCCCGGAGTGCTGGTCCGGTTCAGCTCGGCGCCCAGCCTGTTGGCGCTGGGGAGCGGGCTGGTGCTGAGCGCGCTACTGGTCAGCTCGTTCCTCTCGGCGCGACGCAACGAGCGGCGGCGCAGCAAATCGTTGGCTGATGGCGCTACCGCGGCCCGCCAGGAGCACCTGGCTTTCCTTTCTCGCCTAGATCACGAGATGAAGAACCCGCTGACCGCGATTCGCGCCGGTCTGGCGGCCCATGGCACGGATGACTCGCCCCATCTGCAAGTGGCCGACACTCAGGTGGCTCGCCTGGGCAGCCTGGTGGGGGACTTGCGCAAACTGTCCGATCTGCAGTCTCGACCCCTGGAGTTGGAGCCGGTCGATTTGGGCGAGACGGTGGGCGAGGCCGTCGCCGCAGTTCAGACCTATCTTCAGCAGTTGGGCAGTAAGCGCAGCTTCGCAGTGCATTTCCCCACCGCACCGTGGCGGATTCCGCCGATCATGGGTGACTCTGACCTGCTGTATCTGGTGGTGTTCAATCTGTTGGCCAATGCGGCGAAGTTCACTGGGGACGGCGACTCGGTTGAGGTGCGCGCGGGCGAGACGGACCGTCGGGTCTGGCTTGAGGTAGCTGACACCGGGTTGGGGATTCCAGAAGGCGATCTGCCCAACATCTGGGCCGAGTTGGCCCGGGGTGCCAATGCTCGCGGTATCGCTGGCACGGGCCTGGGGTTGCCGCTGGTGAAGGTCGTCGTTGAGCGGCACGGCGGCAAGGTGAGTCTGCGCTCTCGAGAGGGGCAAGGCACCAGCGTCCGCGTTGAACTGCCTGCTGGACGGATCAAGGGTGTCGCCGCGGCAGGCACTGCCCCGGCAGCGGTCAAACCAGTCCAACCGCCGCAGGCGGCTCCGGCTCCGGCTCCGGCCCCGGCGCCACCACCGCCGCTGGCTCCGCTGCCGCCTTCAGCTCCGTTGCAGTCTCCGGCTTCGGTTCCGCCACCACCACCGCCGCCACCGACCCCGGTGACCCAGCCGATCGAGTCAGCCTCTCCAAATCAGCCTGCTGAGCCCGGGTCTTCTACCCAGCCGGGGTCTCCCGCTCAGCCGGCGATGTCGCCTGAGCAGATCCAGCCGGAGCCGCCGATACAGCCGGTGGTGGCGTCCCCGCCGGCCCAGTCGGAGACAAGCCTCGAACTGCCGCCGAACCGGTGGTTCGGCAGGTTACCGATAGTCGATGGCGAGGTATGGGTTGAGGCGGAAGTGAATCTCGGTGGCCGCACCAGCCAGGCAACGACATATTTGCCCGCCGACGTAGTGGCTAGCCCGGCATCAGTGGCTGATGCGCTGTCGGTGCTGGGCCAGCTTGAGGCCTTCGACTCCGCGGCCCGGACGCGTCTCGCTTGGGATCTGTCCCAGAGTAATCAGGTAGTAGTGGACTACCTCGATTTCCACCTGAGTGAGTTGCCTGGCAGTCGGGCAGTGATCGCGGCAACTCACGCGGCCGACCCGCGCGCTCAGCTGTTGGCAGCGGCCGCCTTCAGTGGCGCCTCCTTCTACCAGTCACCTGACGGCTTCCTGATCACCTTGGACTACAAGGTGGCTCCGCAGGACTCCGACGAGATTCTCTGTGTGCGCTTCGACCGCTTCGGGCGGTTCCTACGAGTGGCGCACGAGAGTTGATGGCTTCAGCGGCAGGTGTATCGAGACTGCGACGTCCCCGCGACAGCGCTGCGATACCGGCGGGCTAGGTTGAAGTTGTTGCGCTGATTCTGCCTGTCGCTTCCGGTGCTATGGTTCGGCGGGCAACTGGCGGAATGGCCCACCAATCGGCTTGTCGAGGCCCGCCTCGGCATTCTCTGCTCAACTCGACGTAGGACTCAGTTTCAGGAAAGGAAACGAAAATGAAAGAACCCCTAACTCGCTCCGGTAGCGACAAGATGCTCACCGGTGTCTGCGGCGGCTTGGCCCGCTCCCTGGGCATGAACGCCACCCTGGTGCGCATCCTGGTTGTGGTGCTGAGCTTCTTCATCGGCCTGCCGGTGATCGCCTACATCGTGATGTGGCTGATGCTCCCGCTGGACGCCGACGGCCCCACCGGTCTGGAAGAACTGCAGGGCGGCAAGAAGTCCTGATCTAGGTCGGCTTCGAAGAAGCCGGGTGGCGCTGGTGGCGGCCAGCACCACCCGGCTTTTTCGTCCCCTGGCACTGGACGCCCCCGAAACGCGGCCCCGCTACCGAAATATCGGGGGCGGCGCTTCTTTTCGGGGGCGGATCTCGGTCCAGGGGTGCCTCGGGCTCGGTCGCTGCGGCTCAAGCACTCTTCATGGCCGCTTCACGGAAGCTTCATGCAGACGGCCTTCGATGGTGGCAAGCAGAGTCGCAGCCATTGAGAGGTCAAGATGTCCATCGCCCAAACCGACCGGCAACGTCGCCCGAGTCGAGCAATCCAGCGGTTGAGGACCATTCGCCGCACCACCTTGGCCCGTCGGGTCACTCAGCTCGGCTTCGCGATCTTCATCCTCGCGGCCGCCGCCCGCCACCAGTTCGAAAGTGAATCCGGTACGGCATCGGTGGACGCGCTGTGCCCCTTCGGGGCCGTCGAGACCCTGATCACCTGGGCCACCACCGGCGCGCTGATCGCCAAGGTGCACCCCTCGAACCTCATTCTCGGGGTGGCGGTGCTGGTGGCAGCGCTGCTGGTGGGCAACGCCTTCTGCGGCTGGATCTGCCCCATGGGCACCGTCCAGGACGGGCTGGCATGGGTGGCTAAGAATCTGCACCTGCCGCAGTGGCACCCCGGGGCACGCACCGATCGGGTGCTGCGCTGGGGCCGGTTTGTGGTGCTGGGCCTGGTGATGTGGATGAGTTATGTCACCGGACGGCTGTGGTTCGCCGACTACGACCCCTACTTCACCCTCTTCTCCTTGCACTGGATGGCCGAGTGGACCGAAACGTTGGCTTGGTCAGTTGGGATCACCGCGGCGGTGCTGATCGCCTCGCTGTTCGTTGAGCGTCTGTGGTGTCGCTACCTATGCCCGCTGGGTGCGGTCTTCGCCATTTTGGGTCGGTTCAGCTTCTTGAAGATCCGCCGCAATGCCGACGCCTGCACCGACTGCACCTTGTGCGACCGTCCCTGCCCGGTGGGGATCACCGTGTCGAAGGCTGACCCGGCGGTGAATGCCGACTGTGTCGGCTGCCTGGATTGCCTCACTTCCTGCCCGGTGCGTGGGGCCCTGGAAATCAGCACCCCGAGGGGCGCCTACAAGTTGCTGTCCAGCGGTCCTGCGATCACAGACAAACCGATGGCAATGAGCGGAAAGGCTGACCGATGAAACTGCGCTGGCTCATCCCGATTACCTGGATCTTGGTGATCTTCGCCACGATCGGCGTCACCCAAGCGGCTGGCTGGTGGTCGGCTAGCGGACGCGAAGAGGTCGTCAGCGGAACTCTCACCGTCGACGATGTGAAGGGCTGGATGACTATCCAGCAGGCGGCCGACGGCTTGGGGATTCCGGTGGGCGTCATTATTGAGGCGATCGGTGACCCCACCGGAACCGTCCAGCCCAGCACCGCTTTCAAGGAAGTTGAGGCCGTGGTGCCCGACTTCAGCCTGGACGACTTCAGAGAGGTCCTCCGCGTCCTGCTGGCTAGCTCGGCGCCAACGTCGGCCTCACCGACCCCAACGCCCACAGCGTCGGCACCCGCACCGAGTGTGACCACATCGCCGCCAACACCACAGCCCACTCACACCTCTACCTCCACCAACTCGGTGACGGGTCAGCAGACGCTGCGCCAGGTAGCTGCGGACAACCGGATCGATCTGGCCACCCTGATTGCTGAGGCTGGCCTGCCCGCTGACGTGAACCCCGACGTAGCGCTGCGGACGCTACGCGACACCGTCCCCGGATTCGAGATGCAGCAGGTGCGGGATGCGGTCGATCGGCTGAGCTAACCCCTCAGCCGCGCTGCCCGGCGGTCACTGGTTCGGCGACCGGCTCCAGAGCCTGGTTGGCGGCCAGGACCTCCTGGTAGGCGCGGTGGCCGGTGTAGAGCTCATCAGTCAGCGGGTTCTTGCGGTCGCGGACGATGACGTAGCCCTGGTAGGCCAGGACGGCGAGGTTGGCGGCCAGTGAGATTGCTGAAACGGTGAACAGGGCCACCGGGCTGTGGGAGGTGTCGACGGCGAACGCTGAGCCGGTGACGAAGCTGGGCACGGCCATGGTGAACATCATCCACAGCGCCAGGGTCGCGGCCCGATGCTGCAGCCAGGCGCCCTTCTTGATGAAGAAGGCCGGAATGGTGCAGCTGATCAGCAGGGCGGCACCGGCGTAGAAGGAGTGGTCACCAACGCAGTTGTAGACGTAGGCGAAGTTCCACAGGTCGTAGGCGATAACCCAGAACCAGAGCATGTCGGGCCAGATCATGTCTTTGCTGGGATCGCGGGAGATGATGATGCCGGTCCAGCCGCAGATGGTGATCAGGTTGATCAGCCCGGCCACCCCGTTCATCCAGTTCCACGGACCCGACAACATGAAGACCCCATCCACCAGGCCGTTCGCGTTCATCGCGCCCACCTGGAAGTCGCGGACGCAGGCCTCGGCGATGTTGATCGCCAGGATCGCCGGCGGGAACAGCAGCGCCCACTTGTTGCCCGACAACTTCGGCCAGTACCTGATTGCCATGAAGCCCAAGGTGCCGGCCAGCGCGGAGTACACCTTCACCCAATGGAACCAAGTGCCGGTGGACGAGCCAGGCCCGGCGGTGACTGGCCAGACGAACAGGGTGAGCAGTAGCGGCAGCAGGACGAAGAAGCCCAGCCCGACCCACTTCCAGCGGCGGGTGATCTCATTTAGGCCGATTAACGCGGCCAACACCACGAACCAGGCAACCCAGGAATACCAGGGGATCGGTTGGAACAGGAACATCTCGCCACCTCCATCGACCCGGCCCGCCGATCTGCTCTGATCAGCGCGGCCGCTTGTGGGTCGTTCTGCTTGCTGATTCGATGCTAGAAGCGCTCGGGACGGGCGAGAATAGACAATCTGGGCGATGTGTCCAGACCGATCCGGGAGGCAAAGTGAGCAGCGCAGCCGCTGGCCCGCCACGGTCGAAGACCGCCTTGGCACTCGCGCTGAAACAGGCGCTGGCCACCACGCCGCTGGCGAAGGTGACCGTCTCGGGGTTGGCGACCGCAGCCGGGGTGAATCGGCAGACCTTCTACAGCCATTTCAGTGATGTCTACGACCTGGCGCGCTGGGTTTACACCACCGACGTGGCCAACCACATCATGGCGCACGCCAGCTACGCCCAATGGGCCGACGGCTTCAGTGAACTGCTGGGCTACATGGCCGATCATCACGACCAGGCCTATGCCGTGATCCGCTCGCTGAAGCACTCGGAGTTGGAATCGTTCTTCTACCGGTCGCTGCGGGAAATGATGCGGGTGATCGTCGCTGAGTTGGAGGGCGAGCTGAAGCTCCAGCCGGCTGATCGGGAGTTCATCATCGACCACTACACCCTGGTGGTGCTGGGTCATCTACTGCACTGGCTGGCCACCGATATGCACGAGAACCCGTACGTCCTGACCGAGCGGTTGGAGTTCGTCCTGCACGGTGGGGTTCGGGAGTCCTTGGAGCGTTTCGCCGCTCGGCGGTGAGCGCTGCCTCAGCGCTGTTCGACGGCCTCGGTGGCGAGGTCGAGGTAGGCGATCGCGCCCTGAGGATCGGCCTTCGCGATGGTGAAGGCGGCAATGATCAGCGCGGTGCAGGTCTGCGCCAGCCGTTCGCCGCTGGCCGCTGGCAGCTCGGGACGGCGGGCGTTGATGCCGCTGCGCAGCGCGGTGGCGAGCTCGGTGCGGTAATCGGCGATGACCTGTTTTACCGCGGCGTCGCCAGCCAGGGCAGAGGCGGCGGTGTTGATCAGCAGGCAGCCGTCGGCACTGGCGCCGTGGGCGCGGCCAGCAATGGCGGCGCGCAAGCCTCTTAGGTAGTCGCCGACGGCTTCGGGGGACACCGGTGCGGTGAGCAGTGGACGTAGCCGCGGGCGCACCACCTCGTCGAGATAGCTGGCTACGGCGGCATCGAACAGGCCGCGCTTGTTGCCGAAGGCGTGGTAGATGCTGGAGCGGCACAGGCCGGTGGCGGCTTCCAGGGCGGGCATCGCGGCCTCTTCATAGCCCTGGTTCCAGAACACCTGCCGGGCAGCTCGAACTGCCTCGGTGGTGTCGAACGCCTGGGGGCGACCCATTTGCGGACCTCTCGTTTTGTGTACCGGTCGATCCAGTATATATTAGACCGGTCGGTACAAAACCATCTAGATGGGCAGGCTCATGGTGCTTCTCTCCGGGCTGGTGATCGTGGGCTTCGCCGCACTGATTCACGGCTACATCTTCTATCTGGAGTCGGTCAGCTGGACCAGTGAGCGCACCCGCGCGATCTTCGGCACTTCAGTCGAAGGTGCCGCCGCCACCCGCCAACTGGCGTTTAACCAGGGCTTCTACAACCTCTTCCTGGCGTTGCAGGTGATCGCAGGCATTGTCGTCTTTGCTCTCGGTTCCGTCCCGGTGGGGGTGGCGCTAATCCTCGCCGGAGCTGGCGCGATGGTGCTGGCCGGGATGGTGCTGATGGCGTCGGACTCGAGCAAGGCTGGCGCGGCCCTGAAGCAACTCCTACCCCCGCTGATCGGGCTCATCGTCCTTGTCATCGGCCTCTTCTGAACCCCTAACTTCACTGCGCGAAAGGCAGAGCAAAATGAGCAATTCGGTAATTGAGCAACTTAGCCAGCGCCGATCCGTGCGCGCCTTCACCGGTGATCCGGTGCGCGTCGATGATCTGACGGCCATCCTGCGGGCCACCCAGCAGGCGCCGAGTTCGATCAACGGCCAACAGACATCTCTAGTGGTGATTCGTGATCCGGAGCGGATCGCGCAAGTAGCCGAGATCGCCGGTGGGCAGCCGCAGGTGGCTGGCGCCGATGTGGTGGTGGTCTTCGTGATCGACTTCAACCGCACCGCTGAAGCGGCCAAGATCGCTGGCACCGAGCAGGTGGTGGAGCGCTCTGCCGAAGGCATCGTCACCGGAGCGGTAGACGCTGGCATCGCGCTGGCAACCTTCCAGGCCGCGGCCAATGCACTGGGCTACGGCACTACCCCGATCGGCGGCATTCGGCGCAATCCGACCGCGCTGATCGAGCTGCTCGGCCTGCCGGCCCGCACCTACCCGGTGGTTGCGGCCACCCTGGGCGTCCCGGATTCGGAGAAGTTGGCGCAGGTGAAGCCCCGAGTGTCGCTGGAGTCCTATGCGCTGTCGGAGCGCTACGACGAGGCGAAGGTGGCTGACGGCGTGGCCGCCTACGACGAGGTGCTGCGCGCCTGGTGGGATTCCCAGGGCCTGACCCAGATGGGCACCTACTCCCACGACACCGCCAAGACCTACTCGACGGTCTACTTCCCGACGATCGCGGCGACCCTGCGCTCTCAAGGTTTCGAGTTCGCCGACGAAGCCTGAGAGCCAGCCGACGGGATTTGCAGCGTCGAGGCCCCCAGGGGGGATCCCTGGGGGCCTCTTTGCGTGTTCTAGTGCTCAAATCCGGTCGCGCTCCTCTCGGGTGCGGTGATGGCACCCATGATTGGAGTAGCCGGCCATCCTTGGCTGGAGCCTCGACCGTTGGCGCAGGGAGCATGGCCGGTGAACGACACATAGGAAAGCTGTCGTAGCGGGGCTGCTATCAATACGTCATGACACCGGAATATGTAACCTTCTTCACCGTCGGGACCGGAGTGATAGCTGCGCTCTACATCGCGGTTGCCATCTCTGCGCCGCCACTGCTGAATGCCTACAGCAAGCGGGGCGCGGTGTGGCCAGTAGCGGCAGTCACGGTGGTCTTATTCTCTGGCGCCGTGAGCATGGTCGCGCCGCTCGGGTTGTTGTTCAATGTCGCGAGAAGCTTGCCGCTTCATGATGAGGATTCGTTTGTGGCCGGCTTCATGGTCTTTGGGGCCATTGGGCTGCTGGCGATGGCCATACCAATGATCCAAGGTCTTCGGTGGCAGGAGACTCGCCGGGCAGCGGACGACTAGCGGTCACGCCGCACTGTTCATCGCCTGCCGGTCTGGATCTTGGCCACCGGACCACCATTGCCAAAGTGAAAGCTTCGCCAGATGAACTCCTCCAACATGCCCGACTTATCCAGTGCCCAACTGGGCATCGTGATGCCCAAAGTCAGGTCGGCAGCCGTCTCGGCCTGCCGGGACGGTGACTGACGACCCCACCGCGCTACTGGGACCCCACCGCGTGGCTCAGCAGTATCTCCAGGACGCGTGGTGCGTGGAATCGTCGGGCGTACACCCGATCGCCGAAAGGCGCGAGGATTTGGTATTTCACTAACGAGTCGATCAGTTTCTTGGCTCCCGGGTTTCCCATCTTCAGCGCCGCGGCTGCGTGGGCGACGGTGAAGGTGGGGTGACCCACCGCGTAGTCGATCAAGACCCGCGCGTTCGCTGAGCGCATCGGTGTGCCTCGCAGCCTCTCCTTGAGCTCGGCTTGGGCGGTGGCGAGAGCGAGCATTCGCTTCTGCGTGGCTAGTGCGGATTCGGCAAGTCCAAGCGAAAAGAACTCCACCCATGCTGACCAGTCGCTTCTGGTGGATACCGCCAACAGTGCGTCGTAATACTGTGCGCGCCGCTGTTCGAACCACGGCGAGACTGACAGGGTGGGCTCACTGATCACGCCGGATGCGTACAGCTGAAGAACTATCAGCAGCCGCCCCAGGCGTCCGTTGCCGTCGTGGAATGGGTGTAGAGCCTCGAATTCGTAGTGGGCCATCGCGGCCGCAACGACAGGATCGATCTGATCGTGACGGCTGCTCTGCATCCAGTCGACCAGGTCGCGCAGGCGTGCCTCCAGGTCTGGGCCCGGCGGGGGTGGCACGTAGCGGGCAGCCTTGATCGGTATCTCGTTGGCAAGCGCTCCATCGCGCCGCCCGACCACAACCTGGATGGGCCGCACCTGTCCGGAGTGCTCGCATTCCGAGGCAGTGTCCTTAACTAGTGCCGATTGGAGATCGGCTAGATCGGTCAGGCTCCAACCGCGTCCCAGCTCAGCCCAGGTGAAGGCGGACTCGGCGACAAGCAGGTAGTTGAGGACCTCTCGCATCGAAGGGTCCTGATCATCATCAACATCGGCAGCTAGAACCCGGACCAGGGGCTCGTAGGTGCCTTCCAATGCGGCTGTGGACTGGGCTTCTAGGCGCAGCGTGGAGGTGCGGAAGAGCCGTGGATTGGGTAGACGCTGGGCGGTGGAGTCCAGCGCGGCCAAAGCAGCCCTGGCGTTGGCGACCTGCCGGTAGGCGCATCCGCTGAGCTCGGGGCTCGACTCAGTCAAAGGCTGCGGAAGGAACGCCTGGTGGCTCCAAGAGCCGCCCGCTGGCAGCGACCCGCTGATTGGCACGAGGGTCCCGAAAGGTGCCTTTTGGAACAGTTCTAGGTCCATAACGAAACACTACAGGGGCTTGTGGAAACTTTCACCGATGAAACTAGTCCACAATCGGACAATCTGGTTTGGGCTGATGCCACGCGAGGTGGAGTTGGCGGGCAGGGGTTCCGCACCGGCGACTTGGCGGGTAATGTACTTGAAGAAATCTTCAAGTACGGGAGTTCTGGGGTGCCAACACCGCTGCACGAGGCCAAGGCCGAGCTGTTCCGTACGCTCGGGCATCCGGTGCGAATCCGGGTGCTTGAGTTGCTCAGCGAGCGGGAGCATGCCGTGCACGAACTGTTGGCCAAGATCGAAATCGAACCCAGCGCGCTCTCCCAGCAACTCGGCGTGTTGCGCCGAGCCGGGGCGGTGCGGCAGCGCCGCGTTGGTGGCGAGGTGCTCTACAGCGTCCGGACTGAGACTGTGCCCGCACTGCTCGATGCGGCCCGGGCGACCCTGTCTGAGGTACTTGCTGGGCAGACCCAACTGCAAGCCGAACTGGACGACGAAGCCGGGGTCGGCAAATGAGCCTCACCCGACTGCTGTCCATGATCACCCGCACCGGCACCATGACCGAACCGGTGGCCGATGCGCCGATCGAAATCCGCGAAGGGTTCGTTCCGCCAGCTTGTCTGCGCGGTAGCGCTCAGGTGCGCCATGTGGACGCTGGCTCCTGCAATGGCTGCGAAATCGAGCTGGGCGCCGCCTTCGGGCCGGTGTACGACGCCGAACGATTTGGCGCCCGACTGGTGGCCTCTCCTCGCCACGCCGATGTGGTCACGGTCGCCGGTGTCGTCACCCAAAACATGGTCGAACCGCTGCTCAACACCATCGATGCCACCCCAAACCCGCGAGTGATCATCTCCATCGGTGACTGCACCCGAGGCTGTGGCGTCTTCGCTGGCTCCTACGCAGTGGCTGGCTCAGTCGACGACTTCGCTGAGGTGGACGTCCATGTGACCGGCTGCCCGCCAGCACCGGAAGCAATCATCGCTGCCCTGCGGGCGGTGACCAGACGATGAACCTGGTCGACGCCGGCCTCTACGGCCTGCTCGGATCCGCGACGGTGGCCATCGTGATGGCCATCGTGCTCACCGGACGGGCGCGCAACGTCATCGCCGGGCTGGCGGTACTGGCCACCGGGGTGGCTGCGGCGCTGACCGGCCTGGCCACCCTGCTCGGCTATGCCGGCACCGGCTTGGCCATTCCGGTGGCCCTGCCGCTGGTCGGCGACCTGGACGCGCTGGTGCTGGCCCCCGATCGCCTCGGCGGTTTCTTCATGCTGCTGGCCGGGCTGGTGATCGCGGCCAGCGCCCTGTTCGGCATCGGCTACGCCCACGGCCCGGCCGCCTCCCGGACCGGCTGGACCGGTTTCGCCGCCTTCGCCCTCGGTGTGGTGCTGGTGCCAGCCGCCGCCGACGCGATCACCTTCTTGTTGGCTTGGGAGTTGATGGCGCTGGGCTCCACCGTCCTGCTGCTGGCCGAGCACGCCACCCGCCAAGCCGTGCGGGCCGCAACGATCTGGTACGCGGTGATGACCCACCTCTCCTTCCTGTTGTTGCTGGCTGGTTTCGGTGTGCTGATCAATGCCGCCGGTGGCACCAGTTGGACCCGGATGGTCGGCATCGCCGAGCCGACCGCAAGCCTGGCCTTCGCGCTGCTGATCGCCGGCTTCGCCACCAAAGCCGGGCTGGTGCCGGTGCACGTCTGGCTGCCCCGGGCTCACCCCGAAGCCCCGAGCCACGCCTCGGCCGCCATGAGCGCGGCGATGGTGAAGATGGGCATTTACGGCATCCTGTTGGTCACCTTGCGGCTGCTGCCCAACGGTGGGTCGTGGTGGGCGGTCGTGCTGGTGGCACTGGGGGCGATCTCGGCGCTCTACGGCATCCTGCAAGCCTCGGTGCAATCCGACCTCAAGCGGCTGTTGGCCTACTCCACCACCGAAAACGTCGGGCTGATCACTACCGCGATTGGGGTCGGGCTGTTGCTGCACCAATCGGGCCAGCACGCCGCCGCGGACGTGGCGCTGATCGCCGCTCTGCTGCTGGCGCTGAGCCATGCCGCCTTCAAGACCGTCCTGTTCCTCGGGGCTGGTGCGGTGCTGCACGCCACCGGTGAACGTGACCTCGACCAACTCGGCGGGTTGGCCTCGCGGATGCCGATCACTGCCCTGACCTTCGGGGTGGGCGCGCTGGGGGCGGCGGCGCTGCCGGTCACCTCGGGCTTCGTGGCCGAATGGGTGCTGCTGCAGGCGCTCATTCATGCCGACGCCAAAGCCGACCGACTGCTGGCCGTGGTGATGCCGCTGACCATGGGCGTGGTGGCCCTAACTATCGGACTTGGCCTGCTTACCTTCGTCAAAGCTGCCGGCATCGGCTTCCTGGCTCGGCCCCGCAGCCAGGCGGCCAATGAGGCCAGCGAAGTTGGCTTCAGCATGCGGCTGGCGTTGCTCGGCTCGGCCGGGCTGACCATCGGGCTAGGGCTGATTCCTGGACCGCTCTCCCAGCTTCTGGCCGGTGCGGTGGGGGCCAGCGGCATCGCCACCACCGGCCTGACCGGCCTGGAGCTGGGCGGGCTGGGCGTGGTGGTGCTCAACCCGTTGGCGCTCACCGCCCTGACCTTGGTGTTGTTGGCCGGGGTGCTGATCGTGAATGTGATCGCCTCCCGGCGCCACCCGCGCCGCGAAGTTGAGCTGCCCTGGGGGTGCGGTGGTGAGCGCACCAGCCCGCGGATGGAATACAACGCCACCAGCTACTCCGAGCCGCTGGCGCGAGTGTTCGGCGGGTCGCTGCACACCCGCCGCAGCGTTGAAGTGGAGCATCCCGACGACGCGCCGCTGCTGGTATCAGGCATTGAGTTCAACCAGGAGACCGTCGATCTGGTCGAACACCGGGTCTATCTGCCGGCTGCGCGGTTGGCCGAACGCTTCGGTGATTTCGCTCGCAAGCTGCAAAACGGCAGCATTCACCGCTACGTCGGCTTCTCTTTCGCAGCCCTGCTGCTCGTCCTGGTGTTGGTGACGCGATGATCGATTCAGTAGTGGTGATCGTGGTTCACCTGGTCTTCGCGCTGGCGATCACGCCGGTACTGATCGGGGTCATGCGTACCGTCCGGGCGCGCCTGGAGGGACGGGTTGGCGGCGGCATCGTCCAGCCGTGGCGCGATGTGCTCAAGCTGTTCGCCAAGGAGCCGTTGCGGGCGCCTGGCTCCAGCCCGGTGCTCACCTGGGCCCCGTTGCTGCTGATGGCCTCCTCGTTGGTGTTGTGCGCGTTGATTCCCCTAGTCAGCACGCTGCCATTGGCCGGAGTGCCCGGTGAGTTGTTCGTGGTGGTCTCGGTGCTGCTGCTTGGAACGGTGGCCTTGGCCATGCTCGGCTTGGAAGCCGGCACCGCCTTCGGTGGCATGGGGTCGAGCCGGCACATGGTGTTCACCGCGCTGGTGGAGCCCACCGTGCTGCTGAGCATCTACGCCCTCAGCGTGCCGGCCGGCACCTCGGCGCTGGCCGCGATCGTCCGCTCACGCCGCGATGATCTCTCCACCCTGCTCAACCCGGTGAGCATCTTGGCGATCGCGGCCCTGATCGTGGTCGTGATCGCTGAGACTGGACGGCTGCCAGTCGACAACCCGGCCACCCATCTGGAACTCACCATGGTGCACGAGGCGATGATCCTGGAAAGCGGCGGCCGCGACCTGGGCTGGCTGGAGTTCGGCTCCTGGCTGCGCCTGACCGCACTGCTCGGGCTGACAGTGAATCTCGCCGTGCCGTGGGCGGTGGCTGGTGATGCCAGTTGGACCGCACTGCTGGTCGGCGTAGCTGCGACCACGGTGAAGCTGGTGGCCGCAGCTGCGCTGCTGGCTGCAGTCGAAGTGTTCCTGGCCAAGCTGCGGCTGTTCCGGGTGCCGGAGCTGCTGGCCGGCTCGTTCGTGCTGGCTTTCCTATCCGTGTCTGCCTCCTACCTGGTGTTCTGAGGAGGTCCAATGAGCCAAGAGGTCTTCCAGCAGCTAGTCGCCACCACGACCGGCGTGCTACTGCTGACCGCAATTCTGCAAGTCTGGGGACGCTCGCTGGTGCGCTCCATCGGCCTGCTCGCTGTGCAGGGAGCCGCCCTGGCCGGGCTTGCCTTCACCGTCGGATTCCATGCCGGTGAGCCGCAAGCGACCCTGGTGGCACTGATCGTGTTGGTGATGAAGTCGGCGGTGCTGCCTGCGGCCCTGCTGCGCTCAGCAAGGCTCACCGGTGAGACTCGCGAACGTCCGGCTGCGCTCAACCCGGCAGTGGAACTGATCGGGGCGGCCGGGCTGACCCTGATCGCCTACATCGTCGGGACGCCGCTGGTCGGCGACAACCCTGATCCGGCTCGCCAGGCGCTGCCGGTGGGCATCTCGCTGGTGTTGCTCGGCTTCTGGCTGCTGCTGATTCGGCGCTCGGCGATCACCCAGTTGATCGGCTTTCTGGTGCTCGACAACGGCATCGCCACGGTGTCATTCCTGGCTTCAAGCGGGCTGCCGTTGACCGTTGAACTGGGTGCCTCGCTGGACGTGTTGTTGGTGGTGCTGATCCTCGGCGTGTTCGTGGTGCGGATGCAGCGCCAGCAGGGGCACTCCGATATCACCGAGTTGAAGGAGCTGCACGACTGATGGCTGCGCTCATTTTGCTCCCGCTGACCCTCCCGCTGCTGATGGCCGGGATCGGTTTCCTCTTCCCCAGGGCCTACTGGACGCTGGCGCTGCCGATCATTTCCGCGGCCGCCCTGCTGGCAGTCGGGGTCGGGCTGATCATCGCGGTGCAGGCCAGTGGCCCGGTGGTGGCCGTGGCGGGTTGGCTGCGCGTGGATGCCCTGAGCGCCTGGATGCTGGCCGTGGTGGGTGCGGTGGCGGTGGTGGCGTTGTGGGGCGGCGCTCCCGTCCGGTCGAAATCGAAGGCGAGCGTGGGTTCGTTCACCGCGCTGCTGAACCTGTTCCTGGGCGCGATGAGCCTGGCCCTGGTGGCCGACAACGTCGGGCTGATGTGGGTGGCGATCGAGCTGACCACCATCACCACTGCTTTCCTGGTGGCCTCCGGTGAGGGCCGCAACTCCCTCGAAGCGGCCTGGAAATACGTCGTGTTGGGCGCGGTCGGCGTCGCCATCGCCTTCCTCGGCGTGGCGTTGCTTTCGGCGGCCAGCGGCAGCCACAGCGAAACGGGGGTCTCCTGGACGTCCCTGATGGCGCACGCCGCCACGCTCGACCCGGCCATGACCAAACTCGCCGGGGCGTTGGCCGTCCTCGGCTTCGCCACCAAAGCCGGTCTGGCGCCGATGCACTCCTGGCTACCGGACGCGCACAGTCAGGCGCCCGCGCCGGTGAGCGGGCTGATGTCGGGGGTGCTGCTGAGCGTGGCCTTTTACGCGATCCTGCGGATTCAAGCCGTCACCGATGCCGCGGTCGGGCCCGAGCTGATGCGCACCCTGCTGATGACTGCTGGGCTGTTGAGCTTGGCGGTCACTGCCGGGCTGGTGCTGACCCAATCCGATTACAAGCGGCTGTTGGCCTACTCCAGCATCGAGCACATGGGGCTGCTGGCCATTGGCGCAGCCATCGGCGGGGAGTTGGCGATGGCTGCGGTGCTGCTGCACATTCTCGGCCACGGGTTGATCAAGTCGACGATGTTCGTGCTGGCCGGGCGCATCTCCGATGCCAGCGGCACCCATCGCATCGACGGGGTGCAGGGGCTGCTGCGCGTCCGTCCTGATCTGGGGGCGCCGTTCCTGCTTGGCACGGCCGGGCTGCTGGGCTTCCCGCCGTTCGTCACCTTCTTCACCGAAGTGGCCATCATCGTGGCCGGCTTCACCCGCGGCCTGGGCTGGCAAATGGCGCTGGCTTGCGTGCTGTTGCTGGTGGTCTTCGCTGGCATCGCCCGGCAGGTGCTGGCGATGACGCTGGGCGCTGGGGTGCGCGAGCAGGGCCGTCCGGTGTGGTGGCGGCGGTTGCCGATCGGGTTGGCGCTACTGACCAGCGCGGTGCTGGGCTTCGCAGCTTGGCCGTTGGCTGGCACGCTGCTGGCCGCCGTAGGTGCCTTGGGAGGTGTGCGATGAGGTTGCGTCCGGTAGAAGAGTTCCGCGTCGAGCGGGATCAGCTGATCGAAACCGTCGCTGCTCAGTTGGGCCTTGGGCGGCGGCTGGCGCTCGTGGCTGGCACCGAAGACGGCACGGTCTGCCGGGTGGTTTATGTGTTCCTCGGCAGTGCCGGGGAGCGGGCCGAGGTGAGTCTGCGGGTGCCGCGGGATGACGCCTGGGTGCCGAGCCTGGCTGGCCTTTCCTACCAGGCCGGACGGTTCGAGCGGGAACTGCACGACCTCTACGGCATCGTCGCCCACGATCATCCTCAGCCCTACCGGCTGGTGCGTCACGCGCATTGGCCCACCGGCTTCTACCCGCTACTGGACGGAGCGGTCACCCCGGCCGCCTTCGATGCCAAGGTTGGCTTCCCCTTCATGGAGGTGGCTGGCAAGGGGGTCTATGAGATTCCGGTCGGGCCGGTGCACGCTGGCCTGATCGAGCCGGGGCATTTCCGCTTCTCGGTGGTGGGCGAGACCATCGTGCGGATGTATCAGCGGCTGTACTTCGTTCACCGGGGCGTGGAGAAGCTGTTCATTGGCCGCGAAGTCAGCGATGGCGTCGAGTTGGCCGAGCGGATCAGCGGCGACACCGCGATCGGCCACAACCTGGCCTACCTGCTGGCTGTTGAGGACGCGGTCGGCATCGAGATTGGGCCGCGGGCCGCGCTGATTAGGGCGCTGCTGCTGGAGTTGGAGCGGCTCTACAACCACATCGCCGACCTGGGGGCACTGGCTAACGATGCCGGCTTCGGTATCGCCAATTCCCACGCCGGACGGTTGCGCGAAACGCTGCTGCGGCACAACGCGTTGCTCACTGGGCATCGGCTGCTGCGCGGGGCGCTGCATTTGGGTGGGGCCGAGTTGCTGGCCGAGCCGGATTTGCCTCTGGTGGCTTCGGTGGCCGCTGAGGTGGCTGAGCTGGCTGAGATTGCCACCAGTCATTCGCTGGTGGCCAACCGGTTGAACACCACCGCTGTGCTGCCCACCGATCAGGCCCAACGCCTCGGCGTGCTGGGCTATGTGGCCCGGGGCAGCGGGGTGGCCATCGATGCGCGCGCCGATCAGCCGTTCGTTGATTTGGGGCCGGAGTTCCGGGTGGTGACACGGCTGGACGGCGACGTGCGCGCCCGCTTTGACGTCCGCGCTGAAGAGGTGGCGGTCTCGGCCAAGCTGGTCGCCGACCTGGCCGGACGGATCGCCGCCGCGCCCACCGAGGCTGCCAAACGCCTGCCCCTGCTGACCCACACTGTCGCTGGTTTAGGAGTGGTCGAAGCCTGGCGCGGCACCTTGGTGCACCGGGTGGAGATTGGCCCTGGGGGAGTGCTGAAGCGGGTGAAGGTGGTCGACCCGTCGTTCCTGACCTGGCCCGGCCTGCCGGTGGCGTTGAACGACGTGATCGTCCCCGACTTCCCGTTGGCCAACAAGAGCTTCAACTGTTCCTACGCCGGCAACGATCTGTAGCCACTCCCATTGCGGCGCTTTTCGCAAGGCGGGCTGCGAGGATGGAGTGGTGATTCGAAGGGCCGCTCCAGCAAGGTGAGCAACTACCTGAGCAGCTTCCTGACCCCACGCATGCTGTTCTTTGCGGGCGTGGTGCTGGTGGTCGCGGCCGGGTTGACTTGGATTGTGCGTGACCGGATCGGTCGGCATCGGCACCAGATGACGTTCTTCGCGTTGCTGGTGAGCGTCGGTGCAGTGTTGCTGGTGACCCTGCTGCGCGAGCCGCCGCAGGGAGCCTGCCCGGGCTGTCTGGGTGAGTGGCCGGTGGCGAAGGTGATTGCCGGCACGGTGGGCACTGAGGTGGCGCTCAACGTGGGGCTGTTCGTGCCGCCGGTGCTGCTGGGCACGCTGCTGTGGCGAGCTCCCTGGCGAGCCCTGGTGGTGGGCATGCTGGGCTCGGCCTCAATCGAGCTGGTTCAACCACTGCTCGGAGTCGGCGCCAACGACGCGATGGATCTGGTGGCGAACACCGCCGGGGCAGTGATCGGGGCCTCGGCCGGGGCCGTCGCGCTGTTGGTCGCTGATCTGATTCGCAACCGCCGCTTCGAACTGGTTCGGACGCTGCAAGTGGTGGCCAGTTTGGCGCTGGCGTCCGGTCTGTTGTTCGGCTACCCGGCCTGGGCTGCGGGTAACAAGCAGTCGGCCGGAGCAGCGCAGCTGGAGCAGTGGTTCGCCGGTACCAAGCTCGCCGACTACCAGCAGGATCGCGATGGTTCTTGGGGGCCGAAGATCGTCGGCTTCGCCAAGACCAATGGCCCGATGACTGTGGCGGGCTACCGCACCAAGACCGTCGCGCGCGAGCGATTCAGTTGGAACGTGTACTTCGCCGAGCGCTGCGTGGTGGCCGAGTGGTCCAAGAAGGGCTTCAGTACGGTTCTGCAGAGCGGGGCGGCGTGCACCGCGACGTTGCAGCCCTAGTCGAAGCGCTCAGTCGGCGAAGGTTGGGTTGATGCCCCACACCGAGGAGCCGGTGCGATTGGCCCCGGCGGTGGCGGGACGATCCTCTGCGGTGGAAGCGTCGCTGGTGGCCGCGCTGTCGATGGTGCGGTAAACGATTCGGTCGCCAACGATGGTGCCGCAGTAGCGTCCCTCTGGATCAAACACCTTGCCGTTCTTGAGGTGTCCGAGGTACCGGCCTGACCGTGAATGAAGGTGAGCGCCGAACCGCTGAAGCAGCTGGCCGCTCCGGGTGTAAAGATGATCCATGCTCTATTGACTCACCTTTGCCTCACTTCGCCTAATGCGGGGTTTGCGCAACAGTTCAGTCGTTGATTGCCTCGACGCCGAGGCGCCGCAACTCGGCCAGATGGGCGAGCATCTTTTCGAGCACTTCGGGGTCGTGACCCTGCCAATCGAGCACCTCGCCGACCACCCGGATCGGCGCCCGGGTGCGGTAGGACCGAGTGGGGTTGCCGGGGAATTTCTTGTCGGTCAGATTGGGGTCGTTCTCGATTTCGCCGGTGGGCTCAACTCGATAGATCCGACCCGGATCGCCGCCGACGGCCAGCTCTGCGCCCCAGATGGCGGCGTCCATGGTGGCGGTGAGGTAGATGAAGTTGGCCTGGTTGCCCTCGCCGAAGTTTGAGCGGAACCCGGCCGAAAGTAGGTCGCCGATGTTCAGCTCGGCCTTGGTGCCGTGGAAGAAGGGCCCAGTATCGAGGACGTCAGCAGGTGACGGTTGCTCCATGACTCCTCCAGCGCAGTTGGGGATCGGTGCTGTCTAGTTCACCACCTGTGGGCCGGATTTGGCAGGGGCTGGGATGTTTTGGAGCTTCCGGTGAGCGCAGATCGGCTACTCTGAATGAGAAGCGTTCTCATTAATGGAAGTAGGGAGAAGAGATGAATCGCAAGGAACTGGCCAGTGCGGTAGCGGCTGGCACTGGTCTGAGTGTGCCGTTGGCCAATGAAGCTGTAGCTGCTGTGCTGGACGTGATCATGCGTGAAGTCAGTGCTGGTGAGGCGGTCGTGTTGCCCGGCTTTGGCTCCTTTGAGGCGCGAGATCGGGCTGCCCGTGAGGGCCGCAACCCGAAGACCGGGGAGCCGATGACGATTCCGGCTGGCCGGGTGCCAGCATTCAAGGCTGGGCTTGCCTTCCGCCGCGAGGTCGCTGGCCGCTGAAGCTGAGGGGCTCTGGGTGGCTGGGTGTCGATTGACGACCGGCAACCCAGAGCCCGGGCAGTCACCAGGAAGATTTCTGAATCCCGGGCAGGAATCCGGCGTGGGCCAACTCGCGGAACTTCACTCGCGAGACCCCGGCCTTGCGCAGGTAGCCGCGCGGGCGTCCGTCGGTCTTGTCGCGGTTGCGCACCCGGACGGGGCTGGCGTCGCGCGGCAGCTTGGCTAAGGCGCTTTGCGCGGCAAGGCGGTCGGTCAGGGTGGTGCCGGTGCGCACCTGCTCTTTGAGGGCGGCTCGACGTTCGGCGTAGTGAGCGACGATGCGTTGGCGGCGTTCGTTGGCGGCAATCTTGGCTTTGGTGGCCATCAGCGAGACTCCTTGAACTCGACGTGAGCGCGAATCACCGGATCGAATTTGCGCAACGACATTCGCTCGGGATCGTTGCGGCGGTTTTTGCGGGTCACGTAGGTGTAGCCCGTGCCTGCGGTTGAGCGCAGCTTGATAATCGGCCGCACATCCTTGCCCTTGCCCGCCATCAGAGCTTCGCCCCAGCCTGTATCAGTTCGGCGGCCACAACATCGATGCCGCGGGCGTCGATGGTCTTGATGCCCCGGGCACTCACCCGAAGGGTCACTGATCGCCCGAGGCCGGGCACCCAGTACCGCTTGGCCTGGACGTTGACGTCCCACCTCCGCCGCGTGCGCCGGTGGGAGTGGGAGACGTTGTTGCCGAAGGCCGGGCGGGCGCCGGTGACCTGGCAGGTTCGCGACATGTTGCTCCTATGTATAATGAGAACCGTTCTCACTACGATAGCAGGTGACATGAAGCAGAACCTCCATCCCGACTACCGCCAGGTGGTCTTCCGGGACCGCTCCGGCGGCCTGATGTTCCGTACCGGTTCCACGATGACTTCGGCCCAAACCATTGAGTACGAAGGTCAGACCTACCCGCTGATCGAGGTAGAGATTTCGAGCCAATCCCATCCGTTCTGGAGCGGGCGGGAACGCATCGTCGATACCGAAGGTCGGGTTGAGCGGTACCGCCGCCGCTATGGCAAGGCTGGCTCGTGAAGGTGCGCAACTCGCTGCGGGCGCTGAAGAAGATCCCTGGTGCGCAGATCGTCCATCGCCGTGGGCGGGTGTTCGTGATCAACAAGACCAACCCGAGAATGAAAGCGAGGCAGGGATGAAACGCATCGGTGGCCGAGTGCCCCAAGAGCAGAAGGTTCCGGTGATTCTGGTCAGCGGGGTCGCGCCCGAGCCGATCGCTGCGGCGATCATCGCGCTGCAGTGGGACCTGCCCTCGGCGGTGGTGGTGC
The DNA here is from genome assembly GCA_002428365.1 of Propionibacteriaceae bacterium UBA6122. GTDB lineage: Bacteria > Actinomycetota > Actinomycetes > Propionibacteriales > Propionibacteriaceae > Propionicimonas. The sequence goes on from DIVW01000023.1 coordinate 110,501, forward strand.
GCCACGACATCGATCCGGACGCAGAAATGCTGCTGCGTACGGTCAGCGATGCCGGCGGCGTGCAGGAGCGGCTCGAAATCGACGTGGAGCATGCCTGCATCAACTGCGCGATTCGCGAAGACATCATTCCGACGCTGGAGCGGCTGGCTGCTTCCGGGCGGTGGGGGGCGATCATCGCCCAACTGCCGGTGACTGCTGAGCCGATGCAAGTTTGCCGGGTGATCGGCTACTCCCCGGAGGTGGCGCCGCACGTCCGGATCGCGGCCAGCCTGGTGGCCTTGGAAGGCGAGACGATCGTGGCCGATCTGCTCGGCGATGACCTGCTCACCGAGCGCAACTTGCCCGTCCGTGACGACGATGAGCGCGGGGTTGGCGAGACCGCCTCGGCGATGGTCGAATACGCCGACGTGGTGGCCCTCTTCGGTGACCCTGACGCGACTGGCTGGGAACTGCTCCGCGCCATCCTGCGTCCCGGCGCTGAGTTGACTACTGCCATTGGCGAGGTGGATCTAGCCGGGTTGGCAGCGGGGGTGCACGACCATGGCCGCAGTGAAGACTGGGTCGCAATAGTGCGTCACGAGGAGCTGCCAGCAGCCACTGACGGGGCGGCTTGGGTGCTCGACTTCCGCTCTGATCGGCCGTTCCATCCCGAACGGCTGCAGGAGAACATCGAGACGCTGGGACGCGGCGCGCGGCGCTCGCGGGGGTGCTTCTGGTTGCCAAGTCGGCCAGCACAGGTGTGTCAATGGGACGGTGCTGGCGGCATGGTGAGCATTGGTTCGGCCCACCATTGGGAGGCTGGCGATCAGCTCACTCGAATAGTGATCGTCGGGCTCGATGACGGTCGCGACGAGTTGGCCCAAGCCTTCGAGAGCTGCCTGCTGACCGATGCGGAGTTGGCTGAGCGTGGCCGCTTCTGGGAAGTGTCCGATGACGGTTACGAACCCTGGCTGGGCCCAGTGCGCAGCCTGGCAATCAAGGAGGTCTGATGGCGGTTCCGAAGCGACGCCAATCGCGCAGCAACACGCGCCACCGCCGCTCGAACTGGAAGGCTGAGGTGCCCGACCTGGTGCCGATCAAGCTCAACGGCGTCGAGTATCACGTGCCGCGACGGTTGGTGCGTGCCTATCAGGCCGGCCTGCTGAACCCCGAGTAGACAGACTTGCTCGGATGCTGAGTCCGTCGAAGCCCCGGTTACTTGCAATACAAGGTAGCCGGTCATACCCTGGATGCATGGTTGCTGAACGTGGTCCGTGGGCTTCGCAGTTACGCAAGGGCGTGCTGGAGTTGGCCGTCCTGGGTTTGCTCGACGCCGAACCAAAGTACGGCTCGCAGTTGGTCGATGAGTTGGCCGTCCAACCGGCGCTGGAGATCACTGCCGGCACGGTCTATCCGCTGTTGGCCCGGCTGGCCAAAGCCGGCCTGGTGACCACCCGCTGGCAGGAGTCGCCGACCGGCCCGCCGCGCAAGTACTACGCGCTAAGCCCAGCAGGGCGCGAGCAGGTGCGCTCGCTGGCTGGGGAGTTCCGTGCGGTGGCCAAGGCAATGAACAAGGTGTTGGAAGGAATCCGATGATCACCTCACTCGACGAACTCACCCCGGCCGCCCGGACGGTGGCGCTGCGCTTTCTCGATACGGCCGCCGCGGCCACTGAAGCTGAATTGCGCGAGCAGGTGGTCGAGGGGCTGACCGCTGAGCTGTGTGAACGGCTGGCTGCCGATGCCACCCCCGACGGCGTGGAAGCGGTGGCGGCAGGCTTCGGCCCGATTGCCGAGGATCTGGAAGACGATCCGCACGGCTTCCTGGGCCGCCTGGGTGCCGGGGTGAAGTTCGATGATCTCGCCGGACGCATCGCTCGCACCTGGTGGAACCCGGCAGATGAGCGCTACTTCGTGCCGCGAGCTTTCGGTTGGGGCTGGGATCTGAACGTTGGGGCGGTCGCCGTGCGCCTCGGCCTTATTGAGCCGGACGCCGAAGCCGTGCCGTTCACCGCCACCCCGGATGCGGCGTTCAAGGCGGCCGCCGCCGTGCCGCTGGCGCTCGGCGCTGCGGTGGGCCTGCACTACATCGTCCGCGGCCGCAGTTTGCCGGCTCGCCTGCCCTCGCATTGGGCCTTTGATGGCCGTCCCGACCGCTGGATCTCCAAGCCGTCGGCAGCCATCACCGACCTGGGCATCACCAGCGTCGCCGCCGGAGCTGCGGCCTGGGCTGCCACCACCGACCGCGAAGGTTCGCAGCGGGCCGGAGTGCTCGCTGGTGCCACCTTGGCCGGCGGTCTGGCCGCGTCCACCGCACTGGTGCGTGGCTTGGCCAAGCCCCGCGGCTGGGCCGCACCCCTTGGCGTCTTCGCCGCCTCGGCAGCCGTCGCCGGGGTGCTCTACGGCCTAGCCAAGGCCGGTCGCGATGCCGAGATCGCCCGCGACTTGGGGTAGCGGACAACGCGCCAACTCGGAGCTACCCGGGCCGAAGTGCTTCAGCAGCACCAACGGCTCATTGGTGCTGCGATTATGCACGCGCACCCCGGCCCGGGCGGCCGTCTCGGAGACGAAGAACTCATCATCGCTGAGCTCCCCGAAGCGAATCAGGGTGGCCGCGGCCGCGTGATGGACGCCGAAGCTGCCCTGGCCTTGAACCACGATCACGCCATAGGCGTCCTCGTCGGTGATGATCGCCGTCGCGCCGGGGGCCACGGTCAGCTCCTTGGCGCTGAAGGCCAGCGATTTGTAGACGATCCACTTCTCGACGTAGTCGTGCCCACCCTCGGCCAGCGAAGCCTCAGTCTCGAACGGAATCAGCTGTCGATTGGCCACGAACGCCGGGTCGACATTGGCCGACCAGTCGAGCAGCTCGATGAGGTAATCCAGATCGCCGACCCGATCAGCCGGGACGTCCTTCCAGAGCAGCTCTTCGGGCACCTCGCGGTTGTTGCTCCACGACTCGCACATGCACAACACGTCTGAAGCGGCCTGCGGTTCGTAAGTGCACGCGCTGCCTGGCGCGTGCAGCACCCCGGCCGGAATATCCCAGCCGGTGCCCAGCCGGGTGCGGTAACCCAACGACAGCTCGGTGATCCGGTTGTCCCCGCCGCGGCCAAACCAGGACAACCGCTCCAACACCTGCTCGCGGGTCACCTGCGGCTGCAAGCCGAGGAACGAAATCGGCTGGCCAGCCAGCTGGTTGTTCATCTGCGGGGAGTAGTAGTAGGCCTCCGGCTTGGCCACCTTGCCCAGCGGATGGGCGTGCTCATCGCGGTGATGGACGTGGAACGGCAGCGCCTGCTCGTTGTCGAAGAACTTGGCGAACACCGGCCAGTTGCCGTGCTCAGCCCACAGGCGTTTCCCAATCAACGCGGGCCCGTGCTCGGCGATGAACTGATCGAAGGCCAACAAGCCTCCGTCCGGGTCGACCACCTGACTCAGACCCTCCAGCGGGCCGGTGGCCGCGCCGTTGTCGGCCCGAATGGGGGAGGCCAGCCAGCGCTCGTCGATGCCGCCGCGGTCTTTGCCATAGGCGTAGTAGTCCTCAGGGTGCAGGCGCAGCCGCCGTCCCGGGGTGGAGAAGACGCGCGGCACCCAGGTCGGCGCCAGCCGCACCACGCCAGCACCCTGGTCGAGGGCGCGGTCGGCGGCCGCGGCAAAGCCGGCCTTGGACGGAGTTCTCATGGCGGTGATTCCTCGTTTCGTCAGGTGCTGGCGGGGTTACTCAGCCAGCGGGAGTTCTTCGGCGATCAGCACCTGGGCCCCAACCTCGGCGGCGTGGTCGAGCAGTGCCTTGCTGGGACGCTTGTCGGTGACCAGCGTGGTGTTAGCGCTCAGGTCGGCCACTTCGGCGAACTCGCGCTTGCCGAACTTGGTGGCATCAGCCAGCAGCAGGGTGTGGGTGGCGCAGTCCATCATCGAGCGCATCATGCCCGCCTCCGGCAGGCTGGAGGTCCACACGGTGCCCTCATCAGTCACCCCGCCGACCCCGATGATCGCCCAGTCGGCGTGAATCGAGCGCGGCACGCCAGCACCGTCGGAGAGCACCACCGGGCCGATGGTCACCTGGGAGCGCAGCCGGTAGGCCCCGCCGATGACATACAGCTCGCGGGCCCCACGCGAATACATCTCCTGGGGTAGCGGCAGGCTGTTGGTGACCACCGTCAGCCCACGTTTGGTGGCCAGATGCTTGCCGAGGGCCAACGTGGTGGTGCCGCCGTTGATGATGACGTTTTGCCCCTCTTCGATCAGGGACGCCGCTGCGCGGGCGATCGCGTCCTTGGCGGTGGCATTGGCATGGATGCGCTTGAAGAAGGGGATGACCGCGTTGAGGCGGTCATCGGCCGAGATCGTCACGCCGCCGTGGGTGCGATCGACTGAGCCCTGGGTGGCCAGGGTCTCCACATCACGGCGGACGGTGTCGTCGGACACCCCGAACTCGGTGGCCAGCTCACTGATCGAAGCCTGGCCGCGGTCTCGGAGGAAGTCGAGAATCTCCGCGCGCCGCCGGGCCGGGTACAAGCTCTCCTTGCTCACTGTTCCTCCACTGCTGCGGGTTTCTGCGGCTATCGTGCCAGAAAGTGCGCAACTGAGGCAAGAGGCCGCGGAAGTTATCAGTCTGTGACTGCAAGAAACCGCAGAAATGCCTTGACTAACCGAGGAACTCGGCGTGATCATGTTCTCAAAGGTGTAGTCGTGAGTCTCAGAGCGGAGTCTCCGCTCCTCGCGCACACCACGCATGACAAGGGAGTGAGATGCGCAAGAAGTACCTGGCGGGGATCGCTGCGATGGCAGCGGCCGCCCTGGCTATGACTGGCTGCACCGGTGGCGGTACCGCCCCGTCCGCCAGCACCGGGGGCACTGTGACCCTCGAATTCGCCCAGTGGTGGGAGCCGGAGCTGCCGGCCAACTCACTGCGGTCGCTGATGGATAAGTTCGAGTCGGAGAACCCGGGCATCAAGGTCAAGCTGATCAGCGGCCCCTACGCCTCCACCAAGGAACAGGTCGTTGCCGGTGCTGCCGCCGGGACCATGTCCGATGTGGTCGGCCTCGACGGAGCCTGGGTCAACGACTTCGTGAAGCAGGGATCGTTGGCGAACCTCACCGATCTGATGAAGTCCGCCAACTTCGATGAGAGCCAACTGGCCGCTCAGGTCAAGCTCGACGGCTCCACCTGGATGATCCCGGTGGCCAACTTCGTCTACCCGATGTTCGTCAATGATGACCTACTGAAGAAGGCCGGAGTCGCCGCGGTGCCGACCAACCGCACCGAGTTCGCTGCGGCTGCTGCGGCAGTTACCAAGACCGGCAAGAACACGTCCGGCTGGGTCCTGCCGCTCGACACTGCCACCCCCAACGGCATCCAGAACGATGTCATGAGCTGGGTGTGGGCCTCCGGTGGCTCGATGCTCAAGGACGGTAAGCCGTACCTGGTCGGCAACACCGAGGTCAAAGACACGATGACCTTCATCAAGGGCATGTACGACGCAGGCTCCATCGCCAAGGGCTCCTTCACCATGAAGGAACAGGACAAGGTCAACGAGTTCACCAACGGCCGCGTCGGCATGATGATCGATTCCCTGGCTCACGTGAACCTGATTCGCGAAGAGAACAAGGATCTGAAGTTCTCGGTGGCGGCGATCCCGGCTGCCGATGGCTACTCCGGCAAGCGCGGCATGCCGTACGCCTCCTGGGGCATCGGCGTTGCCAACAACAGCAAGCATCAGGCCGAAGCCTTCAAGCTGGTCTCCTTCTTGATGGGCAAGGACGTCAACGCGACCCTGTGCAACTCCGCCCACGCGTTCCCGGGTAACACCCAGGCCGTGCCGGACTTCGTAAACAGCGATCCGATCTTCAAGCAGGCCTTCGAGATCTACCAGGCCGGCACCGCGACCAACGAGTTCACCGGCTTGCCGGTGGCCGAGGATCTGATGCGTTCCTTCGATGAGCAGTTCCAGAAGTACCTTGCGGGCAAGCAATCGGCTGATGATGCCCTGGCCGCATCCCAGAGTGCTTGGGAGAAAGCCTTCAGCGGCTGACCCACCCATCGCACCCCGGAGTGGGGGCCGCACCGCCTCTCGGCGGCCCCCACTCCACAACCGAAAGGAGGCAGCGAAAGTGAGCACCACTTCGTTGCCGGTCACCGGAGCTGATTCGCTGGGCTCTCCAAAGCCCCGGTCAGGCAAGCCGGCAGCGCGGCTGGCTGAGGCCCGCCGGGCGCTCGTACCGTACGGCTACCTCACGCCAACGATGGTGTTGCTGGTGGTCTTGATGGTGATCCCGATCGTGATGGTCATCGGCTACTCGCTGATGGACAACGTGATCATGAAGAAGAACCCCCAGTTCGTCGGGTTCAAGCACTACAGCGACATCCTGACCAGCGAGTCGTTCTGGACCGCAGTCACCAACACTCTCTTCTTTACCGGCGTCAGCGTGATCGCTCACCTGCTCATCGGTCTGGCCTTCGCGATGATGCTAAACACCGGGCTGATCGGCACCCGCACCAAGGCCATCTTTCGCACCATCTACGTGCTGCCCTGGTTGTTCACCGTGGCGATCATCGCCGTGCTGTGGCGCCTACTGCTGGAGCCCAACGGCGTCGTCAACTTCCTGCTGACCGCCAGCCACCTCACTGGCACCGAAGTCGAATGGCTGTCCTCGCCGGAGACCGCGCTCTTCGCGGTCACCTTCATCAACATCTGGGCGGGCTACCCCTTCTACATGACCAGTCTGCTGGCCGGGCTGCAGGGCATTCCGGCCGACTACTACGAGGCGGCGCAAGTGGACGGGGCCAACGCCTGGCAGCGCTTCACCGCCATCACCATTCCCCAACTCAAGCCGATCATCATCTCGATGGCCCTGCTGGACTTCATCTGGACCACCCAGCAGTTCGCGCTGATCTGGATGACCACCGGCGGCGGCCCGCTGGGAACCACCGAGATGCTGAGCACGTTCACCTACAAGCTGGCCTTCAGCAAGTACCAATTCGGGACGGCCTCAGCGTCCGCGGTGATCGTGCTGGTCATCTCGATGGTGCTCGCCTTCTTCTACGTCCGAGCGCAGAAGGCGAGGGACTGATATGGACCGCAAGCTTCGTCGCCTGCTAGGCAAGATCGCCGTGCTGATCGCCTTGGTGATCGGTGCCCTCTTCGCCGGGCTGCCGGTGCTGTGGATGCTGTCGAGCTCGTTCAAACTGAACACCGACATCTTCGCCTACCCGCCGCAGCTGATTCCGCCGAACCCAACTCTTGAGGCTTACACCGCGATCTTCACCGACCCGGTCAAGGTGCGCTTCTTCCTCAACAGCTACTTCATTTCGCTGTCGGTGACGGTGCTCACCCTGCTGGTGGCCGTCCTGGCCGCGTACGCCCTGAGCCGGTTTGAGTTCCCGTTCAAGCGGGTGCTCAACGTGGTGATCATCAGCGTCCAGGCCGTCCCGCCGATCACGCTGTTGATTCCCTACTTCGGGCTCATCATGTTCCTCGGGCTGTATAACACCTACCCAGGGCTGATTCTCACCTACATGGTGTTCACCCTGCCCTACGCGATCATCATGATGACCGGCTACTTCAACACCCTGCCCCGTGAGCTGGATGAGGCAGTGAAGGTGGACGGCGGCAGTTCCTGGACCGCACTGTGGCGAGTGCTGGTGCCGATCTCGGTGCCCGGCCTGGTCTCAGTTGGCATCTACACCTTCATGATCGCCTGGAACGAATACCTGTTCGCTCTGACCCTGACCAAGACCCCGGAGATGCGGACGGTCCCGATCGGCATTCAGCTACTGATGGGCCAGCACTCCTATGAGTGGAACCAAATGATGTCGATGTCGATCCTGGGCTGCATCCCGATCTTGCTGCTGTTCCTGTTCTTCCAGCGCTACTTCATCGGTGGCATGACCGCCGGCGCAGTGAAGAACTGACCCCATAGACCCACCAACAAAATTCAAGGAGAATGACATGCTTACCAGCGGTGACGGCGTACTGAAGGTCGCCAATGAGGCGGGCTTCGCCGTACCGGCGTTCAACATCAGCGACTATGCGATGTTCGCGGGGATCTCTGATCTCTGCGAGGAGTTGCAGGCGCCGTGGATCGTCGCTATTCATCCCGACGAATACGCCCATGTCGGCCCCGATTTCATCAAGGCCGTCGTCGCCCGGGCGCACCGTTCGTCGGTGCCGATGGCGATCCATCTCGATCACGGTGGCAGCTACGAGCAGGTGATCACCTCCATCCAAAATGGCTTCACCTCGGTGATGATCGACGCCTCGACCAAGCCGTTCGCCGAGAACGTCGCGATCACCAAGAAGGTCGTCGAGGCCGCCCACGCAGTCGGGCTATCGGTTGAGGCCGAGCTCGGCACCATCGGGGCCAACGACTCCTACGGCGAGTCCGGGGCGACCGTGGTGATTCACACCAAGCCCGAGGATGCGGTGAAGTTCGTCGAGGAGACCGGCGTGGACAGCCTGGCGATCGCCATCGGCACCTTCCACGGCCTCTACCCTGCAGGTATGAAGCCGGAGCTGAAGCTCGAACTGCTAAAGGAGATCAAGTCGGTCGTGTCGATCCCGCTGGTGTTGCACGGCGGTTCGAACAACCCCGATACCGAAATCGGCATTGCGGCCCACACCGGCATCAGCAAGATCAACATCTCCTCCGACATCAAGGTGGCCTACCACGCCAAGATGCGCGAAGTGCTCGGCGATGATCCCAAGCTGCGCGAGCCGCTGATGATCCAGCCAGCCTGTGTCGAGGCAATGAATGTGGTGGCCGCGCACAAGATCAACCTGTTCGGCGCTGCGGGCAAGGCCGCTCTCTACCGCTGAAAGTTGGGAGTTCAGCCCAGATGACCCATCAACTCGTCCTCGGTTTGGGTGGCTGCGTCGACTTCGAGATCGCCTGGGATTCAGGGGTTCTGGAAGACCTCGCTCGGCAGTACCGCATCGGTATCGCCGAGCTCGATGTGGCCGTCCCGATCCGGGACGAGCGGTCACTGGTCTGCTCGATTCTGGCCTTCGTGCACAAAGGCAGCGGCGGGGAGCGGTTTATCGAGACCTCCCAGCTGGCCATCGATTTTGCCGACCGTTTCGCCGTCCGGACGAGCCTGGGTGGCACCTGCGTCCGGGCGGCGATGGCCATCGCCAAGCTGGGGGTGCCCAGCCTGGTGCACCTGGTCAGCATTGACGACAATGTGCGCCGGCTACTGCCTCCGCAGGTGGACTACCTGTGCAGTGCCAGCGCCGACAGCCTGGATCCGCATCTGATCGTCCAGTATCCGGCCGGCGCTGTGGTGCGGTTGGACGACGGCGAGGTGCGCTCGGAGCACCCCAACCGGATCATCTACGTCAACGATCCACCAAACCGCGATTTGGTGCTCAGCCCGGAGTTGCCCGCTGCCCTCACTGACGTGCGGGCCTTCCTGCCGGCCGGTTTCAACGTGATGCGCGACCCGGCCCTGCTGCGTCAGCGCTTGGGACTCCTGCAAGCTGCGATGCGTCGACTGCCCCCGCAAGCGGTGGTCTTCTACGAGGACGCTGGGTTTCATGATGATGCGCTGCGGGCCATCGTCAGCCGGGAGTTCAGCGGCCGCATCGACGTCCACAGTCTGAACGAGGACGAACTGCAGACCTACCTTGGTCGCGCGATTGACCTGCTGGACGTGGCCGAGGTGAAGCTGGCCCTGGCCGACTTCTACCACCGCTTTTCGATCGCCCCGACCGTGGTCGTGCACACCAAATACTGGGCGCTGGCCTTCGGTAAACAGCCCAGCCGCTATGCCGACGGACTGACCGGCGGGGCGGAGTTGGCTGGCGTCCGGTATCGCAATGGCGACGACTTCACCGTTGCAGATCTGGAGGAGGTGCGCGCGCTTCCGCCGCATCCGGGCGGCCTTCGCTTCGCCGAGGCAATCACCGCCGAGCTAGGTGATTCGGTGTACTGCGTCCCCTCGAAGCTGATCGAAACTGCCAGCCCCACCACGATCGGTCTGGGCGACACCTTCGTCGGCGGCTTCCTGGCCGCGCTGCTGTCCTGAGCTGCTCATATTGGGGACGGTTCCATTTAGCGCAGTCCTGAGCTGCTCATATTGGAACCGTCCCCGTTTGGAGCAGCTGGGGGGACGGACGAGGCTGCCGGTGTTCGGCCAGCTGATTTGGGATACTCGCGGCTAGGCGGTACCAACCGGGGAGCAGGTTAGATGCGGATCGTGGTGGCACCCGACTCGTTCAAGGAGTCGCTGACGGCAAGCGCGGCTGCGGCCGCGATGGCCGAGGGTGTGGCCCGGGCGTGGCCAGCGGCGCAGTGCGTCCAGGTGCCGTTGGCTGACGGCGGTGAGGGCACTTTGGCGGTGCTGGCCGACGCGTTCGGCGCGCAGCTGCGCACCATAGCCACCACTGATCCGCTGGGACGTCCGGTGCTCGCCCGCTACGGACTGGCCGGGGACGTGGCGATCATCGAAGTCGCCACCGCCATTGGCCTGGAGTTGATCGCACCTGAGCTGCGCGACATCGAAAAGGCCACCACTGTCGGGGTGGCCGCACTCCTCACCGCGGCCCTTGATGCTGGCGCGACTCGGCTGATCGTCGGTATCGGCGGCACGGCTACCTGCGACGGCGGTGCCGGGCTGCTGGCCGGTTTGGGTGCCCGGCTGCTCGACGCGGACGGCGCCGAAGTGCCGCCCACTCCGGCCGGGCTGGCTCGGCTGGCTCGAGTCGAACTAGCTGGCCTGGAACCACGCCTGGCCGAGGTGGGGATCGAGATCGCCAGCGATGTGACCAATCCACTGCTCGGCCCCTTGGGCGCCGCCGCGGTGTTCGCCCCGCAGAAGGGAGCCAAGCCCGACCAGCTGCCGCTACTGGAGAACTCGCTGAGTCGCCTGGCCGAGGCCTTGGTGGCAGCTGGCGCCGCCGACGTCCGGGATACCCCCGGAGCAGGCGCGGCCGGTGGTCTGGGGGCGGCCCTATTAGCCGTCGGCGGGCGATTGCGAAGTGGGGTGGGGCTGGTCGCTGAGGCGGTTGGTTTGGCCGAGCAGATCGCCGGGGCCGACCTGGTGCTCACCGGCGAAGGAGCCCTGGACGCCCAAACCCGTTCGGGCAAGGTGGTGGCCGGAGTGGTGGCGGTGGCAGCCCGGTATCGAGTGCCGGTTATCGCCTTCGCTGGGCGGATTCCTGATCCAAAAGTGATCGGGGCCCTCGGCCTGGCCGGTGCGGTGGCGATCACCACCCCGGAGTTGTCGTTCGCCCAGGCCGTCGAGCAGGCGCCGGAGCTACTAAGTGCTGCCGTGGCGGACACTTTGGCCGCCTGGCCGAAGGGGCCAGCGTAGGCTCACTGCCATGCGGAATCCGTTGGTGCAGGCCTGGCTCTACATCGGTGTTGGGGTGGTCGGCATAGTCGCCGCCAGCGTCTACCTCTACCTCGACGCGGCCAACCCCGACTCCAGTTGGGCAACCTTCGACTGGCTGCTGTTGGGCCTTGGGGCGTTCGGGGTGTTTCAGGGCGTCAAGGCCCTCTACAAACTGAACAAGGAGAAGCCACCTCGGCAGTAGGAAAGCTAAGAAAATCCCAAAAGGAGAACGCCGTTCTCGAAAAGAGTGCATACTGGTGCTCTGTACACGGCGAGGGAGCAGCGCATGACCGAGCAATCCGACCGAATTCGTCGGCTTCAAGCCGATCTGGTCGACCTCTCTGGACGCTTGAACACGCTTGCCAGTGACTTCCAACAGCTCGCAGCGGTGCTGCCAGCTGAGCTGAAGGCTGGCACGGACGCCACCGCGGCCCGGCCCGTCGGTGCTCCAGTTACACAGCAGTCGCGGGTGCCGGCCCCTCCGGCGCCACCGGCCCCACCGCCGGTCTACGCCGCGCGCTCGTTTGCGCCGCCGCCACCACCTCCGCCGCCGTATGTCGCCGCGCGACCGCAGGCGCCCGCACCGGCTCGTCCCGTTCCGATGCGGCCACCCGTACCGCCGCGCAAGCCACGCCGCGAGATCAACATCGCCGAGATCTTCTCCGTCGTCGGTTCGGCCATCACCCTGCTCGGCGTGGCCTTCGTGCTACTGCTGCCCGCCGACGGCTTCCTCGGCCAAGACGCGCGGGCCGCGATCGGCCTGGGGCTGGCCGTGGCCGCCGTGTTGGTCGCGGTGGTTCAGCACCGCAAGGAGCCGGGAAATATCGGCTCCCAGGCGTTGATGGCTACCGGCGTCGCCTCGGCCTTCCTCACGGTCTTTGCACTGTCGGCGCTGTTCCGCGGGCTGGACGGACGTCCGCTGCTGCCGGAGCTGGCCGGGATCGGTGCCGCCGGGCTGATCAGCCTCGGCGGGGTCGCGGTGGCCCGCTGGTGGCGCAGCCAATGGCTGGCGGTGCTGGCCGTGCTCGGCAGCCTGGTGCTGGCGCCCTATTTGGGTGGCAACAGTGCGCTGTGGCCGATGGCCTTCATGTTGGTGATGACGCTGGCCACTGCCGCCTTCCAGCACAAACTCGATTGGGTGGGCCTGCTGCTCGCCCGGGTGGTGCCAACGGCGCTCTACTTCTCCTGGGTGCTACTGCCCTTCGAACATGTGCCGATGGTCAACCCGCTGATCGGTCTCGGCCTTGCCTTCGTGCTGGCCGCTGGCGGCCTTGGCATTGCCGTCCTGCATCAACACGGCAGCGCCACGATGCGGGCAGTGGCGGTGGGCTCCCTAGTGGCGCTGGCTGCGCCAATGATGTTGGCGATCTGGCTACCCGACCGGCTGCTCTCAGTCGCGCTGATTGCGGTGCTGGGCCTGATCCTGGCCGCTGCCGGGCTGATTCCGGTGGTGTTCGCAAATCAGGTGCGGGCCGCAGCGGTGCCGTTGGGCGCCAGCTTCATCGCCTTGGCAGTGGTGCGCTTCACCGATGGCGACTATCTGGGCTACCTCTTCTTCGCCATGGCCGCGGCCTACTTCGCGATCGCTGCCAGCACCCGCTTCCGGCCGGTAATGGTGGTGGCCGCAGTGTTGGCCACGATCGGGGTCTGGGTCTGGCTGCCAGTCACTGTCGCAGCTTTCGCTCCGCGGACCGAGCTGGGCGTGGAGCAGACCGCTGAATCGGTGCTCGGTCTGATCGCGACTCTGTTGGCCGTCCGGGCGCTGCGGGCGTTCCGCAACGAGTGGGGCCCTGGGCTCACCTACGTTAGTTGGGCGGCCTCGGTGGGCTTTGGCTCGCTGGCTGTGATTACCGGTGGTTCGGTGATCGGCACCCGCCTGGGCGATGTGTATTCGGGCTTCCAGACCGCGCACGCACTGGTTACGGTGGCCTGGCTGCTGCTGAGCGTGCTGCTGCTGCGGCGCGGGCTGCGGCGTGACCCCGACTCCGTGGTGGCGGTGCGGCTGGCGATCGCTTTGGCGGTGGCCGCGGTGGCCAAGCTGTTCTTGTTCGACCTGAGCACCCTGCCCGACCTCGTCCGCGCCCTGGCCTTCCTGGCCGTCGGTGTGCTGATGCTGATTATCGGCACGTGGTACCACAAGCAGCTGGAAAAGGGACGCCGGACGCCGCCCGCGCCGGTCTCACCGAGCCCTGCGCCGAGCCCTGCGCCAGCCGCGCCCGGTCCAGCGCCGGTGCCAGCCGAGCCGAAGCCCACCGAGCTGGTGACCACGGTGGGGTCCGCAACTCCAGACGCTGCCGACCGTAAAGAAACCTGACGCGCCGGGTTGGTTAGCATGTGGGTGCCCCAACCGGATCGGTCTGCCGATCAACGGGCGGCAAATGGGGCATTTAGGAGCGTGGCTGTGATTGGGGTCTCGGTCGGTGCCTGCACCGATGTTGGTGCCGTTCGATCGCTCAACGAGGATCGCTATTACGTCGGCACCTACATTTGGGTGGTCGCCGACGGAATGGGCGGTCACGCGGCCGGTGAAATTGCCAGCGAGATCGTGGTTGGCCAATTGCGCGAACTCGATTACGACCATCTGGAACGCCAAGCCGTCCTCGATTCGCTGTTGGCGGCTAACACTGCCGTGCTTGATTACGGATACCAGCATCCCGAGGCTCGCGGGCTGGGCTCCACGGTCACCGGCCTGGCCCGGATCGATATCGGTGGGGCTGAGCATTGGGCGGTGTTCAATGTCGGCGACTCGCGGGTCTATCGCTCCTACCAGGGCGTGCTTTCGCGGGCCACCTTGGACCACTCCGAGGTTGAAGAGCTGATCTTGCAGGGGGTGATCACCCCCGAACAGGCTCGCCTGCACAGCTCGCGCAGCGTCGTCACCCGCTCGATCGGCACCGATCCGGCACCTCAGGTAGATCTGTGGGTGCTGCCGCAAACCCCAGGGGAGCGCTTCGTGATCTGCTCTGACGGGCTGACCGCCGAGCTTTCCGATGACGCGATCGCCGCCATTCTTGACCGCTGCCACGACAGCGAGGTGGCCGCCCGCAGCCTGGTGGACGCCGCCTGGGAGGCAGGCGGTAGTGACAACATCTCGGTGCTGATCGTGGACGTGGCCGCCGATCCAGCCGATTCCGACGTCGAGGAGATCACCAATCCGCGGTCGAGTCTGCGAGCGGAAGCGAGGCCGCAATGACCGGCATCCTCCGCTACGTACCTGGCGCTGCCGTCGCGGTGGTGCACGGACGAACCGCAGTGCTGCTAGATCTCGAACCCGGGGATCCATTGGTGGCCCGGGTTTCGGCCCTGGTCGAGGCTGGCGCCGGGGTGGACGACGTACTCGACGCGCTGGTAACCAGTGGGCTGAAGGCCCTGGCCGATTTCGGCGCCTTCGAGGTCACCGATGAGGGCGTCCGATTGGTCGTCCGCGGGGCAGTGCTGGGGAGCGTTGGCGAGCTGACTGGGCTGGCCGCCGAACGCACCATGTGGCACGACACCTGGCAGCCGGCTGCCAGCCAAGCAATGCTCGGCCTGAGTCGGCCGCCCGGTGCCGCATGGTTGCCCATCAGGTCCGGGGTGGTGCTGGCAGCAGCGGTGAGCTTCGGCCTCGACGAGGCCGCCGAACCTGCGCCGCTTGAGCCAGCCGCGGTCGAGCCTCGGCCACCTACCCCAGCGCCCGCGCCCGAGTTGGCCAGCCAACCGGCCACCGAATCGGCCACCGAACCGGCCACCGACGAACTGGCGCAGCTGTTCCTGACCAGTCAGCGGCCGTCGCCGCCACCCGAGCCCGAGCCTGAACCGACGGCGACTGAGCCGACCGAGCCGGAGCCGACCGAGCCGGACGAACCGGCGGCACCGGTCAGCGACCCGAGCGCCACCATGGTGGCACCACTGACGATTCCCACCGCTGACCTGCCCGTAGCGGCGCCGCCGACGGCTCCGCCTGGCCCGCCGCAGTTGATCACCGGCATGCCCTGGCTGAGCGCCGAGGTGACCGGGCCGTCGGTTGAGCCGGTGGCCTCAACCACTCCAGCGCCGGACATCGCGCCACCGCCACCGCCAGCCCA
This sequence comes from Propionibacteriaceae bacterium UBA6122, assembly GCA_002428365.1. Taxonomy (GTDB): domain Bacteria; phylum Actinomycetota; class Actinomycetes; order Propionibacteriales; family Propionibacteriaceae; genus Propionicimonas. The sequence goes on from DIVW01000023.1 coordinate 125,881, forward strand.
ACCGGCGGCCTCGCCAATCGCGCCGATCAGTGAACCGCCAGCATCAACCCCCGGGCTGGCCGCAGATCGGACGGTGAACCGCTCAGCCCTGGTCGGGTTGCCGCCGGTGGTGATGGTGGTGGCCGCGCGCTGCGCGGATGGCCACCTCAGCCCGGCCTATGCCGGCACCTGCCGGGTCTGCGGGGCGCCGATCCCGCAACAGCAGCCAACCGAGATCCCGCGTCCGGTGCTGGGCCAACTCCGGCTTTCCACCGGTGGAGTGGTGGCGCTGGACCGTCCGGTGATCCTGGGGCGCAACCCGCACATCCCGTCCGGCTATGCCGCCGAGCAGCCCAACCTGGTGCGCCTACCTGACCCGGAGAAGGACGTTTCGGGTCAGCATCTCGAAGTGAGCCTCGACTACTGGAATGTGGTGGTTCGAGACCTCGGTTCGACCAACGGCACCGAAGTGATCCTGCCCGGCGAAATGCCAGTGGCCCTGCGGACCAATGAGCCGGTGATCATCGAGCCCGGCACCCGAGTGGTGCTGGCCGGAACCATCAGCTTCACCTTCGAGGTGTTGCCTTGAGTAGGGCCGACAGCCCGCCAGACATCGCCGGGCTGACCTTCGTCCGCAAGCTCGGCAGCGGCGGCTACGCCGACGTGTTCCTCTACGACCAGGCCACCCCGCTGCGGAAGGTGGCGGTGAAGGTGCTGCGCGAGACCGGCCTTTCGGCGGTGGCGATCGGCCGGTTCACCGCCGAGGCCAATGCGATGGCCCGCCTGGAACATCCCTACATCGTGCCGGTCTACGCCACCGGCACGACTCTGGATCATCGGCCCTACATCGCGATGATGTACTACCCGAAGCCGAGCTTGGCGGAGCGGGCCCGCACCGAGCGGCTCTCGGTGGCCAACACTTTGGTGCTGGGCATCCAGCTGGGCTCAGCGGTCGAGACCGCCCACCGGTCCGGGCTGTTGCACCGCGATATCAAACCCGCCAACGTGCTCACCAATGCCTATGGGCGCCCCGGCTTGACCGACTTCGGTATCGCTGGCCGGATGGTCGACTCCGACGACGACGATGTCGGGGTTTCGGTGCCCTGGTCGCCACCGGAAACGCTCTATGCCACCGGACCGGCGACCGTGCGCTCGGACGTCTACTCGCTGGCGGCGACCCTTTGGCAGGTGCTGGTGGGCCGCTCGCCGTTTGAGATTCCTGGTGGCGACAACGCGCCGTTCGCGCTGATGCGCCGGATTCGTGACGTGCCACCGCCCACCACCGGACGCGCTGACGTGCCCGCCTCACTGGATCGCCTTTTGCGCGCCGCGATGGCCAAGGACGCGATCCTGCGGCCGGCCAGCGCGCTGGAATTGGTCGGAGCGCTGCAGGCGATCGAGCAGGAAATGCGGCTCCCGCGGACCCCGGTGGAGCTGGCCAACACTGAGGAGGCTTCGGTGCCGCGGCACCAGGGCTCGGCCGATAGCACCCAGGTGCGCTCGCCGCTGGTGATTTCGCCGGTGACTTCCCCGCCCGCCACCGTGGTTGAACCCGGCACCTCAGCTGAGATCGGGGCCGACAAGACTCGCCGCCCCAATCGCCGAGTTGCCCCAGTGGCCGAATACGACTCGAACGTGGTGGGCGCCACGGTGCTGCGGCCCGCCAACCTGAGCGTCCCGCCTGAGCAGGCGGCCGCAGTCCGGTCGGCGGGTGGTACCGGTAAGCGGCTACTGGCCATCGGGTTGGGAGTGCTGCTCGTTGGGGCGATTTCGGCCATCACCTGGGCGGTGCTCACTGCTCCGACACCACCGCGACCTGATCCGACGGTGTCAGTCAGCCAGGCCCCACCGGAAGTGGACCAGCCGGTGCCAGCACCGGGACGGCCGGTGATCACCTGCAGTCGCACGGGGTCGGTCGTGTCCTGCGAATGGACCTACACCCACTCCCTGCCCAGTGATCAGTTCGAGTGGAAAGTGTTCGGCTCCAACCAGCAGGTCAACCACACCGGGGCGCCCAAAGCCGTGATCAACAACGCCCCCTCGGGGGTCTGTGTGCAGGTGAAGGTCTTCCGGCTTGACGGCAAGGACGCACCGGCCGAATGGACGAAGGGATGTGAGCAGTGATTCCAGCAGTGGCCATCGATTTCATCGGCGAGGAGTACCAGCCCAAGCCCGAGGAACGGTTCACCATCGGACGCGATGGCGACCTGGTGCTGGACGAGGACAACAACTTCCTGCACCGCACCTTCCTTGCCGTCTATTACCAGGCCGACCTGTGGTGGTTGGAGAACGTCGGCTCCCAGCTGTCGGCCACTGTTGCCGACGGTTCGGGCACCTTCCAGGCGTGGCTTTCCCCGGGCGCGCGGCTGCCATTGGTGTTCCCGTCCACGGTGATTTGGTTCACCGCTGGCCCGACCACCTACGAATTCGACATCCGGGTGAGTGACGTCCCCTTCGAGCGGCTGCCGATCAGTGAATCCGCAGATGGGCAGGTCACGCTCGGCCCAGTCAGCCTGACCGGAGAGCAGAAGTTGTTGCTGGTTGCGTTGTGTGAGGATCTGCTCAGTCGGCGCAAGGTGGGCGCCGGCGCAGTGCCCCAATCGGCGAAGGTCGCCAAGCGCCTTGGCTGGGCGGTGACCAAGTTCAATCGCAAGCTCGATCTGATTTGTGAGAAGTTCACCGAAGCCGGAGTGCGCGGCCTGCGAGGTGGGGTAGTGGGGGCGGCATCAAGCCGTAAAGCACGCCTGATCGAGTACGCAATGGCGGCCCGAATCGTCACCCCTGATGACCTGACTTTGTTACCGTAAAAGTGGGTGTCAAACAACCCCTTGGGTTGGGTTGAACAACCCGTCCGGGGTCGTTGTGAGCGGGTTGTGCCCACCGGCCTGACAGGTATGCTCAAAGACCACTGATCGAGGCAACTGGAGCGGGGGCGGGCGTATTGGAGCGGGGAAACTGGGGCAAAATGGCTCGTCAGGCGCCGATTGCCCTGATCGGTGTGATGCTCCTGGCGATTCTCGCCTATGCCGTCCTCGCTAGCGGTTTCCCGGTTCGCCAACTCGATCTGGACGACACCGGAATCTGGGTTTCCAATGACGCCGCCGGTCAATTCGGTCGGTTCAACAAAGCCGCAATTGGCCTCGACGCGCGCCTCTCGCCGCCGGGTCAACGGGTGAGCCCCTTCGCTCTGGATATCCTCCAAGACGGCAATGCGGTTTTCGGCCTGGATGCCCGCAATGGGCGCCTGACCAGGATCGACACGATGGCCGGTCGGCCCATCGCCGAGCAGGCGGTTGGGGTCGACGCCACCAGCGCGGTGCTGCTGCGTGGGGGCACCTTGGCGGTGATGGATCGACTGGGTCGGCTTTGGGCTGGCCGCTACGACCCGGCCACTGGGGTGGCCGACCTAAGCCCGATGGACTCAGCGCTCAAGCCACTGGCCGAGCTCGGCCTGGCCGCAGACGCGGCAATCGGCTCGGCGGCACTGGCGGTGAGTGAGCGGGGCACGATATTCGTAGCCGGGGTGAACGGGCGCCTGATCACCGTCGAACCCAACGGGGCCGGCTTCAATCAGCCAAAAGTCAGCGACGGTCGCCCGGTGCTGAAGTCGATCTCGATCACCACCGTGGGTGAAGCAGTGATCGCCATGGACGCCACGGCCGGGCAGCTGGTCCTGCCCAACCTGAAGACCGTCCAGCTCGAGGCGGATGCTCAGGCCAAATTGCAGGCCTCCGGGGTCGATGCGGCCACGGTGCTGGTGGCCAATGCCAAGTCTTTGCTGCGGGTGAGCCTCGATTCGGGGCAGGTAATCCAGATCGATTTGGTCGGTGGTGGCGAGCCGGCCGTCCCGGTCCATTTCGGCGGTTGTGACTTCAGTGCCTGGGCCGGTGTTGGCCGCGTAGTGCGGGTCTGCGGTAACGCAGATCCGTCGGTGCAACAGGTGGCCAAGGGGCTGACCCGGCCGGCCTTCCGGATCAACCGCGGGCTGATCGTGCTCAATGACCAGGCTGACGGGCTGATCTATGACCTTGATCGGCAGACCAGCATCAGCTGGCCCCAGCCCGAGGTCGAAGACAATCAGGAGCAGGAGAAGACCGACGACAGCGATCCGGTCGAGTCCAAGCCGAAAGCCGTCGACGATCAGGCCTTCGTGCGCACCAATCGCACCACAGCGCTGCACCTGCTCGACAACGACCTCAACACGGTGACCGGAGTGCTCTCGATCGTCTCCGTGAGCCGACCCAGCCCGGCCCAGGCCGTGTTGTTGGAGATCGCCCCGGACGGCCAAAGCGTGCTGGTTTCCTTTCCCCCAGGCGTGCCAGCGGTGCGTTTCAGCTACACGATCTCTGATGGCAGTGCCAGCGATGACGGCGAGGTGGTGGTTACCGACGCCGGCACCCGCCAGACTGCGCCCGACCTGCGTCCGCACTACGTCCAGCCGGCCTATGCAGTGGCGTCCTTCGGCAACCTGACTATGCCGGTAACCAGCGAGTGGCGGGACGGCGAAGGCGACCCGGTGACCCTGCTGCGGGCCCGGGACGAGGACGGCACCGTGATCCCGGTGACCCCGGACGGGCAGATCGACTTCAGCCCCGGTGAAGCGGTGGCCGATCAGGAGCGGATGATCACCTACGAAGTCACTGATGGCACCGACAACCAGCCGGTTTCGAGGGCGCTGCGGGTGCAGGTGATCGGCAAGGACTCCTTACGGCAGTCCGCCCCGATCGCCCAGCCGGACGTGGTGCGCGGCCAGGCGGGCCGACCGATCGTGATCTCGCCGCTGGTCAACGACATCCCCGGTGCCGATCCGCGAAACCTGGCCGCCCGGCTCACCCTCAGCGGTGAGATTCCCAACCAGGCGAACCTGGCGGTGACCACCGATGAGAAGACCGGCCGGGTCACCGTGGTGCCCAAACGGGAAGGTCCCTACTTCCTCGATTACACCGTCACCTTCGGCAGCGCCTCGCAGGCCACCGGCAGAATCCGGGTAGACGCCCTGAGAGACTCCGGTGCCGAACCGGTGGCGATGCCCGATCAGGTCTCGATGCGTGGCCGCAACCCGGTGCTGGTGGACGTGCTGGCCAACGACTACGACCCGGCCGGCAACCTGCTCAGCGTGCAGGCAGTGACCCCGGTGGACGGTGAACAGCTACAGGCCCAGGTGATCGGCGGACGTTGGCTGCGGCTGTTGCCGCAGGTCGACCGGCTGGCCCCCAACCCGCAGGTAGTGCACTACGCGATCAGCAACGGATCACAAACCGCCACTGGCGACGTCCTGGTAACCCAGCTTGACGACGCCGAAGCCGACCGGGTGCTGGCCCGCAAGGACGCTGCGGTGGTGCGGGTGGGCGACTCGGTGCTGATCCCAGTGCTGACCAACGACACCACCTTGTCTGGCCAGCGCCTTCGGCTGATCACCGATGCGCTGGGCACCGATCATGACGGCGAACTGCCGGTCTACGATCCGGCCAAACGCGGCGACGAGGATCAAGGCGATGTTGGGCGGGCCTACGTGCGGGGCGACCAGGTGCGCTACGTCCCGCCGGTCGAGGTGAGTGCCACCCGGCAGGTGCGGATCAGCTATACCGCTGCGAACACCGACGGTGACACCGCCCAAAGCGAAGTGGTGGTGACCATCAAGGCCCAACCTGATCAGGCCAATCCCGATCGGCCGCCAGTGGCCAGCACGGTGGAGACCCGGGTGACGACTGGCAGCCGGGTGCAGATTCCGGTGCCGACCTCAGGGCAGGATCCTGATGGCGATTCGGTGGTGGTGACCGGGATCGCCTCGGCTCCGTCCCTGGGACGGGTGGTCGGCTATGGCCCGACGTCGATTACCTATGAGGCCTTCCCCACCAACGGCCTGGTGGGCACTGACAGCCTCGATTATGTGGTCACCGACGCCTACGGCCGCAGCGGGGTGGGCAGCATCCGAGTTTCGGTGACCAGCCCGGGCCAGACCCAGCCACCGGTGGCGATTGATGACCAGTTGACCGTGGCTCCCGGCGCCGAAGTGCGGCTGAATGCGCTGGGCAACGACTACTACTCCCGCGACGATGTGGTGAGCATCGCTGCGCTGGAGCGGCTGAATGATCCGCTGCCCGGCGCCGCGAAGCTGGCCAGTGAGTTGGGCCCGATCACCATCACCGGTCCCGGCGACGGTGACCAGCCGGTGCTGCTGAACTACGCACTGGTCGGCAACGGGGGCACCGGTCCGGCCGCCACCGTCAAGGTCGTCTCCAAAGTCGGCTACAACAATCCGCCGAGCGTGGTGGACCAAACCGCCAAGACTGACGGCAAGGTGGGCAAAGCCGATCTGCTCACCAAGGCCTGGGATGTGGACGGTGACCTTGGGGCGCTGCGGGTCGAGCCGCTGGCCGAGGTGGTCGGCGCCACCCTGGTCGGCAGCGAATACAGCGTGCCGTTGCTGGATCACGCCCAGGTGATCCCCTTCCTGGTCACCGATGCTGCCGGTGGCCAGAGCGCTGCGGTGGTCTACGTCCCTTCGGTTGGTGCTGGCGCGCCGCAGTTGAAGGTGGGCGGCTCGATCGATCTGGCCACCAACGCCACGGCCAGCTTCAACATCGAGGATTACGTCGAGTCCCCGCGCGGACGGATCGTCCGGATCTCCTCAGCCAAGGCGGCCACCGCACCCAGCCAGGATCTTGAGGTGAAGGTGCTGAACGCCACCAGCTTCTCCCTGACCTCGAAGAATGGCTACGTCGGACCGGCCTCGGTGACCTTGGCAGTCATGGATTCAGCCTCCCTCACCGATGACGGGGTGCTGAGCGCGACCATTTCCATTCCGGTGCAGGTGGGGGAGCGGACGCCGGTGCTGCGCTGCCCGTCCGATCCACAGACGGTGATTCAGGGTGGCGAGGCGAAGAACCTCGACATCACCACCTTGTGTCACGTGTGGAGTCCGGATCCAGAGACCCTCGCCGGGCTGAGTTACACCGCTGACTGGGAGGTCCCGATTGCTGGGGTGGACGCGGCCGGTGGAGCTCACAAGGTTCGACTGCAGGCTGCCGGGGATTCGACCGGTGGCGCGATGGGCACCTTGACCATCGGCATCGCCGGTACCGCGGCCAAGCCGGTCAAGATGTCGGTGCGGGTAGTCGCCGCGCCGCCGCCGAAGTTGCGCTCGGTACGGTTCACCGACATCAAAGCCAACACTGCGGTGGTGGTGCCGATCTCGCTGACCTCACCGCTGGTGGACGCCCGCACCAAGATCATCAGTGTCACTGCGCTCGAGGGCGGCGCGGCCACCTTCACCAACACCGACACCTCAGTCACCATCACCCCCGGCGTCGACACCTCGGGAGTGGTGAAGTTCCAGGTGGTTGCGACCGATCTGGCCGGCTCCCCGGAGCGCCAGGACCGGCACGCGGTGGGCACTATCACGCTGGTGGTCTATTCGCGTCCAGAAGCACCCAGCGCACCTAAGACCGGCGCCACGGTTGAATCCGCGGCGGCGACGCTCACCTGGCAGGCGGGCGCGGCCAACGGTGCGGCTATCCAGGGCTACCGGGTGAAGATCGCCAGCGGCCCAGGGGCCGGGCGGACGATCGAATGTCGCAGTACCTCTTGTCGTTTCACCGGCTTGACCAACGGTGGGGCCCACACCTTCCAGGTGCAGGCGTTCAACCGGGCTGGCGACAGCGATTGGAGCCCTCGGTCGGCCGCGATCACGCCCGATACTGCGCCGGGTGCCCCGTCCTCGGTCTCGGTGAGTGATCCGCAGGACCATTCGTTGGTGGTGTCCTGGGGTGCGATCGCGAACCAGGGCTCGAAGCTGACCAAGGTATACATCACCTACGGTGGCGTCGTTGCTGAAGCGAGTCCGGGCCAAACCAGCAAGCGAATCACCGGTCTGGACAACAATCAGGTCTACACCTTCACCGTGTCTGCCCGGAACGCCTTCGCCATGGGACCGGGGGTTTCGCAGAAAGGCCAGTCCTCCGGGCGTCCGCTCGGCCTGGACGTGGCCACGCCATTTCCGCAGGATCTGGTGGGCGCGAATACCCAGGCCGACATCACCTGGAGTCTCGGCTCGGCGAACGGCCCGACGCCGGTTAGCTACGACGTAGTGCGCAGCGACGGCAAGAGAGTCTGCAGTAACGCAACCTCCCGCAGTTGCACCGACGACAGCGTGACCTTCGACGGCACCACCTACACCTATGCAGTGACCGCCACCAACGCCACCGGCGGCTCGGCGCACGCCGCCTCCGACAGCTCACCGGCCTGGCGCGCCACCGGCACCCCGGACGGCTGGGGCAGCTGGACGGCCGCAGCCACTGGCGCCGACGGTCAGGCTCAGGTGAGCTACACCGTGCCCGCCTCCCGTGGTTCGAGTTCGACGGTGGCGGTGATGAATGGTGGTGCGGTGGTGCGGACCATCGGCTCTCAGACCGGCGGGGTGCACACCGCGACCATCACTGGGTTGAGCGACGGTGACTCGACCTCATTGCGGATGCGGGTGTGCAACGAGGCGGATCGGTGCTCCTACTCCGGCAGCGTCGGCGTGACCACCTTCGGGGCGCTGGCGCGGCCGGCGGTGAGTGCCTCGGCCAGCGGGTCGAGCGTGAACGCCAGCGCGACCGGCAACGGCAACGGTGCGCCAGCCACGCTGACCCTCTACATCGACGGCGTCTCGGTCGGGTCTGACACCGGCACCGGTGGGCTGAGCGTTTCGGGCAATCGAACGGTGGGCTACAACCACGCCACTGCGGTGCGCGCCGAGTTGGTTACCGGTTCGACCAATCCCAGCAGAGGGAACGGCGGGACGGCCACCACCTCCGCCACCACTGGTTCGCCGCCATTGTCAGTGGGCGTCACCCAGGGGTCGGACCGGATCACGACGTCCAGTTGCGAAAGCGGCTGCAACTACGTCCTGGTGACGTTGACCGGGTTCAGCGGCAGCACCAACTGCAGCATTCGCACCGACTACGGCGGCGACCACGAGTTCTCCTCCTACACCGCCTCGGGCAGCGGCACCTTCAACACGGGCGCCTACTTCGGCTACTGGGGCAATCACGTCTGGGCAGTCTGTGATGGCGTTTCCTCCAGCAGGGTGACCTGGGTCAGATAGGGGGCGGGCCAGGTGCGATTTACCGTTGTTTACCACCGGGTTTCCCGGGTCTTTGACGGATAGAACTCCCCAAACCGTCCACAGAGACGGGCCGGGCATTGTCTCTCGCTGAGAGAACGGTATGCTCGCAAATCGGGGATGAGTTCAGCACCGCGGGGAGTGTGGGTTGACTAGGGGTATTGCGTCGCGTCTTGGCCGATTGGTGCCGTTGGCACTGGTCGGTGGTTTGGTGATCGTCCTGGCCTCTTATGCGGCATTGGCGATCGGCTTTCCGGTGCGTCAGTTGGACCTGAACGACACTGGCATCTGGGTCTCCAACGACAACGCCGGCCAATTCGGGCGGGTGAACAAGGCGGCCCGAGCCCTCGATTCGCGAGTCTCCCCGCCCGGCGTGCGGGTGGCGCGCTATCAGCTCGACATCATCCAGGACGGCAACCTGGCTTTGGGCTGGGATCAGTCCAATTCGACTCTGACTGCGATCGATACCGCCCTCGGTCAGCCCCTGGCTGATCGCGCGGTTGGCCTGGACGCTTCGAATTCCGTAGTAGCCAACGGTGGCACGCTCGCAGTGATGGACCGTAGCGGACGAGTCTGGGCTACCCGCTACGACCGTCTTGCCGGGGTGGTCGACCTGGCCGCGCTGGCTGGCTCCAACCCGCCGCTGGCCAGCCTCGGGTTGGCTCCCGATGTCGGGGTTGGCGGCGCCGCGCTGACAGTGAGCGCCGACGGGAAGATCTTCCTGGCTGGCATCAACGGGCGCCTGATCTCGATTGCGCCCAAAGACGACTTCTTCGCCGCTCCCGCCACCACCGACGGGTTGCCCAAGTTGCAGACGGTTGCCGTCACCGTGGTCGGCGATTCGCCAGTGCTGCTGGACGTTGCCGGTGGCCAGGCGGTGCTTCCGGGTGGACGGGTGGTGCCGCTGGACGGAGTGGACACCACTACCCGGCTGCAGCAGCCCGGCCCGGCCGCCGAAGCAGTGCTGGTGGCCACCACCAAGGGCTTGCTCCGGGTGAAACTGGACTCAGCTCAAGTGATCCCGGTCCACACCGAGACCGCTGGCGCCCCAGCCAGCCCGGTGCGGCTGGGCGGTTGTGATTTCGGCGCCTGGGCTGGCATTGGCCGAGTGGTGCGCTCCTGCGACGGCGGTGCGGTGGAGCCGCAGCTGGTTGAGGGCGGCCTGGACCGTCCGGCTTTTCGGCAGAACCACGGTCTGATCCTGTTGAACGATCAGACTGACGGCACCACCTACGACCTGGACACGCGTAGCAGCATCGATTGGCCGCAACCCAAGCCGCCGGTGGAGCAGCAGGAGAAGGAGAAGGAGGCCGGGGCTGATACCCAGCCGAAGCCGAAGGCCAATGACGACAATCTGTGGGCCCGGGAAGACCGCACCACGGTGTTGCACGTCCTCGACAATGACACCGACACTGTCGGCGGCGTGCTGACGATTCAGTCGATCGAACCGCGGCAGGTGCCACAGGGCACCGAGTTGGAGGTCTCGCCCGACGGGCAGACAGTGAAGTTGTTCCTGCCCGAAGGCGCCTCGACGGTGGCCTTCGATTACACCGTCTCTGATGGCAGTGACACCGACACCGGCCACGTGGTGGTCAGCGAGGCTGGCGCCCGGCAGAGCCCGCCGACATTGCGACCCAACTACAGCGCGCCGCGCTACACCGTGCCCTCCTTCGGCACGCTCGCCATTCCGGTGGTCAGCGACTGGCGGGATCCCGAAGGCGACCCGGTGACGGTGATCGGCGCCAAAGCCGGCGACGGCACGGTCGTCCCGGTGACCCCGGACGGGCAGCTGAGCTTCACTGCCGAAGAGGTCGAGGAAGACCAGGATCAGACCCTCAGCTATGAGGTGACCGACGGTGCCGACACCAAAGCGGTGCGCAGCACGTTGAAGGTTCGGGTGCTGGGCAAGAAGTCGACCACCACGGTCTCGCCAGTGGCTCAGCCCGATTCGGCTCGTGGTGAGGTGGGCAAGCCGATCGCGGTCTTCCCGTTGAACAACGACACCCCCGGTGCCGATCCGCGCAACTTGAACGCCAAGCTCACGCTGTCGGGGCAGATCACCCAGAAGGCCCATCTCAAAGTGACCACCGATGAGAAATCGGGACGGATCACCGTGATCGCCGATCAGGAGGGGCCCTACTTCCTGGAGTATTCGGTCAGCTTCGGCAACTCCGCGCCAGCCAAGGGATCACTGCGCGTTGATGCGCTCGCCGCTGGCAAGGCCTCCGGCCCAGTGGCGATGCCCGATCAGGCGGCGATGCGGGGGGTCAACCCGGTCCTGATCGACGTGCTGGCTAACGACTACGACCCGGCTGGGAATCTGCTCACCGTGCAGGCTGCTGCCGCCGGCTCGGGAGCGCGGCTGCAGGTGCAGGTGGTCCAGGGCCGCTGGCTGCGGATTCTTGGCGGCGATCAGCGAGCTAGTGGCACCGCCCAAGTGGTGCACTACACAGTCACCAATGGGTCGCAATCTGCCGAAGGCGACGTCCTGGTGACTCAGCTCGACCCGATCGAGCAGGACGTCGCACTGCCCCGCAAAGACACCGCGGTGGTGCGGGCCGGTGATTCGGTGCTGATCCCGGTGCTGACCAACGACTCCTCGCTTTCCGGGCAACCGTTGAAGCTGGTCACTGACGGGCTGGGCACCGACGCCGACGGGAAGTTGACGGTGCTCGACCGCGCCAAGAAGGCCGACGAAGACCAAGGTGAGGCCGGATCGGCGTACGTCCGTGGCGATCAGATTCGCTATGTGGCTCCGGCGACGGTGGCGGGTTCGCGCCAGGTGGTGATTCTTTACACCGCGCAGACTGCGGCCGGTGATGCCGCCGAAAGTCAGGTGGTGGTGACCATCAAGCCTGAGCCGAGTGCGGATGATCCCGACGCCGCACCGGTGGCCAATACCGTGGAAATGCGGGTGGTCTCGGGCAGCCGGGTCAGGATTGCGATTCCCACCTCTGGTCAGGATCCCGACGGTGACACGGTGATCGTTACCGGCATCGCTTCGGCGCCCGAATTGGGCCGGGTGGTGGCGATTAGCCCCAACTCGATCACCTATGAGGCTTATCCGACCGCCGGCCTGGTTGGCACCGACACCTTCCGCTATCAGGTGGCCGATAAGTACGGCCGCACTGGCATCGGCACCGTCCGGGTGGCGGTGGCCGAGCCTGGCCAAACCCAGCCGCCGGTGGCCATCGATGATGCGCTCACCACCAAACCTGGTGCTGAGGTGCAACTGAATCTGATGGCCAACGACTTCATCGCTCGCGACGATGCGGCCACGGTGGTGCCGTTGAACCGCACCAACAATCCGGTGCCAGCCGATGCCAGTCTCAGCGGTGAGCAGGGGCCGCTGCAGGTGCGGGCCCCGGAACTGATCGAGCAGCCGGTGCTGGTGAACTACGCCTTGACCGGAAACGGCGGCACTGGCCCGGTGGCCACGGTGAAGATCATGGCCAAGCAGGGCTTCAACAACCCGCCCACGGTGGTCGACCAGGTGGCCGAAATCGACGGCGCTAATGGCAAGGCCAACCTGCTCGGCGAAGCTTGGGACGTGGACGGTCCGCTGACCGCGCTGAAACCCGCCTTGGCGGTGCCGGTCGAGGGAGCCAGCCTGGTCGGCGGTGAACTGCGGGTCCCGTTGCGGGAGCGTCCCCAGGTGATCCCCTACACCGTGACCGATTCTGGTGGCGCGGTGAGCGCTGCAGTGGTCTACGTCCCGGCGGCCGGGGCGGGCGCCCCCCAACTGAAGGTCGGCGCCAGCATTGAGCTAGCCAGCAACGCCACCGCCAGCTTCGGCATCGGCGATTACGTCGAATCTCCACGAAACAAGGCGGTCCGAATCGCCTCGGCCAAGGCCGAAACCGCGCCCGGGGAGTACCTCGACGGCAAGGTGGACGACTCCGGTCGATTCACCCTCACCTCCAAGAACAACTACGTCGGCCCGGCCTCGGTGACCCTGGACGTGATGGACGGGGCCTCGCAGACTGACGATGGTGTGCTGACTGCCACGGTAACCATTCCGGTGCAGGTCGGGGCGCCGACTCCGGTGCTGCGCTGCCCGGAGTTCACCCAAACCGTGGTGCAGGGTGGCGAGATCAAAAACCTCGATATCACCAGCCTGTGTCATGTGTGGAGCCCTGACCCCGAGTCACTGGGCAGCCTGACCTATGCCGCCGCCTGGCAGCAGCCGATCGATCAGGTCAGCGCTACCGGTGGCGAGCACCGAGTGAAGCTCCAAGCCGCTGGCGGGGCCCCCGACGATGGCGAAGGGGTGCTGCGAATTGGTATCGAGGGCACGGCTGCGGCTACCGCCACGCTGCGGGTGAAGGTGATTCCGGCTGACGCACCGCAGCTGCGCTCGGTGAATCTGACCGACATCAAAGCTGGCACGCCGGTCACCGTGCCGATCTCACTGATTTCGCCGTTGTTGGATGCTCAGACCAGGGTGCTGGAGACCAAGCAGGCCAGCGGGGGCAAGGCGAGTGTCAACATTGATCAGGCTTCGGTGACGATCACGCCAGCCGCCGACACCTCCGGAAAGCTGGTGTTCAGGGTCAGGGCCACCGACTTGGCCGCCGATCCGGGTCGCGACACCCGTTGGGCCGAGGGCACCATCACTATGACGGTCTACTCCCGTCCCGATGCGCCAAGCGCGCCGCGCAACGGGCCCACCGTGCAATCACATGCCGCCACTTTGTCGTGGACGCCGCCGAATGCCAATGGTGCTGCGATCGACTCCTATCAGCTGAAGATCGCCAGCGGGCCGGGGAGCGGCCGGACGATCACCTGCCGCAGCGCGCCCTGCCAGGTCACCGGTTTGACCAACGGCGCCGCAGTCACCTTCCAGGTGCGCGCGCACAACAAGGCCGACTGGAGCGATTGGAGCCCGTCCTCGGCCCAAATCACCCCAGACGTCGCGCCGGGTGCGCCGGCCTGGGTGCAGGTCAGCGACCCCCAGGATCATTCGGTGCTGGTCAGTTGGGGCAAGATCGCCAACGACGGCTCGGCCATCAAGGTGATTCACGTCACGGCGGCCGGTACGACGCAATCGGTGGGTGCGGGCAAGACCAGCATCAGGGTGAATGTGCCCAGCAACAACGACGTGTACACCTTCTCGGTGGCTGGCGAGAACGACTACGCCATTGGCCCGGCAGCCGCTGATCAAGGGCAGTCCTCCGGCAAGCCAGCCGGGCTGTCGGTGGCTGCGCCCAACCCGGGCGCGGCCGTCGGGGCCACCACCAACGTGACGGTGTCCTGGAGCCTGTCTTCGCCGGAAGGACCAACCCCGGTCAGCTATGACGTGGCCCGCAGCGACGGCAAGAACGTCTGTGCCAACGTCACCCGCACCAGTTGTGTGGACGACACCGTCCGCTTCGACGGCACCAGCTACACCTACCTGGTCACCGCCACCAACGCCACCGGTGGCGCGGCGCATTCGGCCAGCGCCCGGTCTTCGGCCTGGGCTGCGGTCGGTACGCCGGACAACTGGAACAACGCCGCGTTCGCCGCGGCCCCGACCGGACGCGATGGTGAGGTTCTGCTCACCTACACCGTGCCGCCCTCCCGAGGGGGCACTTCGAAACTGGACCTGCTTAGAAATGGCACCGTCGTCGGACATCCACCGTCGCCGGGGGTGAATGGCGGGGCCACCAGTTACAGAGTCACTGGCATGACTGATGGCACCAGCTACTCCTATTCGTTGCGGGTCTGCAATGAGGTGCGGTGCGGGTCCCCGTCGGCCGCGCGCTCGGCTACCTCGTTTGGCCCCCTGGGGAACCCCAGTGTGTCCGCCACTCACAGCGCCGATGAGGTGACCGGCAAGGCCACCGGCAATGGCAATGGTGCGACCGCGACGCTCACCCTCTACATCGACAACGTCAGGGTGGGCTCGGTCAGCGGGAAAGGCAGCCTGAGCATCACCCGGACCAGGACGGTGGGCTACAGCAACAAAGTCGAAGTGAAGGCCGTACTCACCACTGGTACCACCACCCCGCAGCGGGGCGACGCCGACAAGCCGGCCACCACCAGCGAGACCACGGGGCCTCGTCCGCCGGATCCGTCGGTGTCGATCAGTTCAACGCTATTCAAGCGTTGCACGATCGAGTCCGGTGGTGTCTACTACTGCGCCCTCATTTCGGTGACGGTGAAGGATTTCTCCGGGACCCCCACCTGTACATTGCATGGGAGTGCGGTCTATCCCGGGGACTCTAACCCGACCAAGGTGAATCAGTATGACAAGGCCGCTTGGTACGTCGAGGCGTACAAGTCGGTGTATGCGAGTTGTGACGGTGTTAGATCGCCCACGATCGTCGCGAACTAGGCCATTTTGCAGTAGCTCGGCCGAAGGACCAGGAAAGGAACAACCGTGATTACCGACGAACAAGCTCGCTGGTTCAACCAGACGTTCGAGCAGATCGTGTCCAATGTCGAGATTGCGATCCGCGGCAAGCGGGACGTGATCCGCCTGGCGGTCAGCTGCATGCTGAGCGAGGGTCACCTGCTGCTGGAGGATAACCCCGGCACCGGCAAGACCCAGCTGGCCAAGGCGCTGGCCAACAGCGTCCAAGGAACCCACAGCCGCATTCAGTTCACCCCTGACCTGCTGCCCAGCGATGTCACCGGCGTGACGGTATTCGACCAGGAGAAGCGGACCTTCGAGTTCCACAAGGGCCCGATCTTCGCCTCAGTGGTGCTGGCCGACGAGATCAACCGGGCCAGCCCGAAGACCCAGTCGGCGCTGCTGGAGGTGATGGAAGAGGGCCGAGTCACCATCGACGGCGTCGGACACCCGGTCGGCAGCCCGTTCATGGTGATCGCCACCCAGAACCCGATCGAGCAGGCTGGCACTTACCGGCTGCCGGAGGCCCAGCTCGATCGCTTCCTGATGAAGACCTCCATCGGCTACCCCGATCACGAGGTTGCGATGGAACTGATGCTGCAGGCAGCCACGCGGGATCGCTCCGCCACAGTCTCGCCGGTGATCGTCTCCAGCGCGGTGCAGCAAATGGCCACCTTCGCCAACGACGTCCACGTGGAGCCGTCCATCGTGGCCTACATCTCCAACCTGGCCACTGAGTCGCGGCGGCACAGCAATGTGCGACTCGGGTTGTCGATGCGTGGCTGCCTTGCCTTCATCCGGGTGGCCAAGACCTGGGCGATCAGCAAGGGCCGCAGCCACGTGCTGCCCGATGACATCAAGGATCTGGCCGTGCCGATTATGAGCCATCGACTGCTGCTGAACGCCGAGGCTCAGTTCTCCGGCGTGACCACCGAGCGAGTAATCGACGAGTTGTTGGCCAGCGTGGCCGCCCCGGTCGAGCGCGCAGTGTGAGGGACGAACGTCGTTGACCACGCAGATCAGACCACCGAAGGTCCCGGCCGCTGACCCCAGCCGCCGGGCGGCGCGGGCCAAACGCGGCCCGCGGGCTGCGCTGCGCCTGGTGTTCACCGAGGTGACGCTGCCGCTGCGCCGGGCGTGGTTCGCTACCGCGCCGATCCGCGAAGCGGTGCGCCCCTACCTGGCCAAGCTGGTCGCCGGGGTGCAGGTGGTCTCGGCTCTGGGCTGGACGATGCTCGGCGCGGCGGTGGTCTTTGCCGTCCTGGGCGCCCGGTTGGGTTGGCGGGAGTTCTCTTATCTAGGGGCGGTGCTGTTCTTCCTGGTCGGCGGGGCGGCGTTGTTCGCGATCGGCCGCACCCGGCTGGAAGTCGGTTTTGAAGTGGCCCCGCGGCGGATCGTGGTCGGCGATGCCGCCGCGGTCCAGTTTTCGGTGAAAAACATCGGCACGCTGCCGCTGTTACCGATTGGCTTGGAGTTCCCGGTGGGGGAGGCTGTGGCTGGTTTCACCCTGCCGGCATTGGCCCCGGGCGGCAGTTTCGAAGACGTGGCAGTCGTGCCCGGCCCGCGCCGTGGGGTGATTCAGCTGGGCCCGGTCACCACCCAGCGCGGCGATCCCTTCGGGGTGGTCCGCCGGGAGGTCACCTGGACCGAGCCGACCGAGTTGTTCGTCCACCCCCGCACGGTGCCGCTGGAGCCGCTGGGTGCTGGGCTGTTGCGCGATCTGGAAGGTCGGACCACTCGGGACATCTCGATGAGCGACCTGGCCTTCCACACCCTGCGCGATTACGTCCCCGGTGATGATCGGCGCTACATCCACTGGCGCAGTAGCGCCAAGTTCTCCGGCCTGGCGGACGGCGAGCGGTTCATGGTGCGCCAGTTCCTCGACACCCGACGGTCCCACATTGCCGTGGTCACCGATGTCGAACAGGCCTCCTATAACAGCGATGAAGAGTTCGAGGTGGCTCTTTCGGTGGGTGCCTCGATCGCGATTCGGGCCTTGGCTGATGAGATGGATCTCACTCTGGTCTGCGGTGAGCATGCCGCAATGCAGCCACCGCCGCACCTGGCCTTGGACACCTATTCCCGGGCTGACTACGACGGGTGGGAGTTGGCTGCGGCCACTGGGCGACTGAACCACCTGGCTCCCGACGCCTCGGTGGTCATTTTGATCACCGGCCCAAACTGCGGGTTCACCGAGTTCCAGCGGGCCCGGTCCTTCCTGCCCCGCGAGGTGGCGACCCTGGCATTGCGGGTGAACCTGGGTAGCCGGATCAGCTTGCAGGATTCAGTTGGGCTCACCCTGGTGAGCATCGGGCGCCTGGCCGATCTGCCGCGGGTGTTGGCGGGAGGTCAGCTGGTATGAGAGTCGTGAACCCAAACGCGCCGGTCGAAAACAGCCGCAGCCGCACCCTGACCGAGCGGATCAAAGAGCTCAGCGTCACCTCGACTGAGTTGATCGATGCGGCCTTTGTCATGCTGCTCGGCCTGGCCGCGCTGGCCGGCCTGGTGACTACCTTCGACACCCTGCACTTCCTGCTGGTCGGTGCGCTTGGTCTGCTGTTGGGCATGCTGACCGCACATCTAGTGCTGTCGCTGCGTTGGCACTGGGCCTGGATCCCAGTGATCCTGGTGGTTTGGTACTTCCTGGTGGGCTCGGCGGTGGCCGTTCACGAATACGCCTTCGCTGGTTTCCTGCCGACGCTAGCTTCGCTGACCGAGTTGGCGCGAGTCGCGGTGAACGGCTGGAAAGAGCTGGTCACCACCTTGCCGCCAGTGGTCGGCGACGGCAGCTATCTGGCGCTGCCATTCCTACTCAGCCTGCTGACCGGCGCCATCAGCCTGGTGGTCGCGCGCCGCTCGCGCCGGGCCGCGCCGGCGTTGATCACCCCGGTGCTGCTGCTGGTCGTGGTGACCCTGCTCGGCACCCGGCAGACGTTGGCCCCGCTGATTCAGGGCCTTGGGCTGGCCGCCCTCGGCTTCGGTTGGCTGGCGGTGCGCAACCGCCGCCGTCGGCAGCTCACTGGCACTGGACGCTCGCCGCGGGCTGGCCTGCTCACTGGTGCTGGCCTGTTGGCGGCAGCCCTGGTGTTAGGCGGGCTCTTCGGTGGCCTGCTACCCGGGGGTGATGTGCCCCGCTGGGTGGTGCGGGAGTACGTCCGTCCGCCGGTCGAAGTGAAGGACCTCAGCTCACCGCTGGTGGGCTTCCGGGTCTACTCCTCCCAGAACCTGAACCAGCTTTGGGACGCCGAGCTGCTGACCGTCACCGGGGTGCCGACCAACTCCCTGCTGCGGTTCGCGGTGTTGGACGACTACACCGGGCACACCTGGAGCGCCTCGGGTGGGGCCAGCGCCGGGTCGGGCTTCCAGCGCATCGGCGCCCGGCTGCCCGAGGTGGTCGATGGAACGCCGAGTGCGGTGACCATCACCTTCGCCGCCGACTACGAGCGCACCCGCGAACTTGGCCCTTGGCTGCCATCGCTGGGCGGCAACACCGACATCGACTTCGGCGGTGCCACCACCCGGACCCATCTGAGTTCGTTGCGCTACAACCTGGCCACCGGCCAGGGGCTGCTCACCGAAGGCGACCGGTTCCGGGACGGGGACGTGGTGCAGCTCGCCTCAGTGCCGCTGACGTCCAACTTCGATGCCGACTCCCAGCCCGGGGGCCAGCCGTCGGTCAACCCGGCCAGCTACTCCTTCCTGGCCACCACCGGTCAGAAGTGGGGTGGGGCGGCCACCACCGGGGCCCAGCAGGTGCTGGAGATCGCCAAGCATCTGAAGGGCGGCTACTGGAGCGACGGAACCGTAGTGGGCCAGGCCGACTATCTGCCTGGCCACAGCCAGGGGCGGCTGTCCAACTTCGTCCTCGGGGATCAGCTCGTCGGCTCCGATGAGCAGTACGCGGCAACTTTCGCTCTGTTGTGCAATCAGGCCGGCTTCCCGGCGCGGGTGGTGTTTGGCGCGGTGGTTCCTGAAGGCGGGACGATCAAGGGCCAAAACGTCAGCGCTTGGGTGGAGTTGGAGACCGAGCAGGGCTGGCAGGCCATCGCGCCGCAGGTGTTCATCCCCGACCGCAACCGCACCCCAGATCAGCTACCGCAAACCAGATCCCAAGACAAGAACGCCACCAACGTCCCCCCGCCGAACAGCTCCCGGGTGGACTCCAACCCGATGGACTCGGTCGAAAATGACCTGAGCGGCACCAAGGTCACCAACAACTGGTGGGCGGGGTTCCTGAAGGTGCTGCTGGCCATCCTGCGGGTCGTCGGACCGCCATTGGCGGTGATCGTGACGCTGCTCACCGCGATCGCGGTGACCAAGGCGCTGCGACGGTATCGTCGGCGAACCTCGGGCACCCCCAGCAGGCAGGTGGCTGCCGCCTGGCATGACGTCTTCGACCAATGCCGCGACCTGGGCATGATCCTGTCGACCAAGGGCACCCGGCTGGAGCAGTCCGCGGCAATCGGCCAGCCACAGGTGCGCCAGTTTGCCGTCGCGGTGAACACCGCCACCTTCGGCCCCGAAGACCCGACCCCGGCCGAAGTGTCAGCGTTGTGGACGACTGCAGCCACCACCCGCAAGCAACTGCTCGGCTCGCTGGGTCGCTGGCAACGGCTGGTGGCGCGGTTCAACATCCGCTCGCTGCTGCCGGAGCGGTTGGCCGGGATTCGATTGCCCAGCCTCAATCTGGAACCACCCGTTTGGATGTCTGGCTCGGGACGGCGAGCGGTGCCGACACAGTCCAACAGCTAGGCCCCGTGGTGGGCAGAACTCTCCTTGCCCAACGACTGCGGTCGAGGTGAGACTGGCCGAGTTCAGCGACGGGGAGGGGTCTGCGGTGAAGTGTGCTCTGTGTGCCCTAGACCTACGCCCGGCCGCCCGGCACTGTCCGCGCTGCGGAGCGGTAGCTGGCCCGACCGCGGCGCCCGCCGGTGATGATCGCACTCGCGACCGCTCCGCGCTGCTGGCTGAGCGAGCCCCGGTTGGTTCGAGCCTGGCCGGGTTCGCCTGGGAGTCTGGGCCGCGGACGCTGGTGGCCACCCGACCCCAGTCTTCAGGGGTGGCGCGGGCCTCGGCGGGAGTGCGGCTGGCAGCCCAGGTGATTGATGCGCTGGTGCTGGGAGCGGGCTATTTCCTGGCCATGCTCGCGCTCGGTGTGGTCACCATGGGCTTCGTCGGCGCTTCTAGGTCCGCAATGACGGTGTTGGAGCTGTTTGGCCAGGTGTTGGCAGTGGTCGGTGCAGCCGTCTACCAGGTGGTGCTCAACGGGCACGGTCAGACCCTTGGGAAGCGCGCGCTGGGGATCGCCGTGGTGGACCGGAGCACCGGTGCCCCCCTTGGGTTGGCCCGGGCCGCGCAGCGTTACCTGATGCTGATGGTGATGGCCCTACCTTGCGGACTGGGCCTGCTCAGCGTCCCGCTCTCGACCCAGCTGCGCGGCTGGCACGACCAAGTGGCTGACGATCTGGTGGTGGAGTTGTCGAGGCGGCGGTAGTCGATTACCAGTTGCCTTTGATCACGTCCAGGTACTGCGCCCGTTCGTACACCGAGGCGCCTCGGGTGGAGCTGGCGCTCATTTTGCCTCGGGCGTCCGCCACGGAGGCGAAGTCGTGGCGCTCCAGCCAACCTGAGGTCTGCTCAAGCATCTCGGTGATGGCTCCGGCGCCGCGTTGCATCACCGCGGAGGCCGTGCAGGCAACATCCGCGCCAACCAGCAGTGCTTTGGCGACTTCGTCGCCGCTGTGGACCCCTGAGGTGCAGGCCAGCGAAATGCCGGGCAACTGCGACCGCAGAATGCCGATCCAGCGCAGTGGTAGCCGCTGATCGGCAGGCGAGGAAAGATCGAGGGAGGCGAACAACTCCAGGGAGTCCAGGTTGATGTCGGCGGCGTAGAACTTGTTGAACACGACCAGCCCATCAGCGCCGGCGTCCACGGCGCGAGCGGCGAAGGCAGAGATCGCTGAGTAGTGGGACGACAACTTCACGGCGAGCGGGACATCGACCACGATCTTGACCGCTTCGACGGCCGCCAGGTGATCCATCTCCACCTCAGCTGAGGCCACCGCGATATCGGCGGTGATGGTGTAGAGATTCAGCTCCAGAGCGTCCGCACCAGCGCCGACCAGTTCCTCGGCGTAGCTCTGCCAGGTGCCCGGACGGGTTGCGTTCAGGCTGGCGATTACCGGGATCTTCAGTTGGGCCTTGGCGTCTTTCACCAGCTTCACTCGCTGGCTCAGCGCCTTGGAGTTGGTCGGATCGGCCAGCGCATCTTCTTCAAACAAGGACGGCAGAACAACAGCGGAGGCACCGGCCGCTTCCAGTTCGAGCATGGTGTCTACCTGCCGGGTCAACGGCGAGGATGAGGCGATGACCGGTCCGGTCAGGTCCATACCCAGGTATTTGGTCGAAAGGTCGGGCTTCGCCATCGGTCAGAGTCCTCCTTGCCGCGCATTTTTTAACGCAGCGTGTGTCGTCAATGGTGCCAGTTCCAAAGCCGCAGCGTGGCCGGGTAGGGGGCTTTCCGCAGGTGAGTCTTCGGCTGCGAGTTCAACATCGTCTGGGTCAGTTCGTGGTGGTGGCGGTTGTCGGCCACCACGACCGGGTCGGTGGGGGTGGGCAGGTGGCTGGCCCGGTGGTGTTAGGCCTACCCAGACCCTATTTGAGCCCAGCTGCGACTGGTGCCGGTGGGCGGGGCGGGTCGAGGGGAGGGATCGCTAACGCGCGGGCCGCGAAATCCGGGAAGGTGAGCGACGGACGACGGTCTACAGAATTCTGCGTACCCCGGACGCTGCCAGCGGTTGAACCGGCCTTTTGGGGCCGGCTGATGTGCCTTGGCGGCCCGACGGTCGCCATTCGCTTTCGGGGATGCGCCGGGATGGCGCCACTTGGGCTGAGCGCTCGCCCGCCTAGGATTGCGGCATGTTGATCGTCACCAGTAATGACATCCCGGGCTACCGGATCGAAGCAGTCCTTGGCGAAGTCATGGGTATGACCGTGCGTTCGGCCAATATCGGGGCGAACTTTGTCGCTGGCATTCGCGCTATCGGCGGCGGCGAAGTGAACGAGTACACCAAGTTGGTTTACGAAAGTCGGCAGCAGGTGATGCAGCGCATGTGGACCGACGCGGTGGCACGTGGCGCTAATGCGATCGTGGCGATGCGTTTCGACACCGGTGACATCGCCCAGGCATTCAGCGAGGTGTGCGCCTACGGGACTGCGGTGATCGCTGAGCCGATTGCCGAGGGCCAGCCGGGGGCAACCAAGCAGTCGGCTTCGGTGCTGGCCCAGCAGGCTCAGCCGCCAGCTCCGCCTCAGGCGCCGCAGCCGCCAGCCCCGCCGCAGTACGCCTGAGGCTGCCGCAGTACGCCTGCGGCCGCCGAAAGGGCCGGGTCGCGCTCACGCGAAATACTCGCGAATCCCCTCGGCGACCTCGGCGAAGCGCGATTGGTCGAGCTTGCCGGCGGTCCGGCGCACCCGGTGTGGGTCCACACGGAGAACCCGGTTGACCCGCACCTCGCTGGGCCGCCCGGAGCGATCCCAATCTCCGGTGCCGATGTCGACCCAGTAACGGCCTTCGCTTGCCTCCTGGGCGGCATCCAAGTCGTGATCTTTGCTGGTCATCGGCAGGGCGAGTAGCCAGGCAGCGTCCCGCCCGACGATCACGACCGGGCGGTCCTTACCCTGGGTGTGATCCTCTTCGTACGGCACCCAGGTCCAAACCACCTCGCCGGGGTCTGGCAGCTGGTCGGGATGGGGGTCATAGACGATGTCGAACCGGCCGGTGAAGTCGCCCGGATACTCCTGTGGAGCGCTCGGCTGAGGGAGGCGGGGCGAGCTGAGACGCGGCTTGATTGCCTTCGCGATGGCACGAGCGATCGCCTGCCAGCCGGACGGGTTGGGAGTCACGCGGCCACGCTACCGGCCCAATCCCGCCGACCAGGGACACGGCACCAATCTGGGGGTGCCGACGCTGCCCGTCGGACGCGCTCAGACGCCAACTCAGGCGCACAGGG
>DIVW01000016.1 GCA_002428365.1 Propionibacteriaceae bacterium UBA6122
CGGTTAGACGATCCCAACGTCTTGTTCAAGTCCAGCAGGGTGGGGATCGGGACCGGCGAGATAGTGACTGTCGCACTCAACCGATTCCCATGCTGAGTGTCTCACTAGAGTGTCAGGGTCGCTCGATACTGTTGGGGCACGAAGATGGGAGGGGCGCAGATGTCCGAAGGCGGGGTGCGTTTTCGCTTTGCGGACCTATTCGCAGGGCTAGGCGGCTTCCATGTCGCGCTTGAGGAGCTTGGGGGTGAAGGGGTGTTCGCTGCAGAGTGGGATGAGAGCCTCAACCATCTCTACCAGCAAAACTTCGGCATTCCGGTGTGGATGGACGTCAACGACCTCCACGGCGAAGAAGCCATCACCAAGGAAGTCCCCGATCACGATGTATTGACCGCCGGCTTCCCCTGTCAGCCATTCTCGAAGGCCGGGGAGCAGTTGGGGTTTGAACACACCGTGCAGGGGCAGTTATTCTTCAAAGTGTTGGAGATCCTCAAGGTGAAGAAACCCCGGCGGTTCATCCTGGAAAACGTGCCGAACATCCTGCGTCACAAGGGCGGTGATACGCTCGCGACGATCATCAAGCACCTAAAGGACCTCGGGTACGACGTAAAGGTCGAGCAGTACTCGCCACATGAGTTTGGCGTGCCACAGATCCGGCATCGCGCATACTTCGTAGGATCGCTCGACGGGCTAGAGGAGTTCGATTGGCCGGCGCGCAAGGCGCACAAGACCGACATAAGCAGCGTCCTCGAGGAGTCCGCGACAGCCACGCGACCGATCCCTGCCCAAACAATCCGCGCAATAGACATGTGGAGTGACTTCCTGCATCGATCACCGACCGACGTGAAACTTCCGTCGTTCCCGATATGGTCCATGGAGTTCTGTGCCACCTATCCCTACGAGGAGGCCACGCCGCCCGCATTGTGGGCAGAGAAGGGCTCCAGAGGGGTCGAAAGATACCGTGGCAGCTTCGGATTCGAGTTGCGTGGAATGTCGCAACGGGAGCAGTTCGATATGCTCCCCAGCCATTCGCGCCGTGCGGGCGACTACACATTTCCACACTGGAAGAAGACCTTCATTCGACAGAATCGCGAGTTCTTCTGGGCGAACCAGAAGTGGATCGCGCCGTGGCTAGACGAGTGGAAGCCCTGGGAACTCCCATCCAGCTTCCAGAAGTTCGAGTGGAACGCGCAGGGCGAAGAACGGGACATCGACAAGTATGTCCTTCAGGTCCGCGCGTCCGGCATCCGTGCGAAACGGCCGACAACGGCCCCGAGCCTGGTTGCCATGACCCACACTCAAATACCGATCCTGGGGCGCGAACTCGTCGGGGTCCGTCGCTACATGACTCCGGGCGAGTGCGCCAAGCTGCAGAGCCTTGACAAGGTGGCGCTCCCCGCCAACGATCTGCACGCTTACCAGGCGCTGGGAAATGCAGTTAATGCCCAGGTCGTCAAGGCGATCGCCGGGTCATTACTCGACGATCTGCCTCGGAACGACCCGGCACCTTCGAAGCTGCAACCCGCTAGTGACGAAGCCGCGTAGCGAGCAGACAGGGGTCCCATGGAGATCAGTATTCGTCCTGAAGTGAACATCCTTGGGGTGCTCCGACACCTGAATTACAAGCCCTGGTTCGCTCTTGCGGAGTTCGTGGACAACTCGCTCGTGAGCGCATTGCAGAACGGGCTCGCAACACCCGGCAACCCGCTAAAAGTCTCGATTGACCTCTTTGCGGACGACGGCGGGCGCATCGTGGTTCGGGACAACGCGGCAGGGATCTCGTTGAGCGACTTCCCGCGAGCCTTTCGCGCAGCCGATGTCCCACCGGATCGCACGTCACTGTCCGAGTTCGGTATGGGCATGAAGAGCGCCGCGTCGTGGTTCGCCAAAGAATGGAGGGTCACGACGTCCGTCGCAGGCGACCCCGTGGAACGCAGAGTGGATTTCAACATCGATGAGATTGAGTCGACCAAGCTGGACACTATCGCCGTCAAGGAGACCCCGACCAGGGCGGACGCGCACTTCACGACTGTTGAATTGATGCGCCTTAATCATCTTCCGCAAACGAAGACCATCGGCAAACTAAAGGAGCACCTCTCAAGTATCTACCGGGATTTCCTGCGGAGTGGCCTGCTTGACCTTCAGTTTCGCGGGAGCGCACTGTCATTCACGGAGGTACAGCCCCTCGTGGCTGCAAGGGCCGGCGAAGAAGACGGGCTGCCCATTAGATGGTTGAAGCCGATTGACTTCACGCTCGATGCCGAACACCGAGTGAGGGGCTTCGCCGCTCTTCGCTCGAAGGGTTCAACCGCGGAGGCAGGTTTCGCACTGCTGCGGCGCAGACGCCTCATCGTCGGAAGCTCAGACGAGACCTACCGCCCCGTCGAGATCTTTGGGCGCTCGACCACACACACCTATCAGAGGCTCTATGGCGAGCTCACACTCGAGGGGTTCGAGGTTAGCCATACCAAGGATGGCTTTCGCTGGGATGACCTCGAGGAAGAATTCCTCGATCGGCTGAAGACTGAACTGTCGGCCGGAGAGTTGGATCTCCTTACTCAGGCGTCCAACTACCGCCTGCAGCCCATCACCGACCACCGCAAGCCCGTGGAGCAGGCAGTCACCAAGGTCGCAGTGTCCGTAGAGGATTACTTCGACACGGTCGCCGAACGAGTGCTTTCGCAGTTCGAACCCGAGGAACCCCTACCTGATGTCGTCATAACACCCACCATCGGAACCCCCAGCCTGGCACCGATAAACCGGCAAGTGCGAGTCGAACTCGACGCGGAGATCTGGGTTATTGAGTTGGAGGCGACATTGGAGGATGGAGTGCCCGACTGGATCGAAATTGGCGCGGAGACGCAGGCGTCCCTTTCGGCAGGGCGACTACCCGAGACGCATGTCAAGGTGAGCGTCAGCCTGGCGCACCCATTCAGCCGCAAATTCGTGGGTGCGAGCAACGAGAACGCTGAGATGATCCTGACCGTCGCTAGTACGATTGGGCTCGCGCTAGCTCTTGGGAAGCGAAGCGGTGCTAGATCGCAGAGCATTGTCACCCGCATCAATGAACTGGCGCGCGAGACTTTCTCGGTAGTTGTTGGAACGGAGTCGATAGAATGACGATCACCATCACGCCAACGGATGCCAAAACCGACCGCCCGAAGTGGCGGCCTCAAGTCGGCGAATTCACAACCAAGTTTTTGGAGTCCCGAACCACAGGCCCTGACGCTATTCCTGGACCCGCGATGGACACCGTGCTCTCGGAGGCAGGGGAAGTTCTCGGCCACTGTGTGCCTCCGTACGAGCCTGGCGGACACGCAGTAGTCCTCGTTGTTGGTTATGTTCAATCCGGAAAGACCCTCTCCTTCACCACCCTCGCATCCCTCGCACGCGACAACGGGTTCGGTGTCGTAATCCTCCTGGCGGGCACGACGAACAACCTCAAGAGCCAAAGCCAGCAACGCCTCGAGAAGGACCTGGGCCTTGACCGCCTTCAACGAGGCTGGACAGAGATATTCGAGAACCCTGACGTCACTGGCCCATCGCTACCGAATATGAGAAGCGCGCTCAAGGGGTGGCGTCGGCGCCAGCTAGGGGCTACCAAGGAGGAAAAACCAGCGCTCGTCGTTTCGATCCTCAAACACGCCCGGCGAATTGAGAGCGCGGCCGCAGCTCTTGCAACCCTCGAGCTAGAGGGCGTCCCGGTCCTGATCATTGACGACGAGAGCGACCAAGCCTCGCCCAACACACAGGCTCGACAGAACCTTCAAACCGGCGCCACCAACCAAAGCCCGACTTATACATCAATTCTCCAGTTGCGTGCGGCACTGCCACACCACTCCTTCGTGCAGTACACGGCGACCCCTCAAGCAAACCTGCTGCTAGCAACTGCCGACCGACTCAACCCGGGCTTCGCGAAGGTCCTTTCGAGCGGCGCAGGCTACACGGGCGGGAAGGTCTTCTTCCAGGATCGCGTGGACGATCTGGTGCGCGTTGTGCCTAACACATCCATTTTCAACCCCGCGCAACCCCTGCAGGAGCCTCCCGACGATCTCCAAGAGGCACTGCGCGTGTTCCTCCTTGGTATCGCTGATACCAATCTCAAGCGCCTCAACGAGAACCGCTCGATGATGGTCCAGGCGCACCAGAAGACCGCACCGCATAAGACTTATCGCAGGTGGATTCAGGCGATGCTCACTGAGTGGCAGAACGGTCTCGATGCGGGCGGGGCAAGGGCACAGGAGATCCTCGATGACTTCAAACCCGCATACGTGGAGCTCGCCAGGACCGTGCCTGATCTGCACTCCTTCGACGACCTCATGGAGAACGTGCCCGAGCGTGCCGAAGAGCTTCGCGTGGTCGAGGTCAACTCCACGCCCCAAGCTGAGAAGTTGGTCAAGTGGACGAGTGCCCATAACTGGCTACTGATCGGGGGCCAGAAGCTGGATCGTGGATTCACGGTCGCAGGGCTCACTGTCACCTACATGCCGCGCCAGATGTCCGACAACGCGGACGTTCTCCAACAGCGGGCTCGATTCTTCGGCTACCGAGGCAGCTATATCGGCTACTGCCGGGTGTACCTCCTCCAAGCTGCTAGGGATGCCTTCGTGGACTACGTCGACGATGAGGAGTTCCTCCGGTCCAGTCTGCAGAAGCATGAAGGCAAGCCGCTTTCCCAGTGGAAGCGCGATTTCATCCTCCACCAACAGTTCACCCACCCCACTCGCGCCAATGTTGTAGGGCGCCGAGTCCGCCGAAACCGCGCTGGAGGTGTGTGGGCCTGGCCAAAATCTATGCACCTAGACCGAGAAGCACGGGAGGCCAACGACAAACTCTTTACCGACGCCTTTGCGAGGTTCCAGGCGACCGCAGTTGACGCGGGGAGCCTGCCCCATGTGGTCGACCGGCGCGCCACGTCCGACCGACACCTCGTTCAGACGGATGTCCCTCTAGCTGAGGCGCTCAACTTCCTGATGGATGTGAGACTGTCCACGACGGAGGACTCGCTACTCCTCAACACGGCCGCAATTCGCCTTGCTCAAGCAATGAACGCACCGACACCCGGCGACCCGGCATCTGCAGCATTCGTATTCATGGGAGGCCTCAGAGTGCCACAGGGCGCCGGCCGTCAACTCAGTGTTGTGCGAAGGACCCTGCACGCGGGCATGAATCCGCAAGGCGCCAAAGCGGGCCAGATCGTCTATTCCGGGGATTCAACCATAAGATCTGAGACGGAGTTCACAATTCAATTGCGAATGCTCGGGTTGAGCGACCCAGCCCCCCCGGGGGATAGCTATTCGTCCGTGCCTTGGCTGGCCATCAGTGTCGCCCAAGGCCTCTCCCACGACTACTTCATCGACCTTGACTGACATCCTCGCCACCTCGGAGTTCATCCTGGACGCTTTCGAGCACCTGGGACGACGACCGCTGTCCCCCGGGCAGTTAGACGCGCTGCGCATACCCGGAAGCCCCGCTGCCCTAGTGGCGGTCTCGCATCGCCGAGAACTGTTCTTGCTGATGGCAATCGGCACCGACACAGTTGTCGAGGAGCGGAGGCTCCGAGTTCTCCATGTGAGTGAGGGGGGCGACTACGCGGTGCTCGACGCCGAACTCGGACTGGACGTCGAGCAAAGGTTCGCAGTGATCCGACTACGCGAAGGACACGAGGACCTCACCACAACGTTTGCCCTTGTGGCAGCTACTCTTCTAGCGACCATGGAGAGTTCGCCCAACAACGAGGATGTCTCTAGCTTCCTTGACAGCCTGGCCCGGCTCCTAGCTCCCCCGCACAAGGCGACACCAACGACCATCACAGGACTCTGGGGCGAGTTGTGGGTGATGTCTAACGCACCGGCCTCGCGGGAATTCGCATCCGCTTGGCACTCTGATCCAAAGGATCGGTTCGACTTCTCGTTCCCGGCCAATCGAATCGAGGTGAAGACCACGACAGCCGCAGGGAGGATCCATGAGTTCTCGCTAGACCAACTCGAAGGTGACGATGCCAAGCCGACCTGGATCGCGTCCCTTCAGGCCGTCCGGGATGTAAACGGCGAGACCATCATTGACATCCTCGGACGCCTGACCCCAACGCTCCCGCGTCGCGAGGCCGAGCGGGTCAACCGAATTGCGCTCGAGACCCTCGCGGGAGATATCGAATCCGCTCAGGACTTCGCGCTTGCGCCCTTCGGCCCGGAGCCGCTCCTGGCGTTTCTCGCCGCCGACCTACCCCGCGTCGAGGTCCCTGCCGGTTCCGGCATTACCGGAGTTCGATTCCGCGCCGACTTGTGCTTGACCCCACCTAGAATGCGCTCGCTCGAAGAGATGTCGCGAATTGCGAGCTAGTGGGGCGTGAACTCGAACCGGGTGAACCCCATCCAGGACCAAGGATTGCGACCCGCAGCCGCATACGGCGGTCGCGCATGGCAAAACCCTGGATTGTCGACTTCCATCACCCGAAAGTGTCGACCAAGAGTCTCAATAGTTCCTCAGCCATCTTGGCGTCGAGTTGAATCGACTGGCTGCTCTTGGGAGTCGCTACGCGCGCATTCGAACCGAATGTGGTCAGGTGGAGGTATCGCCTCCCGTCGCCGGTCGTAACCACCTGGTAGAACATGTCCGTCTCCGTCGGGTGGATCTTGACGGCCTGAGCACCCTCACTAAGGCTCCGTACTATCGCCATGCCGCCATTGTGACCTATCGAAAGGGCTGCTGCTCGGAACTGGCTCATCCCCACAGCGAGGCCATGCCGGTGCGCTCCCTCGAACTGAGAATGGCCCTTGTCTGGAGGTATTCGTTCGCAGCCCCCCACGTGTCTACTCTTCGCTGTTCGACACCCGCGCTCACGCAGCAACAGGATCAGGCAGGTTCGCTCAGTCGGTACAGGCGGCACCGCGACCTCCGGGCTACTGCAGCCGCTACGCTCGTGGCGTGCCCAACGACCAGGTTCGCGACGCGCTACGCCAGTTCGCTGCGGAGCGCAACTGGGGCCAGTTCCATACGCCGGAGAACCTTGCGAAGAGCATCTCCATCGAGGCTGGCGAGTTACTGGAGTGCTTCCAATGGGATCGCGAACCCTCCCCCGAGCGCGTCCAGGAGGAGCTTGCTGACGTACTCACCTACTGCCTCTTCCTCGCCGATCGGCTGGGGTTGGATCCTGACGAAGTCGTTCTGGCCAAGCTCGAAGTGACCCGCGCCAAGTATCCGGCGGAGAAGGCACGCAACCGCAGCGACCGGTATGACGCCCTTTAGAGTCGAGCAGCTGCCATTCGAGGATCCCTCGGTCAAGCAATGGCTGCTTCTAGACAAGCGACACACCAACTGGCCGGTCGTCTACGCCATCAACGGCACCAATCAGGTCTACGTTGGCGAAACCTTGAGCGCGGCCAGCCGAATGAACCAACACCTCGCCAGCGAGCAGAAGCGAGCCCTTCAGACCGTCCGGGTCGTCATCGACGAGACCTTCAACAAATCAGTCTGCCTTGATCTCGAGTCCTACCTGATTCGACTGTTCGCCGGCGACGGTAAGTACCAGGTGCTCAACGCGAACGCTGGCATCACCGACCGCGACTACTACGCGCGCGAGGACTATCAGGAGACCTTCCGCGAGGTCTTCGAGGAGTTGCGCCGCCAGGGGTTGTTCAACGGCCACATCAAGGACATCGAAAACAGCGACCTGTTCAAGCTGTCCCCCTTCAAAGCCCTCACCGAAGACCAGGCTGCAGCCATCGCCGACATCGTCGAGGGCCTTCTCGAGGACTTGGCGTCCGGAGTGGGCAGCTCGATAGTGATCCAGGGAGACCCTGGCACCGGCAAGACCATCGTGGGGATCTTTCTTATCAAGCTACTGCGCGACATTCAGTCGATCGACCTCCACGACGAGTTCTACAGCGAGTCGCTGTTTTCCGAGTTCTTCCTGCCGGACCACGCCGAACTGCTGCAAGGGCTGCGCATCGGGCTAGTCGTCCCGCA
The DNA here is from genome assembly GCA_002428365.1 of Propionibacteriaceae bacterium UBA6122. GTDB lineage: Bacteria > Actinomycetota > Actinomycetes > Propionibacteriales > Propionibacteriaceae > Propionicimonas. Next base: position 7,966 of record DIVW01000016.1, read on the forward strand.
GCAATCGCTGCGGGATTCGATCCGCAAGGTGTTTGCGCGCACGCCGAAGCTCAGCCCGAGCATGGTGCTGACGCCCTACGACGTCGGACTAAGCGACGGCGATTACGACATCCTGATCGTGGACGAAACGCATCGCCTCAACCAGCGTGCCAATCAGTCCTCAGGCATGAAGAACCGGCAGTTCGCGGAAATCAATCGCAGACTCTTCGGTGCAGATGACCTCAGCAAGACCCAACTGGATTGGATCAAGGCCAAGAGCACCCACCAGGTGTTCCTGCTGGACGCCGCGCAGAGCGTGCGCCCAGCCGACCTGCCTGAGGCCACCGTGAACGCGCTGATCTCCTCGGCCAATGCCGCGGAGCGGGTCTACCGCCTGCGGTCGCAGATGCGCGTCCAGGCTGGCGGCGACTACGTCCAATACGTTCGTGACCTGCTGAATGGGACCGCAGAAGCCCACCGAACTTTCGACGACTACGACCTGCGCTTCTTCGACAACCTGGGGGCCATGCGCGACGAAATCCGTGTCCGCGACTCTGAGTGCGGGCTAGCTCGCCTAGTGGCTGGCTATGCCTGGCCCTGGGCTAGCAAGAACGGCAAAGCTGCCTACGACATCGCCATCGACGGCTGCAGCCTGCGTTGGAACCGAGTGGAGACTGACTGGATCAACTCCAAGGGCTCCCTGAACGAGGTTGGCTCGATCCACACCGTCCAGGGCTACGACCTCAACTACGCCGGAGTGATCATCGGCGGCGATCTCCGATACGACCCGTTGACTGAGCGGCTGTTCATAGACCGCTCCTCCTACTTCGACAAGAAGGGCATGGAGAACAACCGCCAACTGGGAATCACCTACTCAGACGACGATTTGCTCCGCTACATCACCAACGTCTACGCCGTCCTCATGACCCGAGGCATGAAGGGCACCTACGTGTACGTCGTCGATCCGGCGCTACGGGAGTATCTGGCCCCGTTCCTGAGCCCCTGACAGGTCAACCCAGGAAGGCGCATCCGGCCCAGGGGTCGCGACGGAGGCCGCTCAGACGATAACGCTAGGCGCCCGTACCACTCCGCGAACGGCAACCGCGTCTCAATGCAAGGGGCCGAGTCGGCCAGACTCAGGTTCTCAACACCTTATGGCGGACGTGCGGAGCGGCTACTTTCGCAGTTTGTATGTCTTAAACATGCGGATCAGCAAGCTCAGAAAGCTCTGCTCTCCGGGCAGGTTTGGAAGGACTCCGTCATCCGCTTCGAGGTTCGAGCTCCCAGCGAGAAGAGCAGATGCGGTGGATCCGGCGGTCGTTGACACGAAGGCCATGTTCTTCGATGAAGCGTCATGCCTTAGCCCGAGGAACTCGCGACCCGTGCCGATTGTCACCGGCACCGTGTAGTACTTTGCCTCGATTAGAAGTAGCGCCGATGAGCTTGGCGGATCGACCTGCACCGCCCGGCACCTCTGAGCCACGGTAGCGGGCAGAACCAAGACGTCCGCCTCATGAGTAACGTGCGACTTTCCTACGACGTAGACACCGGTATGTACCTCCAAGTCAGGACGGCCACCAGTGGAAAGCAAGCCATGAGTGAACCGCTGGCCTGACTTGGACAGGCCGTTGCACAGCCTGCCCGGAGATCGGCGCAGGTGAAATGCCGAAGGGGCGCGGGGCCTGTCAGTGCGTATTTGGACGCCGTAGCTCTGCTTTCTAGCTGCCTCAAGAACGAGGCCGAATAGGTAAGCCTCATAGAGGTCATTACCGGGTGTAGCGCTTGGTCCAGACGCTCGCATCGTTGTGGGAATTGCGTTTGGCAGGTTCGCCCCAAGGCTCGCTAGGAGCGCAGCCGGAGTCCGACCGCTAATCAGGTTGGCCACGTGACACCTCTCTGTTCGCCTTCCTCCACCTCTAGCAACCATTCCCCTCGCGACAGTCTCGCCCTTTCACGAAACTCGCGGATCACGTTCACTACTTCAACGATGGCAACCTCTCGATCCAAGGAGGAATCCGAACCGAGAACCCGCCTCGTTGACTCGCCATCGCCCCCGTCAAGCGTCCCGACCTGGGTCAGAAGGTCAGAACTTTCACTCGGTACGTCGAAAGTCACCTCAGCCGTATCCACGCTGCCCCGCTCCACAAATCCCTCAGCTGCGGCGAGCACAGCCTTCTCTGTGAGGTCGGCACCAACAACTGCCGCCTCAAGGAGGTCCAGCAGGGTGGCGAGCCTCTGGCGCGGACCTACCGGCTCTATCCGAAACTCACCTTTTCGCGGTGCAGAGGCCTCGGCTACGCTCCTCCGGACGCCTTGCGGGAACTCGGTGATCTGACCCGCGCGGGCAGTGGCGCGCTCCTGCTCAACCAGTCCATCGAGCCCCACCTGCATCGCAAGCTCCTCAAGGTCCCGCAACAAAGCCACAACCTCGTCATCCATCACGGCATGAGACTAGTACGGGTCATGATGCGCCTGCCATGTTTGGGAAGCGTTTGGCTGGGCCTTCAAGGCATTCACATGCTTGACTTGCACGGCAGCACGATGCCGACCCTCCGAAGCGGGTGCTGCCCGCGCATTGGAAAATGACGTCCTCGGTCAATTGGGTTTGAGGAGCCGCCGCAAGCGATGATCGAGACCACCCTTTGCCTATACATCGCTCGCTGATCACTTTCGGATTGGGTGAGCAAGCGCTGACCGCACCAATGCCCCGCCGGGTGCTGTCTGATGCGTTCCGGGTTCACCCCAACGGGACGAAAATCCCCGGTGAGCTCCTGGCCACTTTAGCCATCCCTGCTCAGCCCCGGATCATTCGCGACCGAAGCCGTGTTGGTCCATCCCCCCGCGCTTTGATGTGGCCAAAAAGGCGCGTGTTCCATATGCTGAGCGAACCAGAAGTGCGGTATCCATAGTGAAACGGGTGACCTTTGATGCCTGCACGAGATGCAGTGCGAGATTACGCGTCAGCGGCACTCAGAGCCGCTGATGCTAGGCACCGTGTCCCTACCCCAATTGAAGACGTTCAGGTAGCCGCGCATCTCACTGCCGCCGCCATCGACCAGTACATTGAGGCCCCCCCACCGTCGCTCGCACGCAAATTCAAGCGTCTAACTGCCAAGATCCGCGGATTCTTGTCCTCTCCCGACCGCGTGCTCTGGGTCGACCCGGACCTACGACACACGCAGCGCAGATTCGTTCTTGCACACGAGATTGGTCACCACGTCCTTCCCTGGCAACGGGAGGCCTACGCCGTCGATGGGCAGCCCCAACTCACTCCAGACACAAAGGAGCTATTCGAACGGGAGGCCAACCAGTTCGCCTCCCACTTGCTCTTCAACATCGACGACTTCACCGACAGAGCCGCAGCTGGCTCGCTCTCCCTGACCACTCCGATAGCCCTCAGCAGCGATTTTGATGCGTCACTTATCGCATCGTGTCGACGCTTCGTGGAAGAGCACCCAGCCTCCTGTGCGCTGCTGGTGCTGGGCCAATTCCCGACTAGATCGCTGGGAAAGCCTGCAGCCAAACTGCTCTACGGCGTGCAATCAGCTTCATTTGAACGGCAATTCGGTGCGGTCATGCGTGGGCTCCGGCTTCCCCAGGCATGGCCCTCGGACTTCCACGACCTAGCCAGCGACTGCTACTTGGCTGTGACGCGGCAGGGATTCCCTTTGTCAACCGGCATCTTCCACGCGCTCAACGGGGTCAGCTTCCTTTATGAGGTGCTCGCTTCTAGGCCGCACCCGATCGTCTTGATCTCTCCCCGAAAGAAGTTCCAGTTCCCATCTCGCGTGCCAGAGGTTCGGTTCAATTCCGCTGCGGCCGAGTCAGCTGGATCCGGCGAGCAGGTCGGGGTCACCTCCGGATGATCGTGTTCAGCCAAAGGGTTGCTGCCCCGAAGGTGCTACCGCCAGCAATCACGCAAGCCAACAACCCACCGTTGCCACCACTGACAGCAAGAATCGTCAGGAGCGCGGCAAGCATGCCCGCCAGAACGATTACGGCAGTCCTCAGGTCAATCAGCGAGGAGTCTGATGGCTTGCCCTTGCCCTTGCCCTTACGCTTCCCAGTCGCCACCTCAACACCGCCTTTGCTCAGTGCAATGAGCATACGCTCACATGGCAGCATGTTTCAACACACTGAGCACCTGCCACTCAGTCTGAGCATGGGCGAGTAGGCTGAACACATGTTCGAAGGAGAAGCATGACAGAGGCTGAATCCGTCGGTGACTACCTGAAGAAGCTCCGAAGAGTGGCTGGGCTAACCCTGCGCGACGTGGAAGCACGCACCAACTCCAACGTCAAAAACGGGTATCTCAGCCAAGTTGAGACTGGCCACATCCAGCGTCCGGCACCAGCCACCCTCTGGCATCTGGCCGAGGTCTACGGCGTTGACTACAACCAACTCCTAGTGAGGGCGGGCCACCGTGCACCGTCCGACGGGATGCCCGTCGACGTGCTTGAAGGTGTCCCCCTCAGCGCGATTGCGGAGCTGAACGAGGAGGACAAGGCGGACCTGCGCGAGTTTATTGAGTTCCTAACCACGCGGAGACGACACCGCGAGCCAAGCTGAGTCGCGGCTCGTCGCCCGCACGGAAGAACGGTCGGTCACCAGCTACGCCCCGCTCGGCACCGTCCGAGCCACCGCGACGTCGGGGCCGGCGACCTCCAGCGCAGCGTCCGGATCCCCAGCCCCATCAGTAGGAACAGAGATCCGCACCGTCGTCCCCTGCCCGGGAGCACTCTCGACGACGAGATCCCCGCGCAGGAGCTTGGCCCGCTCGTTCATCCCACGCAGGCCGAAGCCGCGGTCATGCGGCTTGCGCCCAGGCCGCCCAATACCAGCCGAGCCCCGACCGTCGTCGATCACCTCGACAACCAGCCGCTCGGCCTCAAAACTGAACCGCACCTGCACCGCAGTGGCCTGAGCGTGCCGCTCCACGTTGTGCAACGACTCCTGCACAATCCGAAACACCAGCAGCTCGTCCCTACTGCTCAGCCGGGTGGCCGTTCCCTGCACCTCAAGACCGCTCGCCATGCCCGTCCGCGAACCCAGATCGGTCACCAGCCAATCCACGGCATCAACCAGGCCTAGGTCGTCGATCAGCGACGGCCGCAAGTCCCGACAGAACCGGCGGACGTTCACCAGGGTCTCGGTGAGCGTCCCCCGCGCCGCGGCCAGCCGCTCGCGGGCGGCGTCCGGCAACTCCTGGGTGGTAGCAGTATCAATCTGCGCCAGAGTGAGGACGAGGGCCTGCATCGTGTCGTCGTGCAACTCCCGCGAAAGCCGCTTGCGCTCCTCCTCCTGCGCCTCGGTGGCCAACTCGATGTAGGTCTCCAGGTTCTTGTTGGCGATCGACAAGGCAGCCAGGCCATCGCGGGTGCTGGCGTGATGGCGAATGTTGCTCAACGCCGTGCCCAGCTGAGTGCCAATCGCCTCCAACACCCGGTATTCATCGGACGGAATCGGCTCATTCAAGTAGGTCACTCCAAGCGCCCCCACCACGACCCCATCGGAGGTGATCGGGGTGACCGCACTCCGGGCAGCACTCCCCTGGCCCGAGCCGCGCTGCAACAGGCCAGCGCTGCAGGCCGCCTTGGTCAAGCTGCGCTGCTCCTCGTCGAGCTCGCCAGGCACCGCCACCTGGCTAGCGGCGATGACCGTCACCTCCGGCGAGTACGGCCCCGCCAGCAACTCGATCCAGGCCACCTGGCGCGCCGTGTTGTCGAGCTTGGCCCGCAGGGTCTCGTCCAGCACCTTCGTCTGGTCCAGGGAGTGCGCCACCGCCGTGGCCGTCGCGTTGATGCGCGACAACCGCTTGTTGGCCTGCTTCGTCGCCTCGGCAGCAGCCCGCTCCCGGTCGGTGCGCAGCCCGACAATGAGCGCAATCACCAACAGAATCGCGAACTGCACCAAGATGCCCAGCTGCGTCTCCGACTCATGGCCGAAGATCTCCGGCGCCGACAGCAGCAACGCCCACAGGGTCGTCGGCACACCCCCGCGCACCCCGAATCGCATGCCCGCATAAACCACCGGCGCCAACAGAATCGAAACCGACAGCAGATAGAACTGGCTCTCGGCCGCCAGATAAGGGTCCTGCTCCAGCAGCAGATGGCCCGCGATGATGCCCAGCACCAGCGCCTGAATCACCCAAAACTGGGGGTCGCGCACCGGAATCTGAAGCCACCGAAACACCGCACCCACCGGGGACGCGTCCAGCCGGGCGCCCAACCCGGAGCTAGTTGCCATCGGGAATCCGAATCGAGTGCGCCCGCAGCGCAGACGCCACCGCCTCGGTCCGCGAGGTGACCCCCAGCTTGTCGAAGATGCTGCGCAGGTGCGCCTCGACCGTGCGGGGGCTGAGCGCCAACTCCTTGGCGATGACCTTATTGGCCGCACCGCTCGCTACAAGTTCGAGCACCTGCCGTTCGCGATCGGTCAGCCCGACCGGTTGCGGGTGCGAATCGGTCAAGTGGCTCAGCACCGTCCGCATTACCTCCGGCGACAGCGCCGAACCGCCGCGGGCCACCTGCCTGATCGACTCCCGCAACTCGGCGGCGTCCACCGTTTTGAGCAGGTAACCACTCGCGCCAGCCTTGAGCGCGGCCTGGACGTACTGGTCGTCGTCATAGACCGACAAGATGATCACCGCCACCTCGGGCCAGGACGCCGAAATGACCCGCGTCGCCTCGATACCGTTCATGCCGGCCATCGCGATATCCATCAACACCACCGCCGGCGGCGCGGCGGCAATGAACTCACACGCTTCCTGCCCACTGCCCGCCTCGCCCACCACCACGATGGAGTCGTCGACCGATTGGATGCGGTCACAGATTCCCGCCCGGAACAGTGGATGGTCATCGACCACGAGCACCGCTATTTGGTCTTCGCGTAGCACGACCACCTCCACCTCTCCCCCGCACCCGTGGGAGTTCGGCTGCGTCCGCCTCGACGCCGTTTTTCAACGATACGCCCCCACCTGCCACACCCACCGAAGCCCACCGCCGAGCCCAAGTAGGTGATTTCACCGATCCGGAACTAGGTAGAACCACCGAGTTGGTCTGCGGAAAGTGCCGATGCGCACGTCCCGCCAACGCGACCAGAATGAAAGCAGATCGAAATCCTTGCCTAGTGTGCGCGGACTCCCCCGAGTCTCCACCGTCGCCCGGCTCAATCGAAAGGTGGTGGCAAAGTGACCCTCACGTATCGAGAAACCTGGACACTGGTCCACGGCATGATCTTCGGCGTCATCTTCCTGCTTGGATTCACCGGCGGACTTGAAGCCCTCTACAGCCTTCGGCCACAGCTACTCACCGTGGCTGGCGTACGTGACCGCGTGACGCGCCTGCGCATCTGGGTCGTCGCAATGGCCGTAGCCGCCTGGGGCACCGTCATCACGGGCACCTGGATCGTCTACCCCTGGTACCGCGACAAAGCCCCCGAAAGTGCCAAGTCGATTCTGGTAGCCGACCCGGCTACCGAGATGTGGCACTCCTTCGGCATGGAGTGGAAAGAGCACGTCGCCTGGTTCAGTCCAATACTGGCCACCGTTGTCGCCTTCATCGTCGTCTACTACGGCGTCCGGATCGTCAAGCACGAAGGCGCCCGCAAAGCAGCCATGGTGCTCTTCGTCCTAGCCTTCGTTCTCGCGGCAATCGCCGGTGGGCTCGGCGCCTTGATCACCAAGACCTCACCGGTCCTGTAAGGGAGATGGACATGACCACGAACTCAGTAAATGAATCAGTCAGCCTCGAAGACCTAGGCGTTCAGGACAAGCCGGACGGCCCCGTTGCCGCAGCCATCATCGCTGGCGGTATCGGCGCCTTCATGCTCGGCCTCTTCACGATCCTTTCCGAGGCGAGTGCGGGCTTCAAAGCCCTCGCGACCCTCAGTTCAAGCGTCGGCACCCTCTCGGGCAAGGCCGTCTTCACGGTGGTCGTCTGGCTCGCAGCTTGGGCCGGCCTGCACTTCGCTCTACGCAACAAGAGTTTTGATCTCACCAAGGCACTCATGATCGCGCTCGTGCTGATTGCCCTTGGTGTGGTGGCGACCATCCCCCCGATCTTTGTGATGTTCGCCCCTGCGGAATAGGTCCCCCCTCCGCGCCCCTCACGCAGCCGGCTCGTCCAACGACTCCCCCAGGGTCGGACGGGTCGGCTGTGAGTTTCGCTGGATGTCTCTACTTCAAGTTCACCGGCCTGGAGCTCATCAACCCCTGGAACCAGTGAAGCCAGCCACCTAGCCAGTCGAGACCGGTGGCGCCACGGCGGAATCGTCGCCTTCGCGAGCCCATCAAGCCCGTCTGGCCACCCCCACACACAGCACATCGGCTCGGGTGAGATGGCGGTCTCTCCCGAGCCGATGGATAAGTCGTCCGGTGTACCTGCGGATCTAGCCTCCGTAAGGGCCGACTCATCTGCGGTGCGATCACGGCTTTTGGTCTAGAGGCCGGGGGGTGGCCCTTCACCTGATCGCTCGCGCCCCGGGGGGTACCGGGCCACAACACCACTTTGCATCGGTTCGGCGCTTCCCGCAGCCCAGCTGCATCCCCTGAAGCTCACGGTTGCCAAGTTCATCGGTTTTAACTGACCCCCCTGGGGCTACTCACTAGAAATCAGTGATGCCGCGCAGTGGGTGTGAAAAGATCGTTCTTGTCTGAGTCCCACGCCACCAGGGATGGACGCAATGCCGGGCGGCCCACCAATACCGCCCAAGAGGATCCTTCATGGACGCCGGTGCGAGCACCACGACGACCGCCGCTGCATACGGCGCCGCCACTGGCCCTCGCATGCGCTACGTCGGGCTGGCCCTCATGCTGAGCTGGACCTACTCGGTGTGGTTCGTCACCTCTCCCGTCTCCAACCTCCTCCAAGCCAGCGACACCCTCGTGTTGTCGCGGTTGACCACAACCCTCACCTCCGTGGTGGTGCCGCTGCTGTTCGTGTGGCGCCTCGGCCGGACCGGACGGATGCCCATCAGTCCCGCGCTCATCTGGACGTCCGCCGGGGTGGCCTCTGCCGCCAGCGCGGTATCAGGGCTGCTCGACAGGTCAATGCCGAACCCCTGGCCGTTCTTCGTGGTGAGCCTGTGCACCGGCACCTTCAGCGCGATCATCTGGCTGATGTGGGGCCAACGGCTCGCCGATCAGGCCGCCGACTTCGCCATCGAACACATCGCGCCGGTTTATGGCGGCCTACTCCTAGTGACGGTCGTCGTGACCGCCGCGATCCCCGCCCCGGCGCGGACCCTGGTGATAGCGGCCTATCCCCTGGTCTCCGGCTTCCTGTTGCACCTCAACCTTCGACTTCAAACCGAGAACAGGGCTACCCGGCTCCTCCCGCGCTCCACCACCGAGGACGCGCGGCGTCCCATTCTCACCGCAGCCTTGGTTTCCGTGGTGGTCGCCTTCAGTTGCTACTTGCTGGTGATGATCATCCCCCTCACCAGCCTTCCGTCCGACACTTACCCATTCGCCTTGGGAGTCACCCTCGGCGCCGTCCTGATCCTTGCCTACGCGGGGCTCAGGGTCTGGGCCCAGCGCAGTGGGCGCAACTTCTCCTCCTTCGCGTGGCTCCTTCTGCCCGCGGTAGCCGCGTGCGCCATCTATCTGGCTGGCCCGCAGGCACACCTGATCGCCTTCCTTCTCGCGCTGGCCACCTGTTCGCTGCTCGAACTCCTCTTGGTGCGCCTGATGGGCGTGCTGACCTTGCACGGCTACCTTTCCCCGGTGGTCGCCTTCGCCATCTCGCGGAGCGCGTTCCGCTTCGGAGTCGCCCTCGCCATCGTGATCGGCCTGATCTTCGCCCGGACGCCAGATCTCATCGCGGTGGCGCTAGCCCCGACCATGGTCGTCCTGATCGTGGCCTTGGCTGCCTTCGCCATGGCCATGGTGCGCCAGGAACACGCCATCCAGGTGATTACCCACAGCCCCCAAGACATCAGCCACCTGGACGCCATGGTCGCTTCGGTCGCCGCCGAGTATCAACTCTCCGAGCGCGAACGCGAGATCGTCGCCCTGATCGGACGCGGCTATTCGGCGACCGCCGTCGCCGACAAACTGGTGATCTCCCCCCACACGGTCAATACTCACGTCCAACACATCTACGCCAAGCTCGGCATCCATAAACGCTCCGAGCTGATCGCCTACCTGCACCGCGATGCGTGAGTGCCAACGCAATTCGCACAACGTAGCCCTTGAACGAGAACTCCCGCCTATTGACGGTCAACTTGACCACCGCCTGGGGGCCTTGGATGTCGATCTTCACCAGCCTGGAGCTCATCAACCCCTAGATCCAGTGAGGCCAGCCGCCTCGCGCCGGCACCCATGAACGAGGGCCGTCTCTCCGACCTCAACGGAGCGTCACCAAGCACCACGGCTTGACCGCCCATTAGGTCACCCCCGAGCTACACTCCGGCTGCTCGGTTGGTTCCGGGCAGCTGCCACAGCGCCGATATGGGGGCGCCGAACAGCCGAACTCGCAGAAACGCAAGCACTAACTCGCAGAAACGCCGCGCCGTTTGCGGGTTCCCGGGGTGTTCGCCTTGCCGCCACCAACTCCCCTTCGGGGCGTGCGCCCCGGTGGCGAACTGTCTGAGGCCCGCCTACCCCTGTAGCTCGTTTAACCAAGGGTCCACGCTCGCCAGTCCCGGCCCGAGCAACGCCCTCAGCTCGGAATCCGGTTGGCCCGGGTCTGGGACGTTGTCAGCAAGGTGCTCATCGAACACCGGACGGAGCACTGGATGGGCGTAAGCAAGCGCCCACACCGCCCTACCCGCCGCATCGCCACTCAATCCGGATCTTTGGGTCATAGTCCAACCACCAGGCCCTCTTTGGGCATGCGCGCACCGCGGCCAAGCGCCTGGATGGTCTCATCCCCGATCCGGTGACCTTCCATCATTGGGACGTCACTCCCCGTTCGGCGTCCCAGCGTTGAGGAAACTCGACATGACCTCTGACAAGTCGGTGCCTTCGTGGGCGGGATCCTTGGGGTCGATTCGCTCCGCAATCAACCGAACCTGGGTTCGCTGATCGCCGTGCGCATCCCAATACTCATCGGAAACGCGCAGCACGGAGGCCAGGAGCGCACCTGGGTAAAAATCACCCGAAGCAAGCGGACGCTGGTCAAACACGGCAGTTGCCAGGGGAATCAAGGTCGGCAGCGCAATCTGTTGCCCCACCAACAATCGGAGGCCTTCATCACCTAGATCGCCCAGCGGACGACGATGGAGCATCGTGCAGGTCCGTACCAGATAGGAGTCCTCCGGATCAGGATCGCCCCAATCCTGACCGTCGATGTCTTGAAGGCTCAGCACCGCAGTCGCCTCGCTCTCGGCGGGTTCCACGCCCACACTTGATTCGCCCATTACCCGCCTAAAGGACGTACTGATCCACGTCGATCTCGGCGCCAGCGCGCGCAAGCCAGGACAACGACTCCGCCGAAAGGTGAAGACCTGTGGCCAACCCCTGGTCGCCAACCGGAATCCGCTGAAAAATGCCAAGGACTACTTCGCAGCCGTCCCGCTTGCACTGCGCAAGCCGATCGGCCAAGCCGGTATCCAACCCAAGAATCGCCAGGTCTAGGGCTGCCGTCCCCGGGTGCCTGCCAGGCTCCAAAGCCAGCTTCTCCGTCCAACAGCTCCTCGCCCGTGGCGCACCACCACTGACCCCGCTTGGGTCACCACGCGAATACCCGGCAGGCCCGGAGACGCGGCCTACCCGCTCCTCAAGGTCGCCGAGAGTTAAGTCGTTACTGCTGACCGAGAGCTCCGCTTCAAACACGGCAACTACCTTGGCACCAACCCTGTGGGAATGGCCACAGTCCCGTCCTTGCTGACCAAGTACAACTCACCTTTGGGCCCCATCTTGATATCGAACTTCGAAATCGAACCGCGACCCACGAGATCCCCTTTGAGGGCGTGCGGATCGGTGTCGAACTGTCTGAGGTAGGCCTCCGCCTGCCGCGTACTCAAGCCCTTGAAATCGCGTGCGCCAGACTCCGACGCCCCTCCGCCCCCACCTCCGGACGTCCCCGAGCCGCTTGCTGCGTTCAGCAGCGCGTGGGAAACCAGGGTCGCACCCACCACGCTACCGACCGCGAGCGCTACCCCACTGCTGGTCAGCAGGACGGTTCCAGCGGTGGTGACTACCAGCGCTGCGGCCGGCGGAAAGAGCAGAAAGGCGAGCAAGATGATCGCCAACCCGAGCCAAAGCTCCGCAGACGACAACGCGTCCAAGACGTGATAGTTGGTGACCAACCGGAGAGTCGGGTCGCCGCCCATAACCAGCGCCACCACCACCAGTACTGCAGTCGCCAGGGACGCACCCCCGGTCGCCAAGCGGAATGCCGGCCGAATCCTCAGCTCGTGAAGCGATGGTTCGCGCAACTGGCGCAACTGGCGCACCAGCGCCGGCAACTGAGCAGCCAACAGCACCGAGCCAAGGGCCAACCCCACCAGCATCAGGCCCGTGCCGAACCAGGTGCCAGCGACTTCCTGCAGCCCCCGAGTCGCCGGCCATCCGCCAACAACCAAGAAAAGCAACGCCGGAACCACACTCAGCGCCCAGAGCAGCGTCCGCCAACTCCGCAACCCACGCAGGCTAAGTGAGCCGGCGACCTGCTTTGCGGCACCCGCCCATTGAACCCGATCCGTCAGTTGCTGCAACTGGGTTATCCGCTGCTCCACTTCGACAGCGAATTCTGGCGGTGGCACACCAGCCAACTGAGCGTTCAGGGCGGCACGCCGCTCGAGCGCCACCTGCCAGGTGACGAAGGTGCTCCACGGTGCGCCGCGAACAGCCACCTCGACTAACGGCCAGGGGCCCAACCCGTCCGATCGCTCCCCATCAAGAAGGATGTCCGGACGTGACCGCCGGGCACCCGCCAAGCCGACCCGATCCACCACTACCAGCACCACGAGCGCCACGAGGAGCAGCCCCGCGAGCCGCTGCTCTATCCAGGAGAGCACTGGCGAAGCCCAGGCCATCCCCGACAGCGAGTGGGCCGCGTTGAAGTTGGCATGAATGAGGCTCACCAACACCAGCGGGACCAGACCTAGCCAGCGATGCGGTCGACGGCGAATGAACCAGCCCAGCCCAGCGGCGGCCAACGCGCTCCAGACCAAATGCTGCGCCGCTGACGTTGCGGGCCAGTCGTAGCTGACCGGGACGGGGAGCCAAGTAGTGAGGGAAGTCCAAATCGACGGCACCCCGATGGCTCCCGAGAGGGTGGCTCCAGCAAGGTAGCCGCCAGGAACGGCGGTGGTCATTGCGTCCAGCTGGCCGTACCTAAGTACGCCTTCGGCTAGAGCGAACCCCGCCCCCGTTGCGGCCCCCACCAGCAGGTGGTCGACAAGCCCGAGCTGACCAGAAGTGCGGGGCCAGAGCCACGCCACGATGATCAGTGGGGCCACCTTGAGGACTTCTTCGAGGACTGGATCAGCCGTCCACCCGAGGACGTCAACGACCTCAGCCAGCCGCCAGGGACCAATCCAAGCCACGGCTCTGGTGCTCAGCCACTGGAGTCCGATCGTCAGCGGAGCCACTACGAGGAAGCCGACTGAGATCGCCTGTAGCAGGGTGATCACTCGGACGGATCTAGCCCAGGACATCACAGCCGCAAGCTGGATGACCGACACCATCGCGGCGAACACCATCAGCAATACCAAGCCAGCTCCCGTCCTCAGCGCGCGCTACCGCGCACCCCCGGTTGCCAACCCGATTCGACGATAGCTGAGCTCCTGGTAACCACGGCACCGGCCGAAAGCATCTGTGGACAACTTGCCCAAACACCCGGCGAATCAGTTCCTGCCAGGCCTCGGGTTGGGTGCCCCCTCAGTTGACTTTGACTCCCCGAAGTAGGGTGCATCCAAACGCGAGCGGGGGCGCCATAGCCGATGACCGCGATGTGTGGCGCGACAGCAACTCCCCGCCAACTTGGCCCGCCTACGACACCGAGCGCCGACGTCCTCAGGGCCCTGGCGGACCAGTGAGCGCGGCGATACCTGACCGCATGGCCAAACATCCGTATCGGCATCGGTCTCTGCTCGATCACCTGTTTACGAGACGAGTTCCGCGAGGCGTTTGCCCGCACTCCCGAGGAGGTGCTTGCGCACCCGTTCAGCGAAAGCCGGACAGCCAGCGGACTTCAGGCGAGCAGGCAGATCCGCCTGACCATCTCTTTCGAACCAATACCTGCCGTTGGCAACTACAGCCTTCGCTACAACCTCCGGCGCGATGTCATCGATAAGGGCGAGGAAGTCATCGGGGTGATACACCTCATAGGGCGACGTGTTCTCGTCCCAGACGAAGTCGGCCACGTTGCAGGTGAGCAGAATGTCGGCTCTGGCGGCAAGCGTTGCTGCATGTATGTGTGCGTCGTGCGGGTCTTTCCCCAGATAGGAGCCATCGATCACAAAATCTGTGACTCTGCCGGTTTCGAACACCCACACCAGGCGATCCCGGATCCCGGCGATCCGCACACCATCCCAGTCGGGGTTCTTATCACGCAGGTGGTGGATCAAATCCGCCAGGACGTCCTCAGTCCACCGAATCTCGAAAGGCGGCACCTCGGCAATCGTGTAGAGGAGGCCCAGCCAATCTCGGAGCGTTCTGGAAAACCACACGTTCGAGTCAACAAAGACAACCGTCTTGCCCCGAACTCTCACGCGGGCAGCTTATTGCTGGCGACCGACAGTCAGGCGAATCACACTTCGTCGTCTTCCAACTCGAGCAATTCAGCAAAGGCGGCCCGCTCACGAGCGCGCCGGGCCCGCAGCGCCACGAAGACATCTCCCGAACTGAGGCGATGGTGCGAACCGACACGGTGGGCCGCAATCGTGCCGTCGGCGATCATCTTCATCAGCGTCGGGCGCGAAATACCAAGCACCTCGGCCGCAGCGGTCGTCGTGAGCACCTTGGGCATGGAGCTCACCGTCACTGTTCCGCCGCGGGCAATCACCGCCAGCACATGTTGAAGCAGCTTGCCAATCTCTGGCGGCAGCGCGACCTTACGCTGACCTGCGCGCTCCACGACCAGTGATCCGGCCTCACCTTCGAGACTGCCGAGAACGCTGCGGGCCAGCTTCGTCTCCCTCTCCGTGGTCATGACGCGGGTCTCGTTGCTACTGATGATGGGCATGACTAGCTCCGTCCAAGAGCGGGACCTCGTCCAAATCCCGCTTACTCTCGCAAGTGTAGGCAGATTGCACTTATAACTGCAACGCTTCAGGTCCAGGTTACCTAGACGCCACCGCTAGCTCGAGGTAAGCCTCCCGGGCCACGTTGCTGATCAAGGCCGCGGCAAAACCGCTACGGGCACGGCGCTAAGGCTAGGGCCGCTCGATGGTCACGACGGCGACGAGCCCGTCCAACCCCAAGAAGTCATCGGGATTGGTCGTGTAGAGGGCAAGGCCCTCGGCGGCCGCAGTGGCGGCAATCATCAAGTCGGCCACCCGGCGGCGCGGGGTGCGTCCGGCCGCGAACACCGCCGCGCTCATTCGCCCGAACCTGCGAGCGGCGTCGGTGCCGAACGAGAACGGCTCGAACTCGCGCTCGACGCGCTGCAGCAAGTCGAGGCGAGCAGCGCGCTCACGCGCCGCGTCCGGGTCGTTGCCATTGACGAGGTGAACCCCGGCCGAAAGCTCAGCTAGCGACACTGCACTGATCGCCAACTCCTCCGGCAGACTCTCCGCGGACAGCAAATGCCGCAGAATCAGCACATTGGTATCGACCAGGCCGCGGGTGGGTTCAGCGGCCATAAGGATCGACCACCGAGTCGAGGAAGACCGCGTCTTGATCGGCACGGAAGCGATCAAGGTCGATGCTGGCCGCAACCACTGAGGACGTCATGAAGTCGGCCCGCGCAACGAAGCGCTGGCGACGACGCAGCGGAATCAGTTGGCCGATGCCTCGCCCGTCGCGGGTGACGATGAACGAATCGCCGCGCTCGACCGCGTCCATGATCTCTTTGGAGCGCAGCCGCAAATCGCGTTGGCTGATGTGCGGTTCGGAGGTCATAGCACACGGTAGCACGCGGTGCTACCTCCCGGCTTAGCGCCGAAACTCCCGGCAACACCCGCCTTCCCGTGACCAGACGCGAGCGACACACCTCACGACTCCCCCACTCCCCTTGACGCCGCACCCCCAACCTCGGTTCGCTGAGCGCAGCCATTTCGGAGGACCCATGAACGCCAAGCCTGAGCCTGATCAGTTTCCGTTGCACCCCCAAGCTGCCTGCAACCTGATCATGAAGGGCGGCATCGCCAGCGGGGTCATCTATCCGCGGCTCATCTCCGAGCTTGCTCGCAGCTATCGGTTCTCGGCGATCGGTGGCACCTCGGCCGGCGCGATCGCCGCCGCGGGCGCTGCGGTTGCCGAGCTCCGTCGCCAGCGCGATCACGACACTGCCGGGTTCGAGGCCCTCACCACACTGCCCGAAGAGCTCGCCAAACCGTCCGGACGGGGCAACGTCCTGCTTTCGCTGTTTCACCCCGAGCCCGAAACCGCGCCGCTTTTCAAGGTGCTGGTCGCCCTGCTGAGTTCGCCGCACACCTCACCGCTGGGTCGCGGCGCCGCCGTGCTCGGCACTCTCTTCACCTCGTACGGCCTGCGGGCCTCCCTTGGTGCCGTACCGGGCCTGGCCCTGGCCGCCTGGGGCGTGCTCATCGGCGGGCAGGCCATCGGTGTCGGCCTCATCGGTGGGCTCACCCTGGCCCTGGCCGGGGCCCTGTTGGGCGCAGCCAGCGGCATCTGGAACACCCTCACCAAGAAGACGCCCCAAAACCGCTT
The DNA here is from genome assembly GCA_002428365.1 of Propionibacteriaceae bacterium UBA6122. GTDB lineage: Bacteria > Actinomycetota > Actinomycetes > Propionibacteriales > Propionibacteriaceae > Propionicimonas. The sequence continues at coordinate 24,728 of DIVW01000016.1, forward strand.
TGGCCTGTGTTCGGGACGCGGTGGAACCCCCGAAACACCAGCACTAACCGACTGGGTGCATGCCTATCTCCAAACCCTGGCCGGGCTGGACGCTGACGCCGACCCGATCACTTTCGGCGACCTGGCCGCCCAGGGAGTCACGCTGCGAATGATGACCACCAACCTCAGCCAGCGCCGTCCGATGGCCATGCCGTGGGCCGAATCCGGCTATTACTTTCCCCTTGCTGAGTGGCAACGCCTCTTCCCGCCCAGCGTGATCGAGTGGCTCACTCGTCCAGAAAACGGCCCGGCGTGGGCCGCTGGCTCCCGCCGTGACCAGCTCAGCCAATCCTTGGCCCAGCGCGCTGCTGCTGCCGGGCTCCACCCCTTGCCCAACGGCGATCGCCTGCCGCTGATCGTCGCAGTCCGCCTCAGCCTGAGCACCCCGGTGCTGATCAGCGCCGTCCCCCTGGCCACGATCCCGTGGGGCAACGGCGATGACACCTTCGTCACCAACTGGTTCTCCGACGGCGGCCTGTGCACCAACCTGCCGGTGCAGTTCTTCGACCGGCCGCTAGCCACGCTGCCCACCTTCGCCATCGATCTGCAGGAGGTCGCCGAGCCCATCACCCACGCCGACGACGCCACCTGCCTGCCGCAAGGAAACCACGAGGGCCTGCTGCGCACCGTCCACTCCTGGGAGGCTGCGGATGCCGGTGCCTTGGGACGTTTCCTCAACGCGGTGCTGATGACCTGGCAAACCTGGGTCGACAACGAAGCCCTGCGCCAACCCGGCTATCGCGACCGGGTGGCCACCGTCTTCACCACCGCCGAAGAGGGCGGCTTCAACCTCAATATGGACGCCCAAACCGTCGCTAGCCTGGCTGAGCGCGGCCGCGACGCCGGCGCGAAACTGGTGGCCAAGTTCACCGGACCCTTCGGCGAAAGCCCGGTGCCGGTCACCGGCTTCGACAATCACCGCTGGATTCGCCTGCGCTCCGCCCTGGCCGGGCTCGGCGAGTGGCTGGAGGAGTTCGACGACGCCTTCGACGCGCCCGCACCCGGAGCGCTCTCCCACGCCGATCTGCTGCGCCTACCCGGGGACGATCTCCCGTCCTATCGGGAGAATCTGCGCGCCACCCGGAAGTTCGCTCATCAGCTGCACGATCTGGCTCACGCCGCCGATCTCGCCCGCCTCAGCGGCGGCGCGCCGCGGCCACGACCCCGGCTACGCCTCATCCCCTACGACCGAGCCGCCGCTGAACTTCCCCCGCAAGAGGTGCCAACCGAGGACGTGCCCGACTCCAATTGCCCAGCGGAGACCCACTGAGGTGCCCGGCGGCGATGGGAGTGTCAAGGATCAACCGAAGTAGGCGTAACCCCTCAACCGAAGGTCACCTGGAAATGGTGGGCCCAGTGGGAATCGAACCCACAACCCGCGGATTAAAAGTCCGCTGCTCTGCCAATTGAGCTATAGGCCCGCCGCCGCATCTTCGTCCCTCAACCCAAGAGTTGGGGGTCGCCGAGCGCGGCAGCGCCCACGTAGCTTACCGACCGTCCCACCCACCGTGCACACTGGAGGGGTGAACGGCTACGTGGGGATCGCCATCGTGCTGGTCGTGGGCGTCGCGGTGGTGGCCTACGGCTGGCTCGCCGATCGCGCGAGCAACCGGCGCCGCGCCGAAGCGATGAACGCCCCGCCCGATCGTCCCATCCCCGGACTCAAGCCGGACGCCGATTCCCCGGCCTACGTCCTGCCCGAATCTCTGGACGCCAAACTGGTTATGGACGCCGATGAGCTCGCCGCCCTCCGCAAGCGCCTGGAGACCGCCACGTCGCTGCCCCACGGCCACGGCAAGGGGGCCTTCGCCACCGATCACGCCTCTGGATTGGCCGCCCTGGCCAACCCGCTCATTCTCATCGTGGACGGCCCACTGACCTCAGTTCGCGAGTTGCTGCCGGCCGCCGCCAAAGCCACCAAAGCCGGACGTCCGCTGGTAGTCGTGGCCCAGTCGGTTGCTGACGATGTATTCCACACTCTTGAGGCCAACACCTTGGCCAAGAAGCTGCCTGCGGTGGCGATCAACATTCCCGACGTCGCCCGCCGCGCCCATCTGGCCGAACTCGTCGATGCGTCCCCATTGCCGCCGGCCGATCTGAAGATGGGCTGGGTGCCCGATGAAGCCCTCGGCTCCTGCGGCACCTGGGTGAGCTCCCCCACCCAACTTTGGGTGCTCGACGCCTGAGGCTTCGACGGGCTCAGCCAACTTGGAGGCAAGATCCCTGAGCTTGTCGAAGGGTCAACTGGGGGCTAACCGTGAACCTTTGCTGGAGGTGACTTCAAGGCCCAAGAACCGGCCGTGCAAGCCCAAAGGCAGCGCTCAGGCGTAGCCCCATTCGTGCAAGTCGTGATCGTCGATGCCGAAGTAGTGGGCCACCTCATGCCAGACGGTGATGCGCACCTCGTCGGCCAGTTCAGCCTCGGAATCCACCATTCGGCTCAACGGTCCGCGGAAGATCAAGATGCGGTCGGGCAGCGCTCCCGAATAGCGCGAACTGCGCTCCGACAAGGGGATTCCGTCGTAGTAGCCGAGCACATCGCCCAGCTCGGCGTCCGGCTCGTCCAGCACAAGCACCACGCAGTTCTCGATCTGCTCCAGCAGCTTCTCCGGAATAGCCCCAAGGGCGGCGTCCACCAGCGCCTCGAACTGCTCTTCGCTCACCGTGATCGCCATACCTCAAGCGTAACCACCCAATGTGCAGCTAAATCACATCGATGTTATTTCCTCAATAACAGCCACAAAGCGGGCGTGCATTTCATCAAAACCCCTCCCCATTGCGCGTCCCCGGGGTTAGGCTCGCCTCAGGTCGAGGCAGATCGGGACGGGTGTGGCGCAAGCCACGGGGAAGACCCGGCTCCTGCCTCACCTACCCCCCACCGGGCCACCTTCCCGGGCCTAGAAAGAAGCTGCATTCCCCTATGCGCGCCCTCCCAAGCGTCCGGGCATTCCTAGCCTGGGCGGTCATGACGGCATTCGTTGCCACGTTTGCGCTGGTCTCAGCCCCCCAAGCCGAGGCCGCCACTGCAACGACCTACACCGTCACGACCACAGTCAACGTCCGCTCCGCCAAGAGCAGCAAAGCCTCGATCGTCGGCCAGATTGCCGCCGGTAAGCATGTGCTCGCCTCCGGCAAAGCCAAGAGCGGCTGGCTGCCAATCAAGTTCAACTCCAAGACCGCCTACATCGCCACCAAATACCTGAAGAAGGACCGCAAAGCCGCCTCCGTGGTGATCAGTGGCCCGGCAGGCAAGAAGACTTCGACGATGAAGGTGCCGATTCGCACCAAGGCCAAAGTGAGCGCCACCGCCCTCAAGGTGGCCCCTAAAGGCACCGTGATGCTGGTCACCGGCGAAACCTCCGGCATCTACACCAAGGTGACCGTGGCTGGCGTCAACGGCTGGGCCTCCACTCGGCGCCTCACCGCCAAGACCATCGTGTTGCCCGACGTGGTCGCCAACTACACCACCACCGCTTCCCTGGCGCTGCGCACCTCTGCTGCGGTTTCGGCCACCAACCAGGTGACCATTCCCACGGGCGCCACCGTTGGCGGCTCCGGTAAGCACTCCGGTTCCTACAGCCAAGTGGTCTATTCCGGCCGCGTCGGCTGGGTGATCACCGGCTATCTGAAGGCCGTCGCTGGGACGGACGCCAGTCTCGTCCTGCCAATGCGCGCCACCACCGTGTATGCGATGTTTGAGGTGCCGATTCTGCAAAGCGCCGCTGCGGACGCGTCCGCCGTCGGCAAGGTGGCCATCGGCGTAGCCCTGCGCGGCACCGGCGAGGTCAAGGACGCCTACACCGCGGTCATCTGGAACGGCACCACCGCCTGGGTCGACTCGGCGAAAGTGACCGTCAGCCTCGGCTCAGTCGGACTCGACAAGTTGGAGAGCTACGGCAAGGCGGCGGTAATCGAGATTCGTCCGCTGTTCCCGAAGATCACCAGCATCTACGGCTGGCGCGCGTCGAGCTCATATTCCTCAGATCATCCCAACGGTCGCGCGGTCGATTTCATGATTCCCGACTACAAGAAGAACAAGGCACTTGGGGACGCCCTGGCCGCCTATGTGATCGCCAACGGCAAGCGGTTGCATGTCACCTATCTCATTTGGCAGCAACGCAGCTACACACTCACCCGTGGCACCTGGAAAGCTATGGATGACCGTGGCGGCGACACTGCCAACCACATGGATCACGTGCACGTCTCCTTCGAACCCAGTTCGAAGTAACTCCCGAGGGGTTGGCCGCGACGAGGCGCAATGGCGCGTCTCGTCGCTCTAGTTGGCTGAGCCTGTCAGTTGGCTGAGCCCGTCGAAGCCTCGAGTTGACCGAGCCCGTCGAAGCCCCACCCTTCGACAAGCTCAGGGAACTGGGGGACCAGTTGGCTGAGCCCGCCTGCCCTGAGCTTGTCGAAGGGTCGAAGCCCCCCCGACACATTGAATCGTTTCGGCCTGTGCATAACTGAACGACCTTGTTTCGTTCTGTGGATAACCCCAACATTCGGTTTCAAAGCGTCTTGGGAATGTGCCACTGTGGGCGGCAACCACCCCAGGAGGCTTCATGGCCACAGCACGAAGCGGACTAATCACCAGCGCTCTAGCCCTAGCGCTGCTGGCTGGCTGCACCCCAGCCCAACCCACCCTGGCCCCACCCCAACCAAGCCCCACCTGCACCCCAGAAGGCGGCGGTAAGGCCTACCCCTGCAGCCCCTACTACTACGACCAGATGGTTGCCAAAGACAAGCTCTACACCGAAGCCGAGGCTGTCTACCGGAAATACCTCGCCGAGGACGAACGGATCTACCGCGCTGGTGGGGTCACCCAACCGACGCCGGTGCTGCTGGAGACCACTACCGGGCAGTACCTGGCTGACTCGATGCGCATATACCGCGACCTCCACTCACGGCACTCCAAGGCTGTCGGCGGGGAGTTCAAGCGGGCCTGGTTCAAGAGAGTTCCAGGAGAGTCGATGGCCGCCTCAGTGGTTGCCCTCAAGGTGTGCACCGATCCCAGCACCGTACGGATCGGGCCAAATGCGGCAAGCTCAGAACCCGGCGTCCTCGCTGAGGAAACAGGCTATTTCGCGAGGGTTTCCGGCGAGCTGAAGCTCACCATGGCGCGCACGAAGGTCGTGACCAAATGCTGAGGACACTGCTGGGATTGGTCCTGGCACCTCTACTCACGATGCCCTTCTGTGCGGACGGAGCCTGCCCTCCCGAAGTTGGCGCCGACAAGGGGACTATCACTGGAAAGATCAGCAACGACGGGACCAGCAGCGACCACAGGGATCGGCATCCGTCACGCCCCAAGAAGCATCTCGATTGGTGGGAGCTCGACCCCGGCAAGGGCTGCATCCGCACCGTGACGGGCTACCGCTGCCCACAACCCACCACCAAGCCCAAAGGCCCCGATCCTTCAGCTCACGTCCGCGAAGTCGTCGCGAAACTCAAGCTGCCCGACCCAACCCCACGCTTCGGCCCAGACCCATCAGTCAACGAATGGAACATGCTCGCCGTCGGCTTCCCCATCTGGCTGTGGACCGACCAACCCACCCAGCTCACCACCACCGCCCACCACGACGGACTCACCTTTCAACTCACCGCCACCTGGCAATCCACCACCTTCAACATGGGCGACGGCCACACCAAAACCTGCACCACCACCACGCCCTACCCACCACACCTCGACAAACCCGGTAGGCCCTCCCCCACCTGCGGCTACATCTACGACACCCGCTCCCCCAAAGGCCACCCCTACACCGTCACCGCCGACACCCACTGGCAAATCGACTGGGCCGCCGCTGGCCAAACCGGCACCCTCAACACCACCTACACCGGCAACCGCACCCTCGACGTCGGCGAACTCCAAAGCCTCGTCACCGGCTAACCCTTCGACAAGCTCAGGGAACTGGGTGGCGACTCAGGGAACTGGGTGGCGGGCTCAGGGAACCGGAGGTCAAAGCCGCAGGGAGTATCTCGGCTACCGTGAGCCAATGGCGGTCATCAGTCTCCTAACTCGAGTACAGGCACACCTCACTTCAGCCTTGGGCGGACGCGGTCAAGCAGTGCTGGCTTCCGATGGATCGGTCATGGCGGTTATCTCAGGCGACCCGGGTGACCCAGCTTGGCTGATCGCTCCGTTCGACGACCCGGACGCACTCGTCCTGCTCGGCGGGTGCGGCGTCAGGCTCGGGCTCCTGACCAACAACCCCGACGATCCGACCGATCTGGTCGATCAGGTGCTCGGCGTGCTCGACGGCAACCTCACCGAGTACGTGCAACTCGACGAGCGCGGGGCGCGCAGCGTTGGCTACACCCACACCTTCAGCGGCGGGCGGAGTAGTTGGGGTGCGACCAAACCCGGATCGGGAATCGTGGCTGTGCGGTATCCCGCCTGGCAGAGCCAGCAGGACGACATCGACGAGCCCACGCCCGGCGTCGACGATTCGCCACGCGACGAGCAACCTCTGCGCATCACGTCCGAGGGCTAGCCCCAGCCCACCAAGGCCACCGCACCCTCGACGTCGGCGAACTCCAAAGCCTCGTCAACGGCTAACCCTTCGACAAGCTCAGGGAACTGAGGTCCGGCTGACCCTTCGACAGGCTCAGGGAACNNCCAGTTGGCTGAGCCCGTCGAAGCCGCCACCGGCCATGTTGAAGGCGGTACCTGGGCCACAGGCAAGGCACAATGGAAGCATGGCCGTTCTGACCACTAAGGCGACACCTGCCGCGCTCTCTGTGGTCGACAGGTTTCGGCTGGGCGCTGCGATCCTCACCGGAAACGCCGCCGCACTGGCTTCGCGCCTGGCTGGCAAGGGCTCTGGCGCCTCGGTTCGCGGCCAGATCCTCACCAGGCTGGTGCCGGACGCGTTCTCGCTGCTCCTCCAGGGACGCCGGGTGCTGTCGGTCTCCGGCACCAACGGCAAGACCACCAC
>DIVW01000028.1 GCA_002428365.1 Propionibacteriaceae bacterium UBA6122
GTTCCTGGAGCAATGACCGCGGCCCGCGCGGCGGCGGCGGCGATCGAGACTCGCGTCCCAGCAGTTCATGGAGTAACGATCGTGGCCCCCGAAGTGGCGGCGGAGATCGAGATTCGCGTCCCAGCAGTTCGTGGAGCAATGACCGCGACCGGGGCGAGCGCACTGAGACCTTCAGAGCGCGTCCACCCCGCCGCGAGGAGCTACAGGGCTTCCGCGCACCGGCACTTCCCAAGGACCTCGACCTACGGGATCTGCCCCGTGGTGTTCGAGCTGAGTTGCGGAGCTTGTCACCAGAGAAGGCTGAGATCGTTGGCGGCCATCTCCTGATGGCAGGTCGGCTGATCGATGCCGACCCCGCCGATGCTCATCAGCATGCGCTTGCGGCCAAGCATGCGGCCTCTCGCTTGCCGATTGTCCGCGAAGCCGTCGGCGAGACTGCCTACGCCTCTGCGAGTTACGCCGAGGCGCTAGCGGAGTTTCGCGCGCTGCGCCGGATGACCGGCACGGACGAATATGTGCCAGCAATGGCCGACTGTGAGCGGGCCCTTGGCCGCTACCAGGCGGCACTCAAACTCGTGAGGGAAGGCCTGGCCACCGAGCCCGAGGTGCCTGCAATGGTGGAGCTGCGGTTGGTGGAAGCCGGCGTGCGCGCCGAGACCGGGCAACTGGCCGAAGCGTTGCGACTGCTTCAGGCCGAGATCGAGGCGACCGGACAGCGGGGGCCAAGGGTTGCCCGCGCCAGGCTGCGCTACGCCTATGCCGATCTGCTCGAGAACAGCGGCCAGGTGGAAGCCGCCGAGCGCTGGTTCGAAGCCGCGGCTGGTCTTGACCAAGATGACGCGACTGATGCCGCCGACCGGGTCGCGCGCTTGCGCGGCGTCGTGATCGAGTTCGACGACTCCGAAGACGATGACTTTGAAGAGGGTAATTCCGAAGCCGACGGCCTCGAAGACGCCAGCCTCGAAGATGACAGTTATGAAGGTGACCTCGGCCAAGGCAACGACTCCTCGACGCAGGAGTCTGTGGTTGCGGACCTGGTTGAGCCGGAGGCCGTGGTTGAGGACACGGTGCTAACCGATGCGGCCAGCGATGGGTCTGCTGACGGGGACGAGGACTGAGCGAGAAATCGTGTCCGCACTCATCGACGCCTACGACACAGCACTGTTCGATCTGGACGGGGTGATCTACCTTGGTCCGGAGGTAGTGCCTGGTGCCGCCGAAGCGATGGCAGAGCTGCGCCGGGTCGATAAGTCAGTGATGTACGTGACTAACAACGCGGCCCGTCCGGTTCAGGTGGTGATCGACCAACTGAACCGGCTCGGGATCGCCGCGGATGTCGACAGCGTGCTGACCAGCGCGCAGGTCGCGGCCACTGCTTTGCCGGCCGAACTTCCGGCTGGCGCGAAAGTGCTGGTGTGCGGGAGCGCCAACTTGGCGGCCCTGATGGGCGAAGCTGGGTTCCAGGTGGTCACGGGCGCTGACGATCATCCAGCGGCAGTTATTCAGGGCTACGACCCCGACCTGAGCTGGCGTCAGCTGGACGAGGCCGCCTTGGCAATCCAGCAGGGCGCTGGATGGTATGCGACTAATGCCGACGCCTCACGTCCCACTGACCGAGGGCTGGTCCCCGGAGTGGGCGGGGCAATCGCATTGTTGAGCACCGCGCTTGGGGGAGCCCCGACGGTCTTCGGCAAGCCCTACCGGCCGATGTTGACCGAGGCCCTACGAAGGACTGGTGCCAAGCACCCGATATTCGTCGGCGACCGGCTCGATACCGACATCGTCGGGGCTGTCGCTGCTGGTATTCCCTCACTGTTGGTGCTCAGCGGTGCGCACGGCAAAGGCGACCTGGTGAGCGCCGCGCCGGATGCGCATCCAAGCTACATCGGAGCCGATGTGACCGCCCTGCTGAAGCCACCGCGTACCGCTGCCGTAACCCCGGGCCGAGCCACCTGCGGCAACCAGAGTGCCGCAGCTGGCGCCGGGAAGGTCACCATCACCTCCGTTCCTGCGACCCAGGAGGAACAGTTGGATGCGTTGTGGGCGCTGGCCCAACTGGCCTGGGGCGATCCCCGACTCGATGCCAGTGAGGCGTTGTCGGTACTAGAACTGCTGCCCTGACGAAGCCCGGTCGGGTTATCGTTGTCCGACCGCCGAGCAACAAGGAGACAAAGTGGATGCCACCGGCCGCACATCGGTAGCAGGCGACCTCGCTTTGGTTGCTGTCTTCGGTGCCCTGATTACCGCGTTCTCGATCGTGCCTGCGATCCCGATTGGGATCGGGGTGCCAATCACCCTGCAAACGCTTGCCGTCGTGCTGGCCGGGCTCGTGCTCGGTCCGTGGCGCGGCTTTTTGGCGACCCTGCTCTACATCGCGGTGGGCTTGGCTGGCTTGCCGGTATTTGCCGCCGGAGTTGCCGGTCCGGCAATCTTCGGCAAGGCCTCAGTTGGCTACCTGTTGGCCTTCCCGCTAGGCGCCCTGCTCGCTGGTGCGATCGCCAAGCTGGTGGTGAACTGGCGCGGCGCGAAGCAATACCTGGGGCTCTTCATTGCCGGCCTGGCCGCGTCGGTGGTGATTCACGGATTCGGGATCCTGGGTCTCATCCTCGGTGTCGCCCACCTGGCCCCATCCGCTGCCTTCCTGGTCGACCTGGCTTTCTGGCCCGGTGATCTGGCCAAGATGTTTGTTGCCGCAGCGATTGCTGTGGCTGTCCACCGTGCGTTCCCGGCCGTGCTGGGCACCCGACGTGTTCCGGTGACGGCTTGAGTTGATCGAGCTTCGACAGGCCGCCGTCTCCATCGTCCTGCCCGGCGCCGGACCGGTGCGGACGAAGGACTTGCTACATCCCACCAGCCTTGAGCTGACCGAGCCCCGGATCGCGGTCATCGGTGCCAATGGCTCAGGAAAGTCCACGCTGTTGCGCCTGCTCAATGGACTTATTCTCCCCAGTGCTGGTGAGGTGCGGGTACATGGCCTAGACACCAAGCGGCGGGGACGTGAGGTTCGACGTCTGGTGGGATTCGTCTTCACTGATCCCTTGGCTCAGCTGGTGTTGGCAACCCCGATCGATGATGTCGAGCTTTCCTTGCGTCCACTGATCAAAGGCCGGGCGGAGCGACGAGCCGAAGCTGCGCGGCTGCTGGCTGAGCGGGGGCTGAGCGAAGTTGCTGAGCAGAGCGTCTATGACCTCTCCGGTGGCGAACGGCAATTGGTCGCTTTCACCTCAGTGCTCGCAGCCGGGCCGCAGATTCTGGTGGCCGATGAGCCAACCACGCTGCTGGATTTGCGCAATCGGAATCGGGTGCGCCGGGTACTCGCCGAGTTGGATCAGCAGGTGATCCTGGCCACTCACGACTTGGAACTTGCCGCTGAAGCCGACCGGGTCCTGGTCGTCGACCAGGGCCGGGTTGTTGCTGACGACGCACCGAAACCCGCCATTGAGGCCTACCTAAGGCTCGTGCAGGAATGAACCTCTTTGGGCTCTATGTGCCTGAGAACAGCTGGCTTCACCGGCTTGGCGCCGGTTGGAAATACCTGCTGTTGTTGCTGCTGACGGTGCCGGTGTTGGCCTGGGCCAAGCCATTGCCCAGCCTGATTGCCCTGGTCGCAGCCATGGTGCTGCTGGCTGGCGCCCGGTTGCGACCATTGGCGGCGTGGGCGCTGCCCCTTGGCTTCTGGCTGGTGGCGGCGTCTTTGGCCGCCTACCAACTGCTGGTCGGCCAACCCGAGCTGGCGGTGGTCGTGGTGGCCAATCTGATTACCGCCGTCTACGCCAGCCGACTGTTAACCATGACCACACCGGGAGCAGTGCTCATCGATGCGTTGGTGAGGGGGCTGAGACCCCTGCGTCGTCTCGGCGTGAACCCCGAACTGGTGGGGTTGGCAATCGCGGTGATGTTGCGGTCAGTGCCGCTGCTGCTCGACAGCTTCACCCAAGTGCGCCAAGCAGCCCAGGCACGAGGACGAGAGCGAAACCTGTTTGCGCAGGTGACGCCGGTGGTCGTCCGTGCTGTCGGGCACGCTCAAGCCACCGGGGCGGCGCTGGCCGCCCGCGGGCTAGGCGAATGAGCCGTGGGCTTTAGAATGGCGCCCGTGAGTGAAACCGCGCCGACGCCACCGCCCGAGACCGGAGTGCCCCAGCTCGACGAAGTGCTGGCGCTGGTTGACCTGAGCGGTCCGGTGGCCGAACACCCTGAACAACTGAGCGTCGCGGTAGAGGCGCTGCAGCAGGCGTTGCGTACCCCGCCTCAGAGTTGAGTTCCCGACTGGATCGCGAGCTGGTTACTCGGGGCCTGGCTCGCTCACGACAACAAGCTCAAGAGGCGATTCGGGCTGGCCAGGTGAGCGTCAACGGGACGCCAGCCAAGCGCAGCTCTCTCAACGTCGCGCCGACCGACCAACTGACTGTGGCCGTCATTGACCCCTACGTTTCCCGGGCAGCCCACAAACTCGCTGGCGCGCTGGCGGCGTCTGGGTTGGAGGTGCCACTTCGAGTGCTGGACGCTGGCGCGAGCACCGGTGGCTTCACCCAGGTATTGCTGCAGGCCGGAGCGGAGCGGGTCTATGCCATTGACGTCGGCCATGGCCAGCTGGTTGCTGAGCTGCGGGCCGACCCGAGAGTGACGGTCCGTGAACGCCTCAACTTGCGCGACTTGAGCCTGGAACACCTGGAAGGGTCGCCGGTGGATCTGGTGGTGGCTGATGTCTCCTTCATTTCCCTCAAGCTGCTGCTGGCGCCGCTGTTTGCCGTCCTCACCCCGGACGGACGGGCGTTACTGCTGGTCAAGCCGCAGTTCGAAGTCGGACGGGCGGGTCTGGACGACCATGGCGTGGTGCAGGATCGGTTGCTGCAGGAGAGTGCCGTAGCCGAAGTGATTCAAGCCGCGCAGGCCTTGGGATGGCGATCGGTCTGGCAGGGCCGTAGCCAGCTTCCTGGCGAATCAGGCAATGTGGAGTACTTCGTGGAGTTCGCCCGCGGCCAGCGCTGAACACTGAGTTATCCACAACCGGATCGCACATCTGGACGCCGGGACGTGGAATGCCGCCAAGTCGGACTAGGGTTTGCTGCGTGAGCCCGAAGACCAGGCAGGTCGCGCTGACCATCCATCCGTATCGTCCGGCCGCCGTTTCTGCGGCGGTCGAGTTTGTGCTCGGCATGAGCGCCCGGGGCGTTTCGTGCTTGGCCAACACTGAGGACCGGCAACGTCTTACCGAACACACCCCGGATGCACTGCTCGATGGGCTGGAAGCGGCCGATGCCGAGTGCGAGCTGATGGTGGTTTTCGGCGGCGATGGCAACATTCTGCGGGCCGCTGAGTGGGCCGTCCCCCGGGGAGTGCCAGTGATGGGAGTGAACCTTGGCCACGTTGGGTTCCTGGCTGAGCTGGAGCCCTACGAGGTACCGGCCCTGATCGAGCACGTTGCCAGCGGCGATTATCAGGTCGAGGAACGGATGACCATCGAGGCCGTTGTTCGTGATGCCCCCGGAGGCAGCGAGGTTTGGCGTTCGTTCGCCGTGAATGAGGTCTCGCTAGAGAAACTCGCCCGCGAGCGGATGCTCGAAGTGCTGGTGAGAATCGATGGCCGCCCGCTATCGCGGTGGGCGACCGACGGGGTACTCGTCGCGACCCCAACCGGTTCTACGGCCTACGCCTTTTCGGCTCATGGTCCGGTGATTTGGCCGGAACTGTCCGCGCTGCTGCTGGTGCCGCTGAGCGCCCACGCGCTGTTTGCCCGTCCACTCGTGCTTTCTGATGCCAGCGTGGTGACCATCGAGGTCCTGCCAGTTCCCGAAGCCGCCGGGGGCGTCGTCTGGTGTGATGGCCGGCGTTCGTTTGACGTGTCCGGCGGGATGGAAATCGAGGTCCGGCGCTCCGAGCGCCCCCTGCGTTTGGCGCGAATCGACGAACAACCCTTCGTCGAGCGGCTGGTGCGCAAATTCGGCCTGCCGGTGGACGGTTGGCGCGGCGCTGCGGAACGAGACGCCGCGCATGCTCACTGAACTGCGGATCGCCGATCTTGGGGTGATCGGCGATGCGACTATCGAGCCCGGTCCCGGTTTCACCGCAGTAACCGGCGAGACTGGTGCCGGCAAGACGATGATCGTCACCGGGCTGGCCCTGCTGGCTGGCGCGAAGTCCGACCCGAAGCTGGTGCGCACAGGCGCTGCTCGCGCGCTGGTGGAGGGCCGCTGGAAGCTTCCCGGCGAGGTTCCCGAGCTTGATGAGCTGGGGGCCGAGGTGGAGGACGGCGAGGTGCTGCTCAGTCGCCAACTCGGCGCCAACCGATCCCGGATGGCCCTTGGTGGCGCGCAGGTCCCGTTGAACGTCGGCGCCGGGCTGGTGGGGGAGTGGATTACCATTCACGGCCAGTCCGAGCAGCTGCGCCTTGGCACCGCCGAGCGTCAACTTGAGGTTCTTGACCGCTATGCGGGCTCGGCGTTGGCGGCCGAGCTCACCGACTACCGCAGTGACTTCTCAACCCGCCGGGCCGCGATGGCCGAACTTGCCGAACTCACCACGGCGTCCCAGGCCCGAGTCCGGGAGCTGGATCTGTTGCGATTCGGGTTGGAAGAGATCGAGAAGGTCGATCCGCAACCCGGCGAGGACGTCCAACTGGCAGCTGAGACGTTGCGGCTGCAGGCCGTTGATGACTTGCGGCAGGCGGCGCAAACCGCCTTGGTCGCCCTGACCGGCGAAGAAGACAGCTATGCCGAAACCGCCGATGCGATCTCGCTGGTGGCGAGCGCCCGCAAGGCCCTGGCCGCAGGAGTCGATAGTGACCCCGAATTGCTACCGATTGCCGACGAATTGGGCGGCGCCTCAGCCGCGCTGACCGACGTCGGTTCGGCACTGGCGTCCTACCTCGCTGGCTTGGACGCCGACCCGCTGCGGTTGGAGTGGATCACTGGACGGCGTGCCGAGCTTGCTCACCTGACTAGGAAATATGGCGACACCGTTGACGCAGTGCTGGGCTGGGGCGCTGAGGCTGCCGAGCGAGTGCTGCACCTGGACGCTGGCGAGGGGCGGATCGAGGAGCTGCGTACCCAGGTCTCCGAACTCGATGGCCGCCTCGCGCTATCGGCCGCTCGTATCACCGGGTTGCGGCAGGTGGCTGCCGACAAGCTCGCTGTCTTGGTTGCCGAGGAGCTCAAAGCCTTGGCGATGCCGAAGGCCCGACTGGCCTTCGACCTGAAATCGGTCGAGCTCGGTCCAAACGGTGCCGACCAAGTGACCCTGCTCTTCTCCGCCAACCCGGGGAGCACTCCTGGCCCGCTGGGCAAGGTCGCCTCCGGCGGCGAGCTCAGTAGGGTGCGGCTCGCGCTGGAGGTAGTGCTCGCCGCCGACACCACTGGGGAAACCTTCATTTTCGACGAGGTTGACGCTGGCGTCGGCGGGGCAGTGGCGCTGGAAATCGGTCGCCGACTGGCCCGACTGGCCAACACCTGTCAGGTGATCGTGGTCACCCACTTGGCCCAGGTGGCTGTTTTTGCTGAGCGTCACTATGTGGTGGCCAAGGCCGATGACGGCTCGGTGACCACCAGCGGCGTGCGGCTGGTCGTCGGCGAGGATCGCCTTGAGGTGCTGGCTCAGATGATGGGTGGTTTGGACGGCAGCGATTCCGCCTTGGCCCATGCTCGGGAACTGCTGGACTCAGTGAGCGCCTGAGCTCGCCCGGGGAGACCTTGGCGAAAGTTCGGTTACTCCGAGGCGTCCGCGGAGCGTCGACTTGGTGCCGGACCCCCATAACAACGTAGGCTGGAGGTCCGTGGGGAACTTGAGTCAGTCAAAGCACATATTCGTTACTGGAGGAGTCGTATCCTCCCTCGGCAAGGGGCTGACCGCCTCCAGCCTGGGCACCTTGTTGGTGGCCCGTGGCATGCGAGTCACAATGCAGAAGCTGGACCCGTATTTGAACGTGGATCCGGGCACCATGAACCCGTTCCAGCATGGCGAAGTCTTCGTCACCGAGGACGGCGCCGAGACTGACCTGGATATTGGTCACTACGAACGGTTCCTCAATGTGAACCTCAGCGCCGAAGCCAACGTCACCACCGGCAAGATCTACTCCTCGGTGATCGCCAAGGAACGACGCGGTGACTTCCTAGGCGACACCGTCCAGGTGATCCCGCACATCACCAATGCCATCAAGGACGAGATGTTGGCCATGGCCACCGCCAAGGTTGACGTGGTGATCCATGAGATTGGCGGCACCGTTGGCGATATTGAATCGCTGCCCTTCCTGGAGGCCGCCCGGCAGGTGCGCCGCGAGGTCGGGCGGGAGAATGTGTTCTTCCTGCACGTCTCGCTGGTGCCCTACATCGCCCCTAGTGGTGAGTTGAAGACCAAACCGACCCAGCACTCAGTAGCCGCCCTGCGCCAGGTCGGCATTCAGCCTGATGCGATTGTCTGCCGGGCCACCATGGAGATACCGACCGGGGTGAAGCGCAAGATCGCGTTGATGTGTGACGTGGACGAAGATGCAGTGATTTCCTGCCCTGACGCTCCCAGCATCTACGACATTCCGAAGGTCATCCACGACGAGGGCCTGGACGCCTACGTGGTGCGTCGCCTCGGCGTCGCCTTCCGCGACGTGAACTGGAGCAAGTGGAACGACCTCCTAGAGCGCGTGCACAACCCGAAGGAAGAGGTGACCATCGGCCTGGTCGGCAAGTACATCGATCTGCCCGACGCCTACCTTTCGGTTTCGGAGGCCCTGCGCGCTGGTGGCTTCGCCAACTGGGCGAAGGTGCACATTCGCTGGGTCGCTTCGGACCTGTGCGAAACCCCAGCCGGCGCGGCAGCCCAACTCAGTGACCTGGACGGCATTTGTGTACCCGGTGGCTTCGGGATCCGAGGGGTGGAAGGCAAGCTCGGTGCGCTTCGTTACGCCCGAGAGAACCAAATGCCAGCCCTGGGCCTGTGCCTGGGCCTGCAATGCATGGTGATCGAAGTCGCCCGCAACCTGGCGGGGCTGGAAGACGCCGGCTCTTCGGAGTTCGATCCTGACACCGAGCATCCGGTGATTGCCACCATGGCTGAACAGGTGGAGATCGTCGCGGGCCAAGGCGACATGGGCGCCACCATGCGGTTGGGCTCCTACCCGGCTGAGTTGGTCACCGGGTCAATAGTCGCCAAACGCTACGGGACGACCAAGGTGAGCGAGCGGCACCGTCATCGCTACGAGGTGAACAACGCCTACCGCCAGCAACTTGAGGCGGCCGGGTTGAAGATCTCCGGAGTGAGCCCTGATGCCCAACTGGTCGAGTTCGTTGAACTGGACCAGAAGCTGCACCCGTACTACGTCGGCACTCAGGCCCACCCGGAGCTGAAGTCGCGGCCCACCCAGGCGCACCCGTTGTTTGTCGGCTTGATCGAAGCGGCCCTGACTCGCAAGCTGTCGGCCCGACTCCCGGTGAACGGAAGCTGAGCTGATGATCCGCGTGCTGGCTGCGGACGAAATCGGCGACCGCAGCCAGCTGTGGCCCCTGATCGAGCATGCGGTGTTGGCTAGCGGCAACGTCTGTGACTTCGTGGTCGATACGGTGAGCACCCCGGACGGTGGCTCAATGACTCGGCAATACACCCTGCACCCCGGTGCGGTGGGCGTGATCGCCTGGGATGAAGCTGATCGAATCGCGGTGGTGTTGCAGTACCGCCACCCCGTGGCCCATCAGTTGGTTGAACCCCCGGCCGGCTTGCTCGACCAAGGTGGCGAGGACTACCTGGCTGCAGCTCAACGGGAACTCGCCGAAGAGGCTGGCCTCGCCGCCGCTGACTGGCGGGTGCTGGTGGACATGTTCACTACCCCGGGCGCCAACCAGGAGTCGGTGCGGATCTATCTGGCCCGCGGGCTGTCGCCAGCGCCGGTTCCTGAGGGGTTCGTGGCCGAATCCGAAGAGGCAGCGATGGAAGTCGCTTGGGCGGCGCGGGCAGACCTGGTCGCCGCAGTGCTGGCTGGACGGCTGCAGAATCCGGTGATGGTGGCCGGGGTACTGGCCCTTGAGGTGGCCCGGCTGGGCGATGGCCTGGACGAGCTGCGTCCCGCCGAAGCGGATTGGCCGGCCCGACGGGCGCGGGAGGCTCAGAATCGGGAGCTGAAAGATGCCGCCAACTCCGGCTGAGCGACTGATTCGCGGTTTCCTGGACCACCTGGCCGTCGAACGCGGCGCCTCGGTGAACACGGTGGGGGCCTATCGCCGCGATCTCAACCACTATCTGGAGTTCCTGACCGAGCGGGGGATCGACGATCTGCGCGCGGTCACCCCAGGTGAAGTAAGTGGCTTCCTGGTCTGGCTGCAGACTGAGGCTGGGCAGCGAAAGGCCGTGTCGGTGAGCAGCGCCACCAGAGCCCTGGCTGCGGTGCGATCGCTGCACGCCTTTGTCACCGGTGAAGGCGTGACTTTGGCTAGCCCGGCTGCCGAGGTGCATCCCCCCAAGGGTCGGCGCCGCCTCCCCAAGGCGCTGAGCCTGGATCAGCTGCAGGCGTTATTGGCCACGCCGGATCCGAGCACCCCTGCCGGGCTGCGCGATGCTGCTTTGCTTGAACTGTTGTACGGCACCGGGGCGCGGGTTTCTGAAGTGCTGGCGATTGACGTGGATGAGGCCACTTCGTTGTTGGCGCACCCTGATGCTGGCTTGCGCCTGTTCGGCAAAGGCCGCAAGGAGCGCATCGTGCCGGTGGGCAGCTTCGCGCGGAAGGCTGTTGAGGATTGGCTGGTGCGCGGACGCCCGGTCTTCGCCCAGGCGGCCAATCGGCCATCCCCGGCGCTGTTGCTCAACAGTCTGGGGCGAAGACTCAGCCGACAAAGCGCCTGGCAGTTGCTGCATGCCGCCGGGGTGACGGCCAAACTTCCCGGGGAGATCTCGCCGCACACGCTGCGGCACACCTTCGCTACTCATCTTCTGGACGGCGGCGCTGACGTCCGGGTGGTGCAGGAGTTGCTCGGGCATGCCTCGGTGACCACCACTCAGATTTACACCTTGGTGACAGCCGAGCACTTGCGGGAAGTGTTCTTGGCGGCCCACCCGCGAGCCAGATGATCGCGGGTTGGGACGCGGGGCGAGTCGGTAAAGACTTGTCGACAAATCCGCCTAGGCTGTGGGCGTGACCAAGACCAAGCCGAAGTCGGAAATCCTGTTCGATGACGAGAGCCTCGAGATCGGCGATACCGGGCCGACGGGTCGTCCGCTGCCCGATTTCCCGATGTCGCCGCCGCCGGATCCGGACCGGACCAAGAACGCCGTGATCATTGCCATGTGCAATCAGAAGGGCGGGGTGGGCAAGACCACCACCACGATCAATCTGGGGGCGGCGCTGGCCGAAACCGGACGGAAAGTGCTGCTGGTTGATTTCGATCCGCAGGGCTCGCTCTCGGTTGGTCTTGGGGTGAACCCGCACACCCTGGAACTCAGCATCTACAACCTGCTGTTGAACCGGGGCGCTGACATCGGCGAAGTGGTGTTGCCCACGGTGGTGGAAGGGCTCGACCTGCTGCCATCCAACATTGATCTCTCGGCCGCCGAGGTGCAGTTAGTCTCCGAAGTGGCTCGTGAGCAAACCCTCGGCCGGGTGTTGGCCAAGGTTAAGAACCAGTACGACCTAATTTTGATCGACTGCGCGCCGTCGTTGGGCCTGTTGACTGTGAATGCACTCACCTGCGCCGACTGGGTGCTGATGCCGCTGGAGCTGGAGTTCTTTGCCTTACGCGGCATCGCCCTACTGACCGACACCATCCAGAAGGTGCAGGAGCGGCTCAACCCGGACCTGAAGCGGCTGGGCATTCTTGGCACGATGTACGACGCCCGCACTTTGCACAGCCGTGAGGTGTTGGACCGAGTGGTCTCGGCCTTCGGTGAGACCGTTTTCCACACCGTCATCCGCCGCACGATCAAGTTCCCCGAAACCAACGTGGCCGGTGAGCCGATCACGACCTATGCGACCACTTCCCCTGGGGCTGCGGCGTATCGCATGCTGGCCCGAGAGGTGCTCTACCGATGCCCAGGCGCGTGAAACTGCCGGGTACCGATGCGCTGATCCGGCGTACTGATGCTGCGGACGCCGACGGGGCGGCCGGTAGCGGGCGAGTGCGGCATGAAGAGAAGATCACCGTCTACGTAACCAGCGACGAACTGATCGCTTTGGAGCAAGCCAGATTGTTGTTGCGGGCCGAGCACGGGGTAGCAGTGGATCGCGGCCGGATCGTGCGTACCGCGATCGGGCTGGCGGTGGCCGACCTGGCCGCACGCGGCTCCGAGTCGGAGCTGGTGCGTCGGCTCGAAGCGTCGTGACTGCGACATCGTCTGGACCGATTGAGCGCAGCGCTTTCACGGTTTCGCTCACCAACTTCACCGGTCCGTTCGACCTGCTGCTCCAGCTGATCAGCAAGCACAAACTGGACGTCACTGAGGTGGCGCTCTCGCAGGTGACTGATGACTTCATCGCCCATATCAAGGCCGCCAAAGCTGAGAAGGGGACCGGCTGGTGGGATCTGGATCAGTCGAGCTCGTTCATCGTGATCGCGGCCACCCTGCTCGACTTGAAGGCCGCGCGGCTCTTGCCGTCCGGTGAGGTGGACGATCTCGACGACCTGGCCTTGTTGGAAGCCCGCGACCTGCTGTTCGCTCGGCTGCTGCAGTATCGGGCATTCAAGATCGTTAGCAGCTGGATTTCGGCGACCCTCAACGAGCAGTCCCGCCGTTTTCCGCGTCCGGGTGGTTTGGAGGAGCGGTTCGCAAAGCTGCTGCCCCCACCGGTACTTGACGGCTTCGCTGAGGTAATCGCGATGTTCGCCGGGAAGGCGCTCACTCCCAGCGAGCCAGCGACGGTCTCGCTAACCCACCTGCACCTGCCACTGGTGAGCGTGCGTGAGCAGGCCGATCTGATTGTGTCGCGGCTGCGCGAGCAGACTTCTTTGAGTTTCCGCACCCTCACCGCTGATGCCAGCGACAAGCTGGTGGTGGTTGCCCGCTTCCTGGCTCTGCTGGAGTTGTTCCGGGAACGGGCCATCAGCTTCGAACAACTCAACCCCCTTGGGGAACTGACCATCCGGTGGCTCGGCAACGAGATCGACGCTGACGCGATCGGCGCGGAGTTCGACCAAGCCGAAACAAGCGAGCCGGCACCCGATCTGAACGAGGACGCTGATGAGTGAGAACTATCTGCCCGCACTGGAGGCCCTGCTGATGCTGGCCACCGAACCGGTTCCGGCGGCTGACCTGGCTGAGGCGGTGGGGGAGCCGGTCGTCGCGGTGGAGGTCGCGTTGGCCGAACTTGCCGAGTTCTACACCAATAGCGGACGTGGTTTCGTGTTGCGCCAGGTTGGTGGCGGTTGGCGGTACTACACCCGCGAGGAACACGCTGAACTGATTGCGCAGTGGCTACTGGAGGGGCAGCGCGGCACCTTGAGTCAGGCTGCCTTGGAGACGCTGGCCGTGGTGGCCTACCTCCAACCGATCAGTCGCGGTAGGGTGTCAGCGGTTCGAGGGGTTAACGTGGACGGTGTGATGCGCACCCTGGCTACCCGAGACCTGATTGAGGAGGTCGGCCGTGATCCAGAGACTGGCGCCCGGCTCTTCGCTACCACTGGCTTCTTCCTGGAACGCATGGGCCTGAGCAAGCTGGAGGAACTGCCACCGCTGGCCCCGCACCTGCCTGAGGCCTCGGCCCTGGAGGCCGAATTGGCTGACCTGGCAGCTCAGTCCGCGGCGCAACCGCAGCCGCCAGCTTTGGTGGAGGTAGAAGATGTCTGAGGAAGAAGGCATTCGCCTGCAGAAGGCGCTGGCGCAGGCTGGAGTCGCCTCGCGTCGAGTTGGTGAGAATCTGATCCACGCTGGCCGGGTCGAAGTCAACGGCAAGGTCGTGGAAGGCCAAGGCATGCGGGTCGACCCGACCAGGGATGTGATTCGGGTGGACGGCGTGCGCATTCCGCCGCAGCGCAACACCCAATATCTGGTGTTGAATAAGCCGCGCGGGGTGATCTCGGCGATGGAAGACCCGCACGGACGTCCAACCCTGGCCCAATATGTGCCCGAGGGGGTCCGGCTGTTCCACGTCGGCCGGTTGGATTCCGACACCGAGGGACTGCTCCTGCTGACCAATGACGGGGATTTTGCCCAGCGGATGACCCATCCCTCCTATGAGGTGTCCAAGACTTATTTAGCTGAGGTCGATGGCGCGATCACTGAGGCCACCTTGAAGAGGCTGCGCGGCGGAATCGAGCTTGAGGATGGCCCGATCAAGCCCGATGACGTGAAGCTGGTGCAGCGAGCTGACGCGCGGAGCATGGTGCAGGTGACCCTGCATTCGGGACGCAATCGGATCGTCCGCCGGATGTTTGACGCGATTGATCATCCGGTGCGCCGGCTCTCTCGCCAATCGATTGGACCGGTGAAGCTTGGCGATCTGCGCAGCGGCGCCACCCGTGAGTTGACCCGGGAAGAGCTCGGCGCGCTGTTGGACCTCACTGGGCTGTGACCCTTCGACGGGCCGCTGGCCCGGCCTTGCGCCCCTAGAGCAGCTTTGCGCGTGCTACAGCAGGCGCAAAGCGACCTAAGGGGCGCAAAGCGGGTGCGGCGGGCGGCAGCAGTGGTCCGGGTTGGGTAACCTTTCTCCCGTGTTGAATCGCCGAGTCGTCCCTGTAATTGTCGCTGCCGCGTTTGCGCTCACCGCTTGCGGTAGCCCGACGGCATCTCCGTCGGCCAGTCCCAGTGGCACGGTCGCTGCCTCGGCCACGCCGTCCGCCTCGGCGACGGTCGCACCTCAGACCAACCTGGACGGCGTCAAGGTCACCGGCAAATGGTTGAAGACCCCCAAGGTGAGCTTCAAGGCGCCTTTTGTGATCGACAAGACCAACGCCAAGGTGCTGATCGAAGGAAAGGGTGTCGCGCTAACTGACTCAGGGCCATTCACCTTCCGCTACTACCTGGCCAACGGTCGCACCGGCAAGAAGGTCGAAGAGAGCTTCTCGAGCAAGTCGAACTACACCACTTCGCTGGCGGGCCTGATCAAAGGATTCCAAACCGGCCTGGTTGGGAAGAAAGCAGGCAGCCGAGTGTTGCTTGGCATCCCCGGGGCGGAAGCCTATGACGCGCAGGGTGGATCATCGGACGGCACCATTGCAGTCGGTGACACCTTGATCTTCGTGGTCGACATCCTGGGCGCTTCGCTGTCCGAACCCAGCGGCAAGGTGGTGGCCCCGGCGGCAGGTTCGCCGAGCGTAACCGGCGGCGCGGCTGACAAGCCGACCGTGACCATGCCCGGCACTGCGGCGCCAGCGAAGATGTCGGCGCAGTCGCTGATTGTGGGTGGCGGAGCCAAGGTTGCCAAGGGCGACACCATCTACGTTCGTTATGTCGGCTACTCCTGGAAGACCGGCAAGCTGATTGATGATCAGTGGACGCCAAGCGAGGGTGCGCTGGCCAGCACGATCAGCGGCTGGCAGAAGGGCCTGGTCGGTAAGCAGGTCGGATCCCGGGTGCTGCTGGTGTTGCCTCCCGCCGACGGCTACCCCGAAGGCAGCAACAACCCGCCGCTGGAGGCGGGGGACACCATCGTCTACGTGATCGACATCCTCTATACCTACCAGGCCTGAGGCTGAACTACCCAAGGGGTGGTCGGCAGCTTGGCCGGATCGAATCGGCTCAGCAGCGCTGCCGGGGTGATGGGTTCGGCCGCTTGAGCTAGGCCAAGGGATTCGGCCAATCGGCTGAGCACCTGGGCCGAACTGATGCCGAGCTTGGCCAGCTCGCCGAGGCTGACCGCGCCGTCGCGTTTGGCCAGGCGGTTGCCGGCTGAGTTGAGGACCAATGGCACGTGGGCGTAGCTCGGAGCCGTGCCACCAAGTTGGCCCGCCAGCCACGCCTGACGCGGCGCGGAGGAGAGCAGGTCATCGCCACGCACCACCTGGTCAACGCCGCTGAACTGGTCGTCGACCACCACCGCGAGGTTGTAGGCGGGCGTGCCGTCATTGCGGACCAGGACGAAATCGTCAACCACCCCACTGACCTGCCCGGCCAGTACGTCGGTGATGATGCTGACGGCACCTGCAGCGCGCACCCGCAGCGCTGGGGGTCTGCTGGCGGCCAGTTCGGCTCGTCGAGCCGCGCTGAGCCGCAGGCAGGTACCCGGATAGGGGCGGTGCCCATAGCTGTGCGGTGCGGACGCGGCTTCGGCGATCTCGCGGCGGGTGCAGTAACACGGGTAGGTGTCCAGGGTGGTGATGGCGGCTGCGTAGGCGTCCAGCCGGGTGGACTGCCAAAGCGTCGGCGGGTCGAAATCCAGGCCGAGGGCGGCCAGATCTGCGAGTTGGTCGCGGGCGACCTCAGCCGCTGCGGTGACTCGGGCGGTGTCCAGATCCTCGATGCGCAACAGGAACTTCGCCCCGGTGCTGCGGGCGAACAGCCAGGCCAGCAGGGCAGTGCGCAGATTGCCCAGATGCAGCTCAGAGGTGGGGCTGGGCGCGAACCGTCCGGCATTGGCCACGGTGGGCTCACCGCCTTTCGGAGCAGCTGATTGTGGCTGCCACCCTATTGCAGGGGGCAGTTCGCGAGCCGCTCGGAAACCGAGGCTGGCGCGCTGATAGCCTCGGGCAAGCAAGCCCCAACGAACGCGGAAACGAGATGACGCAGCACAAGTCCGAACGCATCATGAACCTGGCAATCTGCCTGCTCATGTCGCGTCGCTACGTCGACAAAGCCCGCATTCGGGAAGTGGTGGAGGGCTACCACGACCTCAGCGATGCTGCTTTTGAGCGCACCTTTGAACGTGACAAGGACGAACTGCGCGGGCTCGGCGTGCCGGTTGAGACCGGCAGCAACGATGTCTTCTTCCCAGACGAAGTGGGCTACCGGGTGCGTCGGGAGGATTTCGAGCTGGCCGCAATCGAGTTCACCCCGGCCGAAGCTGCGGCGCTCGGCTTGGCCGCCACCGTTTGGGAGTCGGCCACCCAAGCCGATCAGACCATTTCGGCATTGGCCAAGCTGCGCGCGGCCGGAGTGGATCCGGACCCGTCCCGACTGACCGCATTGGCCCCCACCATCGGGGCCCGGGAGCCCGCCTTTGCCAGCATTTGGGCCGCCTACGTTGAGCACGCTCCGATCAGCTTCAGCTACAAGGGCGAGAATCGGCGGGTTGAGCCGTGGGCGATGACCTCACGACGTGGTGCCTGGTATTTGCTCGGGCGCGATCGCGACAAAGGCGAAGCCCGCATGTTCAAGCTGAGCCGGGTGGATGCTCCTGGCAGCAGGATCGGCAAGCCGGGTAGCTATCAGATCTCCGACTCGGTCGATCTGGACGCAGCCTGGGCGCGGCTGGAACCAGCCAGTAGTGATGAGTTGGCGAGCTTGGCCGTCCGGGTCGGTCGGGCCAACGACTTGCGGCGACGAGCCCGTCCTGTGAGCGGGGAAGTGCCGGCTGGTTACGAAGCGCTTCAGGTGAGTTACGCCCGGGAGGGCGACTTTGTTGGCGAGGTTTGCGCGCACGGTGCCGACGTGATCGTGCTCGCGCCCGCCGAGTTGCGCCGCGCCGTGATCGCTCAACTCACCGCGGTTGCCGGAGGTGGGGTGCAGTGACTTCTGCAGATCAGGTCGCCCGGCTGCTCGCCTTGGTGCCCTACCTTCAACTTCACCCCGATGCGGACCTGGAAACCACTGCTGGCACCTTCGGCGTCAGCACCAAGCAACTGTTGGCCGACCTCGATGTGCTTTGGTATTGCGGGCTGCCTGGCGGCCTGCCCGGTGACCTGATCGAGATCGATATGGACGCCCTGAACGCCAACGGTCGGATCCGGCTTTCCAATGCGGACTACCTTTCCCGGCCAATGCGATTCACCCCTGACGAGGCGCTGAGCCTGCTGGTGGCGCTGCGCGCGGTACGGGAACTCGCCGGATCTCGGGCAGGAGATGGCGTAGAGAGCGCGCTGGCCAAACTGGAGGCGGCCTCGGGGGCGACGGCGCTACCGCGAGTTGCTGTTGCTGGCGGCCCGGACAGCGTCCGTGACGAGCTGGCCGCGGCGATTGAGGCGGGCGAGTTCGTCGAGTTTGACTACACCGATTCCGGCTTGGAACCCTCGGTTCCACAGGTGGCGCCAGCTCGGCTCCTGGTCCGTGACGGTTACGGCTACCTGCAGGCATGGAGCCCCGAACGGGGTGGCTGGCGGACCTATCGCCTCGATCGAATCAACGCGGTGCGGGCTACCGGTATCGCGGCCGGCGAGTTGGGCGAGCCGCCCGAATTCGGACCTGGCTGGTTGGAAAGCAGCGCCCAGGCGATGCCGGTGCAACTGGGGTTGGCTCCGGAGGCCGCCTGGATCACCGAGTACATCCCGGTGGTGGACGTGCGGCGTTCGGCCGAGTTGGTGGAGGTGGACCTGCTGGTCGCTGACCCGGCCTGGCTGCGGGCGTTGATTCTTCGCCTAGGCAGCGGTTTGCGCGACATCGTTCCGGACGAGGCCGCCGCCTCAGCCAGAAAGGCGGCCGCCGACGCGTTGGCCGCCTACGGTGCGGGGTAGGGTGGCGGAATCATGAACTGGGTACTGCTTTTCGGCCTGATCGCCCTGGGTGGGCTGATCACGATGGTGAGCTACGCGGTCTGGCTGTGGCACAAAGCTTCCGATCTGTTCAGCGAACTGGAGATGCTGGCCAAACGCGCTGAGGAGTTCGCCGACCTGCTCAATCAGATTCAGCCCATGCCGGAAGTGGATTCGAAGAGCTAGCGTGGCGCGGCGACGAAGGAGGCGGTAATGCCAAATGGCTGGGAATGGGCGGTCCTAGTGGTGATCGCGCTGTTGCTGTTCGCCGGTGCCCGCTTGTCCGGGGTTGGTCGCAATGTGGGCAGCTCGATTCGCGAGTTCAAGCAGGAAGTCGGCGCGGCGCCTGCTGACCGGGCCTCCGAGGAGGAGGCGCCAATCGTCGAGGCAGAACCAGCGGCTGTCCTTTCCGACGACGACGCGGTGCTCAGTGAAAACCCGGACGTCGAAGTGCCTGCCGAGCCCGAGCCCGACCCCGAGCCCAAGCCCAAGCCCGAGTCGGTCTGAATCCGACGATGGCGAAAGGTACTTCGCGGTTCTCCTGGTTGAGGCCGCCCAAGCCAACCCCCGGCGGAGTGATGACGCTCGCCGATCACCTGCGCGAGTTGCGCTACCGGCTGATCGTGGCCGCGCTCGGGCTGATCGTGGCGGCTGCTGCCTCAGGGATTTGGTACCAAGAGCTCTACCTGCTGATGATGCGGCCCTACCTTCAAGCAGCCGAGATGCTCAAGCAGAGCAATCCGAACCTGAACCCGACCACGGTGATCAGCGGGGTGACCGCGCCCTTCATGCTGATCCTGCAGATCGCCTTGGTGGCCGGTCTGGTGCTGTCCAGCCCCGTGTGGTTGTACCAACTGTGGGCCTACATCGCACCAGCGCTGTTGGCCAAAGAGAAGAAGTATGCGCTGGGCTTTCTCGCCGCCGCGATCCCGCTGTTCCTGCTGGGCGTAGCCATCGGCTACTACATCTTGCCGCAAGGCATTTCGGTGATGCTGGCCTTCACTCCGTCCAGCGTTCCGGTGACCAACCTGCTGGACATTAACGAGTTCCTCAAGCTCACCCTGCAACTGATGGTGGTCTTCGGGCTGGGCTTTCTGATGCCGGTGGTGATCGTCGGCGCCAACCTGATCGGGGTGGTCAGCGCTAAGCAACTGGGCAAGTACCGCACCTATGTGATCTTCGCCACGTTCGTGTTCGGCGCGGCGGCGACTCCGTCCAGTGACCCGTTCTCGATGCTTGCCCTAGCCATCCCGATGACGGTGCTGTACCTGATCGCCGAGGTCATTTGCCACATCAACGATCGACGCAAGGCCAAAGCCTTGGCTAAGGCGGAGGTGGCCGCATGAGCCAGCTCCACGACGGCGCTACTTTGACCTTGGTGGTGAACCCATCGGCTGGCCGCGGACGCGCGGCGAAACTGCTGCCCTCGGTGACCGCAGCTCTGGTGGCCGGTCTGCCGGGCGGCAGTCTGAAGGTGATCAGGACCACTGACTGGGCAGATTCAAAGCGACACTGCGAAGAGGTGGTGGCCGCCGCTGAGGAGTCAGGTGTCGATGGCCGCCGTGACTCGTTGGTGGTGATGGGCGGGGACGGCATGATGCACCTCGGTCTCAACGCCGCCGCCCAAACCCAGGTGCCCCTTGGGGTGATTCCGGGCGGACGCGGCAACGACTTCTGCCGCGGCGTTGGGGTTGGTACCGATCCGCTGGCCGCGGTGCAGACCATCCTCGCCGGGCACCTGCGCCGGATCGATCTGGCATCGGTTACCGGCAAGTTGATCGACGGCAGCGAACATCGCTGGGTGGGCTGCATCGTCTCAACCGGGTTCGACGGTCGGGTCGGCTACCGAGCCGACCAGATGAAGCGCAGTTATGGCGGCCTGGAGTATGTGGTGGCCACCCTCGCCGAGTTGCGCAGCTTCGAGCCGCTGGCCTATCGCATGATCGTGGACGGCGTCCCGCGGGAGCAGACCGCGATGTTCATCGCCGTCGGAAACGCCGCCTACTACGGAGGCGGCATGCAGGCCTGCCCCAATGCCGACCTGAACGACGGCCTCCTCGATCTCACCGTGATCAATCCGGTTAGTCGGGCCACCTTGTTGCGGCTGTTGCCGTCGATGTTCACCGGCGGCTTCGTCAAGGACCCGGCGGCGGAGCTGTTGCGGGCCAAAGAGGTGGTCTTGGACGGCGACGGTCTCTATGCGATGGCTGATGGGGAGGAACTCGGCCCCGTCCCGGTGACGGTGCGCGCGGTGCGCGATGCGTTGAGCATTTACGTGCAAGGACCACAATGACCGCGGTCACCGACTTCGCCGCTGGTTACCCCTTCGCTCTGGACGAGTATCAAGTAACCGCCTGCGAGCGCCTCGCCGCCGGAAGCGGGGTATTGGTCGCTGCGCCGACCGGTGCCGGCAAGACCGTAGTGGGGGAGTTCGCGGTCTTCCTGGCTTTGCAGCAGCACCGAAAATGTTTTTACACCACCCCGATCAAGGCCCTGAGTAACCAGAAATACCATGATCTCTGCGCTCGGCACGGCGAAGACGCGGTTGGTCTGCTCACTGGCGACACCTCGATCAACGCCGATGCCCAGGTGGTGGTGATGACCACCGAGGTGCTGCGCAACATGATCTACGCCGGCTCGCCGACCCTGGGCGGGCTGGGCTTCGTGGTCATGGACGAGGTGCACTATCTGGCTGATCGCTCCCGAGGAGCAGTCTGGGAAGAAGTGATCATCTCGCTGGCCGATTCGGTGCAGGTGGTGGCGCTGTCGGCGACCGTGAGCAATGCCGAGGAGTTCGGCGATTGGCTTGATGAGGTTCGTGGGGGCGTCGAAGTGGTGGTCACTGAGCGCCGTCCAGTGCCGCTGTACCAACACGTCATGGTGGGTCGGCGGCTGCTGGAGTTGTTCGCCGGAAAAGAGGTAAACCCCGAACTGCTGCGGATTGCCAAGGAGGAATCCCGCACCCAGCGTGATGACAGCCGCCGTCCGCGCGGCCGCTCCGGTAACGGGCGCCGGGATGTGGCCTACGGCTCGGGGCGGTACGGCGGCGCCGCGGCCAGGTCAAAGATGGACGCCTCGCGCCACTTGATGCCGCGGCGTGACGCGACCATCGAGCGGTTGGCGGCCGAGGGATTGTTGCCGGCGATCTTCTTCATCTTCTCCAGGTTGGGCTGTGACACCGCAGTGGGGCAGCTGATGAACTCCGGGCTGCGGCTCACTGATGCCCACGAGCGCGCCCAGTTGGCCGAGATCGCCGCCCGGCACACCGCGAGCCTGAGCCCGTTGGATCTGGTTGCCCTTGACTACGACTCCTTCGTGGCCGCCTTCACTGCTGGGATCGCTGCGCATCACGCTGGGCTGCTGCCCGCGTTCAAAGAGGCGGTCGAAGAAGGCTTCGTCTCCGGGTTGGTGAAGGTGGTCTTCGCTACCGAGACTCTCGCGCTTGGCATCAACATGCCGGCCCGCAGTGTCGTGCTGGAGAAGTTGGTGAAGTACAACGGCGAAACCCATGCCGACATAACCGCCGGCGAGTTCACTCAGCTCACCGGACGCGCCGGCCGACGCGGGATCGACGTTGAGGGCCACGCGGTGGTGTGTTGGCAGCCCGGACTCGATCCACGGGCAGTGGCCGGGCTGGCCTCGCGTCGCACCTATCCGTTGCGTTCTTCCTTTGCGCCCACCTACAACATGGCGGTGAACCTGGTGGGCACGGTTGGCCGCGAGCGCGCCCGTGGCCTGTTGGAGCAGTCATTTGCCCAGTTCCAGTCCGACCGTTCAGTGGTGGGGCTGGCCCGTTCGATGGCACACAACCGGACGCGGATCACTGAGGACTGGGCGCAGGCGGCGTGTGAGTTGGGTGACGCCGAGGCGTACTTCCGCCTGCGCAGCAGGATCTCGGCTGCCGAGGCTGAAGCCGCCCGGCTACGGCGATCTGATCGGCGGGCCGAAGCCCTAACCGCGCTGGCGGCCCTGCAGGTGGGCGACATCATCGACATTCCGGGCAAACGTCACCGAGGCTGGGCAGTGGTGGTGGAGTTGGGCCGCGCCGGTGGCGGGCCGACGGTGTTAACTGTGGACCGCCAGGTGAAGCAGCTTTCGATTGTGGACTTCCCCGAGCCGCCCACCATGGCCGGACGGGTGAAGGTGCCCAAACACTTCGACCTGCGTTCACCGGCTTCGCGGCGCAATCTGGCCGTGGCCCTACGCCAACGCATCGACGACGGCTCCCTGAACGCGCCGGTCGCACCGGCAGCAGCCGATGCCGATGCGATGGCTCGGGTGAGCGAACTTCGCGCTGAGCTGCGCAGGCACCCGGTGCACGCCTGCCCCGATCGGGAGAACCACGCCCGTTATGCCGAATCGGCGCTGCGGGCCGAGCGCGACAACGACGGCATCAATGCCCAGGCTGAGCGGCGCACCAACACCATCGCGGTGCGGTTCGACCGCATCTGCTCGGTTTTGGAGTCGCTTGGTTATCTCAGCCCCGATGGTGGCAAACAGGTCACTGAGGCTGGCCGGATGCTGTCGCGGCTCTACTCAGAGCTGGATCTGGTGACCGCTGAGGCGATTCGTTCTGGGGTCTTCGACAACCTCAGCGCCCCGCAGTTGGCTGCGGTGCTCTCGTCCCTGGTTTTCGAGGCGCGCGGTGATCGCCGCGATCCGGCCCGGATGCCGGATCGGGCTAGCGAAGACGCCCAGATTCGGCTGCGCAAGGTTTGGCGCGAGGTCTGCCTCACTGAACGGGACCATCGGCTGCCCAGCCATGCTGAACCGGAGATCGGCTTCGCCGAGTCAATCCATGCTTGGGTTGGCGGGGCTGAACTTGCCGATGTGCTCGCTATGTCGAATCTGACTGCCGGTGACTTCGTTCGCTGGGCCCGCCAGGTGATCGACGCGGCCGGACAGGTCGCTGATGCCGCCGGTGCTGGCCCACTGCGAGGGATGGCCAAAGAGGTGGTCTACCGGGCCAGGCGCGGCGTGGTAGACGCCGCGCCGCTAGAGGACTGAGCCGCCCGAGCCGCCCGGGACGGCGTCCGTCCGGTTCCCCGGACGCGGAGGTGCACCCGTTCGCCCTGACCGCCGAAGATGATCAGCAACTCCAGTGGGATGCTGCCGCCGTTGGCGTACCCGTGCTGGGTGATGGTCTCGAATTCGGCGGCCTCGCCGGGGTTGAGCAGGTAGTCGGAATCGCCGAGGGTTAGCCGAAGTTGGCCGTGCAGCACGTAGGCCCACTCGTAGCCCTGGTGGGAACAAAGCTCCCGTGGGGCGGGGTTGGCTGGCTCCACCGGCAAGACCTGCTTGAAAGCGTTCAGCCCGCCGGGGTTCTTGGCTAACTGCATCCAGGTGACCCCGTTGCGAACTACCGGTCGGGGGTGAATGCGCGGATCGGCCGTGGCCGGCGCACCGACGAGATCGTCCAACGACACTTGGTAGGCCTTGGCCAGTGGCAGCAGGAGTTCAAGGGTTGGTCGTCGCTGCCCGGATTCCAGCCGCGACAAGGTGCTGACCGAAATCCCGGTCTGCTCGGCCAATTGCTGCAAGGTGGCGCCGGTGCGGTTGCGTAGCCGTTTCAGGCGGGGGCCGACGCTGGCAAGGGCGAAGTCCGATGGATCTGACACGGACCCAGTTTGCCAGATCGGCAAAGAAGCTTGCTGGGTTGCCCGAGGCCGGGCCAGACTCCTGAACCTGCTGGCACGGCAGTGTCGGCAATGTCGCGTGCGTCTGGGACGCAGCAACGGAAGGCTCAAATCAGATGGCAGCTCAGGACTTCTCCAGCAAACACCACGCAGTGGTGCTGGGTGGCGGCTTCGCGGGAGTGGAGGCTGCGATCGGGCTGGCCAAGTCTGGCCGATTTCGGGTGACGCTGGTCTCCGAGCGGGACTTCCTGCACCTCTTCCCGATCACGATTTGGACGCCGACCCGAGCCATTCCCACGTCCCGAACGCGGGTGAGTCTGGCCGAGCTTGGCCGGGTCAACCATTTTGAGGTGTTGGTGGATTCGGTCGCCAGCATCGAGACCGACGCCAACTCGGTGGTGCTCGGCGGGCAGACTCTGAGTTATGACTACCTGGTGATCGCTCTCGGCGCTGGCAAGCCGAAGCCGCCCGGCGTCGAACACACTCGCTCGTTGTGCGCTGGGCCGGACGCGGCGATCGACATTCGCGATCAGCTGGATCGGCTGCTGCGTCGAGGTGAGGGACGAATCGCGGTTGGCTTCGGCGGCAACCCAAAGGATGGCTCGGCGATGCGGGGCGGCCCGGCATTCGAGATTCTGTTCAACATCGACCACCTGTTGCGCAAGAAGGGCGTGCGGGACCGCTACGAGTTGTCCTTCTTCGCACCGATGGCCACTCCCGGGCAACGGATGGGCCCCAAGGCCCTGGCCAAGATCGGTCCGATGCTGGGGGCACGCGGAATCCACCAGCAGGTGGGATCGCCGATCACCGGATTTGCCGCCGATGGGATCAGCTTCGAGGACGGCACCAAGCTGGGTGCAGATCTGACGCTGTTCATTCCTGGGGCGGTAGGGCTGCCGGTGATCGCCGCGTCGGGCCTGCCGACCAATGAAGCTGGGTTCGTGAAGATCGATGCCAACACCCTGGTCGAGGGCACCGTGAATGTGTACGCCGTCGGCGACGTGGCAGCTTTGGCTGGACCAGAGTGGCGGGCCAAACAGGGCCACGTCGCCGAAGCGATGGCCCATGCCGCAGCGCACAACATAATCAAGGCTGCCCAAGGCCTCAACGACCGGATCGGCTACGCCGAGCATGTGTCCATTCTGTGTCTGATGGATACCGGCTCCGGCGGGGTGTTGGTCTACCGCAGCACCAAGCGGCAGTTCGCGATCAACCTGCCGATCGTCGGGCATTGGTTCAAGCGTGGCTGGGGCTTCTACGCCCGCAACTCCAAGCTGCGACGCTTTCCGCGCCTGCCGGGGCTGTGAGCGTCCACTCCTGGTGGGCCGGACGCCGCTGGGCGCGTCCGTCCGGGTTGGATAACCTGAGCCCATGACGCTGGCCATCAGGGTAATTCCGTGCCTGGACGTCCATGACGGACGGGTCGTCAAGGGCGTCAACTTCGTAAACCTGCGCGACGCCGGTGACCCGGTTGAGTTGGCCGCGACCTATGGCGCCGAAGGTGCTGATGAGTTGGTCTTCCTCGACATCTCGGCATCAGCGACTGGCCGAGCGACCACCTACGACATGGTGCGCCGGACCGCGGAGACGGTGTTCATCCCGTTGGCCGTCGGCGGGGGAGTGCGCGGCGTCGAAGACGTCGACACGCTGTTGCGCTCCGGGGCCGACAAGGTGGGCATCAACACCGGTGCCATCAGTCGTCCCGAGGCGATCAACGAGATCACTACACGTTTCGGCAACCAGGTGCTGGTGCTGTCTCTGGACGCCCGGCGCGAGGCCGGTCAGCCTTCTGGCTTCGGCGTCACCACCCACGGCGGCCGGCGCGCAGCCGGCCTGGACG
Source organism: Propionibacteriaceae bacterium UBA6122 (assembly GCA_002428365.1). Classification (GTDB taxonomy): domain Bacteria; phylum Actinomycetota; class Actinomycetes; order Propionibacteriales; family Propionibacteriaceae; genus Propionicimonas. The sequence goes on from DIVW01000028.1 coordinate 26,004, forward strand.
CGATCGCCTGGGTGCGGGAAGCCGCTGAACGCGGCGCTGGCGAGATCCTGCTGAACTCCATGGACGCCGACGGCACCACCGACGGCTTCGATCTGGAGATGATCGAGGCGGTCAAGGCGGTCGTCGATGTACCGGTGATTGCCTCCGGCGGTGCTGGCACAGTGGCACACTTCGTGGCCGCGGCTCAGGCCGGGGCTGATGCGGTGCTGGCTGCCAGCGTCTTCCACTACGGCACGCTCACCATCGCCGAGGTGAAAGCTGGCCTGGCAGAGGCCGGGTTCGCCGTACGCTGAGGGGCATGGATTGCCTGTTCTGCGCCATCATTGCCGGTGATATTCCGTCCCGACAGATCTATGCCGACGACGCTGCGGTCGCCTTTCTTGACATCAGTCCGTGGCACTCTGGCCACACGCTGGTCGTGCCCAGGCGGCATGTCGTTGACGTGTTGAGCCAGCCGGAGGCCCTCAGCGAGATCGCGCCCGCCATCAACGCCACCGGCCAACTGCTCACCGAGAAGCTGGGCGCGGCCGGGCTCAACGTGCTGCTGAACTCAGGGGCGGTGGCCGGCCAGGAGGTCTTCCACCTGCACGCTCACCTGATTCCGCGGTACGCCGACCGTCCCGGGATGGCCGGCCTGATGATGCGCGAACCCGACATCGACCTGGACGACGTGCACCGCAGGATCACCCAGCAGGGCTGAGCGTCTAACTGCTCACTACTTGGCGGCGGTGTTCACCGCAGACGTGGTGAAGGAGAAAAGCGTCTCTTTCAGGCCGAACTTCGACTTGAAGCTGCCGCCGCTGACGGTGACGGAGCCGGCCGTGCCACTGATCTTGACCAGGAGGGCTCGGCCTTGACCGTTGAAGGGGCCGACTCCAGTACGGGTGGTCACCTGGATCGTGGTGAAGGTGCCGATCGAGGGGTAGGCCTTCTGCAGTGAGGATGCAGTGATTGTCTTGGTCCAGGTGCGCACCGGATCGTAGGGATCCTGTTTGGCCGAGAGATAGGGCAGCCCGATGTAGCTGGCGGCCCAGCCGCCGTTCGAACTGGAGAACTGGGTCAGCGCGAGGGCTCCCTTGTAAAGCACCACCTTGTTGGCGGTAGCTGCGATCGCGGCGTCGGTGCTGGCGTACCGGGTTGAGTTGTCTTTGTACACCTGGCAAGCCGACGTATCGCAGATGTCATAGATGTAGCCAGCCGGCTTCGCCTGGCGCTCCTTGGCC
>DIVW01000021.1 GCA_002428365.1 Propionibacteriaceae bacterium UBA6122
GAACTTCAGACCGTGGTAGCACGGGTCCGGGGCGGTGAACTCGGGGAATTTGCCGTTTCCCCAGTCGAAGGTGCCGCCGTCGACGATCACACCGCCGATGGAGGTCCCGTGGCCGCCGATGAATTTCGTCGCCGAGGCGACCAGGATATCCGCGCCGTGATCGAGGGGCCGAACCAGACCGATGCCGATCGTGTTGTCAACGACGAAGGGGATGCCGGCCCCCCGGGCAATGCGGCTGATCGCCGCGAAGTCCGGAACATCCAGCTTGGGGTTGCCGACCGTCTCGGCATAGAGGGCCCGCGTCCGGTCGGTGATCGCCGCTGCGAAGGCCGCGGGATTTCCCGAATCGACGAAGGTGACCTTCCGTCCCAATTTCGGCAGGGTGTAATGGAAGAGCTGGTAGGTGCCGCCGTAGAGGTTGTTTGCCGCGACGATCTCGTCGCCCAGCCGGGTGATCGTCAGCAGGGCCAAGGTGATCGCGGCCATCCCCGACGCGGCGGCCAGCGCCGCCGTACCCCCTTCCAGGGCGGCGATCCGCTTTTCGAAGACGTCGGTCGTGGGGTTCATGATCCGGGTGTAGATGTTGCCCGGCGTCCGCAAGGCGAACAGGTCGGCGGCGTGCTCGGTGTCGTCGAAGACGTAGCTGGTGGTTTGGTAGATCGGCACTGCCCGGGCGTTGGTGGCCGAATCGGCCTCCTCCTGGCCGGCGTGGACGGCGAGGGTGTCGGGATGCAGGGACATTGTTTCTCCTAGTGAATGCGGTGTTGCTGCTGCGAAGCTGCCCTAGCTAGGGGCGGTGATGGGTATGGCTGTGCCGAATCCAAACGTGGAGCGGCGGTGGTTTGGTGAAAACCAGGTGGTGGTGCGAATCGAGGCTGGGTCAGCACATTCGACAACGCGCCATCGACGGCAGGCAGCAGCAACACATGAGTGCGGCGCTCGTCGAGGTCATGGCGGAAGGCTAGCAGCGGCGTCCAGCCCGTGGTCAAGCTGATCCTGCAATGTGAGCAGTCCTCGCACCCACCCCGAGCTGCTCATTGGGACGGCTGCCGGGCCGAAAGCACGGTCGGGTGATCTGAGGGTTGTTGCGGTTGTGGGGTCGAAGAGCCGCCTTACTGCTGGGTATTCCGTGGGGGTCTGGTGATGCCGAGTTGGGTGGCGGTGTTATGGGTGAAGACCATGTCGCCGAAGTCGGCTCTGGCTTTGGTGGTGGTTTCGATCTCTGGGGTGTCGTAATAGCTAAGGGGTTGGCTGTACCAGGGGCTGAGGTCTTTGGCTTGGACGAGGTAGAGGTGTTCGTTGAGGCGGGTGGTGTTCCAGTCGTCGAGGTTGTTGGCTTTGGCGAGGTGTTTGTCGGTGAGGATTTGGATCCCGCAGGGTTCGGGAGTGTAGGTGTCCCAGAGCTCTGGGTGGCTACGGTAAACATGATGGTCGTAGTCGGGCCGCTCGGTATGCAGGAAATCGCCGTGATGGTGGATCATCGCGATGCTGAGCTGGTCGAGGGGTGCGGTGCGCATGGCGGTGCGCAGGTTGTCGATGATGGGCACCCACTCCTGTTGGGCGGGCACCACGGACATCTGGGTGCGGCCCGGGGTAGAGATCTTGAGCCCGCGGAGCTGATTATCGGTCTTGTTGTAAGCGGTCGCGCTGGCCACCGACTGGGTCTCTGCCTCCCGCCGTAACACCGCTTTGGCGGTGGGTTGGTCGAAGGGGAAGCGGGCTTTGAGGTTGATTGAGACCGTGAGTTGCGCCTCGTCGGTGGTGGCCCAATCAATCATGTGATCCACGACGCGTTCCAATAGCTCGGTTCCACACGTCCAGCCGGGGCCGTCGTAGGGCCCGTATTGCGGTAGTTGGCGGTAGTTGAGCAATGCACGCCAGCGTGGCAGGTTTTCGATCGGTCGCGACCAGGCGGGCCGGCGGAACGGTTTTGCGCCGGTCAGCGTGCCCGCAATTCCGGCCCGGTGGAGCGCTTGGGCGAGTTCTTCGAGGCGTGGCTTGACTGGCACGGACCTGGCCTCGATGAGCAGTAGCCAGCCGCCGGGCCCGGCGAACCACTTGCCGTTGGCGGGGAACTCGCCGTCCTCATTGGGAATCAGCTCATTCAGCCGCTCCAACTCGACGGGACTGTCGGTGACCAGCAACAAGATGTTTTCGCCCTGACCGCCACTGATCGCTCGCGCCGAACTCGCGATGCCCTTCCAATCAATCTCCACCTGCGCATCGTCTCGATTGCTGGGAGCCGTGGCAAGCGTGTGGCGGGGGTTGCTCATGGGGACGGTTCCGGTGAGCTGCTCATGGGGACGGACATGAACTGCGCTAGTTGGGGACGGTTCCAATTGGAGCTGCGCAAGTTGGAACCGTCCCCAATAGGTGCTGCGCTAGTAGGAACCGTCCCCGTGAGCTGCGCGGAGGCCACCTGGGCCCTGCAATCTGAGCAGGCGTTCCACCTCTAGAATCGTGCCCCATGAGCGCCGAACACGATTTGGTGCTGGTTGTCGACTATGGCGCCCAGTACGCCCAACTCATTGCCCGCCGGGTCCGCGAGGCCCAGGTGTATTCCGAGATCGTCTCGCACACGATGAGCGTCACCGACCTGTTGGCCAAGCAGCCGACAGCGGTGATCCTCTCCGGCGGGCCGAGTTCGGTCTATGAGCCAGGCGCTCCGCAACTCGACGTCGCCCTACTCGAAGCGGGCGTTCCGGTGTTCGGCATTTGCTACGGCTTCATGGCGATGGCTCAGGCCCTCGGCGGCACCGTCGCCCAAACCGGGCAGCGCGAATACGGCCGCACCCAGGTTGAGGTGCTGGACGCCGGCATTCTGCTGGACGGCCTACCGCCCACCCTTAGCGCTTGGATGTCGCACGGCGACGAGGTGACCGCAGCCCCGGCCGGTTTCCGGGTGAATGCCCGCTCGCCGCGGGCCACCGTCGCGGCCTTCGAAAACGCCGAATCGCGCCTGGCCGGCGTCCAATGGCACCCCGAAGTGCTGCACTCCGAGTATGGCCAGCGGGTGCTGGAGCGCTTCTTGTGGGAGATCGCCGGGTGTCGGCGCACCTGGATCTCCTCCAACATCGTTGAAGACCAAGTTGCCCGCATCAAAGCTGAAGTGGGGGACGCCCGAGTGCTGTGTGCACTGTCGGGTGGTGTCGATTCAGCAGTCGCAGCCGCGTTGGTGCAGAAGGCGATCGGCGAGCAGCTCACCTGCGTTTTCGTCGATCACGGCCTACTGCGCACCGGCGAAGCTGAGCGGGTGGAAGAAGATTTCGTCGCCTCCACCGGGGTGAAGCTGGTCGTGGCCGATGAGGTCGACCGCTTCCTGGGTGCGCTGGCCGGGGTCAGCGACCCGGAAACCAAGCGCAAGATCATCGGCCGGGAGTTCATTCGAACCTTCGAAGATGCCGCCCGCCAGATCAACGACGAGGGTCCGATCGACTACCTGGTGCAGGGCACTCTCTACCCCGACGTGGTCGAATCTGGCGGCGGCGAGGGCGCGGCCAATATCAAGAGCCACCACAACGTCGGCGGTCTGCCCGATGACTTGCAGTTCAAGCTGATCGAACCGCTGCGCACCCTGTTCAAAGACGAGGTGCGCCAAGTTGGCCGCCAGCTTGGGTTGCCCGAACACATCGTGGGGCGTCATCCGTTCCCTGGCCCCGGGTTGGGCATTCGCATCGTTGGTGCGGTGGACGCCGAACGGCTGCGCATCCTGCGGGCCGCTGATGCGATCGTCCGCGAAGAGACCACTGCAGCCGGGCTGGACGGCGAAATCTGGCAGTTCCCGGTGGTGCTGCTCGCCGACGTCCGTTCGGTGGGCGTGCAGGGCGATGGCCGCACTTACGGGCACCCGATCGTGCTGCGTCCGGTCTCCAGCGAGGATGCGATGACCGCCGACTGGAGCCGACTGCCCTACGAGCTGCTGGAGCGGATCAGTACCCGGATCACCAATGAGGTGCCCGAGGTGAACCGGGTGGTGCTGGACGTCACCAGCAAGCCACCCGGCACCATCGAGTGGGAATGATCAGGCCTGCGGCGGCTTGCTGCTGAACGCGTTCTTCACGTCATCGAAGCCGGTAGGGCCTTCGCCGTCCACGGGGAGCACTAGCCACAACACGGCGTAGAGCACGACGGGGACGAAGAAGAAGACGCTCAGGACGGCCCAGATGATCCGCACCAGGCTGGCGTCGATGCCGAACGAGCGAGCCACACCGCCGCAGACTCCGGCGATCATCTTGTCGGTGGCTGAGCGAGTGAGTTGTTCCTTCATTGTTGTTCCTTTCTAGAAACTCAGTTGGGGGTCTTGGTGAGCAGGAGCATGCCGACCCCGATCACAACCAGGCAGACCGGGGCCAGCAGGCCAGCGATCCGCCAGTCGATCTGGCCGTAGTTCGACCACAGGGCCAGCCCCGAAAAGGCCAGGGCGACTACTCCGAAGGCGAACGCGACGCGGTCGGATTTCACGGCTTCACCTCCAGGCTGCCAGCACCAAGCTTGAGATTGATCGTCAGCACCGGCCCGGCGGTGGCCCCGCCCGGGGTGCTGCGGAGGCTGTCAGTGAGGTTGAACCCCTCCTGGCCCTGGCCGAGCAGATTGGCCTCGCCGGCGCCCACCTGCCAGTTGATCGTGCTGGCGGTCTGGTCGGGGAGATTCAGCTGGACGTCGCCGGCCCCGACCTCGATGGTGACAGTTTGATCGCGGGTGAGGTTGAGGCCGCTGAGGTCGAGGTTCACGCTGCCGGCCGAGAGCTTCACCGCACCAGGCAGCTGGGCCTCCTCGGTCACGACCTGGGAGTAGTCAGTGACTGGTCCGGTGTTGGGCGCCAGTTGGGTCGCGGTCAGGGCCGCGGCGACGATGATGGCCGGCACCAGCAGCGGTGGACGTCCGTACCTGGCGGCGACCAAGCCGGTGATGCCCAAGGCGGCCAGGATTGCGCCGAAGTAGGCCAGCGGAGTGGCCGGTAGACCGAAGGCCAGCCCGAGTAGGGCGACCGTTCCGGTGCCGAGGCCGGCCAATGCCAGCGTCAGACCCCAGAGGCGCCAGCTACGCGGCGGCTCGGCGACGGCTGGCAGCAGCGGCTGGCTGTCGGAGACCAAGCGGTCGGTCGGGTCGGTGTAAGGCTGCTCCCAGCGGGGCTCGTCCACGGCACTCTCGAAGCCGGGCACCTGCTGTTCGGCCAGCCGGACGCGCCAGGCGTCGGCGGCCCGCTCGAACGGGGTGGGCTCGGCGACCCTGGTCGAAGCTTGGGCCCGTGGCCGGAACACGCCAAACCACAGCACCAGGCCAATCACCATCGCCGGCACCAGCGCCGGTCCGCCGCCAGTGCCCCAGGTGATGAGGATGCTGGCGACGACCACCAGCGCGATCAGGAGCCCTTTGGGCCAGCGGCGCAGCGCGGGAATGGCCTTCGACAGCGGCCCGTACTGCTCGCCCTCACGAGGCAGGAGCAGGAAGCCGGCGACATACAAAGCGATCCCAAGGCCGCCGAGCGCCACGGCAGTGACTACGGCAATCACCCGAAGCACGATTGGCTGGACGCCCATGCGGCGGGCGAGCCCGGCGCACACGCCAGCGAACACTGCACCCTCGCGGGGGCGGCTGATCACGGGGAGTTGTTCGGGCACACCACCATTCAATGCGACCGCGGTGCGCCAGGCCATCGGGGAAGCCCCTGAGGTGTGCCTGGCTTTCGTCCCCGAGGGACAGCAGATAACTATTCAGTAACGCGCCTTGACCAATGAGAGCGCTTTCATCTTGAATGGTGCCAGCCGATAAGAGCGCTCTCATGCTCGCGGTCAAGCACTGGACGGCATGGCGGCCGTCCACGACGAAGGAGTCACATATGCGTTCACCTCTGATGCGTGGGGCTGCCGCTCTGGCTGGCCTGACGCTTCTGGTTACAGGCTGTTCGAGCAACGCCGCACCGTCGGCAAGCTCGCCAGCAAGCGACGAGAAGATCACCCTGACTGTCGCAACGTTCAATGAGTTTGGTTACGACGACCTGTTCGCGGAGTACACCAAGCTGCATCCAAACATCACCATCACTCCGAAGAAGGCGGCCACCTCCAACGAGGCCCGGGAGAACTACTTCAGCAAGCTGGCTGCTGGCTCGGGTCTGAGTGACATCGAAGCCATTGAGGTCGACTGGCTGCCCGACGTCATGCAGACCTCCGACAAGCTGATGGACCTCACCGGCGATGACGTCAAGGGCCGCTGGCTCGACTGGAAGGCCGGCGCCGCCACCACTGCCGACGGCAAGCTGGTCGGCTTCGGTACCGATATCGGCCCCGAGGGCGTCTGCTACCGCTCCGATCTGTTCAAGAAGGCCGGACTGCCCACTGACCGTGCCGAGGTTGCCAAGCTGTTGGGCACCACCTGGGCGGACTACTTCAACGTAGGCAAGCAGTTCGTCGCCAAGTCCAATGGCGTCGCCTGGTTCGACTCTGCCGATGCGATCATGCAGGGCCAGATCAACCAGCTGCCCAACGCGTTCTCCTCCTCTGACACCGAAGAGGTGCTGATCCCGATGGATCAGAACCAGCCGGTGAAGGACATGTACACCTCGATTCTGAAGGCTTCAGTGGACGACAAGCTGTCGGCCCACCTGCAGCAGTGGCAGCCGGACTGGACCAGCGCGTTCCAGAAGGGCAAGTTCGCCACCATGCTGTGCCCGGGCTGGATGCTCGGCGTGATTGAGGGCAATGCCAAGGGCGTCGAAGGCTGGGATATCGCCAACACCTTCCCCGGTGGCGGCGGCAACTGGGGTGGCTCCTACCTCACCGTCCCGGCACAGGGTGCTCACCAGCAGGCCGCTCGCGACCTGGCAGCCTGGCTCACCGCTCCCGATCAGCAGATCAAGGCTTTCAAGGCCAAGGGCACCTTCCCGAGCCAGGTTGAGGCGCTGAACAGCCCCGATCTGTTGGGCGTCACGAACAAGTTCTTCAACAACGCCCCGACTGGCCAGATTCTGGCCGACCGGGCCAAGGCAGTCACCGTGAATCCGTTCAAGGGCCCGCAGTACTTCGCCGTTCGGCAGGTGCTCTCCGATGCCATGAACCGGGTCGATGTCACCAAGAAGCAGACTGCTGAGGTCTCCTGGGCGCAAGCCGTGAAGGAGTTTGGCGCTCTCAGCTGACGGCTATCCATTAGGTCTCGTGGGCGGGGCGAGCGGAAGCCCCGCCCACGGGTTCGACTTAGAAGGGAGGCCACGATGTCGTGGCGCCAACGGTTCAGCCGATGGGACGTGAAAACCGCTCCCTATCTCTACATCGCCCCGTTTTTCCTGCTGTTCGCCCTGGTCGGGCTGTTCCCGCTGCTCTACACCGGCTGGGTGGCCCTCAACAAATGGAGCCTGATCACTGGCAACCAGGGTTTCATCGGTCTGGCGAACTTCCAGTACGTGCTCGCCCAGCCTCGCTTCTGGGACGCGGTCACCAACACGTTCAGCATTTTCCTGCTCTCCTCAGTGCCGCAGATCTTCCTGGCGTTGGGCATCGCCGCAGTGCTCAACGCGAACCTGCGGGCCAAGACCTTCTGGCGAATGGGCGTGTTGGTGCCCTATGTGGTGGCGCCCGTGGCCGTCTCCTTGGTGTTCGGCCAACTGTTCGCTGACGAATCTGGCGTCTTCAACGCCGTCCTCACCAGTGTTGGTCTGGACCCGATTGGTTGGCACTCCGATCGCTTCTGGTCGCACATCGCGATTGCCACGATGGTCAACTTCCGCTGGACCGGCTACAACACCTTGATCTTCCTCGCTGCGATGCAGGCCATTCCGCGCGACGTCACCGAAGCTGCGGTGGTCGACGGGGCCAATCGCTGGCAGACCTTCTTCAACGTCACCGTCCCGATGCTCCGGCCAACGATCATCTTCGTGGTGATCACCTCAACGATCGGTGGCCTGCAAATCTTCGATGAGCCTCGGCTGTTCGACAACTTCAGCCTCGGTGGGCCGGACCGTGAGTGGATGACAGTGACGATGTATCTCTATGAGCTGGGGTGGAACTCCCAGCGCAATCTCGGCCGCTCAGCTGCGGTCGCCTGGTTGCTGTTCGTGATCATCGTGGTGTTCGCCCTAATCAACTACGTGATCACCCGTCGCATCGCCGACAGCGATCATCGCCCGAACAGAAAGGCGCTGGTCAAATGACTTCAGTGGCAACCGCCCACCAACTGGCCGGACGTGGCGCTGGCCGCGCAGCCGCTCGACGCCGGCAGCGGATGGAAGGGGGCACGCGCCGTCCGGGCTGGGTCACCTACACCCTGCTCGCCGTGGTGGTATTGATCTCGGTCACCCCGCTCTACTACGCCTTCCTGCTTTCCACCTCGACTGCTGGCGACATCGCCCGCAACCCAGTGCCATCGCCGATTCCGCAGGAGCACTTCTTCGAGAACGTCGCCCGGGTGCTCAACTCCGGGATCGGCTTCTGGACGGCGCTGGGCAATAGCGTCATCGTGAGCGTGGCCACCGCGGTTTCGGTGGTGTTCTTCTCCACGCTGGCCGGCTACTCGTTCGCCAAACTGCGCTTCCGCGGCCGCAACTGGATGCTGGCGTTCGTGATCGGCACGATGGCGGTACCCACTCAGCTCGGCGTCATTCCGTTGATCATCGTGATGTCGAATCTTGGCTGGACCGGCAAGCTGATTGCCGTGATCGTGCCGGCCATGGTCACCGCTTTCGGGGTGTTCTGGATGACCCAGTACCTCTCGGAGGCCCTGCCCTACGAGCTCATCGAGGCGGCCCGGGTCGATGGCTGTTCGATGATCCGGACCTTCTGGCATGTGGCGCTGCCGGCCGCGCGGCCAGCGGCGGCGATGCTGGCGCTGTTCACCTTCGTGGGCAGCTGGACGAACTTCTTCTGGCCATTCATCGTGCTCGGCTCCTCGAACCCGACGCTGCCAGTTGCCCTGCAATTGCTGCAGTCCTCCCACTTCAAAGACATGTCGTTGATCATGGCCGGGGTCGTGCTAGCCACGCTGCCGCTGCTGGCCCTGTTCGCCTTCGCCGGACGCCACCTGGTGTCGGGCATTATGCAAGGAGCTGTCAAAGGATGAGCACCATTTCCTTCCCCGAGTCCTTTCGCTGGGGTACGGCCACCTCGGCCTATCAGATCGAAGGGGCCGCGGCGATCGACGGCCGCACGCCCTCGATCTGGGACACCTTCTGCCAGGTTCCCGGCGCGATCGCCAACGGCGACGACGGTGGGACGGCCGTAGATCACTATCACCGGTATCGCGAGGACATCGCCCAAATCAGCGAGCTTGGCCTGGACACCTACCGCTTTTCGGTGTCCTGGTCGCGGGTGCTACGAGCTGATGGCAGCGTGAATCCGTTGGGCATGGACTTCTACTCCCGGCTTACCGATGAGCTTCTCGGCGCTGGCATCGAGCCGTGGCTGACCCTTTACCACTGGGACCTGCCGGAGTTCCTGCCGGGCGGCTGGCTGAACCGCGATACGGCCAACAAGTTCGCCGACTACGCCGTGGCCATGCAAAAGGTGCTCGGCGATCGGGTGCGGATCTGGACCACGCTCAACGAACCGTGGTGTGCGTCCTTCCTCAGCTACGGGGCTGGCGAGCATGCCCCCGGGCACACTGATCCAACCGAAGCGGTGCGCTCGGCGCATCACCTGATGCTTGCCCACGGACTGGCGACTCAGGCGTTGCGCGCAGCCGACTCCGACGCGCAACTTGGCATTACGTTGAACTTCACCCCGGTCAGCCCAGCCGACCCAACCTCGGCTGCGGACGTGGACCTGGCTCGGCGAATCGATGGCACGGCCAATCGGTTCTTCCTGGACGCGATCTTTACCGGCGCCTATCCCGCCGACGTCATCGCCGACCTGGGGTCGTGGTGGGAGCCGGGACTGGTCCACGACGGTGACCTGGCCGCGATCGCGGCCCCGATTGATCTGCTTGGCGTCAACTACTACACCACCGATGTGGTGCGGGCGCCCGGCCCGGACGAGGTGGCTGCCCCGAAGGTGGTTCGCGGACGTCAGCTGGCCAGCCCCCACATCACCGCTCCCGAAGCGCGGGCGCTGCCTCGCGACCTGCCGGTGACAGCGATGGGCTGGCCGGTTGATCCAGCCGGGCTGCATGGGCTGCTGACCTGGCTGCACCGCGACTACACCGGCCCCGCCGGGGTCGGGTTGGTGATCACCGAGAACGGTGCCGCCTATGGCGATGAGGTGCTTGATGCGGACGGTCAGATCCAGGATTCCGATCGCATCGAATACTTGCGGGGCCATATTGCGGCCTGCGGGCAGGCGATCGCCGAGGGGGTAGATCTGCGCGGCTATCTGGTGTGGTCCTTGGTCGACAACTTCGAGTGGGCGCACGGTTATCAGCAGCGCTTCGGTATTCTCGCTGTGGACTCCGAACTTCGCCGACTGCCCAAGGCCAGCGCCCGCTGGTTCAAGGAGTTGGTGCGAGCCGGAGTGCTACAGCTTTGACAAGGGGGCGCCGGAGTGGTCAATGAGGTGATCGCGGAGCGCCAAGTGCCGACCCTTGAGGATGTCGCGAAGCTGGCGAAGGTCTCTCGAGCCACGGTTTCCCGCGTGGTGAACGGCGCCACCCTGGTGGCCCCGGAGACGGTTACCCAGGTGCAAGCGGCGATTTCCGAACTTGGCTACCGTCCCAACCGGGCGGCCCGAGCGCTAGTCACCCGACGTACCGGTGTGGTGGCGGTGATGGTGCCCGAAGCAGATGACCGGGTGTTCTCCGATCCGTTCTTCCCACAGGCCTACCACGGCGCCCTGCAAGGCTTCAGCGATTCCGACGTGCAAGTGCTGCTCGCTATCGCTGGGCCTGGACACCCGGCCGAGCGGATGTTGCGCTACCTCGATTCCGGGCATGTCGATGGTGCGATCGTGGTCTCCCATCACGGGCCAGCCCTGGCCAGGGCATTGGCTGAGTTGAGTACCCCGGTGGTCTTTGTCGGCGACCCGGAGACCCCAGGCCTGCCCTACGTCGACATCGACCAGGAGGCTGCCTCTCGCCAGGCTACCCAGTTCTTGATTGACGGCGGGTGTAAGCGGATCGCCACCATCACCGGCCCGTTGGATATGGCCGCCGGGACCAACCGCCTGGCTGGCTTCCGGTCCGCACTGGCAGCGGCCGGTTTGAGTCCGGCAGGGGTCGAGCACGGCGACTTCACCATGGCCGGCGGACGGGACGCCGCCGCGCGGCTGCTTGCTGCGGGCGAGAAGTTCGACGGGCTGTTCGTGGCTAATGACCTGATGGCGGCTGGCGCAATGCACGTGTTAACCGAGGCCGGTCTGCAAGTTCCCGAAGACATCCGCGTGGTCGGCTTCGATAACTCCGAGGTGGCCACGCAGACGACACCGACCCTGACCACCATGACCAACCCGGCCTCTGAGCTGTGCCGCGAAGCCACCAAGCTGTTGATCGAGCTGCTGGCTGGCGGTCGACCAGCTTCGCCGGTGATCCTGGCCAGCCACTTGATCAGGCGTGATTCGGCATGACCGAAGTGGTCAGCGAGCAGCCCCCTACCCGTCCGCTGAGCTCGGCTTGGGTGGGCGGGGTGTGCGCTGGTCTGGCCGATCAACTTGGTTGGCAGCCGCTGGTGGTGCGGGTGATCTTCGTGATTCTGGGCGCGCTCGGCCTGGTCGGGGTGCTGATCTACCTGGCGCTGTGGCTGGTGATGCCTGGGCAGCGAGAGCGCCGCGACGCCCCTGGCCTGGAATCCCACGCCCGAACCGGCCTGCGTCCACGATCCGATGGAAAACTGAGTCCGGTAGATCTGGGCGTGGCGGTGGCTCTGGCCTTGGTCGGGGTTGGGCTGCTTTGGCTGGTTCAGATCAGCGGCTGGGGGATGCGGCAGGACAACCTCGCGGCCGGGCTCCTTGGGGCCAGCGGGCTGGGGCTGATCTGGTGGCAGGCCGATCGGGTCTCCACCAAGGACGTGCGCAGCGGAACCGGTTGGCGCCGCCTGGTAGCTCCACTGATTGCACATTGGACTTCGTTGGTCGCGATCCTGGCCGGCCTGGTGGCCCTGGCCGCCGCGGAGGCGGTGCTGCTGCTCAACCAGCCGGGACTTAGCGAACTCGGTCGGCTGCTGCTGGTGCTCGGCTTGTCGGCGGCTGGTCTGGCCTTGGCCAGCCTGCCGTGGATACTGCGGGTGCGCCGCACGCTGGCTCAGGCCCGCCAGGACGCCCTGCTCGCCGACGCCCGGGCCGATATGGCCGCCCACTTGCACGACTCGGTGCTGCAGACGCTGGCGCTGATCCAACGCCAGGCGTCCGATCCGAAGAAGGTGACCGCTTTGGCTCGCCGCCAGGAGCGGGAGCTACGGCAATGGCTTTATGGCGAGGCGCCCGCCTCTGGCAGCCTGGTGGAAGCGCTCACCGAGGAGATGCTGGACGTCGAAGGCGCCCATGGCGTTGACGTCGAGTTGGTCAGCGTCGGTGACACCGAGCTCACCCCAGAGCTGACCGCGGTCGTGCGGGCCGCGCGCGAGGCCATGGTGAATGCCGCTAAGCACTCTGGTTGCGATCGGATCGACTTGTACACCGAGACCGATGAGGATCTGGTTAGCGTTTTCATTCGCGACCGCGGCGTCGGTTTCGATCTGGCCGAGGTCGAGGAAGACCGGATGGGCGTGCGCGGTTCGATCACTGAGCGGGTCAAAAGGGCCGGTGGCCGGGCGATAATCAAGACCGCACCTGGAGAGGGCACTGAAGTGAGACTGGAGTTGCCGCGATGACTGAAAATCAGAGCCAGGCCGCTTGGCGGGTCGTGGTGGTCGATGACCACGCGATGTTCCGCAGCGGCGTGAAGCACGACATCGGCGCCCGCGTTCAACTTGTTGGCGAAGGCGAGGACGTCCCGACGGCGGTGGCGGCCATCCTTGCTGGCGTCCCAGACGTGGTGCTGTTGGACGTCCATCTGCCCGGCGGCGGCGGTGCCGAAGTGATCAAGCAGGCCACCGCGGTCGAACCGGGAGTGAAGTTCCTGGCGCTATCGGTCTCGGATGCCGCTGAAGACGTAATCGGGATCATTCGGGCTGGGGCTAGGGGATATGTGACCAAGTCGATTTCGGCCGATGAGTTGGTCGAGGCGATCGGACGGGTGGCCGAAGGCGATGCGGTGTTCTCCCCGCGGCTGGCCGGTTTTGTGTTGGACGCGTTCTCCGGCGCTATCGATGTGGCCAGCATCGATGAGGATCTCGATCGGCTCAGCCAGCGTGAGCGCGAAGTGCTGCGGCTGATCGCTCGCGGCTACGCCTACAAGGAGATTGCCCGGGAGCTGTTCATCTCGATCAAGACCGTCGAGACCCACGTCTCCAGCGTGCTGCGCAAGTTGCAGTTGTCGAACCGGCATCAGCTGACCCGCTGGGCCACCGATCGCAAACTGGTCTAAACAGCACCAGCAGTTCCCTGAGGCGCACCATTTTCAGTTCCCTGAGCTTGTCGAAGGGTCCTGCTGGGGCTTCGACGGGCTCAGCCAACTTGACGACAGTTCGCTGAGGCGCACCTTTTTCAGTTCCC
>DIVW01000015.1 GCA_002428365.1 Propionibacteriaceae bacterium UBA6122
AGTTGGCTGAGCCCGTCGAAGCCCACAGTTGGCTGACCCTTCGACAAGCTCAGGGAACTGGTTGGTGACCCAGGGAACTGAACACCAGTTGGCTGAGCCCGTCGAAGCCCCCAAGTTGGCTGAGCCTGCCTGTCCTGAGCCTGTCGAAGGGTCGAAGCCCCAAGTTGTCCACAGATTCCCGGTGCCAGGTCAAGCTGACAGCTCTGTTCGCGCACAATCGTGCAATGGCCTGGGCATACCTACTGCACTGCGCGGACGACAGCTACTACGCCGGCAGCGCACGAGACCTGGATGTGCGGATGGCAGACCATGCCTCCGGCCACGGCGCTGAGTACACCGCGAAACGACTGCCCGTGCGACTGGTGTGGGCCGAGGAGTTCGAGCGAGTGGACGACGCTTGGGCCTTGGAGCGCCGTATCCACGGCTGGTCGCGGGCCAAGAAGGAAGCACTCATAGATGGACGATTCGACGACCTACCCACGCTCTCTCGGGGTCGCGGGCGCAAGCCACCCGAGGAGGCCAGCGACGACCCTTCGACAAGCTCAGGGAACTGATGGGGCGCAGGAACCAAACATCAGCTGGCTGAGCCCGCCTGTCCTGAGCCTGTCGAAGGGTCGAAGCCCCCAGCTGGCTGAGCTCGTCGAAGCCCGACCCTTCGACAGGATCAGGGGCCTGGTGCGGGCTCAGCCCTTGATCGCCATCAGGGGGGTCAGCCCGACTGCCCGGGACGGCGCCTCGGGGTCGCCGCAGGTGACCAGCCAGTTGGCCAGCATCTGGTAGCCGCCCTCGGTGAGCACTGACTCGGGGTGGAACTGGACGCTCTCGATCGGCAGGCTCCGGTGCCGCACCGCCATGATCACGCCCGATTCAGTAGTGGCACTGACCTCCAACTCCGCCGGGACGGTCGCCGGGTCGAGCGCCAGGGAGTGGTACCGGGTGGCGGTAAACGGGTTGGGCAGCCCGGCAAAGACGCCGCGGCCGTCGTGGCTGACCAGGCTGGTCTTGCCGTGCAGCAGTTCGGGCGCCCGGTTGACCACCCCACCGAAGGCCACCGAGATCGACTGCAGGCCAAGGCAGACGCCGAAGATCGGCACCCGTCCGCCGACAGTGCGCACTACCTCGATGCAAACCCCGGCATCTTCTGGGGTGCCTGGACCAGGCGAGAGCAGGATGCCGTCGAAGCCGTCCGACCAGTCCGGGTTCGTGAAGCGGGCATCGTCGTTGCGCCACACCTCCACCTCGGCACCGATCTGGGCCAGGTACTGCACCAGGTTGTAGACGAACGAGTCGTAGTTGTCGATCACCAGGATGCGGGCCATGGCTACATTGTTCCGTACTCCCGACCCGATCTAGCACTGAGGGTTCGGCGGGCGGACTAGGTGGGGATATCCTGGTTCAGCGTTCAGGACAAGCAACGAGGAGTGAGCCGTGCCCGAGTCGAAGACCCGCAAGTCGGCAACCATCAAAACGCAGCCCTACAAGGCTAGCGAGCCGGCAGCGGTGAAGAAGCTCAAGGCTCCTGGCAGCCGCCAGTGGGTGCCGCCGACCTTCATCACCGTCGGCCTGCTCGGTGTCATCTGGCTGGTCGTCTATTACCTCACCGCTTCGGTGGGCATCACCATCCCGTATTTCACCGATCTTGCCAGCTGGAATGTGCTGATCGGCATGGGGCTGATGGCCGCGTCCTTCGGCATCGCCACGCTCTGGAAGTAGCTGGCCAGCAGGCCGTTTAGCCGGTCGGTAGCAGTTCGGAAATCAGTACTTCCACGCGCCGACGGATCTCGTCGCGAATCGGTCGCACCGCATCGATGCCCTGGCCGGCCGGGTCTTCGAGCACCCAGTCTTCGTAGCGCTTGCCCGGGTAGAACGGGCAGGTGTCGCCGCACCCCATCGTGATCACCACATCAGAGGCAATCACTGAGTCGGTGGTGAGGATCTTCGGCTGCTCGGCGGCGATGTCAATGCCCTCTTCGGCCATCGCGGCCACCGCGGCAGGGTTGATGGACGCCGCCGGGGCAGAGCCGGCCGAGAGAACTTCGATTCGACCCTCACCAAGGTGGCGCAGGTAGCCAGCAGCCATCTGTGAGCGTCCGGCGTTGTGGATGCAGACAAACAGCACGGTTGGTTTGCTCATTGGGGCTCGACTCCTTCAGGTTGGCGATCTTCCCCTGGGGGTTGATCTGCGCGATATCTCAGCTACTATTGAGTCAATAGTCACGGAGGTAACGCCGGATGTCAACTACTGAGCTTGAAACCAGGGCCCGGGCCCACGCCGCTCTCGGCGACCCCCATCGACTCGCAATTGTAGATCTGCTGGCCTTCGAAGACCTCGCCTCAGGCGAACTGAGCGCCCGCCTGGAGCTGCCCACGAATCTGGCCGCGCACCACCTGCGCGTGCTGGAGCAAGCCGGACTGATCGCTCGGTTGCGTTCCGAAGGTGACGGTCGGCGCACCTATGTCACTCGCACGGCAGCCTGCAACCGACTCTTGGGCCCAGCCATCCTGCCCCGGCCAAGCCGGGTCGCCTTCGTCTGCTCAGCCAACTCCGCCCGCTCCCAGCTGGCTGAGTATTACTGGCGGACGGTGAGCGAGGTGCCAGTCGTCTCGGCTGGCACTCACCCGGCCGCTCGCGTCCACCCCAATGCGGTCGCAGTCGCCCGCCGACACGGCCTCGACCTGCGCAGCGCCGCACCGAAGCTCGCCGCCGAAACGCTGACCGGTGACGAACTGGTCATTGCGGTCTGTGACCGGGCCTTCGAAGACATCGACACCGATACCGAGGCCTTCCACTGGTCGGTGCCCGATCCGGCACTCACCGAGCACCCCGAAGCATTCGAAACTGCCTTTGCCGACATCACCGCCCGCGTCACCCGCCTGGCGGCCAGCATCGAAGGAGCACGACCATGACCACCCCGACCGAGCACACCTGGGAGAGCCTGCGCGCCGACGACCGGCTCGCACTCAGCCACGCTGCCAGCCAGCTCGCCGAAGAGTTCAGCGACTTCTACGGCGCCGAGACCATCGAGCGATTCCTGGCCAGCTCGTTCAAGCAGATCTCCAGCCAGGCCAAGGTGATGAAGTTCCTGCCATTGATCGCCGAGAAGTTCGCCCGGCAGCGCCTCCACGCCCTGGCTCGCATCGAGGGGCTCCACCAGGACGGCAAGCCGGTGGTGCTGTTCCTGTGCACCCACAACGCCGGCCGCTCGCAGATGGCCCTGGGCTTCTTCCAATCGCTGACCGGCGATCGCGCGGTGGCGTGGTCGGGCGGTTCTGAGCCTGGCGACCAGGTGAACCCGGTGGCGATCACCGCCATGGCCGAACGCGGCATCGACATCGCTGGTGAGTTCCCCAAGCCATGGACTGATGAGACCGTCCGGGCCGCCGATGTGGTCATCACGATGGGCTGCGGCGACGCCTGCCCGGTCTTCCCCGGAAAGCGCTATGAGAACTGGGAGGTCGAGGACCCCTCCGAGCAGAGCATCGATGACGTCCGCCGCATCCGCGACGAACTGGAGCGTCGGGTTCGCGCCTTGATCGACTCCCTCAGCCTCTAGACCCGGCTCAACTGCCTGGACGCAACAGCGGGAACAGGATGGTCTCTCGAATCCCGACCCCAGTGAGCAGCATCATCAGCCGGTCCATGCCCAACCCCATGCCGCCCATCGGCGGCGCACCAAACTCCAGTGCGGCGAGGAAGTCCTCGTCCAGCTGCATCGCCTCGGGGTCGCCGGCCGCAGCCTTCAGCGACTGGGCCACCAGCCGCTCCCGCTGGACGACCGGGTCGACCAGTTCGGAGAAGCCAGTGCCGCGCTCCACTCCGCCGATGATCAGATCCCAGGCCTCGATCAGGTTCGGATCGCTGCGATGGGTCCGGGCCAACGGCTGGGCGATTGGCGGATAGTCACACACGAAGGTCGGCTGGATCAGGAACGGCTCAACCAGTTCACCAAACAGCTCCATCACCAGTTTTTGGGCACCCCAGGCCGGGTCGTACTCCACCGAATGCGCATCAGCGAACTGCCGCAACCGCTCGACCGGAGTCTCCGGGGTGATCTCCTCACCCAGGCTGCCTGAAAGCGTCGGATAGACCGGACGCCACTCCCAGTCGCCGTCCAGGTCGATCTCGCCAGCCGGGGTGTCAATCAGCCGGGTGCCCAGCGCGGCATCGGCCGCGTTCTGCACCAGAGTCTTGGTCATCGCTGCGATCGAGTACTGATCGCCCCAGGCCTGGTAGGCCTCCAACATGGTGAACTCGGCCGAATGCGAGGAGTCGATGCCCTCGTTGCGGAAAATCCGGCCAATCTCGTAGACCCGGTTCGCGCCGCCGACCATGGCCCGCTTCAGGAACAACTCCAAGGCGATCCGCAGCGTCATGTCGATGTCGAACGCGTTGAGATGGGTGTTGAACGGACGGGCCGCCGCCCCACCGTGGATCAGCTGCAGTACCGGCGTTTCCACCTCGAGGTAGCCGTCAGCGTGCAGGGTCTCGCGAATGCTGCGGGTCACCGCAGCGCGCGTCCGCACCATGTCACGGGCCTCAGGGCGAGCCACCAGATCGGCGTAGCGCTGGCGAACCCTGGTCTCCTCGCCGAGTTCCTTGTGCAGGGTGGGCAGCGGCCGCAGCGCCTTGCTCGCCAACGTCCACGAAGTTGCCAGCACGCTCAGCTCGCCGCGCTTGGACGAGATCACCCGGCCAGTCACCGAGACGAAGTCACCCAGGTCGATATCAGCTTTCCAGGACTCCAACGAGTCGGCGCCGACCTCAGCCAGCGAAAGCATCACCTGCAGCCGGGCGCCAGTTTCGGCCATCGTGAAGCCGTCCTGCAGGGTGGCGAAGCAGAGCTTTCCGGTATTGCGAATGAACACCACCCGCCCCGAAACGCTGACCACTTCCTGAGTCTCATCCCCTGCCACCAAGTGGCCCCAGTTCGCGTGCACCTGGGCGGCGCTATGGGTGCGCGGCACCGTGATGGCGTAGGGCGGACGGCCTTCGTCGAGCAGTCGGGCGCGCTTGTCGTGGCGCACCTGCTCCTGCTCGCTCAGGGACGGATTGGCGACGGTCTGCTCAGTCACGCGGCTAAGGTTACCGGCGTTGGCGGCCTGCTCGTCGCGCTGGGCAGCACGGATTGCCGCTCAGCAATCTGACTCCTGCAAGCCCTAGGGCTTGACCAAGATCCGAATCGGGTTGTTGGTCTTCTTCTCCAGCATCTCGATTCCACGGTGGATCTCGCTCAACGGCACGATCTCCGAAATCGACTCCGTCAGGTCCAGGCGTCCGCGGCTGAGTAGTTCGGCCAAGATGCCGATGTCTTGTACCTGGTAGCCCAGATGCCCCTTGATCTGCTTGCGTAGCAGCGAGAACTCCATGAAGGAGCCGGCGTCGATGCTCTGAGCGCTCATGCCGACGGTGATCACCTGGCCGTTGCTGTCGAGGCTGGCCACCGCCTGGCGCGCGGTCGCGGTGATACCGACGGCATCGAAAGCGACATCCAGCATTCGTCCGCCGGTGGCCTCAGCGATCTTGCCCAACAGGTCGGGATCATCGGAGCGGAACGCGTAATCGGCACCGAGTCGCAGCGCGCGCTCCAGGGCCACATCATTGATGTCGACCGCAATGATCGGCACCCCACCAGCCAGCTTGGTTAGCTGCACCAGATGGGTGCCCACCCCGCCGACACCCCAGATGCCGACTGCATTACCCAAGTGCACCTGCGCGGTGCGCACCACTGCGGCGAATGGCGTGGAGACCGCATCAGCTAGCAGCGCGGCCTGCTCCATCGGGACGTTGTCGGGAATCCGAGTGCAACCGATCGCCCCAGCCACTACATATTCGGCCCATCCGCCATCGAAGGCGAAGGCCATCAGGTTCAGGTTCAAGCAGGCGGCAAAGTTGCCGCGCAGACAGTTGCGGCACTTCAAGCAGGCCCGGCCCGCCGAAGGGATGACTCGATCGCCCACCTGCCACTGGTTCACTCCAATACCGAGCTTGGCCACCGTGCCAGCCACCTCATGACCCTGGGTGATCACCGGCACCCGGGAGGGGAAGTTGCCGTCGATCAGGGACAGATCGGAGTGGCAGATACCGCAGTAGGCCACCTTGATCAGCACCTCGCCAGGGCCCGGCTCTGGGACGGGAATCTGTTCCAGCTTCACCTCGCGGGTAGCGGCATAGAACCGCTCGGCGAGCATGGTCGCGCCGATCTGCGGAGCATCGCTGCTCATGTCAGTTCTCCTTGGTATTCATCAGGTGCTGAATCTCATTCACCCCGACGATACGCCCGGCGCTCGCCGCCCATTTCCAAGACCTGACATAACCGCGACCCTCCGCGCCCGAGCCCAACGGATGCGTCAGCAGACCTCGCGCGGCTCCACCCCGGGCACGAGTTGGCGCCATTCCCCGGCCGTGAGCTGATCGCCGATCCGGGAGCAAAGGTTGGCGGTAGCCAGTGCCACCCGCGCCTCCCAGACTCGCACCGTCCCGTCGCTGCCGGAAACCACAAAACGTTTGCCCCCATCGAGGTAGCGCACGTCCAGGGGATGGCCCAAGTCGCCGTTGAAGGACACTTGGGCCTCGGCGTCGGATTTGGTCAGATCCCAGCCCCTGATCAGGTCATCCCCACTGGTGGCCAGCAGCCAGCGCTCGTCCGGGCTGAATTCCAACGAGTACACCTCGGCCGCCGGGTCAGACCAGGAGCGCAGCTTGGTCAGGTGAGCTGGGTCGCTGAACTCCCACAAGCTAACTTCACCGTCAGCTTGGCCGACGGCCACCCGGTAGCTACTCGGGGCCAGATCTAGGGTGGTGGGCAGCGAATCCAGTTTGGCGGCGCCGAGCAGATGGGGCTCAGCGCCCACTGACCAAAGTGCCACCGAGTTGTCGCCCTGAGCGATCACCAACACCTTGCCGTCACTGCTGAACTCAACCTGCTGCGGCTTAGCGACCGCAATCTCAGCCAGCTTGGTCAAGGCGCCGCGGGAGTCTGCGTTGAACAGCACGATCATTCCCGCCTGGGCCAACATCGCCGCGACCACGCTCGAATCCCGGCTGATCGCGGTGTAGGTCACCGGCGCCTGCATACCGGTGTCGTAGGCGACCCCAGCCCCGGCACCCTTGCCAGCCAGCGGCCAACTCAGCACCTGCCCCTTCAACGTCGAGCCGAGCAGGAAAGCACCGTTGGGCGCGATGCCGACCGCGCCGCCTTGGCTGTCTCCTTCGGGTAGAGCTGGCGGAGCAGGTTTGGGCATTTGCTTCGGTGCCGCCCCTTGCTTCCACAGCGAGATTCCGTCGCTGTCGGTGCCGGCGGCCAACCACTTGGCTGAATCCGTGGCCAGCTGGTCGGCCACCGAGCCGGCACTGCGCAGGGTCGGACTTTGGGCTGACCAGACAGACAAGGTGCCATCGGCTCCGGCCCCAATCAGCCTGCCCCCGGCGGCGAACCCGGCTCCGGTTTGGGTTGCTGAGGTCACCAGGTGGCGAACCCGAACCCCGCTCACCACGTCGAAGACCGAAATGCTGCGATCAGAACTGGCCACCGCCAGCCGGGTACCGTCGGCGGCGTAGGTGATCGCGTTGACCCAACCACCAATGCCCGTCAGGGACGGTTCGACGGTAGGCGTTGCCTCGGCGATGTACCAGCGCTTCACCTCACTGCCGCTCACCCCGGCAGCCAACTGCTTGCCGTCTGGACGGATCGCCAAAGCCAAAGCGATCACTGCCTGCTCCCCCGTAGCACCGGCCACGGTCGGCACCGCCGGTAGCCCTTCGGGCTGCGAGCCCCCCAGCTGCCAGACGTCAATCGATCCGGACCGGCCGCCCACGTAAAGCCGTCCGGCTCCGGAGAGCGCCACTGAAGTGACCTTGGTTGGGACACCTGCGGTCGGCTCCAACCGCACCTGGCCCTGTTGCTGGGCCTTGCCAGCCGCATCGACGCGGTAGAGGCTCACCACGCCGGTTTCATCACCGGCAGCCACCAACCCACCGGACGGGCTGAAGGCGATCGCCGTCGTCGTCGCCGAGGCGCCCAGATCGGCCAGCAGCACCGGATCTGCGGTGACGTCCCAAAGCTGGCGCAGGTTCGCCCCACCGACGGCCAGCACCAGCCGACTACCGACCTTGGCCAGCGCGACCGTGAGCAACCGTCCGCCCTTAGGGTCGAGCGCAAGCGTGGTGCCGGGCGAGGTGAAAATCTCCTCGCCCCGCCACAAAGTGACTTTGCCCATGCTCGTGGCCCTGGCCACCAGGCCACCGTCCGAGCTGGTGGCCAGCACCGCCTCCGGATCGCCCAGCCGCCGCAATGGCAGCTCAAGGCCGGTGGCCGCCACCACTGCCGAGCGACCGTCGGTGGTATCGGCCAAACCATTGGCGACCAGCCCTAGTTGCGCCGCCAGGTTGGGCGATTTGGCCCATAGCGAGCGGGCCGAGATCGCCGCCTGACGAGATTGCGCCTCGTTGCGAGCCTGCACCGCTTCGGCCCGGACGCTCTCCCCGCGGAAGAAGAAGATTCCGGCACCGACTGCCAGCACCGAACAAGCCAGCGCCAAGCTCAGCGCTGCCATGCGCTGCCGCCGCAATCGCTGGGACGTCTGCCGCTCCTGCTCCAGGGCCGAGGCGAAATGCTGCTCACTGGCAGCGAGGAATTCGCGCTCCAGGCCACTCAACAACGCCCGCTTGCCCGGATCAGCGGCCAGGACGGTGAAGCTGGCTAGGCGCTGGACCGGGATCAGCGCTTCCGGATCCTCATCAGTGTTCCGCCACTGCTGCGCGGCCTGCTGCAACGCTGAACGCGCCGCCAACTCCGCGGCGTGGCCCTCGACCCAATCACCCAATCGCTGCCAGTGCCGCACCAACACCTCGTGACTGATTCGCACCTGGTCACCGCTGATGGTGAGCAGCCTTGCGTTGCGGAAGGCGTCCAGCACCGGCTGGACGGTGGCCGCGACCTCGCTCACTGGCACTGCCAGGCGGATTCTGGCGTGGTTGCTGATGCCCACCAGACGCAGGAAGAGCCGTTTGACGCTGAGTTGCCCCTCCTGATCGAACTGCTGATACACCTGCTCAGCCAGCAGTTCAACGGCGCCGACTACCCCGCCGACCTTGCGGTAGTTGGCCAGGGTCAGCCGCGCTCCGTCGCCAGCCGCCCAGGTGACCAGCAGGGCGTTGGCGAGCAGCGGCAAGGTCTCTGGGTGCACCCGGCTACGCATTGAACCCGGAGCCAGTTCATTCAGCAGCACCTCAACCAGATCTTCGTCCACACTCGCGCCGGCCACGGCGGCCGGTGCCACGATCACGGTGCGCAGATCCTCGCGGGTCAGCGGCGAGAGCAGGAAGGGCTTTGCCAATCCCTGCGCCAACTCCGCGAAGCCCTCGGCTTCGGCGAAGGCATCCGAGCGCAGCGAGACCAGCACCAGGCCCGCACCCGCGTAGCGCATCAGCCGGGTGAGCGCGGCGGCTCGTTGCACATCGGGCAACGCCAGCGCGTCTTCAAGCTGGTCGACTACCACCAGATCGGCCTCGCCGGCTGGCTCGGTTGGGCTGAGTAAATCGACGAACTTCAGCCGCCAACCGGCCAGCTTTCCGGTCGCGCACTCCCGTCCGGCCAGTCCAGCGGCGAGCAGCGAAGACTTCCCCGAGCCGGACGGGCCGATGACAGCAATCACCCCATGAGCTGATTCCTCACGTCGGGAGATGATCATTTCGGCAAGCCGTTGGGCTTCTTGAGCCCGCCCGAAGAAAAACTCCACATCGGCGACTTCAAATTGTCGCAAACCCAAGTAGGGCGCCCCGGCAGTGCGCAGCCGTGACTCGATCTGATCCCAATCCTCCAGCCACAAGCCACCCGGCATCTCCGCGGCCAGCCCGAGACTCTCAACCACCTGCAAATATTGCCTGCGCAGTGCCGGAGTTGGCAGTTGGCGGCCGCTCAACCAGCCCTGCGCCGTGATTTTCGGGACCGATGCAATGCGCGCAATCGAACTGATCGACAAGCGCTGATCGATACGCGCCTGGTTGACCTTCTGAGCAAATTCGCTCCATGCGGTGTTCTTCACGACCAATGCCTCCCCATCCACGCGGCTGCCTGCTCGAAGCTTCGAGACTAGTGAGGTTTGCCCGGCCAGAACGTTGGCGCGGCCCGAATTAGCCACCCTATGGACGCCGCCAATTCCGGCTGGCTCAGAGGTGTTTCTCCCACCACTGCAGAATGTGCCGGAATCGGGCGAGGCGGTGGGCCGGGGTGCCGGAGCGCGACAGCTCGTGCCCCTCGCCCGGAAACACCAGCAGTTCGGCCGCCACGCCGCGCAGCTTCAGCTCGGCGTAGTAGCGCTGGGCAATCGAAAGCGGGCAGCGCAGATCCCACTCCGAATGGATCACCAGCGTGGGGGTGTTCACCTGATGCACCAGGTACAGCGGTGAGCGCTGGTCGATCTGAGCCAACTCGCCTTGGTACTCGAACGGGAAGTACCAGCCGATATCGGAGGCACCCACCATCGAACGTCCATCCAGGTAGGCCCGCTCGACAATCGCCGCGGTGAACCGGTCAGTGTGGGAGATCAGCCAGGCCGTCAAATAGCCGCCGTAGGAGCCGCCCATTACACCCACGCGGTCCGCGTCCAGCCCCGGCACTTCGGCCAGGCAGTGATCGAGGAAGGCCAACACGTCAACCGCATCGAGATCACCCATCGCGCCCTTGAGTACCCGGCCGTGGGCCTGCCCGTAGCCAGCCGATCCCCGCGGGTTGCACATCACCACGGCATAGCCAGCCCCGGCCAGTACCTGGGCCTCGTCAAAGAAGGCTGCCGAGTAGGCAGCGAAAGGCCCACCGTGGATCAGCAGCACCACCGGGTGCGGCCCCGCACCGGCTGGACGCACCACCCAGCCATGAACCGGATAGCCATCGGGGGCGGTCGCGAACTGCTCCGAGGCCGCGATGACCTCCGGGGCCAGTGCCGCGCCGAACGCGGTGAGTAGGTGCAGCGGTGAGCTCAGTTCCACCAGTTCACAAGGGGAAGTGGTGGTCGACAGCGTGACAACCCTTGCCGCCGAAGCCGCAGCCAGGCCGTGCACCGATCCCGACAGCAGCCACCGCTGCACCTCACCGGTTCCGTCCAGCCGTACCGGCACTCCGCTGCCACCGACTTGATCGATAGCCAGCACGCCATCGCCATCGCGAGCCAGCGATCCTTCGATGCAGACCGTCTCCGGGTCGGTCAGCACGCGCACTTCGCCGCCCGCGGTGGGCACCATGTAGACCCCGGCATTCACCCCGGCCATGTCCAGCCCGGTACCGCCCAGATCGATACCGACGAAGAAGACCTGGTCGCCAGCCACCACCGGCGAGGCGAGAGCGCTGAGACCATTGCTGGAGTCGGTGAGTTGGGTCGGCTCCCCGCCGCTGGCGCTGAAGCGGAACAAGTCGGCGCGCAAGTCCCGATCTCGCTCGGCATGCCGGGAGGAGATGGTGATCACCGAATCACCGTCCCAGGCCAGGCCGCTGTGCTCGAAGTTGCCGTTACTGAGCTGCCTGGCCGCCGGCACCAGCGCCACCTGCGCATCCTCACGGGCGGCCCGACCGATCGGCACCACCGGTGGCTCATCAGCTGGGTCGGGCAAGTCGAGTACGAACACCTGGGGACGTTGATCGGCCAGGTAGCCGACGCCGTTGAGCTGATACTGCAGGTCGCTGATCAGCCGCGGGTCTTCGTGGGCCGAGTCCACACCCTGAGTGGTGCCATAGCGGCCGTCGGCGGGCACCGAGGCGATAAACGCGACTTTCGTGGAATCGGGGCTAAAAAGGAACTCGCGCACGCCGAGTTTGGTGTCGGTGATGATCATCGGCTCGCCGCCATCGGCGTCGACGATCGCCAATTGGGGCGACTGCGCCGGGCCCGCTCGCAAGAAGCCCAGCAGGCGTCCATCTGGGGAGAAAGCAGGTGAAGTGTCCCGGAATCCACGAGTGATTCGCCGGGGTTGGCCACCGTCCAACCGCAACAGCCAAAGCTGGCCGATGTAGGCGTCCGCAGCGAAACTCGGCCGGGTAGCGGCCACCACCACGCGACTCCCATCGGGATGCAAGGCTGGGGTCGACAGTGCGTTGATCAGGGGTAGGTCTTCGGCGCGCACGACGGGCAGCATATCCGCTGGTCAAGCCCAGCGGATCGGCCCCTACTCTGAAAATTTTCGGCGAACTCCCTATTACTACTTGACGAATAGCTCTACCTGGTAGCCGTCAGGGTCGACCACCCGAATTCCCTTTCGCCCGTTGCCGGTGAGTCCGTACCCACCGACGAGGTGCCCACCAAGGCCCAACTCCGCCAATTCTTCAGCGGCGGTCTCCACATCCTCGACCTTCACCGCGATGGCCGAGGTGGAGGGAGTCGGCTCGCCAACTACGAACTCGATCCAGAACCAGTTGACGTAAACCGTGGCGAAACCGGCACCGCTGTTCCCGGTTCGGAACCCGAGCTGCTGGTAGAAGTCCCGGCTCACCTCAGGGTCACGGACGGGGACCACCACGCCGGAAATGCTGCTCAGCTTCATGCGGCGAGGCTAGGCCGATCACCGGTTCGGCAGCATCCCCGCGCGCAATTGTGAGCACCGCTACGACTTGTGAGTGAGTGCTCACTCACTATACTGACGAGGTGAGTAGAGCTACCCCGATGACCCCAGACGAGCGCCGCCAGGCGATCGTCGAGGCCACCTTGCCGCTGCTGTTGGAGCGCGGACCAGAGCTCAGCACCAGCCAGATCGCCCAGGCGGCTGGGGTGGCCGAGGGCACGATCTTTCGCGTCTTCGAGACCAAATCCGACATCATTCACGCCGCCATCGCCGCGGCGGTCGAACCCACCCAGGCCATCGCGGCGCTCGCCGCGCTACCCGCGGAACAGCGGCTCGCGGAGCGAGTGACGGCAACGCTGACCATCCTCAGCGACGAGATCACCCGAACCCGTTCGCTCTTCGCCCATCTGGCTGGCGCCGGCTTCGGCCACGGTCGGCCGCACCCGCCGGGCGGCCCGCTGCGGCACGGCCCCGGCGATGGCCGGCTACGAGTCTTCGCCGCTACCGCCACCGCCCTGGCGCCGTACGCCGACCAACTCAGCGTCCCAATCGACACCGCCGCCAAACTGCTCAACGCCCTGGCTTTCGCAGCCACCTTCGGAGTGTCGCCCGGTGACACTCCCCCGACCCCTGAATCGATGGCGACCGTCGTCCTGCACGGCATCGTCCAAGGAGAGAAATGATCCGCCTTTTGGTGCGCTATCTGCGCCCCTACTCCGGCTTCCTGGCCGCCATCCTGGGCCTGCAGCTGGTGCAGGCCACAGCAGCGCTGTTCCTGCCCACCCTGAACGCCTCGATCATCGATGACGGCGTGGCTACCGGAAACACCGGCTACATCTGGATGATCGGTGCGGTGATGCTGGGCGTCTCGCTGCTGCAAATCGTCGGTCAGATCGGCGCCACCTGGTTTGGCGCCCGCACAGCGATGGCGTTCGGACGCGACTTGCGCCAGGCCATCTTCGACCGCGCGCTTTCCTTCTCCGCCCGCGAGATGAACTCCTTCGGCGCCCCCACCCTGATCACCCGCAACACCAACGACGTCCAGCAACTGCAGATGCTGGTGCTGATGACCGCCACCATGATCATCAGCGCCCCGTTGATGATGATCGGCGGGGTGGCGATGGCGCTGCGCGAGGACGTCGGCCTTAGCTGGCTGATCTTGGTGGCGGTGCTCGTGCTCGGCGGCATCATCGGCATCCTGATCATCCAAACCATGCCGCTGTTCAAGGCCCAGCAGACCCGCATCGACAACCTCAACCGGGTGTTGCGCGAGTTGCTCTCGGGCCTGCGGGTGATTCGGGCGTTCGTCCGGGAACCAACCGAATCGGCTCGCTTCGATACGGCCAACCACGACCTAGCCGACACTGCTACCCGCATCGGCCGCCGGATGATGACGATGTTCCCGGTGGTGTTCTTCGTGATGAACCTCTCCAGCATCGCGGTGATCTGGTTCGGCGCCTTCCGGATCTCCTCCGGCGATCTGCAGGTGGGGCAACTCACCGCCTACCTGGCCTACCTCACCCAGATTCTGATGAGCGTGGTGATGTCCACCATGATTTTGATGATGGCGCCACGCGCCGCAGTCGGGGCCGAGCGGATCAACCAGGTGCTCGACACCTCGTCCTCGGTGGTGCCGCCAACCAGCCCCGTGACCAAGCTAAGCCGACATGGCGAGGTGGCCTTCACCGATGTCAGCTTCGCCTACCCAGGCGCGGCCCATCCGGTGCTCGACGGGATCAGCTTCACCGTGCGTCCCGGCACCACCACGGCCATCATCGGTTCCACCGGTGCCGGCAAGACCACCCTGGTGAATTTGATCCCACGCCTGGTCGATGCCACCGCTGGCGTGGTTAGCGTCGATGGCGTGGACGTCCGCGAACTCGATCCGGACTTGTTGTGGGGACGGATCGGGCTAGTGCCCCAACGGCCCTACCTGTTCAGCGGGACGGTGGCCTCGAACCTCAAGTTGGGCAAGCCTGACGCTAGCGATGACGAGTTGTGGCACGCCCTCGAGGTGGCCCAGGCTGCCGACTTCGTCCGCAGAATGCCTGAGGCGCTGAACTCGGCGATCAGCCAAGGTGGCACCAATGTTTCCGGCGGGCAGCGCCAACGTCTGGCCATCGCCCGCGCTCTGGTGCGTCGACCTGAGCTCTATATCTTCGATGACTCGTTCTCGGCACTCGACGTGGCCACCGACGCCGCCCTGCGCGCCGCCCTGGCTCCGGAAATCGAGAATGCGGCGGTGATCGTGGTCGCCCAGCGAGTCTCGACGATCCGGGAGGCCTCGGCGATCATCGTCCTCGACGACGGAGCGGTAGTGGGTATCGGCACCCACGATGAACTGGTGGAGACCTGCCCCACCTACGCCGAAATCGTCGAAAGCCAGTTCAAAGCGGAGGTGGCGGCATGAGCGCCAAGAACATCACCACCAAGGTGGCTGAGCCCGTCGACCCTTCGACCCTTCGACAAGCTCAGGGCAGGCCAAGCTCAGGGAACTCAACAACCAAGCAGCCGATCAAGGCCAACGAGCGGCCCAAATACGGCCCGCAGCGCGGCGGCGGACCGATGATGCACGGCACGGGAACCGGCGAGAAGGCGGCAGCCTTCCTCCCTTCGCTGAAGCGCCTGCTGGGCCATCTGCGTCCGGAGTTGCCCGGGATCATCGCCGTCCTGGTGATGATCGTTGTCTCCACCGCGGTGAACGCGGTCGGGCCAGCCATCCTCGGCCAGGCCACCAACCTGGTTTACGACGCTGCCGTGGTCAACCGCGTTCCGATTCCCTTCGCTGCGGTTGCCCAGGTGTTGGTGATCGCACTGGTCGCCTATGTCATTTACTTCGTCCTGGCCTGGCTGGCCGGCTTCATCATCAACTCGATCGTGCAACGCTCGGTTTACCGGCTGCGCTCGCAGGTGAGCGAGAAGATCGACCGGTTGCCGCTGAGGTACTTCGACGGCCAGCCCCGCGGCGAGCTGCTCAGCCGGGTGACCAACGATGTCGACAACATCTCGCAGTCGCTGCAGCAGACCCTGAGCCAGATTCTGACCAACCTGTTCACGGTCATCGGGGTCGTGGTGATGATGTTCTACGTCTCCTGGGTGCTCGCCCTGGTGGCGCTGATCACCATTCCGATCGTGATGATGCTGGCTATGGCCATCGGTAAGCGGTCGCAGAAGCTGTTCGCGACCACTTGGAAGGCCACCGGGGAACTCAACTCCCAGATCGAGGAGGCCTACACCGGCCACGAACTGGTGACCGTTTTCGGCCGCCGTCGCGAGATTGCTGAGCAGTTCCGGGTCAAGAATGCCGAGTTGTACGATGCGGCCTTCGGTGCCCAGTTCATCTCCGGAATCATCATGCCGGTGATGTTCTTCGTCGGGAACCTGAACTATGTAGTGATTGCCGTAGTCGGCGGGCTAATGGTGACCGGCGGCAGCCTCACCATTGGCGCAGTGCAGGCGTTCATTCAGTACAGCCGGATGTTCACTCAGCCGATCACCTCGCTGGCCTCGATGGCCAACCTGCTGCAGTCGGGCGTGGCCTCGGCCGAGCGGGTCTTCGAAGTGCTGGACGCGACCGAGCAGACCCCCGACACCACTGGCGTCCTGCCCACCCCGGTGAACGGAAGGGTCGCCTTCGAGAACGTCAGTTTCAGCTACGACCCCGAAAAGCCGCTGATCACCGATCTGTCCCTGGTGGCCGAGCCCGGCTCGACGGTGGCCATTGTGGGCCCAACTGGTGCTGGCAAGACGACCCTGGTGAACCTGATCCTGCGTTTCTACGAGGTCCAGGCCGGCCGGATCACCCTGGACGGGGTCGATATAGCCAGCGTCCCGCGTCGGGATCTGCGCGGGCAGATCGGCATGGTGTTGCAGGACACCTGGCTGTTCGGCGGCACGATTCGCGACAACATCGCCTACGGCCGCGAAGGCGCCAGTGCCGAGGAGATCCTCGCTGCGGCCAAGGCGACCTATGTCGATCGCTTCGTGCATTCCCTGCCTGATGGCTACGACACCGTCATCGACGATGAGGCGTCCAACCTGTCCGCTGGGGAGAAGCAGCTAATCACCATCGCCCGAGCGTTCCTCGCCGAGCCGTCCCTGTTGATCCTGGATGAGGCCACCAGCTCGGTCGATACTCGCACCGAGTTGCTCGTCCAGCGGGCCATGAAGAAGTTGCGGGCCGATCGCACCAGCTTCGTCATCGCTCACCGGCTGAGCACCATCCGTGACGCCGACGTGATTCTGGTGATGGAGGACGGCGCCATCGTCGAGCAGGGCACCCACGAGGAGCTTTTGGCCACTGAGGGCGCCTACCACCGGCTCTACCGCGCCCAGTTCGCCGCCGCCCTGGTCGACGAGGACGCCGCCTAACCACGGGGACGGTTCCACCGGACGGCTCACGGGAACCGTCCCCATGCGCTGCTCATATTGGGGACGGTTCCAATTAGCGCAGTTGGGGACTGCTCATATTGGAACCGTCCCCAAATATGAGCAGGTGGCCAGGGCCGCGGGCTCACTAGGCTGCGGTCATGGCACGCACGTGGCGAATCGGCGAGGTGGCCGAGCGGACCGGCCTAACCCGCCGCACGCTGCGCCACTACGACGAACTCGGCCTGCTGGTGCCCTCGGCGCGCAGCTGGGGCGACTATCGGCTCTACGACGAAACCGACCTGCTGCGGCTGCTCCAGATTCAAAACCTCAAGGCGCTCGGGCTGAGTCTCGGCGAAATCACCGCAGCATTGGCCGAGCCGAGTCTGGACGCCGCGGCAACCTTAGGTTCTCACCTGGCGCACTTGGAGGAACAGATCGCCTCCGAGCAGCAGTTGGCCAACCGGCTGCGGTCCTTGGCCGAGGCCGACCAGCGAAGCTGGGAAGACGT
The DNA here is from genome assembly GCA_002428365.1 of Propionibacteriaceae bacterium UBA6122. Lineage (GTDB taxonomy): Bacteria > Actinomycetota > Actinomycetes > Propionibacteriales > Propionibacteriaceae > Propionicimonas. The sequence continues at coordinate 17,430 of DIVW01000015.1, forward strand.
CCTGGACGCCATCGCGCTCACCCGTCGCCAGAGCCATCGCGACCCCATCGTCCGACTGCGAGCGGCCCTCGACCCGGGCCAGCGCACCACCGCCGAGTTGTTCGCTGCGCTCGCGACCGAAGCCGATCCTGCGGTGCAGGAGGTGCTGGTGTGGGCGCTGGCGCAACGCCCCGAAGCCGCCGACCTGGCCGCCAACGAGCTGCCGACCGCTGAACCCGCACTGCGGCCGGCGCTGGCCAGACTGCTCGGCAAGACCGGGGACGCCACCAAGGCCGCTGTGCTGATCGGTCTGCTCGATGACCCGGCCGCCGCGGTGGTGGCAGCGGCGGTGGCGGCATTGACCCAGCTGGCCGAGCCGTCGGCCAGTGCGCCGTTAGCAGCCCTCCTCGGCACCGGACGGGTGGCCGACGCCGCGCTGATCGATGCCCTGGCCAGATTGGGTTCCGCGGCCATCGAGCCCACAGCTGAACGGTTACGCACCGGCCCGGATTCGGCTCGCGCTGCTGCCGCGGAGCTACTGGGCCGCTTGGGTGGCAGCGTCGGCAGCGAACTCGGGGCCTTAACACCGTCCTTGGCTGCGGCGCTCGCCGATCCGACGCCAGAGGTGCGATTGGCCGCACTCTTGGCTTTGGCCGAGCAGGGCGACGACGGTCTGGCCGCCATCGAATCAATGACCACCGATCCACAGTTGGGGCCGGTCGCCAAGCGGCTGCTTGAGCTTCGCGCCGGATGAAGGTCTAGCGTCCTTCTCGACCCGAGAGGACACCTTCGCGGCCATGGCCGTCGATTCAATCCGCACTACGGCCTAGCCCGGATTGACACCCCTTGTCGGCGTGCCCAATCATCGATCGCATGGGGAGAAAACGACTGCACGCCTTGGCCGCGCTGCTGATCACCGTGGCGTTGGTCAGCAGCGCAACCCCAGGCCCAGCGGTCGCAGCGCCCAAGCCCACCGAGTCCTTGGGCGCGGTGGTGCGTCCACAGGTGGCTGGCGATCAACGTGACTTCGACCTCGCAGTTCCCTCGACCGCGGCCGGCGGCAGCGTGGTTTGGGTGCGAGTGCTGCTGCCCGCGCCGGCTTCGCAGGCTCCCAGCGGTGGCTGGCCGGTGGTCTTCCTGCTGCACGGCACCACCGACAGCACTGCCGAGCGCTATGTCTGGCGCAAATTCGCGGGTCTTTTCGACGCGGCGGCCAGCAGCGGCGTTGTCCTGGTGATGCCTGAGGGAGGCAAGGCTGGGTACTACTCCGATTGGAACTCCGGCTCGAAGTGGGAGACCTTCCACTTGGGCGAACTGCCGCGCTATCTCAAGGCGAACGGCTTTCCGATCGACTTCAATCGCAAGGCGCTGGCTGGCTACTCCATGGGCGGCTTCGGTGCCTTGAGCTATGCCGCCCGCCACCCGGAAAGATTCAAGGCGGTGGTCGCGCTCAGCCCGGTAGCCAATCCGTTACGCAACCCGAGCCTGGTGCTGAACGACCTGCGCGATGTCTACTCCAGTAGCGCCCGCTACCGACTGTGGGGCAACCCGAAGACGAAAACTGGTGCCAAGAACTGGAAGAAGCATGATCCCTACTATCTGGCCAAAGGCCTGCGCGGCACCTACCTCTACCTCTACGCGGGCAAGAACGGCGGATCGGTGGAGAGCACGCTGCGCGCTCAGACGATCAAGCTGGCGAAACGGCTGAAATCCCTCGGCACAGCCAAGCTGAGGATCACCCTGCGGACGCACACCGCCAGCTACGGCACCCACTCCTACAAGTACTGGTCGGCTCAGTTGAAGAACGCTTGGCCAGGGGTGGTCGCAGCCCTCAAGAAGTAGACGTGCCGTGACCGGCTGGCTTCGCTGACCGGACGAGCTCGGTCAGCGCCACCACGGCAGCCACCAGATCGTCGCGAGTGGCAGGTTGATCGCCGGACTTCAGGTCAACCAGGATCCCCCCACCCGGCTGAATCTGCGCCCTCTGCACATCGCCAATCGCAGCCGCCCCTTGCCGTCGCAGCGCCACGTCGAGTTCGTGCGGGCTGACCCCCATCCGTGCCAGCGCGCGCGCATCAAGGCGTCCGTTGGTGATCAGCTCGGTCGGTTTGCCGATGAGTAACCGCCGCAGCCTCGGCCCTGACTCAGCGATCCGGTCCAGCACAGCGTTGAATCCGATCAGCACCGCGGCGCCGACCAGCCCTCCCAACACTGAGTTGTCCGGCCCGATGATGGCGTTCTGCACCACGTTGGCCAACAGCAGGATCACCACGAGGTCAAGGGAGTTCATCTGGGACAGCAGCCGCTTGCCAGCCACCCGGAACAGCACCGCGATCGCCAGGTAGACAGCGATGGTGCGGGCGACCTTCTCCCACACCGAGATGTCGATCGTGGCGAACGACATCAGCCAATCAGGAATTATCATGGGCGAACGTTACTCCCACTATTTGTTCTTACATTTGCGGACGTTTTTCGCTCGGGCGCTTTTCACCCTGCAAGACGATCTCGGGCTCGGCAAAGGTCCGGTTCACCACCGCCAGTACCTCACGGCGTGCTGATGGCTCCAGCTTCGACAGGGTCTGGATCAGCGAGGCCGAGAACTCGTCAGCCTCGGTCCTGGCCGGCCGGTAGAGCCAGGCGCGCCCTTCGAGATATCGCGTAGCCAGCCCCTTTTTGGCGAGCCGATCGAGCACCGTCATGACGGTGGTGTAGGCGAGGTCCCGCTCGGCGGCCAGCCGCTCGTGGACCTCGCGCACCGACACCCAATCCGGGCGCGACCAGAGGATGCTCATCACCGCATGCTCGAGCTCTCCCGGTACCGCCATGGGGACATGCTAAAGCAAAGATTGCGGACTACGACAGCCAGTAGTAGATTGCGCGCCATGAGCGCGGAAACCCTTGCCAGATGGCAGTTCGGTATTACCACCGTGTACCACTTCCTCTTCGTCCCGATCACCATCGCACTCTCGATGCTGGTGGCCGTCCTGCAGACGATGTGGTACCGCTCAGGCGAGGAGAAGTTCCTTCGCCTGACCAAGTTCTTCGGAAAGGTGTTCCTGATCAACTTCGCTATGGGAGTTGTGACGGGCATCGTGCAGGAGTTCCAGTTCGGTCTGAACTGGTCTGAATACTCCCGCTTCGTCGGCGACATCTTCGGCGCACCGCTGGCTATGGAGGCACTGATCGCCTTCTTCCTGGAGTCGGTGTTCCTGGGCATGTGGATCTTCGGTTGGGATCGTCTTCCCAAGAAGGTGCACCTGCTGTCGATCTGGCTGGGGGCCATTGGCACCCTGCTGTCGGCGATCTTCATTTTGGCTGCCAACTCCTGGATGCAGAATCCGGTTGGCGCCTCCTTCAACGCAGCCAACGGGCGTGCGGAAATGACCAGCCTGGTCGCGGTTCTGGTGAACCCGGTCAACCTGGTTACCTTCCCGCACGTGATCGCGGGCGCCTACGTGACCGCTGGCGGTCTCATCCTGGGCATCTCCGGTTGGTGGCTGGCCAAGCTCGCCAAGGCTGGCGACTCGGCCGCTGCCGAAAAGGACATCTGGCGTTGGGCCACTCGCTTCGGCGCCTGGGTCCTGATCATCGCCGGCGCTGCCGTGATCATCACCGGTGACTTCCAGGGCAAGGCCCTCACTGAGGAGCAGCCGATGAAGATGGCTGCCGCTGAGGGCTTGTGCCACTCCGAAAAGGGAGCTGGCTTCTCGCTGATTTTGGTTGGCAGCGATTGCTCTAAGGGCAACCCGACGGCGCTGACCGTGCCGGGCCTGTTCTCCTACCTGGGTGCAGGTAGCTTCGACGCCACGATGGAAGGCATTGCCGACCTGAACGAGCAGTACGCGGCTGAGGGCTTCCAGGGCAACCAGCTCCAGAAGGAAACCACCGCTCAGCTCAAGGAAGCCGGCATCACCGACTTCTCCCCGAGCATCCCGGTGAGCTTCTGGACCTTCCGAATCATGATGGTGCTCGGTTTCGCCGCCATCGCGATCGGTGTGTGGGCTTTGATCGCCACGGCCAAGGGCAAGGACCCGAAGGGTGGCAAGTGGTGGACCGCTGCGATGATCGCAGTTCCGCTGCTGTCGCTGTTCGGTAACAGCTTCGGCTGGATCTTCTCCGAGATGGGTCGCCAGCCGTTCGTTGTCTACGGCGTACTGCCCACCATGAGCGCTAACTCTCCGGGCGTCAGCGCCCTCGAGGTCGGGCTCACCATGGTGCTCTTCACCCTGCTCTACGGCTCCCTTGCGGTGGTCGAGATCGGGTTGCAGCTGCACTTCATCAAGAAGGGACTGCCGGAGGTCGAAGAGCCACAAATGCTCACCGACGCCGACGCTCCCCTGAGCTTCGCGTACTGAGAGAGGCTAAAACATGTTTGCACTTGAAGTGCCTGCAACCGGAGCGCCGTTTGCTCTGCAGGTGTTGTGGCTGATCTTGATTGCCGTTCTTTGGATCGGCTACCTGGTACTCGAAGGCTTCGACTTCGGCGTGGCCATGCTGATCCCCTTCCTCGGCAAGACCGAGAAGGAGAAGCGGGTCATGGTCAACACCATCGGCCCAGTCTGGGACGGTAACGAGGTTTGGCTGCTCACCGCTGGTGGCGCCACTTTCGCGGCCTTCCCGGCCTGGTACGCCACGCTGTTCTCTGGCGCCTACCTGCCGCTGTTCCTGGTCCTGGTGGGCCTGATCATCCGTGGTGTCTCCTTCGAGTACCGCTCGAAGCACCCGGAGACCAAGTGGCGCAGCACCTTCGACTGGATGGCAGCCATCGGCTCGTTCATCGTGCCGCTGGTGCTGGGCGTTGCCTTCGCCAACTTCATCATGGGCCTGCCCGTGATGCTGGCCGGCGAAATGGCCTCGACCAACACGACCGTGCTGCTGTCTCCGGCCGCCGCGTCGCTGTTCGTGCTGACCCCGGCGCCTTACTTCTGGCAGTTGTTCAGCTGGTTCGGCATCCTGGGCGGCATCGTCTTGGTGGTCGCGTTCTTGTTCCACGGGTCGATCTACCTGACCCTGAAGACCAAGGCTGGCGAGTTGCACGATCGGGCTCGCAAGTTCGCTTCGATCGTTGGCCTGGTGGCCATCGTCGGTGGCGCGCTCTACCTGGTGGCGCAGAACCTGCTCTACCCGGCGCTGTTCCCGGGCCTGGCGTTGGTCGGCTGGATCGTGACCTTGGTCGCGGCTCTGGCTCTGATCGCCGCTTGGTGGTTCGTCGGTCATGGTCGTGAAGGCATCGCCTTCGTCTCCACCACGGTGGCGATCGTGTCGGTGGCAGTAATCACCTTCCTGCCGATGGTCCCAGGTATGGGCTTCATCGCTCCGGGCGACCGCTCCTCGTGGCCGCTCAACATCATGAACGCGTCCTCCTCTGAGGGCACGTTGGTGCTAATGACGATCGTTGCGGTTATCTTCGTGCCGATCGTGCTCGCGTACTCCGCGTGGACCTACTGGGTGTTCCGTCAGCGCCTCGGCGTTGAGAACATGCCAGACGAGGTAGCGCTGGCGAGCTGATGATGGCGGGTCCAATCGACCCCCGTCTACTGAGCCGGGCCTCGGCGACCAGGGGTTTCCTGGTCGCCGGGGTTGCGGTAGGAAGCGCAACAGCCATCCTGACTCTTGGTCAGGCATGGCTGTTGTCGCGTTCAGTGGCGGGTATTTTTTCAACTGGCTCACTCGACGGCCTCACGACCGCCGCCCTATTGCTGCTGGCGGTCTTCGCCGGCAAAGCCCTCCTCAACTGGCTGCATCAGTGGATCGCTTTTCGCACCTCTGCTGCAGTGAAGTCCCAGCTACGCCGCGACATCATCGGCGCCCGACTGGCTCACCCGATCGACTCGCCAGCTACCACCGGTGGTCTGATCACCCTGGTTACCCAGGGCCTGGACGCGTTGGACGGCTACTTCAGCAAGTACCTGCCGCAGCTGATGCTGGCGGTCACGGTGCCGGTCATCATCGGGGTGGCGATCCTAACCGCCGACTTCTGGTCAGCCGTGATCGTGGCGCTTACCATGCCGCTGATCCCCTTCTTTATGGCCCTCGTTGGCCTGGCTACCGAAAGCCTCACCAAGAAACGTTGGGCCATCCAGACTCGGCTGGCGCACCACTTCGCCGATCTGGTCATCGGCCTGCCGACCCTGCAGGTGTTCGGTCGGGCGAAGGCTCAGGCTCTCGGTTTGAAGCGCACCGAGGCTGCGCACGTCCGAGAGACGATGGCGACGCTGCGAGTGTCGTTCCTTTCGGCGATGGTGTTGGAGCTGCTCTCCACGCTCAGCGTCGCGGTGATCGCGGTCACGATCGGCTTCCGGGTCGTCTTCGGCGAGCTCGATCTGGCCACCGCCCTCTTCGTGCTGATCCTGGCCCCTGAGGCCTATCTGCCTATTCGCCAGGTAGGCGTGCACTACCACGACTCCGCTGACGGGGTGGCCGCCGCTGAGGCGGCCTTCGGCCTCATCGACGCCCATGAGCCGCCGCCGGTAAAGACTGCCCGCGGCGCGGCCAAGCTGGTCTTCGCCAAGGCCGCTGCGTCACCGTCTCCGGCTTCGACGAGCACTGCCACCTTGGTCACCAGTTCCCTGAACGCCACCACCAGTTCCCTGAGCTCATCGAAGGGTCTAAGTGAGCCCGCGGCACCACTGCTCAGCGTTCGCGGTCTGACCCACACCTACCCTGGTGCGGACGCGCCCGCGCTGGCCCCAGTGAGCTTCGACATCGCCGCTGGCGAAATCGTCGCGATTGCCGGTGGCAGCGGCGGCGGCAAGACCACCTTGCTGAACTCCCTGCTCGGCTTTCTGACGCCAACCGGCGGGCAACTGCTCAACGACGGGCTGCCGATCACCGACTGGGCGGCCTGGCGTCGCCAGTTGGCCTATGTCGGCCAATTCCCCGGATTGATCAACGGCAACATCGCCGACAACGTCCGGCTGGGCAGCCCGCAGGCATCTGATGATGAGTTGCGGGCCGCGCTGGCCGCCGCTGGCGCGCCGGAGTTGTCATTGACCCAAGCAGTCGGGGACAACGCTGAGGGCGTCTCTGCCGGCGAACGGCGCCGCATTGCCACGGCTCGGGCGTTGTTGCGCATCAATCGCGATGGCGGCCGCTTCCTGGTGCTGGACGAGCCCACCGCTGGCCTGGACGCCGACGCTGAAGCCGTCCTGCTGCGCAGCCTGCGCGATGCTGGCGTAGCTGCGCTGGTGGTGAGTCACCGTCCGGCAGTCTTGGAATCAGCCGACCGGGTGATCACCATTGAGGCTCCCGAGCTTGATGCCGAGTTGGCTGAGCCCGTCGAAGCCTCAGCGCCCTTGGACGACCCCAAGGTGGCCGATACCGATCCGAAGGTGGCCGATACCGACCCCCAGGTGGCTGAGCTTGTCGAAGCCCCCGGGAACCCTGACGGCCGCCCACTGATCACCCGCCTGCTGGATGCGGTGCCCAAGTCACGCCAATGGCTGTGGCTATCGCTCTTCCTGGCCTTTAGCGCGATGGGCGCTTCGGTGGCCTTGATGGCGGTCTCAGCCTGGTTGCTCGCTTACGCGGCCTTGCTGGTGCCGCCGCTGTTCTTGCAGGCACCCTCGGTGGCGGTTCGCTTCTTCGCGATCTCTCGAAGCGCGACCCGCTACGCCGAACGACTGGCCGGCCACAATGTGGCGCTGCGGCTGCAGTCGGCACTGCGCCTGGAGACCTACTCCAGACTGGCCCAGACCACGTTGATCGGAAGCCGACGCGGCGACCTGCTGACCCGGGTCATCGCCGACGTCGAAGCCATTCAGGATCTCGTCGTACGGGTGTGGATTCCGTTTACCGCTTCCGCCGCAGTGATCGTGCTGACCGCTATTGGGTTGGCCTTCATCTCCCCAGGCGCGGCACTGGTCGTGTTGGTCAGCGCTGCGTTGGCCGGGCTGGCTTTGCCGTGGCTGGCCCAGCGGGCTTCGGCCAAGGCCGACGCTGAGGCGGTGCCGCTACGCGGCAGCCTCGGCAATGCCGTCCATGAAATCGCTGGCGCCGCCCCAGACCTAGTGGCCTACGGCGTGGCCGGGACCTACACCGGCAAGCTGCTCGAGGTTGATGACCGGCTGCGGGTCAATGAGGCCAGATCAACCTGGGTGCGCGGTGTTGCCTCCGGCGCCCAGGTGCTGGCCGCTGGGGCAGCGGTTGTAGGGGCGCTGTTGATCGGTGGCGCGGAGGTGGCCAACGGCACTCTGGGCGTCCCGATGATCGAGTGGATGCGCCGGATCGTGTTCACCGACCAGCCGGCACCACCGGATTACGCGATGGCGGCCACCCTGTTGGCCGTTTTGGTGCTAACTCCGCTGGCCTTGCACGAGGCTCTCTCCACCCTGGTTCAGGCGGCCCAGACCCAGACCAAGGCGAAAGCCGCCCTGGCTAGGGTCGAAGCGGTGCTGGACGCCGAGCCGATTGGCGCCGGCGATCTGCCCGCGCTCGCCGAGCCGGTGGCCGAGCCTGGCGTAACGCTGCACGGCCTGGTGGCCGGGTGGCCGGGTCAACGCCCGGTGATCGACGGGCTGGAATTGGAGCTGGCCCGCGGTGAGCGGGTGGCTTTGGTCGGTCCGTCCGGGGTGGGTAAGACCACTGTGGCCGCGACCGTCCTGGGACTAATTCCGGCCCAGGGTGGCGAGGTGTCCGTCAGCGGGCGGGTTGGCTATCTGGCCCAGGATGCGCACATCTTCACCACCACGATTGCCGAGAACGTCAAGATCGGTAACCGGGACGCGACCGCAGCTGAAGTCTCAACTGCGTTGGAGCGGGCTGGGTTGAGCCTGCCAGCCAGCCGGCTGGTCGGCGAGACCGGAGCACAACTTTCCGGCGGCGAGGCCCGACGGGTCGCGCTGGCCCGGCTGTTGGTTGGCGAGTTCCAGGTGCTGATTCTGGACGAGCCCACCGAGCATCTGGATACTCTCACCGCAACCGCGCTGATGGACGACATCTGGCAAACCACCGCTGAGGCGGCCGTGCTGGTGATCACCCACGATCCGACCGTCATTGCCCGCTGCGACCGGGTGGTGCGCCTAGGCGCCTAGTTGGCTGAGCCCGCCTCTCCTGAGCTTGTCGAAGCCCCTTCGACAAGCTCAGGGAACTACAAGTCGGCTGAGCTTGTCGAAGCCCCTTCGACCCTTCGACAAGCTCAGGGAACTACAAGTCGGCTGAGCTTGTCGAAGCCCCTTCGACCCTTCGACAAGCTCAGGGAACTACAAGTTGGCTGAGCTTGTCGAAGCCCCGGTCAGCTGAGCAGACGCAGCAAAGCTGGGCCGGGACTTGGGCCGTCCGGTTCAAGTTGTCGCAGCGCGAGGCTGCCCAGGTAGGCGACGTAGGCCACCCTGGCTCGCTCGGACGCATCGAGGGTCGACATCCCAGTGCCGACCAAGAGCTTTTCGATGAACTCCAAGCGGAGCCGGTGCACCCGGGCCACGGACGGGCCGATCAGCGGATCGTCAGCGGCGGTGATCAGTCGCCATTCTGCGCCGTCTTGGAACGCGTCAGCCCCGAACGCTGCCCCGATCAGTTTCGTCAGCGCCTCGTCGGGAGGCAGCTGGTCGAGGTGTTCGATGATCTGGGCAGTGGCCAGCCGCTCCCATTCGGCCAGCACGGCGCCGATCAGATCAGCGCGATCGGTGAAATGCCAGTAGAAGCTCCCGCGGGTCGCGCCCAACCGTGGCGCCAGCACTTCGACGGCGATCTTGTCGAAGCCCAGCTCGGCGCCCATCACGATGGCGGCGTCGATCCAATCCTGCCGCGACAAGCGCTTCTTCGGGGTGGCTGCCATATTGCCAGCTTACCGTACAGCAGTGTACGGTCTGCTCCATACATCACTGTACGGAGGCTGATCATGTCGGTGCCCAAGAGCGATCCCCTACCTGCAGGGCCGGCCGCGTTGCGGGTGCTGATGCCGCCGCCACAGAGCACGGTGACCCTGACCAGGTTGCGCCCGACGGCCGCGGTGACCGCACTCACCCTGTTCGCAGTGGGAGTGATTCACGCCGCCTGGGCCGCTGGCAGCACGTGGCCCTACCACGACGCCGAGACCCTGACCCGCAGTGTGCTCGGCGTGCCATCCGCCGAAGACTTTCCCCCGGCCGGGCTCACTCTGGCCGTCACCGGGGCGCTCGGGGTGACGGGTGCGGCCGCGCTGGCCCGCACTTCGTCAACCCCCAAGGTGCGCCAAGCCGCCCGGCTCCTCACGCTGCCAGCGGCTGCCGTTCTCGGCCTGCGCGGGATCGGCGGCTTCGCCCAATCCCTGCTGGCGCCCCAGGCCTCAACCCCGGAGTTCCGCCGCAACGATTTGCGGCTCTACTCCCCGCTCTGCTTGGCGCTCGCCGCCGGGCTGATCGCGCTGGAACACCACCCCAAGGAGGAGCAATCATGACCGTCACTGCCCCACCGACTGCACCGACCACGTCCGATCTGAAGTCGCGCCGGTGGCCGCTCTGGGTTAGCTTCGCGACGCTTGTCGCCACCGCGGCCATTCACATCTTCGTCGGCACGCCCGAAATGCTGCCACCGCTGGATTCCGCCGGGCTCGCGCCGGAGGTTCACTTCGTGATGATCGCCCTGTGGCATCTCACCTCGGTGCTGCTGGTGCTGCTGCCGGCCGCCCTTTGGTGGGTGGCCCGCGAGGGCACCACCGCGTCTCGCCCGCTGCTGGCGTTCGTCTGGCTGATCTGCCTGGCCTTCGTGGTGATCATGGCCGGCCTGGACTTCTCCACCGGCGCGCTGTTCACCCCGCTGATTCAGTGGGTGCTGTTCGTGCCAGCAGCAGTGCTACTGCCGCTGGCACGACTGCGTTCCGCCGCCTCAGTCCTCGGCTAGGACGATGATCCGATCACCCTTGGCGAAGGTGATCCGATCACCCTTCTCCGGGTTCACCCGGACGCCGTAGGCCTCAGCACCGTTATGCGCGTGGGCGGCGAGGCGATAGCCGATGGCGGTCTCCCCGCGGCGCCGAGCCGCCTCCAGCACCGAGTAGAAGTTCACCGAAGCCCCGGGAGACACATAGTGCTCAGCCGGACGCAGGTAAACCTCGCTGCCTTCGGACTCGAACAGGATGTCAAACACATCGGCCAGGCCGCGGTTCTCCGAGATCTGCGACAGCATCAAAGCGACCAGTTTGTCGCTGACGATCAGATCATCAGCCTGGGCGACCTCGGCTAGTTCGCGGTTTCCGTCATCGAGCATCTCGCTGACGATGTTCAGATTCAGGTCATTCCGCTCGGCCAGATCGCGCAGATGCAGCAGGCTGACCAGGGTTCGGCTATCAGCCCGCTGGTCGTCGTAGCTGCTGGTGTCGGCCAACAGAATGATGTGGTCGAAGCTGCCGACATTCTGGGCATCCAGCACCGATCGCTTGGTCGGGTCGCCGTCGACATGGCGAACGACCAGATTGTCGAGCTTGGGCAGGTCTGGGACCGCCCCGGGGTTCACGATGACCACTTCCGAGCCGTGGGCCACGTACTCGTCGAGTTCAGCGATCATCAGCGGCAAGACCGCGTTCACGCTGAGCACCAGCGTCCGTTCGACCGCGGCGGCCTTGGCCGCACTGGTCATCAGCGCGTCGGTCTCAATGGCCGCAGGCACCGAACCAAGCCGAATCTCAGAGTCGTCAGAGGCGACCACGATGATCTCGTCGGTGGCGCCAATCACCGTCTCAGCCGGCGGGTTGAGCAACGTCACCCCATCAACCACCAGGCCCAAAGCTGCGCACTTGTTGAAGGCCATCTGCGCGTCAAAGTAGGTCTTGCCCACCAAGGCCGGCTGCGAAGTGAAGTAGATCTCATCACCGTCGAAGTCCAAGAACTCCTGGTAGACCACTGATAGGCCGGACTGGCGGCAGCTCTGCACCGTGATCCGACCGATAACCTCCGGGCCTACCACCCAGTGCACCTCGTCGCGCCCGACCATCTTGGCCACTTCGAGGTTCTCCGGGTCGCTCAGCTCGGCGACGATGTGGAACTTCTCCTGCGGCCGGGCCGGGTTGTTGGTCAGCGCCAACGCGGTCTTGATCACGTCCGAATCCGGGTCGGGAGAATCCTCCGGCGCCAACAAGATGATGGCGCGGGCCCACTGCGGGCTGCCCAGGGGCAGATCGGTGAGGTTCATCGGGTCGCCACTGCGGCAGATCACTTTGGTGTGGCCCAGATCGCCGCACTCGGCCTTGATCTCCTCCTCCATTTCGACCTTGTCCATGTCGGCGAGGATGACCACGCTGGCCCTGCTTCGAGACTCGTTGGCGATAGCCAGCTCGCTGACGATCGAATGCACCTTGCTGCTCCAGCCCAGGATCAGCGTGTGATCGTGCTCGAGCACGCGGGAGCGACCCTTGCGCAACTCGGCAACCTTGTCGTCGAAGGCGCCGGAGACGATACCGATCAAGCTGGCCACGATGACCAGACCGCCGATGGTGATCGCCAACATGAACACTCGGAACGGCCACCCGGAGTCACCGCCCATGGTGCCCGGATCGAGGGTGCGCATCAGACCGCCCCACCACAGGTCAAACAAATCGGCAGTGTCGGCGTCATCGGGGAACGCGTGGAAGAGGTAGGCGAGCGTGCCCACCACCACCACCAGCGCCACCGTGGCCAGACCCAGCAAGCCCATCAGGGCCACCGTGCCTCGCGACATCCAATTGTCGAACCAGTAGCGCAAGCGCTCACTGAAACTGGGTTTACCCATTTCCAGTTCCCCCCTTATCCACGAGCCCAAATGCTCGACCGGAGTGTATCGAGACACCCCTGGGTCGGGGAGGGTGATCAAGGTTCTCTGACTGAAGTACCCACCCGGACGGACGCGGTGCGATGCGGGGAGTCAGGGTTGGTCGGGCACCAGCGGCGGCACCAGCACCCCGCCAGCAGCTGACTCACCAATGCCTAAGCTGGCCGCCAGGATGGCGCTCACCTGCTCAGTGCTGCCGGTGTCGGCGGCGTTCGGATCGACGAAATCGTGCATCCACTTCAGCGCCCCGTCGATCTGCGCGACCCCATGGACGGCGGAGAAGCGGAAGAACACCTCCTCGGCGAACTGCAGCGCGGCGTCGCGGCGGATCGCGAAATCGCCCGGATTGCTCACCAGGATCGTCCGCTCCAACTCATGCCCGGCGTTCACCGAGTGGTCGAACAATGCCTCCGACAGATGCATGAACGGCAGGATTCCAGGCATCGGGAAGCCTGGGTAGGCGTACGGGCTGTGGCCCAGGTTGGCCTTCTTGCGCGGGTCCCACCAGAAGTAGGCATTCGGCACCAACTTCGGGAATCGCACCAACAACCGCAGCAACGGCAGCGGCAATCCCTTCGGTGCCACCAGTGGCGCAGCCAGCACCAGCCGGGCCACCTCGTCGCGGGTCGCACCAACCCAGGCGGCCAACGTGGCCCCGGCCGATAGCCCGATCACCCACACCGGAGCACCGAACCCGGCAGCGATGTCGACGCAAGCGTCGGCGTGCGCAACCAGCTCACCAACGGTCAGGTTCACCAGATCCCTGGTGAGTAGGTCGGGCTGCCCGTGACGCGGCATCCGGGGCACCAGCACCCGCAAGCCGTAACCGGACAGCGCCTCAGCCACCAGGACGAACTGGGCTGGGGCGTTGGTGAAACCGTGCCAGATGACCACGGTGGCCCTGGCCGCACCTACCGGCTCGAAGAGCATGGTTCGGGTGGGCTCAGGGATCGCGGCATCCAAGGCCATCAACTCGGCCAGTTTGGCGCGCGCACCATCCTCGTCGGTGGCCGGCGTTGGCGCTCCGACCGGCACCGCCGGAATGGGCAGCAGCCGGCGGAAGCGTGCGACCTGCGGCTTGGGCTGGCTTTCGAGCATCAATCTTTCCGAATCCGAGTGGGGTCGCCTCGACGCTAGCACCCGAGCCCAGGCCGTCCCATTGGGGTTGCCGTAGCAGGAGGCAACTCTGGGCAGGAGTAAGTTTTCGAGCGAACCCAATTGCCCAACGAAGGGTGGACCATGGCCCGCGACATCACCGAACTGCCAGACCTTGCCGTAGAAGGCGGTCGAGTGGCTCCGGTACGAGCGAGGATGCCTATCTATCTGGACCGACTCCCACCGTGCAATAACGCCTGCCCGGCCGGGGAGAACATTCAAGAGTGGCTGCGGCTGGTCAAGGCCGGCGAAGAAGAAGCCGCCTGGCGCGAGCTCACCAAGGCCAACCCGTTCCCAGCCATCCACGGCCGGGTCTGCTACCACCCCTGCGAAGCCGCCTGCAACCGCGAAGAGCTGGACGGCGCGGTCTCGATTCATTCCGTCGAGCGCTACCTCGGCGACCTGGCGTTGGAGAAGGGCTGGCAGTTCGAAAAGCCCCGCTTCTCTTCTGGCCGCAAAGTGCTGGTCATCGGCGCTGGCCCCTCGGGCCTGAGCGCGGCCTGCCAGCTGGCCCGGATGGGCCATGCGGTGGAGATCCGCGATTCCTCACCGGTGCCCGGCGGCATGATGCGCTACGGCATTCCGGAGTACCGGCTGCCCCGCAATGTGCTCGACGCCGAGATCAACCGCCTAGTGCAACTCGGGGTGCGGATCACCACCGATTACACCGTCAAAGATCTGCTCGCCGAGCAGGCCGAGGGCGGCTTTGAGGCCGTCTTCGTGGCCATCGGCGCCCACCTGAGTAAGCGGATCGACATTCCCAACCGCGACGCCTCCAAGATCGTGGACGCGGTCACCTTCCTGCGTGATGTCGCCTCGGGCGAACGTCCGATGATCGGGCGCAAGGTGGCGGTTTACGGTGGTGGCAACACCGCAATGGACGCCGCCCGGGTGGCCCGCCGGCTGGGAGCCGAAGAGTCGATCATCGTCTACCGCCGCACTGAAGCGCAGATGCCAGCCCATGCCGAGGAGAAGGAAGGCGCGCTGGCTGAGGGTGTGAAGATGAACTGGCTGCGCACCATCAGCAGTGTCGACGAATCCGATTTGACCGTGGAAATCATGGAGATCGATGAGGCCGGCAAGGCCCGCGGCACCGGCCGTTTCGAGAAGCTCGAAGCTGACACCGTCATCTTGGCCCTTGGCCAGGAGACCGACTCCAACTTCCTGCGTCGCATTCCCGGCATGCGCTTCGACCATGACGTGGTGCAGGTCAACCCGCGCACGCTAATGACTGACGTGCCTGGCATCTTCGCTGGCGGCGACGCCGTGCCCTCAGACCGCACGGTCACGATCGGGGTTGGTCACGGTAAGCGGGCCGCCCGCCAGATCGACGCCTGGCTGGTCGGACGCGAATCCGCCGAGCGGCCAAAACATGATCTGGCCAGCTTCGACAAGCTGAACCTTTGGTACTTCGGGGACGCCCGCCGCAACACCCAGCCCGAGCTGGAAGCCGATGACCGGGTGACCGATTTCGACGAGATCGTCGGCGGCCTCAACGATGAACACGCTCACACCGAAGCTGCCCGCTGCCTGAGTTGCGGGAACTGCTTCGAGTGCGACGGCTGTCTGGGCTCCTGCCCTGAAGATGCGGTGATCAAGCTCGGCAAGGGCGACCGTTATCGCTACGACTACAACAAATGCACCGGCTGCGCGACCTGCTACGAGCAGTGTCCAGTTGGCGCGATCGACATGATCGAGGAGGCCTGAGCCATGAGCCGAGTGATCATCGACGGGAATGAAGCCGCAGCATCGGCGTCCTACCGCTTGAACGAACTGTGCAGCATTTACCCCATCACCCCCAGTTCCACGATGGCCGAACTGGCCGACGAGTGGGCATCCCTTGGCCGGGCCAATGTCTACGGCACCGTCCCGACAGTGATCGAGATGCAGTCGGAGGGCGGCGNNCCTCCCAGGGCTTGCTGCTGATGATTCCGAATATGTACAAGATCGCCGGCGAGCTCACCTCGATGGTGCTCAACGTGGCCGCCCGGTCGCTGGCTGCCCAGGGCCTGAGCATCTACGGCGATCACCAGGACGTGATGGCGGTTCGCCAGACCGGCTTCGCCATGCTGAACTCCTCCAGCGTGCAAGAGGCCCACGACATGGCTGCCATTTCCCAGCTGGCCACACTGCGTTCCCGGGTACCGTTCGTCCACTTCTTCGACGGTTTCCGCACCAGCCATGAGGAGAACAGCGTCGAGCTGCTCACTGACGACGAGCTGCGCGCTTTGGTGCCCGAAGATTTAGTGCGGGCGCATCGCCGCCGCGCGCTTTCGCCGGAGCACCCCTACATTCGCGGCACCGCGCAGAACCCCGACACCTACTTCCAGGGACGGGAATCGGCCAACTCCTACTACGACGCAACCCCGGGCATCGTCACCGAGGCGATGGCAGCGTTCGCCGAGATCGCCGGGCGGGACTACCACCTGGTTGACTACTACGGCGCTGCCGATGCCGAGCGAGTGATCCTGATTATGGGCTCCGGCGCGCACACCGTCCGCGCAACGGTGGAGCACCTGGTGGCCAAAGGCGAAAAGGTCGGCGTCGTGCAGCTGCGGCTTTACCGACCCTTGCCCACCGAGGACCTGCTGGCCGCCATACCGAGCACCGCCAAGGTGGTCGCGGTGCTCGACCGCACCAAGGAGCCCGGCGCCGGTGGGGAGCCGCTATTCCTCGACGTGGCCGCCGCGCTCGGTGAGGCTCACGCCGCCGGTCGCCGCGAGCACCTGCCACTGTTGGTCGGTGGTCGCTACGGCCTGAGCAGCAAGGAGTTCACTCCCGCGATGGTGGTTGGCGTGTACGCCGAACTGGCCAAGCCCGCTCCGCGGCCGCGGTTCACTGTTGGCATCAACGATGACGTCACCATGCTCAGCCTCGACTACGACCCGAGCATCGACATCGAAGACCCGGCCACTCTGCGCGCAGTCTTCTACGGGCTGGGCTCGGACGGCACGGTGGGCGCGAACAAGAACAGCGTCAAGATCATCGGCGCCATCGAAGACACCTATGCCCAGGGCTATTACGTCTACGACTCCAAGAAGTCGGGTTCGCGGACGGTTTCGCATCTGCGCTTCGGCCCCAAGCCGATCGAGGCGCCCTATCTGGTCAGCAAGGCTGGCTTCATCGGCGTCCACCACTGGTCGATCCTGGAACGAATGGACGTGCTGGAGTTCGCCCGTCCGGGCACGATCCTGCTGATCAACACCCCACACAGCGACGAAGACACTTTCGCCCAGCTACCCGAGCCGATGCAGGCCAAGATCATCGCCTTGGGCATCGAGTTGTGGGCGATCGATGCCAATACGGTGGCTCGCAAAGCTGGCATGGGACGGCGCACCAACACGGTGCTGCAGACCTGTTTCTTTGCGATCAGCCAGGTGCTGCCCCGGGCGGCGGCCATCGATGCGGTCAAGGCGACCATTCGCAAGACCTACGCCAAGAAGGGCGCCGATGTAGTGGCCAAGAATGAGGCCGCAGTCGACGCCTCGGTGGAGCATTTGCACAAGCTGACCGTCCCGGGCGCGACCAGCGGCGCCAAACCGATGATCCCGC
Source organism: Propionibacteriaceae bacterium UBA6122 (assembly GCA_002428365.1). Taxonomy (GTDB): domain Bacteria; phylum Actinomycetota; class Actinomycetes; order Propionibacteriales; family Propionibacteriaceae; genus Propionicimonas. The sequence continues at coordinate 34,836 of DIVW01000015.1, forward strand.
CGGTACCGAGCACCGCGCCGCAATTCGTCCGGGATGTCACCGCCTCGATGCTGCTGGGTACCGGTGACCAACTGCCGGTCAGCGCCATGCCGGTGGACGGCACCTACCCCTCGGGCACCACGAAATACGAGAAGCGCAATATCTCCGATTTCGTGGCGACCTGGGATTCCGAATCCTGCATTCAGTGCGGCAACTGCGCCTTCGTCTGCCCCCATGCAGTGCTGCGGGCGAAGTACTACACCACCGCCACGCTGGACGGGGCTCCCGACTCCTTCCAGTCGGCCCCGTTGAATGCGGCCGGCTTCCCCGGCTCGCGTTACACCCTGCAGGTCTATGCCGAGGATTGCACCGGCTGCGGGCTGTGCACCGAGGCTTGCCCGGTGAAACCCGACGGTGGTGCGAGCACCCGCCGCGCGATCAACGTGGTGCCGCTGCCCGACAAGACCGCCGAGATCGAGAACGTGAAGTTCTTCGAGACGATCCCAGTGAACCGGCGCTCGCGGGTGGACTTCGCCAATGTACGTGGCACCCAGTTCCTGGAGCCGCTATTTGAGTTCTCCGGGGCCTGCTCCGGGTGCGGCGAGACGCCCTATCTGAAGCTGCTCACCCAGCTATTTGGCGGCCGGGCGACGGTGGCCAATGCCACCGGGTGTTCCTCCATCTACGGCGGCAACCTGCCCACCACGCCCTGGTCGAGCAACAAGTACGGCCGCGGCCCGGCCTGGTCGAACTCGCTGTTTGAAGATAATGCCGAGTTTGGTCTTGGTCTGCGCTTGGCCGCCGATTTGCACACCACCAATGCCCGCAAGCGTTTGGAGCAACTACGCGCTGAGGTGGGAGATGCCACTGTGGATGCGATCCTGGACGCCCCGCAGATGTATGAATCGGAGTTGAGTCAGCAGCGCGCCCGGGTGGAGGCGCTGAAGGTGCAACTGGATTCGATGAGCGGGCCCGGCGTGGAAGATCTGCGTTCGGTTGCTGATCATTTGCTGCGCCGCAGTGTCTGGATTGTCGGTGGTGATGGCTGGGCCTACGACATTGGCTCAGCCGGCGTCGACCACGTCCTGGCCTCGGGGCGGAATGTGAACATCCTGGTGCTGGACACCGAGGTGTATTCCAACACCGGCGGCCAGGCGTCCAAGTCGACCCCGATGGGTGCGGTGGCGAAGTTCGCTGCTGGCGGCAAGCTGACCAACAAGAAGGACATGGCTCTGCAGGCCACCGCCTACGGCAACGTGTACGTCGCCCGGGTGGCGATGGGTGCCGACCCCCAGCAGACGCTGAAGGCCTTCCGCGAGGCCGAGGCCTACGACGGTCCGAGCCTGATCCTGGCCTACAGCCACTGCATCGCTCACGGCATCGACATGCGCAAGGGTTTGGATCAGCAGTACGCAGCGGTGGCCTCGGGCCACTGGCCGCTGATGCGGTACAACCCGGTGCTGCGGGAATCGGGCAAGAACCCGTTCCTACTCGATTCACCACGCCCTCGGATGCGACTGCGCGACTACCACGCCAAGGAACTCCGCTTCCGGATGCTGGCCGATTCTGACCCCGAGGCCGCTGAGCACCTGCTCGAACTCGGCCAGGAGCAGGTGAACCGGCGTTGGGCCGAATACGAGGAGATGGCTACCCGCGGTGCGGAGCGCTTCGCCGCCGTCGCGAAGGGCTGAGCTGGGCGTCCGCCTCCACTGCTTTGCGCCCCTTGCCGCGCTTTGCGCCCGCTGCAGCAGGCGCAAAGCCGCTTAAGGGGCGCAAAGCAGTGGAGGGGGAGCTGTCGGCGGTTTCTATTCCACCAAGAGCACTTAGTGCTACTCAGTCCCCCATCCGGCCTCGGCTTCTGCTGAAATGGGTCACGAGGGACCAACGGTGAGGCTCAGCATCGGCGCGAGCAGCACCTGGCATTGGCAGGATCCGCCGTAGTCGCGAAGGGATTAGTCATGGAAACCACCTACCTGGGGTTGCAGCTGCGCAGCCCACTGGTCGCATCAGCTGGCCCGCTGACCCAGACTGTCGACCAAGTGAAGAAGCTGGCAGATACCGGCATTGGGGCCGTAGTGATGCACTCGATGTTCGCCGAACGCCTGCGCCGCGAGGCGGCCCACGACGCTGATCTCGAAGACTCCTATGCGGAATCTTTCGCCGAGGCGACCAGCTACTTCCCCACCCCCGCGGTCGAACCCGACCCGGCCCGCGGCTATTTGAGCCTGGTCGAGCGGAGCGCTGCGGCTATCCCGATCCCGCTGATCGCCAGCTTGAACGCCGCCGATGTCGGCTCCTGGACCACCTATGCCAAGCAGTTGGCCGATGCGGGCGCGTCCGCATTGGAGTGCAACATCTACTTCGTCCCTGGCGAAGTCTCCATCACCGGAGCCGAAGTAGAAGCCCGGCACCTCGAGATCGTCGCTGCGGTGACCAGCGTGGTGCAGATTCCGGTGGCGGTGAAGATGTCGCCCTACTTCTCCAGCGTCGGCAACTTCGCCTTGCAGCTGATCGAGGCCGGGGCCTACGGGGTGGTGCTGTTCAACCGGTTCCTGCAGCCCAAGGTGCAGGTATCGAAGATGGCGGTGGTCTCCGGTTTGGATCTGTCCACCCCGGCGGACGCCCAGGTGCCGCGGACCTGGATCGCGACCCTGCGCAACCAAACCCACGCCTCGCTGGCTGCCACCTCAGGGGTGGAGACCGCCGAGGACGTGATCGCCTACCTGCTAGCTGGAGCGGACGTAGTGATGACCACCTCAGCGCTGGTGCGCCATGGTGCTGGCTACGCCGAACAGCTGACAAGCGGGGTGGCCGAATGGATGGCCGCCCGCGGCTTCAAGTCGGTGAGCGACTTCCGCGGCAAGCTGGCCGTGCCCTTCGAGACTGATGGCAACGCCTACGCTCGGGCCGGCTACGTTTCCGCGCTGGAGAATGCTCAGGAAACCTACGGTTCGCTGGCCTGAGCGCTAAGCCAGGCGGGCCGTCGGCCGACTAAGGTGAGAACGTTTCGTCGAAGAAGGGTGCTGACATCCGCGAGGACGCAGAGACGGTCGTTGAGCAGCCCGCAGTTGAGCGGCTGGTTAAACGACCACTGACCATCGCCGAGTTCACCGACAACTACGGGCCGGCGCATTCCGGCTTGCTGTATGCCGTGCAGTTCCTGGAGGAGCAGGTGTTGGCCGCCGGGCACAAGGTGCTGCTGGTCGCTCCAGAGGCCAATGGACCCAACCCGCATGCCTTGAATCCCAACCGCCGCGAGATTCGGCTGCCCAGTGTGCCGATCCCGGGCGCGGGCGTCCGGTTGAGCATGGGACAGGACTTTGACTACCGGCTGGCGCAGATGGTGGCCAATCCGCCGGACGTGATTCACATCCACGGGCTCGGCTCGATCGGGCTTCTGGGCATGTGGGTCGCCGAGCGCACCAATCGTCCGATGGTGATCACCTGGCACACCGACCTGGAGGCCTACGCCGAGCACTACTGGCACCTGATGCCGCTGCTGAATGCGGCCTACAAGGTCTACAAGATGCACCTCGACAAGCCGTCCTGGGCCGCGATCATGAAGCAGAACATGAAGCGTCCGCGACGTGGCGGGGCGCAGGTAGCGCTGCTTGAGTTGGCCGCCAATATGCTCACCGACGCCGATCTGGTCACCACCCCATCGGACAAGACCGCCAAGCGGGTCTTGGAGATCGCACCGAACGCCAAGGTGCGGGTGGTGCCCAACGGCACCGACGCGCTGCCCGTGATGCCGCCGATCAGCAAGCACCGCGGGCCGCGGTTGATCTACGTTGGCCGGATCTCGCTGGAGAAGGGCATCGGCCTGATGCTGAACGCCTTCGAGCTGGTGCGCGATCAGATTCCCAATGCCGAACTGATGATCGTCGGGGATTGGAAGAACACCCCCAAGCGGTTGCGCCGCAAGCTGCAGCGGGCGTCCCGCTTCGGTGGGGTCAAGCTGCCCGGCCAGATTCCCCGGGAGAAGCTGGGGGCCTATTACGCCTCCGGCGACGCGTTCGTTTTCACCTCGCTCACCGACACCCAGGCGCTGGTGCTACATGAGGCTGCCCACGCCGGGCTGCCGTTCATCATGGTTGATCATGAACTGCGGCTGGTGGTGGACCCCGGCGTGAACGCGGTGCTGGCCAGGCCCAACCAGGTGTCGCTGGCCGGGGCGATGGTGGGCATGATCAACGCCTTGAAAGACCCTGAATTCGCCGCCCGCGCCCGCGCCCGCTCGATGGAGATGGCCGCCCGCTGGACGATCGACAACCAGTCCAAGGAGTTCGTCGAGATCTATGAGGCCTTGGCCGCTGGCCAGCCGGTGAATACCACCGAGGACCTCAAGCCTGACTATGGCCGTCGCATCTTTCCTAGTCGGACGGTGCGCGCGCCGTATGATCGGCCACCAGCCACCGACTGCGACTGAGGCCGATCAGATAGCGGCCTGCGCCGCCCTGGCCAGCAGTTCGGCCAGCGCGTCATCATCACCGGGCGCTTCGATCAGGCCAGGCGCCCAGGTGTCATCGGCTCCGGGGCTGCCGATCGTCCGGGTGGCCAGGTCGTAGACCCCCATCACTACCTCATGGTTCAGGTCGGCGGCCAAGACGGTCGCGCTGACCGCCGCGTTGGCCAGCGCCGAGACGCCCACCAGGGCGTCCCGGTAGCCGGGATGGTGCTGCACTCGTTCGCCGTGGATTTCCCGCAGCGCCAGGTCGGCCATTCGCACCCCAGCCAGCAGCGAATCGATCACCCCACGCAAAGCCGGGTCGTGCACCAACTCCAAATAGCCCCGGGGCTGCAGCATCGCGTCCACCGCTGCGCTGACCGCCCCGCAGTTGGAGTGACCCAGCACCACCACCAGCTGCAATGAGGCCAAGTGCTCCACCGCGTAGTGCAGGCTGCCCACACAATCCGAGCCGGGCACGTTGCCAGCCACCCGCACCACGAACAGGTCATTGGTGTCTTGGCCCAGCACGAGTTCGACTGGCACCCGAGCGTCAGAGCAGCCAAGAACGGCCGCGAACGGCTCCTGATGCAGGCCGTCGGGCCCAGCCAGGCCGAAGGTCTCCGGACCGACCGGGATTCTCAGTTCGGCACCGGCGGCACCCAAAGCGGCGAAGGCGGCATTGCCCGCATCAAGCCGAACTCGGGCGGTGTCGGCATCAGTTGGCATGGGCGGCAGGGCGGCCTGGTCTTCATACCAGGTGATTTGGCGGCTCATGGCACCAAGCATTGCCGATCAGCACCCCTTCGAACTACGCCTGCGCCCGGAACCCCCGCAAGCGCAAGCTGTTGAGCACCACGAAGACGCTGGAGAACGCCATCGCCGCGCCGGCGATCATCGGGTTGAGTAGGCCGAGGGCGGCCAGGGGAATGGCGGCCACGTTGTAGCCGAAGGCCCAAAACAGATTGGAGTTGATGATGCGCAGCGTCGCTCTGGACAAGCGAACGGCGTCGGCGGCCAGGCGCAGGTCGCCGCGCATCAAGGTGAGGTCGGCGGCCTCAATGGCCGCGTCGGTGCCCGTGCCCAAGGCGATACCGAGGTCGGCCTGGGCCAGGGCGGCAGCGTCATTGACCCCGTCGCCAACCATGGCGACCTTGCGACCAGCGGCCTGCAATTCGCGTACCTTCGCCACTTTGTCGGCGGGCAGCACCTCGGCGATTACCTGCTCGATACCGACCTCGGCCGCGACCGCCTCGGCGGTGGCCCGATTGTCCCCGGTGAGCAGTATCGGAGTGAGGTCGAGTTTGCGCAGCTGCCCAACGGCTTGCGCCGAGGTGGGTTTGACGGTGTCGGCCACCTCGATGGTGCCGCGAAGCTCACCGTCCCAGCTGATGGCGACTTCAGTGAAGGGTCCCGAAACCGCGGCGCCAGGGTGATCGACGACCCGGTCAACCCACTTCAGTCGGCCAACTCGCACGGCCCGTCCGGCGACGACAGCAGTGACCCCGAGTCCGGGGGTGTTGGCGAATCCGCTCGCGCTCAGTTCGCTGGCGGCGTAGGTCGCAATCGCCCGCGCCACCGGATGCTCCGAGCCAGCTTCGGCCGCTCCGGCGTAGGCGAGCAGCTCCGCCTCGTCCACCCCAGGCGCGGGACGAACCGCCACCACCGCCATCTGGCCGGTGGTGATGGTGCCGGTCTTGTCGAGCACGATCACCTCGATGCCTTTTGCGCGCTCCAAGGCCTCGGCGCCCTTGATTACGATGCCGAGTTGGGCACCACGACCGGTGCCGACCAAGAGCGCGGTGGGCGTGGCCAATCCGAGCGCGCACGGGCAGGCGATAATCAACACCGCCACTGCGGCTGCGGCCGCGAAGGAGAGGCTCTCCCCCAGCAACAGCCAGGTGCTCAAGGTCAACAGCGAGAGCACCAGCACCACCGGGACGAAGACCGCCGAGATTTGATCAGCCAGCGCCTGCACCTGCGATTTGCCGGCTTGAGCCTGAGTGACCAGCCGGGCGATCTGGGCCAGTTGGGTGTCCTTGCCGACCTTGGTGGCCCGTACGACCAGGCGTCCGGTGGTGTTTAGGGTGGCCCCGATCACCGCGTCACCCTCGACGACGTCCACCGGCACTGATTCTCCGGTGACCAGGGAGTTGTCGATGGCCGATGCACCAGCGACGATGACCCCGTCGGTGGCCACCTTTTCGCCGGGACGCACCACGAACTCGTCCCCAACCTTCAACTGGGCAATCGGGAGTTGGGATTCGCGGCCGGCAACCAGAACGCTCACCTCGGTGACACCCAGGTGCAGCAGGGAGCGCACCGCCCGCCCGGCGGCGTCTTTGGAGCGGGCCTCCAGATAGCGACCCAGCAGCAGGAAGACCACGATGCCGGCCACCGCTTCGAAGTAGATGGCCGATTGCCCATGGCCGCGCATCAGCGCGAGTTCAAACTCGTGGGTGTAGCCGGGCTGCCCGGCCGAAGTGAACAGCAGGGCATACAGCGACCAGGCGAAGGCCGCGGTGGTGCCCAGGCTGATCAGCGTGTCCATGGTGGTGGCCCGATGCCGGGCGTTAACCAGGGTGGAGCGGTGGAAGGGCCAGGCCGCCCAGGCATAAACGGGGACGGTCAGGGCCAGGCTCACCCATTGCCAGCCGGTGAACTGCCAGGCCGGAATCATCGCCAACAAGACCACTGGGACGCCAAAGACGGCCGCCCAGATCAGCCGGACGCGCAGCACCGCGGCATGATCGACCGGTTCGGCCTGCGGCTGCGGCAGGGCGGCACCGTAGCCGGTGTTCTCCACGGTCTTGATCAGGTCGTCAATGGTGAGCAGGGGCGAATAGAGGACGGTGGCGGTCTCGGTGGCGTAGTTGACTGAGGCCTGCACGCCGTCCAGTTTGTTGAGCTTCTTTTCGATCCGCGCCGCACAGGAGGCACAGGTCATGCCCGAGATGTCGAGTTCGACTGCTTCGGGCGCCGACGTGCTCATTGGGTCACCATCAGGCGACGCTGTAATCCCCGGCCTCGGCGACGGCTTCGACGATGCGGTCGAAATCGATCGGGGCCAGCGAGGTGACTTCCAGCTTGCCGCCCTCAAGGGTGACGGCTACCTCAGTCACCCCAGGGATGCCGGAGACCTCTTCTTTGACATGGGCGACGCAGTGGCCGCAGGTCATGCCGGTGACGGTGTAGTTGCTGATCATTGCGGGTTCCTTGCTGTTGGCGGTCAGGAGCGGACGAGTCGGGCGATGGCGGCTGAGGCTTCGGCGATCTTCTCGGCGGCCTCTTCATCGCTACTGCGGGCGGCTCGCACCACGCAGTGACTCAGGTGTTCGTCGAGCATGGCCAGCGCGAGGGATTCCAGGGCTCTGGTCATGGCCGACACTTGGGTAAGGATGTCGATGCAGTACTGCTCGGATTCGACCATGCCCTGCAAGCCACGGGCCTGGCCTTCGATGCGTCTCAGCCGACGCAGATACTCCGGCTTGTGGTCGAGGTAGCCGTGGCCAACGTCGTGGTGACAGGCGGACTCGTGGGTCACCTGTGAACTGTGTTCTCTATCCATAGGACATCCTCCCTAGTCAGGATACCCCCGATGGGTATCTGACACACCCCCCAGGGTGTGGACGTGGTGTGCATAACCTCCACAGACTCCGTCGCCATACACCCTCTACCGGTACCTCTGTCAAGAGGGAACAGTGGCAGCAAATCCTTCGAAGAAACCTTCAATCCACAAAGTGTGAACGGTGTATCCCCTAGCCGTAGCCATGTCCTGAGGAATCGGGACTCGTCGTCCACACTCGCAGCACCGCTCCATGCACAGGGCAGTGAGCGCAGGCACCAAGTTGTCCCCATTTTGTCCACAGGCCCCTGTGCACGCAGCCATTGAGGGCACCGCGGCGCAGCGCTACCGTGGGCCCACCGAGGAGCCCGGAACGAGAAGTGTCAGTGGCGCGACCTACCGTTTTCCTCGTCCCCCAATTAGGACGCGCCGGAGGTTCAAATGTCACTCGCGGAAGTGATGCCGTACGGCGGCGAGATCGAAGCTGGCGGCGTTGATCGCACCCCGCCGCAAGATGTCGCCGCTGAACAGAGTGTGCTGGGAGCAATGATGCTCTCCAAGGACGCCATCGGTGACGTGGCCGAGGTGCTGAAGGGCCGAGACTTCTATCGGCCTGCCCACGAAATCGTCTTTGATTCGATCCTGAATCTGTACGGCCGTGGCGAGCCGGCCGATGCGATCACGGTGGCTGACGAGCTGGCCAAGCGCGGCGAGCTTGGTCGCGCTGGCGGTCATATCTACCTGCACGATCTGTTGGCCATGGTCTCGATCGCCTCGAACGCCGGCTACTACGCCGAGATCGTGCGCGAGAAGGCGATCCTGCGCCGCCTGGTCGAAGCAGCGATGAAGATCAGCCAACTCGGCTACAGCGGCCAAGGCGACGTTTCCGGCATCGTGGACGCCGCCCAACAGGCCGTCTACGCGGTGGCCGAGGGCAAGGCTGGCGACGACTACGAGCCGCTGAGCGCGCTGATGGAGTCCACGCTGGACGAGATCGAGGCCCTCAGTGCCAACGGCGTGATGTCGGGCGTCCCGACTGGCTTCCTCGACCTTGATGAACTGACCAACGGCTTACACGCCGGGCAGATGATCATCATCGCGGCCCGTCCCGGTATGGGTAAGTCGACCCTTGGGCTCGATTTCGCCCGGTCGGCTTCGATTCAGCACGGCCTGTGCTCGGCCTTCTTCAGCCTGGAAATGACCAAGACCGAGATCGTGATGCGCCTGATCTCGGCCGAAGCCCAGGTGCCGCTGGGCGACATCCGCAAGGGGCACATGAGCGATGAGAACTGGCGCCGGATCGCCAAGAAGACCGCTGATGTGTCTTCGGCGCCACTGTTCATCGACGACTCGCCCAACCAGACGATGATGGAGATTCGGGCCAAGGCGCGGCGGCTGAAGCAGCGCCACGACCTGAAGCTGGTGGTGGTCGACTACATGCAGTTGATGAGCTCAGGTAAGCGCGTCGAGAGCCGCCAGCTGGAGGTTTCGGAGTTCTCCCGGCAGATGAAGCTGTTGGCCAAGGAGCTTGAAGTGCCGGTGATCGCGCTCTCCCAGCTCAACCGTGGCCCCGAGCAGCGCACCGACAAGAAGCCGATGTTGAGCGACCTGCGTGAATCGGGCTCGCTGGAGCAGGACGCCGACATGGTGATCCTGCTGCACCGCGACGACATGTACAACAACGCCTCCGAGCGAGCCGGCGAAGCCGACCTGATCGTGGCCAAGCACCGTAACGGCCAGACCAAGACCGTCACCGTCGCCTTCCAGGGCCACTACTCCCGCTTCGTGGATATGCAGCACTGAGCCAACGAGTTCCACGCACCAGGAGCCGGCTGTCGAGAAAGGACTTGACCTTCCCGGCGCCCACGCCGGGAAGGTGAGTGGCAGCCCTCACAAAGCTGGCCCGCAGGCCACGCCCGCCCGCTAGCGTTCAGAACATGATCACCCCCAGTAAGCCAATCTTCGCTGGCTGCTGCGCTCTGGCACTGCTGGTGACCGGCTGCGGTAGCGTCCCCGGCCCATCAGGTCCGGCCAATTCCGCCAGCGCCACCAGCGGCGCCCTGTGCGCATCGAGCAATGCCCCGGTCGCCACGACACCGTCGGCGAAGGCGTCCAGCAGCGCGTCCACGACCACCGCAGCCAGCCCGTCGGCGAGCAGCACCAGCGCCAACAACTCCTCGCAGAATTCCTGGAGCTTCGTCACCGAGCCCGACCTCAAGCCGATCAAGATCCAGGTCAAGAAGAACTCCCTGACCGACAAGTCCGGCCTGGTCTTCACTGCGCCGTACGCGCCGGGATCGGCCACCGGGCAGACCGGCACCTACATCACTGACATTGACGGCAATCCGGTGTGGTTCAAGGCGGTGCCCGACACCAGCCTGGTCAACCTTGGCTTCCGCGTTCAGACCTACCAGGGCAAGCCGGTGCTCACCACCTGGCAGGGCACCGCGGCCGGCTCCCCGGAGTATCAAAACCTGCCGATGGCCGCGCCCGAGCCGGGCGCGTGCTTCTACATCTACGACCAGAACTACAACGTCATCAAGACGGTCAGCGCGGTCGATGGCTGGACGGCCGACCTCCACGAGATGGTGTTGACGCCGAGCGGCACCGCACTGTTCCTCACCTTCAAGACGGTGGCGAAGGACCTGTCGCCCTACGGCGGCCCCTCCGACGGCTACGTCGGCGACTACGGCATCCAGGAGATCGATCTGGCCACCGGCAAGCTCGTCTTCTCCTGGGACATGTTGGAGCACATCAGCTTGAAGGACTCCTACGAGACTGCGGCCAGCGCCAACTCGTCCGACGCCGACGTGTGGGACGTCTTCCATCCCAACTCGTTGGACGTCGGGCCCAACGGTGAGCTGCTGGTGTCCTTGCGCAATATGTGGGCCGGGTACGCCATCGATCGGACGAGCGGCGACATCTTGTGGCAGCTCAACGGAAAGCAGCAGTCGGATGAGAAATGGCCGCTGGTCACTCCGGCGAAGGATGCGCGGTTCTCCTGGCAGCACATGCTGCGCTTCCGGGGCGCGGATCAGATCTCGCTGTTCGACGACGCCTGCTGCGGCACCAACGCCGACGGCACCAATGAGAAGGCACAGGGCGCCTCTCGCGGTCTGCTTCTCAACATCGATCTCGCCAAGAAGACGGCCTCGGTCGCCAAGACCACCTACCACGATCCGTCCCTGTCGGTGTCCAGCCAGGGCAGCATGCAAGAGCTACCCAATGGCGATTGGTTCGTCGGCTGGGGCATCGAGCCCTACTTCTCGCAGTTCGGTGCGACTGGAAACACGGCCAGCACGGCGTCGAAGAACCTCCTCTACGACGCCAAACTCTCCGGCGACATGTTCTCCTATCGGGCCTTCCGCGACAGCTGGGTCGGCATTCCGACAACACCACCCAAGACAGTTGCCCAGTCGAAGAACGACAAGACCACCGTGTATGCCTCCTGGAACGGATCAACCGAGACGACCGCCTGGCAGGTGCTGGCCGGCAGCAGCGAGTCCAATCTGGCCGTGGTCGTGGCGAGCACACCGCGTGAGGGGTTCGAAACCTCGGTGAGTGTTCCCGAAACCGCCCAGTACTACCAAGTCAAGGCACTCGACAAAGCTGGCCAGGTCATCGGGACTTCCGCGGTGGTTGCGGTCTCGTCCTAGACAGAGGTCCTTGCTTAGCTTGCCCCGTTCAGATCTCTGAGGCTTCGACAGGCTCAGCCAACTTGCCGTTCCCTGAGCTTGGCCTGCCCCTTTCCAGTTCCCTGAGCTTGTCGAAGGGTCGATGGGTCGTCCCTGGACAGGAACTCCTAGCACTCAACCCCTGACCACACCCATGCCCACCGGACTAGGGTGGTTATATGACCTTGTGGCAGGAAGGCATGATCCGGCTGGCCCGCTCGGCGAAGGTCAAGACCTTCGCTCAACGGCAGCCTTGGTTGAGCGGCCTGGCCAGCCAGTTCGTCGGCGGCGCCACCGCCCACACCGCCCTGCATAAGGCCACCGAGTTGGCCAGCAACGGCATTGCGGCCACGCAGTTCTACCTTGGCGAGTACGTGACCGATCCGGCGGTCATCGACCACACTGTCGCGCAACTCCAGGCGGCCATCGCGGCTGCCGCCGACAAATCCCTGGATGCCTGCGCCTCGGTTGATCCGACCCAGATCGGCCTGATGATCGACGAGCAGACCTGCACCACCAATGCCGCCAGAATCGCCAACGCGATCCGCAAGGCCGTCCCCAAGACTCGCCAGGGCCACGACGCGCTGATGATCGACATGGAGGACGCCAGCGTCACCGATGCCACCCTGCGCCTCTACTGGGAGTTGCGCAGCGAGGATCTCCCGGTAGCCATCACGATCCAGGCCTATCTGCATCGAACCCGCGCCGATCTCGACAAGCTGATCGTGGCCGGCGCCTGGGTGCGACTGGTCAAAGGCGCCTTCGCCGAGCGGTCAAGGGTGGCGGTGCGCAGTGTGGCCGATCGCGACTCCCGCTACCGACAATGTGCGACCCAACTGCTCAGCCGGACGGCCCGCGAGGCTGGCGCCTACCCCTCCTTCGCCACTCACGATCACCGGCTGATCGAGGAGATCATCGCCCAGGCCAAAGCACACGACTGGTCGCCGCAGGCCTATGAGTTTGAGATGCTCTACGGCGTTCGTCCCGAACTCCAACGAGACCTCGTCCGCCGCGGGCACCGAGTTCGGGTTTATCTGCCCTTCGGCAGCGACTGGTTCCCCTACGCCATCCGGCGGGTGGGCGAGTCTCCCCGCAATCTGCGGTTCGTCACCTCGGCAATAACCCGGCACGCAGCCCGACCGCCCCAGAGCTAACCTGCCACCAACAGCGAGCGCCGCGCGCGCAACTGCCGCACTACCTGCTGGCGCTGATTCGCATTCCACGGCAGGACGCCGTCGCGCAGCTCGTCGAGCATGGGTTCGGTGGCAGCGAGCACCTCATTCAGGGCACGTTCCACCGCGGCCGCGGTGAGCCCTAGGGCTGCCCCGAAAGCCAAGAACCGCTTGCGACTCAAGTTCGCCTGGGCACCTTGCAGTCGCAGTGCCATCGTCTGATCGCCGTAGACCAGCGTGCTCGGCACGTCATAGACCGGCGCCACCCGCCACTCCCCGTCCCGCTGTTGCAGCACCGAGACGTTCTTGGCGTGCAGGTCGCCGTTGCCGGTCAGCCAGGCCAGCGCGAACTGCTGCAGCACCGCGCGCGAGGCCACCTTGGCTGCCGCACACACCCCACTGATCGCCGCGGCCACCTGCTCGCTGGTCACCGAGTACTTGTCGGCCGGATACCGTCCCAGCAACTGGGTGGCATCTTCAACGGCGAGTTTGACCACGGTGCCATCGGCGGCCACCTCGCGGTCAAAGCGGCGCACCACCAGTCCCGGACGTCCATCCGCGTCGTGCACCAAACGAGTGGCGGCGACCGGCAGCTTCAGCTTGCGGGCCAGCCCAAGGAAGTAGTGCTCGTTCACGACTGCATTGGGGTAGTCGGGCGGATCAAGCTTCACTATCGCCGGCCCACGTCCGACCCGAAGCGGAAAGGTGATCATGCCTGCCGAAAGCTTGTCCTGGGCACCGGCCAGGCCGACCCGATCGACAAAGCCGCGCTCGGCCAGCAGATCGGTGAACCGCAGTCTGGCCAGATCTTCCAGGGTTCCAACAGTTGGTTCAACCGCAACCGGCTCAGCCCCTTCGGCCACCACCACCACATCGCCGACCAGATCGGCACCGACCGCCAGCAACAGACTCAGCTCGTCATCAGCCGAGGTCTTCACCGACCGTCGCAAGGCAGTCAACCGGCGGCCCTCGGGCAGCAGCCCCGAAAGGAAGGGCGGCAGTGCCCCGGCAGCGGTCTCTACCGGCACTCCTAAGGCCAGGCTGTGCGCCACCGCAGCACCG
>DIVW01000020.1 GCA_002428365.1 Propionibacteriaceae bacterium UBA6122
CTTGCCGTCGCCGATCTTGCCGGTCCGGGCGGCGCCGACGATCGCGTCCACGATCTTGTCGACGTCCATCTCGTCGGTGAGCACCTCGACCCGGATCTTGGGCAGGAACTCGACCGTGTACTCGGCACCCCGGTAGACCTCGGTGTGCCCCTTCTGCCGGCCGTAGCCCTGGACCTCGCTGACGGTCAGCCCGGCCACGCCGAGCGCGTGCAGGGCCTCCTTCACCGCGTCCAGCTGGTACGGCTTGATGACCGCGGTCACCAGCTTCATGTCCAACCCCTCCATCCCAGGAACGTTAACCGGCGACCTTCTCGCTGACCGGCGCGGACTCGTCGGTCTCGACGGCGGGCTCCGCGGCCGGCTTGCCGGCGCCGATCCCGGCCATCGCGAACGCGCCACCGCTGCTGCCCGTGGTGGGCGACAGGTCGTAGCCGCTCTCCGCGTGCTCGGCGATGTCGATGCCGTCGACCTCGGCCTCGGCGGAGACCCGCAGGCCGATCGTCTTGTCGATCACGAAGCCCAGGACGAAGGCGACCACGAAGGAGTAGACGCTCACGATCAGCGCGCTGATCGCCTGCTTGCCGAGCAGCGAGGCGTCGCCGCCGACGAACAGGCCGTCGGTCTCCACCAGCGAGCTGACCGAGGCGGTGCCGAACAGGCCGATCCAGAGGCAGCCGATCCAGCCGCCGACGAAGTGCACGCCCACCACGTCGAGCGAGTCGTCGTAGCCGAGCCGGTACTTCAGGCCGACCGCGAGGGCGCAGACCGCACCGGCCACCACGCCCAGCAGCACCGCTGCGGCCGGGGTGATGAACGCACAGGCCGGGGTGATCGCGACCAGGCCGGCGATGGCGCCGGACGAGGCGCCGACCAGGGTCGGCCTGCCGTCGCGCAGCCACTCCACCACGATCCAGCCGAGCAGCGCGGCGGCGGTGGCGACCTGGGTGTTGATGAACGCCAGCGCGGTGACCCCGTCGGCGGTCAGCTCGGAGCCGGCGTTGAAGCCGAACCAGCCGAACCACAGCAGGGCAGCCCCGAGCATGACCAGGGTCATGTTGTGCGGACGCATGGGCTTGGTGCCGAATCCGATGCGCGGACCGATCACCAGGGCCAGCACCAGCGCGGCGGTGCCAGCGTTGATGTGAATGGCGGTACCACCGGCGAAGTCGAGCGCGCCGATCTGGTTGGCGATCCAGCCGCCGACGACGGTGCCGTCAGCATTGCTGAAGGCGAACACCCAGTGCGCGGCCGGGAAGTACACCAGGACGCTCCACAAGATGGTGAACAACGTCCAAGCCCCGAAGGAAGCGCGATCAGCGATCGCGCCCGAGACCAGCGCCACGGTGATGATCGCGAAGCCAGCCTGGAAGGCTACGAAGGCCAGCGATGGGTAGGACGCGGCCGGGTCGTAGGTGAGGATCTGCTGCAATCCGGCGTACTCCAGCGGATCACCGATGATGCCCAGCCCGCCGACTGAGTTGCCGAAAGACATGCTGTAGCCGAAGAGGACCCACAGCACACCGACGACGCCCATCGAGATGAAGCTCATCATCATCATGTTGAGGGCGCCCTTGGCGCGGACCATGCCGCCATAGAACAGCGCGAGACCGGGGGTCATCAGCAGCACCATCGCGGCACTGACGAGGATCCAGGCGGTGTCGCCAGAGTTGAGTTCCAGAATCATGGAATGAGCGTGACCTACCGCTGTTACGTTGTGGTTCTGTCCATGTTACGAAGCGGTTAGCCCGTGTTACAGGCTGATTGCGGCCACGGCAAAGGCAGCACAACTTCACAGGCGATTCGGTGGCGAACACCCCACTGCGCGGCTAGGTTGGACATATGACACCGAAGGCGTCGTACCCAGCCTCCTAGGATGGGTCCGGGCCTCGGTGTTTTGCTATCCGCGCTTGTCCGAGCGATAAGCGCCTGAAACCTTGGAGGTAGCTATGGACGTCCTCATCACTGGTCGTCACTGCCAGATTCCCGATGAGTTCCGCACTCGGGTCGAGGAGAAGATCGGCGCAGTCGAGAAGCTCAAAGACCGAGTCATCAGGATCGAGGTTCAGGTGTCCGCGCATGGTTCCAGACGGCAACCGGGGGAGTCGACCCAGGTGGAGATCACCCTGCGGGGTCGCGGTCCGGTGATTCGTTCTGAGGCCTACGCCGAAGACAAAGTGGTCGCTTTTGACCGGGCGATGGAGCGGCTGATGGCGCAGTTGCGCCGGGCCTCTGACCGCCGCAAGACCCATCGTGGCCTGCGCGGCCAGGTGCCAGTAGCAGAGGTCGCCCCGTTCACCGAGGCAGCGCCGCTCGATGACCGGCCGCCGGTGCATCACGTTGCCGGACTGGAAGTAACCGGCGACGGGCCGTTGGTAGTGCGGGAGAAACACTTCGCCGCAGTGCCGTTGACGCTGGCTCAGGCCCTGGACGAGATGGAGTTGGTCGGTCACGACTTCTTCATTTACGTGGACGCCGAGTCCGGGACCCCAAGCGCGGTCTACCGCCGACGGGCCTACGACTACGGAGTCATCCACCTGGACATGTCCGAGGTGGCCGATGAGGCCAGTGCCTGATCGAAACTGATCGACCGGGAGCCAATCGCAGTGCTGCTCCGCTGCCCTGAGCGGAGTGGCAGGCGGCTGGCTCCCGGTGTCAGTTGGTCTGGTTAGGCTGCCTGGCGTGAGTGTGACCTTGACCACGGCCCAGGCCCGGCGGATTGCCCTGGCAGCTCAGGGCTTCGGTAAGAACCGTGATGCTGCGGTGACGATGCGCGGGCTTAGTTCGGTGTTGAGTCGCCTGGGGCAGTTCCAGATCGATTCGGTGAATGTGTGCGTCCGGGCTCACTACCAGCCGCTCTATGCCCGGCTCGGCGCCTACGACCGGGCCCTGCTCGACCGGGCTGGCAACACCGCGCCGCGCCGCGGCTATGAGTATTGGGGCCATGCGGCCTGTCTGATCGATGTGAATCTCGAGCCAGCGCTCCGGTTTCGGGCTCAGGCCAGCCGGGCCAAGCCCTGGGGCGAGATGCGCCGACTATTGGAGACCAAACCGGAACTGGTCGACAAGGTGCACGCCCAGGTGGCCGAGCGCGGCCCGCTGACCGCGCGCGAGGTGGAGCACGACCAGGTGCGCAGCCCCGGGAGTTGGTGGAACTGGTCGGAGGTGAAGACCACGCTGGAATGGCTGTTCGTGATCGGCGAGCTGACCAGTGCCGGACGAAACACCCAGTTCGAGCGTCGCTATGACCTGCCGGCCAGGGTGCTGCCAGCGGCAGTATTCAATGCGCCGACCCCCACCGAGGAGGAGGCCAGGTTGATCCTGGCTCGCCGGGCCGCGGCAGCATTGGGGGTGTTCACCCCGGCCTGGCTGGCCGAGTATTTCTATACCGATCGCGCGGCGACCACCGCGGCCCTGAATCAGTTGGTTGCCAGTGGCGAGGTCGAGCCGGTCTCGGTACGGGGCTGGGACAAACCGGCATTCCTGTGGGCTGCGGCCGCTCGGCCGCGCAAAGTGAGCGGAGAGGGCCTGGTCGCTCCGTTCGACTCGCTGGTGTTCGATCGGGATCGGCTGGCGGGCACCTTCGGCGTCCACTATCGGATCGGGTTGTACACCCCCAAGGCCGATCGGGTGCACGGCTACTACGTCTATCTGTTTGTGATGGACGAGCGAATCGCGGCTCGGGTAGATCTGAAGGCTGATCGGTCGACGTCCCGACTGTTGGTGCAGTCGTCCTGGCTGGAGGAGGGCGCCCCCGAAGCCGAGACCGCGGCGCGGCTAGTGGCTGAGCTGCGGCGAATGGCTGATTGGTTGGGGCTGGCCGAGGTGGTCATCGAGCCTGCTGGCAGTTTGGCGCCCACGCTGGCGAGGTTGGCCTAGGTAGCTGGCCGGCTCAAGCTAGCCTGCCTCCCGTCGCCTGGACTGGGTGACAAATGAGCGTGGAGGATTGTCATGCGCAGGGCTGTGGTGGCCGGGGTGGTGACCGCTGTGGTCGGTTACACCGGCGCTTTCGCGGTGGTGCTCACCGGCCTACAGGGAGTTGGGGCGAATCCGGTCCAGGCCGCGTCCGGGCTGGCGGTGCTGTGCCTGACCATGGGTTTGGCGACCATCTATCTCTCGGTTCGCCACCGGATGCCCATCACCATCGCCTGGTCGACCCCAGGGGCTGCGCTGTTGGCCGCCACCGGGGTGCCTGAGGGCGGCTGGCCGGCGGCAACCTTCGCCTTCGCGGTGGTGGGCGTGTTGCTGGTGATCACCGGTTTGGTGCCTTGGCTGGGGCGGCTGGTTTCGGCCATTCCAACTCAGATTGCCCAAGCGATGCTGGCCGGGGTGCTGGTGCCGATCTGTTTGGTGCCGGTCAAAGGTATGACGACCAACCCGCTGGTGATCGGNNGGCCTGGCTGGTGATGCTCGCCTGGAAACCGAAGTGGGCCGCTGCGGTCGCCGTCGGCCTTGCTCTGGTGATCGCGGTGGTCGCGGTTGGCTTTGGGCCAGGTCCGGGTTCGCTGCCCGCGGTCGGCACCCCGCTGGAGTTCGTAATGCCGCAGGCTTCGCTATCGGCGGTGATCGGTATCTCGTTGCCGCTGTGGGTGGTGACGATGGCCTCGCAGAACATACCCGGCATCGCCGTGCTGGGCACCTTCGGCTACCGGGCGCCCTGGCGCTCCGCGATGACCGTCACCGGCCTGGGCACCGTCCTTGGTGCGCCCTTCGGCGGCCATGCGATCAACTTCGCCGCGATCAGTGCGGCCCTGGCCGCCTCGCCCGATGCTGGCGAAGACCGGGCCGGACGTTGGCGCGCGGCCGTCGTTGCGGGCGTCGGCTATCTGATCTTCGGCGGCATCACCGCCACCATCACCGCGCTGGTGTTCACCGGACCGCCCGGCCTGCTGCAGGCCGCCGCTGGGGTGGCGCTACTGGGCACTTTAGGTTCGTCGCTGCTTGGTGCGATCAGCGAGGCTGAGGGTCGCGAGGCGGCCGTGGTGACCTTCCTGGTGGCTGCTTCCGGGGTAAGCGTGGTCGGCATTGGTGCCGCCTTCTGGGCGCTGGTGGCGGGTCTCTTGGTGCGTTGGGTGAGCGTCACGCTGCGGTCGCGCAAGGCGGTTTGACGCGGGTTCGTCCGCGATGGCGACACTCTGGGGTCGAGCGGGTTAGCGGGGGGTACTGTTACGCCACCTTCACATGGGGTGGGTAACGTCTGCGACGTTCTGCGCCATGGGGGCGAAGACCGACTCTCTTAAGAAAGAAGCATGCGTCATGCGCGTCACTAAGACACTGACCCTGGCGGCATCGGTAGCCGCTCTTGCTCTCGCCTTCGCCGGCTGCGCCGGCCCGACCACTCCTTCGGCAGCGCCGACCAGCACGGTTCCTGCGGTGGACTACAAGCTGGTCACCGCGGGCACCCTGACGGTGTGCTCTGATCTTCCTTACAAGCCATTCGAGTATGAAGATGCAACGAGCGCTTCTGGCTACACCGGGTTCGACGTCGAGATAGTTGACGCGGTTGCGAAGAAGCTGGGGCTGAGCCTGAAGATCGTTGTCACCAACTTCAACGCACTGCAGTCGGGCACTGCCTTGGAGGCCAACACCTGCGACCTGGGCGCTTCGGCGATGACTATCACTGATGAGCGAAAGAAGAAGATTGACTTCTCTGACGGCTACTACGATTCGCTGCAGTCGCTGTTGGTAAAGGCCGATTCCGGTATCACGAATCTGGCCGGCACTGAGGGCAAGAAGGTTGGTTTGCAGAAGGGCAGCACCGGGAAGACCTACGCCACTGAGCACGCTCCCGCTGGCGCAACCCTGGTCGACTTCTCCGACGATGGAAAGATGTTCATCGCCATGCAGGCCGGTCAAGTGGATGCACTCCTTCAGGACCACCCGGTGAATCATCAGCACGAGGTTGACGACCCCACCTACAAGGTCGTGGAGACCTATAACACCGACGAGTCCTACGGTTTCGCGTTCGCTAAGGGCAAGAAGCCGGAACTGCTGGGCGCCGTGAACGCGCAACTCGCGGCCATGCGTGCAGACGGTACCTACGACACCCTTCATAAGAAGTACTTCGGCTGACGAGTGAGGGTGGGCTGGGCGACCAGCCCACCCTTGCCGGGTCTACCCAGGACTCAATGTGAGCGTTCTCCCGTACCTCAAACCCACCGCCCGTAAGCGGCTGGGGCGTTTTACGTCCTACGCCGTGGCCCTGATCTTCTTCGCAGTCGTGATCGGATTCGCTGACTGGCCCAAGATCCAGCGGGTGTTTCTTGACCCTGAAGTGGCCATGCAGATGTGGCCAACGATTGTGACGATCGCCCTCGTGAACACCCTCATCTACACAGTGGTGAGCTTCGTTCTGGGGTCTCTGTTGGCAGTGCTGTTGGCGATACTGAAGCTGTCGGGCGGGCCATTGGGCTGGTTCGCGTCCGCGTTCATTGAATTCTTTCGGGGCGTGCCGGCGCTATTGACGATCTACAGCGCCGCTTTTGTCATCCCCATCGCGTTCGGCTTTCAGCTTCCCGGCGGTGGCCCGGGCGCTGGCATAGTGGCCCTGACCATCGTCACCGGTGCGTACGCGGCCGAGATTGTGCGTGCGGGCATCGAAGCGGTTCCCGCGGGCCAATCGGAGGCCGCCCGGTCTTTGGGTATGGCATCGGGGCAGACCATGTTCTGGGTCGTCCTTCCCCAGGCGCTGCGGATCGTGATTCCGCCAATGACCAACGAGTTCGTGATGCTGTTGAAAGACACGTCGCTGCTCTACGTCGCCGGGTTCACTCTGACGCAGAAGGAACTGACCACCTTTGGCCAGGACGCTGTGAGTGAAACCTTCAACGCGACGCCGATCGTGATGGTGGCCGCGGCGTACTTGATTGTCACCCTGCCGTTGACCTGGTTGGCCGGCCAACTTGAAAAGAAGCTGGACCCCAAACGATGAGTGACCTATTCCCCGACCTGGCATCCACGCAGCCACCGGTGGTGATAACCGGCCTGCACAAGAGCTTTGGCGACAACGAGGTGCTCAAGGGCATCGATCTGACCGTTCAACAAGGCGAAGTGGTCTGTGTCATCGGTCCGTCCGGCTCGGGCAAATCAACCCTGCTGCGGTGCATGAACCTTTTGGAACAACCGACCAAGGGCACAATCAAGCTGCTCGGCGCGGAGATGACCGACCCGGATGTTGAGCTGAACAAGGTCCGCACCCACGTGGGCATGGTGTTTCAGTCGTTCAACCTGTTTCCCAACATGACCGCGATTGGTAACTGCATCATCGCGCAGCGTCAGGTGCTCAGGCGTTCGAAGGCCGAAGCTATCGAGATCGCCAAGAAGAACCTCGAGATGGTCGGGCTATCGGATCGGATGAACTACCACCCTGCTCAACTGTCGGGTGGACAGCAGCAGCGGGTGG
>DIVW01000013.1 GCA_002428365.1 Propionibacteriaceae bacterium UBA6122
TCTGCTGGATCGCGGCGTCCACGCCGTCCACTCGGCAACGCTGGACGCCTGGCTGGCCGATTGGGACGTCCGCGGCGGCACCGCCACCCCGTTTGCCACTGAGCTCTTCCACGCCGCTCCGGGCGGGGTGCGCACCATTGAGGCGTTCAGCTCCACCGTCCGTTGGGACGAACTCGACACCGACGCCCAAAACGGCTGCATCCGCAGCGTCGAGCACCCGTATACCGCCGACGGCGGGCTGGCGATCCTGAAGGGCAATCTCGCCGTGGACGGCTGCATCGTCAAGACCGCCGGCGTCCCCGAAGCCCAATGGACTTTCTCCGGCCCGGCCATCGTCACCGAATCTCAGGACGAGGCCGTGGAGGCGATCCTGGGCAAGAAGGTTCAGCCCGGCGATGTTGTCGTCGTCCGCTACGAAGGCCCCAAGGGTGGNNGGCCCGGGCATGCAGGAAATGCTCTACCCGACCTCCTACTTGAAGGGGCTGGGGCTCGGCCCCTCCTGCGCACTGATCACCGATGGACGCTTCTCCGGCGGCTCCTCGGGCCTGTCGATCGGACATGTCTCACCCGAGGCTGCCTCCGGTGGCCTGATCGGGCTGGTTGAAGATGGCGACATCATCGAGATCTCGATTCCCGAGCGACGCATCGAGCTCAAAGTGGACGAGGCCACCCTGGCCGCCCGCCGCGCCGTCCGGGACACCGAGGGCTGGAAGCCCAAGCACCGCGTCCGCGAGGTTTCGACGGCGCTGAAGGTCTACGCCTCGCTGGCGTTGAGCGCCGATAAGGGTGCGGCTCGCTCGCTTGACTAGAGGCTCGCGGTGCCGTCGCAAACAGGTTGAGGTGATTCGGTGATTCGCGCGCTCTTGATGGACGCCGACGGCGTCTTGCAGCGACCAGCGAAGGGCTTCCTGGCCGACTTCGCCGAACTCGGCGACGGCTGGGGGTTCGTGAAGGACATCTTCGCCGAGGAGCCCCGAACCATGACCGGCAAAGTCGATCTGGCCGAGGTGCTGGCCGAGGTGATCGAGCGCCGCGGGCTGGCGATCACCCCTGCGGAGGTGATCGCCCAGTGGTGTCACATCGAGCCCGACCAAGCGATGCTTGACCTAGTGGCGCGGGCCCGGGCCGCGGGGGTGACTACCGTACTGGCCACCAATCAGCAGAGCTATCGGGGTGGCTGGATGCAACAGAACCTGCCGTATGCCGACTACTTCGATCGCAGCTTCTACTCCTTCGAGGTGGGCCTAGCCAAGCCTGATCCGGCCTACTTCGAGCACATCATCAGCGAACTCGGTATCGCGGCGAGCGAGGCGGTGTTCGTCGATGATCTGTCCAGCAACACTCGCGGCGCCCGTCGCGCCGGTCTGCGGACGGCCACCTTCGGGTCGGGCCACCCACGATGGCTGTTGCAGCTGCGGTTGCGCGCCCTCGGCGTCCCCGGGGTCTAGCAGCGGGTGGACGGCGCGCGCCTCGACCCTTCGACAGGCTCAGGGAACTGCTCTGGCTCAGCGACCACAGATCCCTGAGCCCGCCCCACCACAGATCCCTGAGCCTGTCGAAGGGACGCCAAACCCACTCACCGACGATCTCAGCAGGGACGATCTCGACGCCACCGGCCAGCAGCGGTGATAGAACCAAGCCATGCGAGCAGTGGTGTACGAATCGGTGGGCGGACCGCTTGAAGTGCGGGAGATGCCCGAGCCGACCTGTCCGGCCGACGGCGCGGTGGTGGCGGTCGAGGCGACCGGCATCTGCCGCTCAGATTGGCACGCCTGGCGCGGGCATGACCCGGTGCCGCTGCCGATGATCCCCGGCCACGAGTTCGCCGGCGTGGTGGCCGAAATTGGTCCGGACGTCCGCGACTTCGCCGTCGGTGACCGAGTCACCGTCCCGTTCGTCAACGCCTGCGGCCAGTGTTCCTGGTGTCGGGACGGCCAGGGCCAGGTGTGCCCCGACCAGACCCAGCCGGGTTTCACCCACCACGGCTCCTACGCCGAATTGGTGGCCGTACGAGCTGCTGATTTCAACCTAGTCCGGCTCCCGTCGCAGGTGGACGCGGTCACTGCGGCGGCGCTGGGCTGCCGGTTCGCCACCGCCTTCCACGCCCTCACCGCCCAAAGCCGACCGACTGCCGAAGACTGGGTGGTGGTGTTCGGCTGCGGCGGAGTGGGGCAGTCAGCGATCCTGATCGCCAAGGCGCTGGGCGCCCGAGTTGTTGGCGTAGACCCCTCGGCAGCAGCGCGGGAGTTGGCCACCGAGTTGGGGGCTGACGCCGTCTTTGCCGAGGCCGACCTCGCCGGGCTGCTGACCCTCACCGGGGGCGCTGCGGTGAGCATCGATGCCCTCGGCAGCCCGGCTACTGCGGCCGCCTCGGTCCGGGTGCTACGTCGGCGCGGTCGTCACGTCCAGGTTGGGCTGATGTTGGGGGACGCCGCGACCGCACCGCTGCCCTGGGGTGAGCTGGTCGCCAAAGAACTCGAAGTCGTCGGCAGCCATGGAATGGCCGCAGCCGACTACCCGGAGATGTTGGCCATGCTCGCCGATGGCCGTCTCGACATCTCCCGCCTCCTTGGGCGAGTGGTCAGCCTTGAAGAGGCCCCAGCCGAGCTGGCCGCAATGGACCAACTAGTCGCCATCGGCGCCGGAGTGGTGGTCGCCAAGCTCACCTAGCCGCCGCCTGCCCATCCGCCGTCACCCAGACGCCGCCTGAAGGTAACAACCGTGCCGCACGTCAGCCCTAAGCTCACGTCCGCCTTAAACTCGCCACCGCCCTAAACTGGGGCCCTCCGCTGCTTGATTCGAGAAACAAATGGCCCTCGACTTTTCCACTTGGACGCCGCACCCACACCGCGCGGCACTGCTGGCCGAAATCCACGCCCGCCCGTTCCGTCCGACCTCAACCCCGGCACGGTTCCTTCGGTTCGCCTTTCTGACCACGGTCGAACAGGCCACCGCAGCACGGGGTCGGGTCGCTGAACTGTGTATCGCGGCTGGCGAATTGCCGCCCGGTCCGGCGACCAAACACCACCGGGCCACCCTCCCCGGGGTTGGTGGGCTCCCGTTGGAGCTGACCTACGAACAGCACGGCGAGTTCGTCACCTTCGATTTCACCTTCTCCGGCACCGACGTGCCCTTCACCCCTGAGGCCGGGCAGATCGCCCACCTACTCCCCGACATAGGCGAGCCGGGTCAGCACATCGTCTCGGTCGATCTCTGCCTGGCCTCCTTTGGCACCGAATTTCGCGCTCCCTTTGATCAGGCGAGCCTGGCCGCCTCGAAGGTGCGCAAAGGCGCGGCCGTTATCGCTTCAGACTTCCGGGCCGATTCGGCCGGCTTCGTGCGCTGGCTGGTCATCAACAAAGACCTGGACGAGAACGCCGCGGGTGCGCTGTGCCAGCGAGTGATCGAGATCGAGACCTACCGCACGCTCGCCCTGCTGGGCTTGCCCGAAGCGATTCGCCTGGCGCCGCACACTGCCCGCATCGAGTGGGAGTTGGCCGAGATTTCTGCGGCCATGTCTGGCTCCCAGGGTTACGCCGAAGACACCGCTCTGCTGATTCAGCTGACCAAGCTGGCCGCTGATCTGGAGGCCGATGTGGCCGCCTCTGCCTACCGCTTTGGGGCCACCCGCGCCTACGACGACATCGTCACCCAAAGGCTGCGCGCGGTTGGTGAGGAGAGCGTCGGCAACTATTCGACCATCACCAGCTTCCTGACCCGGCGGAGCACGCCAGCGCTGCGAACCTGCCGCTCAATCGAGCAGCGCCAAGCCGAGCTGTCCAAGAAGCTGTCGCGGGGCGCCAACCTGCTGCGCACCCGGGTGGACGTCGAGATCGAGCAGCAGAACTCCGAACTGCTCCACTCGATGAACGCCCGCGCCTCGATGCAGCTTCGCCTTCAGCAGACGGTGGAAGGTCTGTCGGTGGCGGCGATCAGCTACTACGTGGTCAGCCTGCTGGGCTATGTCTTCAAGGCGATGACCGAAGCTGGCTGGCCGATCGACCCCAACATCGCCATGGGCATCAGCGTCCCGTTCGTGCTGGTGGGCATTTGGTGGCTGGTGCGGCGCGTCCGGCGACGCCATTCTGAAGACTGAGGCCTCACCAGTCGAAGGCGCGGGCCAACCGCGTCAGACCCTCAGCGATCACGTCCGGAGTGTTGGTGACGAACGACAGCCGCATCGTGGAGTGGTCTGGGTCGGCGGCATAGAACGGCCAGCCCGGCACGAAGGCCACGCCAGCATCGATTGCGCGCGGCAACACCTCGGCTGTGTTCACTGTGCCGCCCAACTCGGCCCACAAGAACATGCCGCCTTCTGGACGGTTCAGCTTCGCCGTGGCCGGCAGCAGCGGCAACAGACCGTCAACCATTGCGTCGCGGCGCTGCCCGTAGGCCGCGGCCACTTTCGCGATGTGGGCGTCCAGGTCGCAGTTGGCCAGATAGTGCGCCACCGCCAGCTGATCAGTCACCGCGGTCTGCAACCCAACTGCCTGCTTGCCGACTTCCAGCGCCCGCAGGATCGGGCCTTCGGCTCGCAGCCAGCCGATCCGCACCCCGGGGGCCATCGTCTTCGAAGCCGAGTTCTGCAGGACGGTCTGCGCGGCCATCCCCGGCAAGGCCGCCAACGGCGCCACCGGATCCCCGTCGAAGCGCAGCTCGCCGTAGGGGTCGTCCTCCAATAGCGGCGTGCCGGTGCGCAACAGGATTTCGGCCACCGCTTCGCGGCGGGTGGCGGGCATCGTCCGTCCGGTCGGGTTCTGGAAGTTGGGCACCAGGTAGACGAACTTCGGCCGGTGCTCAGCGATGGCTGCGGCCAGTTCGTCGGGCAGCACGCCAGCATCATCACTGGCCACCGACACCAGACGAGCGCCGGCCAGGCTGAAGGCCTGCACCGCGGCCAGGTAGGTGGGTTGCTCGACCAGCACCACATCGCCAGCATCCAGCAGGGCCATGCCCACCAGGAACAGGCCCTCCTGCGAGCCCGAGGTCACCTGAATGTCCTCAGCTGTGGTCGGTAGCTGCCGGTTCAACCGCGCCGCCACCTGCTCGCGCAATTCGGGTTCCCCTGGCGTGCTGGCGTACTGCAGGGCCCGCTTGGCCTGATGGGTGAGGACGTAGTCGAACGCGGCCGCGAAGTCGTCGGTCTCGAACAGGTTTGCGTCCGGGATGCCACCGGCGAAGGAGATCACCTCTTCGCGCCCGACCACGGACAGAATGTCGCGCACCGGCGAACTCTTGACTTCGGCAAAACGGGTGGACAGACGGAAACCGGACGCATTCACAGCAGCGATGGTTTCACGCCGTCTGCGATGCGCCCGGGACCGTCCGATTAGTGGTGAGGCCGGTCGGCTGGCCCGCACAGTGTGGGTGCGGGCCAGCGACCTCGGCTACGCCGCCTGCTCGCCGCGGTTGGGAGTGTCGGCCAGGTTGCGAGTCACGAAGTCGGAGAACGCGCCCAGATAGCTGCTCAGGAATGCCTTCGTGTCTTCGCTGTGCACCGTGCCGTCCTCGCCATAAACCTCGGGCGAGACGGTCAGATAGGCCTCCGGCTGGCCGAGCTGCGGCACGTCCAGGAAGCCCAAGACCGTGCGCATCGCCGACTGCATTACTGCCGTACCGATGGCCCCGATGGACGCCCCCAGCACTGCGGTCGGCTTGCCAGCGAACGAGTTCTGGCCCCACGGACGCGAGCCCCAGTCCAGGGCATTCTTCAGCGGGCCGGGGATCGAGCGGTTGTATTCGGGGGAGATGATCAGCAGGCCATCGGCTGATTCGATCGCCTGCTTGAAGGCCACCACCGGGGCGGGCAGCTTGGCCTCGAGGTCGGTGTTGTAGAGCGGTAGCTCGCCGATACCGATCTCGAAGAACTCCAGTTCAGCGGGGGCGAGCTTGATCAGGGCCTTCGACAGGCGGCGGTTGATCGAGGTGCTGGAGAGACTGCCGATGAGGTAGCCAATGCGGTAGGTCATGAGGTTCTCCTTATTGAGGGGTCGCTTAGTAGAACGTTCAACCACTGCCAGAGATTCCCCAACCCTCGACGGGAGCGTGGGTTGGGGCGCTACTGCACCGCTAACGTGTGGGCATGCTCGAGTTCACCCCAACGGTCCAGGACGCCGTCGAGCTAGCCATCTGGCGCGCCGAACGCGATGGCTCAGCACTCCGCACTCGGGTGTACTTCTGGATCAGCGGGCTTTGCCTGTCGATCCTGCTCGGGGCGGCCGCCGCTGGAGGTGCCGCGGCAGGGTTAGGGTTGCTTTGGCGTCCGGCAGCCGTGATCGGCCTAGTCTTGGGTTTGATCGGCTGGCTGCTGGTGATGTCACTGTTCCCAGATGCGCGCAGGGCCTGGTCGGACTACCGGGCCAGCCGGGCGACGCGACGTGCCTTCCGGTCGCGCGGCACCGTCCAGGTGTGGATGGATGCCAACGGGGTGAGCATTCGGGAGGCCGGGCTACACACCCACCTGACCTGGACTGCCATCGACCGCGTCGTCGACACCCCAGACCACGTGGTCGTGTTGGCCCGAACTGGGCTGCACCTGGACATCCCTAAACGGGCCGGTGCCGCCGAGATCGACCTGCTGATCGCCACTATCGCCGATCGGATCGAAGCGGGCCAGTCGCCATCGCCAAATCCCGCCCCGCTAGCGGCACTCCCGCCTCGGCCCAATCCAGGCCACCGCGCCGATCTCGAAATCATCCTCACTGCGGCAGATCTTGAGGCGCTGGCTGACAACGCCGAGAGGCGGAGTCCACCTTCGGCGGCCGAGCACGACTTCCGGCTCGGCACGGCCACCCGTACCTTCGTGGTCGTTTCCGTCATCGCAATGCCGATCGTTCGCGGCATGCTCCGCCAAACGGGGTTTGCCGTCGTGGCGCCGACCTTGCTGTTCGCTGCCGCTACGGCATTGCTCGGCTGGTTCCTGGCGGGACGCGTCTTCGCAACACGTATCCGCGGAGAGCATGCCCGCGGTGCCTTGCAGGAGTTCGCCAATACCAGCGACCACCGCTGGCTGTGGCTGGAGTCCGATGGCTTGGGTTGGTCGGACGCGGTGATTGCCCGAAAGGCCGAGTGGGCATGCCTGAGCTTGGACTACGGCCCCGACCACTACTTCGTCCACACCGCGGACCGCACGGCCGGAATCGCCATTCCCCGCCGGATTGGCTCAGCGGCCGATTCTTTCGCCTCCTCCTTGGGCGATCACATGCGAAGCGCCACGGACCAGGCGGGGGACTCCCTCAGGGCGCCAAGCGCTCCTTGAGCCACACCCCATCAGCCAACCGGAAGCGCACCCGATCGTGTAGCCGGCTCTTGCGTCCGGCCCAGAACTCCCAGGCATCAGGCACCAGCCGATAACCGCCCCAGTGCTCGGGACGGGGCGGGTTCAGACCATGGGTGGCCGCAGCCTTGGCCGCATTTGCCAACAGCACGGCCCGGTTGGCGATCACCTCGCTCTGCGGGGAGGCCCAGGCGCCAAGCCGCGAATCCAAGGGACGTTTGGCGAAGTAGGCGTCTGATTCCTCGGCCGAGGTGCGTTCCACTCGCCCTTCGATGCGCACCACCCGCTCCAACTCCACCCAGTGGAATTGCAACGCCGCGTAAGGGTTGGCCGCCAGCTCACGGCCCTTTCGGCTGCGGTAGTTGGTGTAAAAGACCACTCCGGCGGCGTCGAAGCTCTTCACCAACACGATTCGGGTGGACGGCCGCGAATCCGCCCCAACCGTGGCGAGGGTCATCGCGTTGGGCTCCTGCACCCCAGCTTTGACCGCATGGTTGAACCACTTCTCGAACAGCGCCAGCGGCTCGTTGCCAGCCGACTCCTCATCGAGAGCGTCACGTTCGTAGCTGGTGCGCATGTCCTCAAGATCCACTCCATCAGGCTAGACCCGAGGCTTCGACCCTTCGACAAGCTCAGGGAACTGTCAGTTGGCTGAGCCCGTCGAAGCCCCAGGGAACTGGGGTGGACTCAGGGAACTGTCAGTTGGCTGAGCCCGTCGAAGCCCCCGGCGACTAGCGCGGCTCGCCGCGCACCGCGACCGCGGGCGGACGGTCACCGCGGATAGAGGCGACCATGTCGATCACCTGGCGGGTGGCGGCCACGTCGTGGGCCCGATAGATGGTCGCGCCCAGCCAACCGGCCACAGCGGTGGCGGCCAAAGTGCCGTACAAGCGCTCATCGACCGGACGATCCAGCGTTTCACCGACGAAGTCCTTGCGGCTCAGCGCCTGCAGCACCGGATAGCCCAACTCGACCACCGCTGCGGTCGCCCGCAACACTCGCAGGGAGTGCCGGGTGGTCTTGCCAAAATCGAGGGTCGGATCGACGATCACTCGGCTCGCTGGCACGCCAGCAGCCACTGCTCGCGCCGCCCCAGCAGCCAGGGTGGCCAGCACGTCGCGCACCACCGCGTCCGGATCGTCCCCATAGGTGATCGCCACCGGGTCGGTGCGCGGCGGCAGACCGCCGGTGTGGGTGACCACATAGCCGGCACCGATCTCGGCGGCCACCGAGACCAATTCCGGATCAGCCCCGGCCCAGGTGTCGTTGATCACGTCCAGCCCGGCCTCGGCGCAGGCCAGAGCAACCGGCGCCCGCCAGGTGTCGAGGCTGATGATCACCTCGGGGTAGCGCTCGCGCAGCGCGAGCAGGAAGGGACGCACCCGCTCGACCTCTTCCGCGACGCTCACCTCGCCGCCAGCCTGGCCGGCGCGCACGCCACCAACGTCGATCAAGTCGGCACCATCGGCCAGCATTTGCCCGGCCGCCGCTAAACCGTCACCGAGGTCGTAGCGAGCCGCGGCATAAAACGAATCTGGAGTGCGGTTGATGATCCCCATCACCGCTGGACGGGCGGCATCGAAGCGACGTCCGCGAAGCTCCAATAGGGCCGCGGTGGGCAGCTGCAGCGGCGATAGGTCGGGCATGTCTCAACTCTGCAGCACCACCGCCGTGATTACCCAACCCCTCGCCAATCGGCGGACGGCTTGGCCCTACACCACAGCTGGGCAGATGTGCTGGCACCAATAGGCACCGAAACGCCACGAAGTGGGGGCTCATCACCCTACGATTCTGTTGGACCTTCCGGTTCAACCGTGTCTGACTTGGGGGAACAATGGAGTACGAGTACAGCACCAATGATCCTGCCGTAGTGGCAGCAATCATGACGCCGATCATGTTGATCAGCCTTGTTTTGGCAGTCATCATGATCATCGCCCTTTGGAAGATCTTCACCAAGGCCGGCGAGCCCGGCTGGGCGGCGATCGTTCCTATCTACAACGCCTACGTCGAGTTCAAGATCGCCGGGATGAACCCCTGGATGTTCCTGCTGCTTTTCGTGCCGATCGCCAATATCGTCGTCGCCATCATGCTGGCGTTGAAGTTGGGCGAGAGGTTCGGCAAGGGCGGCGCCTGGTCGTTCTTCCTGCTGATTCTGATTCCGATCGGTTACTTGATCCTTGCCTTTGGCAAGGCCCAATACTCCCCACCGGTCACTCCGGGACGCTACTCAAGTGGCATGTACCCGCCGCCGCCCGCCGCGGGCTACGCGCCACCGCCACCGCCAGCTCAGTAACCAAACCAAGGACCGGTGGCTGCACTCGCTGAGTGCAGTCACCGGTTCTTTTTGTTCTGTACGCCCAGCTCAGTTCCCTGAGCCTGTCGAAGGGTCACGCAAGGGGCTTCGACAGGCTCAGCCAACTTGGTGGGGCTCAGCCAACTTGGTGGGGCTCAGCCAACTTGGTGGGACTCAGGCGATGACCACCAGCAGGTCGCCGCCTTCAACAGCCTGCGCGGCGCCGATCGCACAACGCTGAACCGTCCCGGCTACTGGGGTAGTGATCGCAGCTTCCATCTTCATCGCCTCGATAGTGGCCACCTGCTCTCCGGCCGCCACCTCCTGGCCGACCTCGACGGTCAAAGTGACCACACCGGCGAACGGCGACGGCACCTGGCCGGGCACCGAAACATCAGCCCGCTCGGCGGTCACCTCGGTGGACTTCACCGACTCGTCGCGGACGTTGACCACGCGAATCTGGCCACTGACCGCCCCGACCACCTGGCGAATACCGCGATCATCGGCATCGCCAATGGCCGACAGTTTCAGCAGCACGTTCTTGCCCTTGCGCAGCGTTACCTCGACCTCTTCACCCAGCTTCAGACCGTGCAGGAACTCCTTGGTAGGCAGCACGGTTAGTTCGGAGTAATCGGCCACGGCCTCTTCGTAATCCTTGGTCGGGCCGGGGAAGAGCAGGCGATTGAGCGTCCGGCGAGGCTCGGCCACCAACGCGGCCGAATCAGCATCGCTGAGCTCGGTGATCACCGGCTTGGTGACCCGTCCGGCCAGCGCCTTGGTGCGGAACGGCTCGGGCCAGCCGCCGGGCGGGTCACCCAGGTCGCCGTTGAGGAAGCCAATCACCGAATCGGGAATGTCGTACTTGGCCGGGTTTGCCTCAAAATCGGCCGGGTCGGCATTGCGTCCCACCAGGGCCAGGGCCAGGTCGCCGACCACCTTCGACGAGGGGGTTACCTTCACCAGGTTGCCGAGAATTTTGTTGGCCGCGGCGTACATGTTCTCGATGTCCTCGAACCGGTTGCCCAGACCGAGCGCCATCGCCTGCTGGCGCAGGTTCGACAGCTGGCCGCCGGGAATCTCGTGGTGGTAGACCCGTCCGGTCGGGCCGGGCAGACCCGACTCGAAGGCGCCGTAGAGGTTGCGCACCTGCTCGAAGTACGGCTCCAACTCGGTCACCGCGGCCAGGCTGAGCCCGGTGTCGCGCTCGGTGCCCTCCAGTGCTGCCACCAGCGCCGACATCGACACCTGCGAGGTGGTGCCAGCCATCGAGGCCGCGGCCACGTCGACCGCGTCCACCCCGGCATCGACGGCCGCCAACAGCGTGGCCAATTGGCCACCAGCGGTGTCGTGGGTGTGCAGGTGCACCGGCAGGTCGAAGTTGGCTCGCAACGCCGTGACCAGCTTGGCCGCAGCTGGCGCCCGTAGCAGACCGGCCATGTCCTTGATCGCCAGGATGTGTGCCCCAGCCTTGACCAGCTCTTCGGCCAAGCCAAGGTAGTAATCCAGGGTGTAGAGCGTCTCCGACGGCGACAGCATGTTGCCGGTGTAGCAAAGGGACGCCTCAGCTACCGCGTGGTCGGTCTGCAGCACCGCCTCGATCGCCGGACGCATCTGGTCAACGCAGTTCAGCGAATCGAAGATGCGGAAGACGTCCAGGCCCGAGCGGGCGGCCTCGTCCACGAAGGCGTTGGTGACTGCCAGCGGGTAAGGGGTGTAGCCAACGGTGTTGCGGCCCCGCAGCAGCATCTGCAGCGGCAGGTTCGGCATCGCCGCATGCAACTTCTCCAGCCGCGTCCACGGGTCTTCCTTCAGGAAGCGCAGCGCCACGTCATAGGTGGCCCCGCCCCAGGCCTCAACGCTGAACAGTTGCGGCAGCGTCCGGGCAATGGTGGGGGCAGCCTCCAGCAGATCGCGGGTGCGCACCCGAGTTGCCAACAGTGACTGGTGGGCATCGCGGAAGGTGGTGTCGGTTACTGCGACCGCCTTCTGCGCGCGCAACTCCGCAGCCCACTGGGTCGGCCCAACTTCCAGCAGCCGCTGGCGCGAACCGGCGGGCGGCTCAGCCTCCAGTGCCTCCGGAGCCAGGACGGGCAGCTTCTCGCGGGGATGGATCGAGATGCGCGCGGCCCCGTTGGGCTTGTTCACGCTCACCCAGGCCAGGTAGTTGAGCAGCTTGGTGCCCCGGTCGGCCGAAAGGGTGTGGTGGGTGAGGTAGGGGCGCTCGTCGATGAAGGAGGTGTTGACGTTGCCGGCCAGGAAATCGGGGTCGGAAAGTACCGCCTCCAGGAAGGGGATATTGGTGGAGATGCCGCGAATCCGGAACTCGGTCAGCGCCCGGTAGGCCCGCCGGGCCGCCGAAAGGCGATCAGAGGCCCGACAGGTGAGCTTGACCAGCATCGAGTCGAAGTGGGCGCCTACCTCTGAACCGCTGAACACCACGCCGCCGTCCAGCCGAACCCCAGCACCACCGGGTGAGCGGTAGACCGAAACAGTGCCGGTGTCGGGACGGAAGCCGTTGCTCGGGTCTTCGGTGGTGATCCGACACTGTAGGGCCGCCCCACGCACCTGAATCGAATCCTGGCTCAACCCCAGGTCAGCCAGGGTTTCGCCGCTGGCGATCCGAATCTGGGAGCTCACCAGGTCTACGTCGGTGACCTCCTCGGTGACGGTGTGTTCCACCTGGATGCGGGGGTTCATTTCGATGAAGACGAAGCGGCCGTCCTCACCGAGCAGGAACTCCACAGTGCCGGCGTTGCGGTAGTTGATGTGGTGGGCAAAACGCACCGCACCTTCGCACATTTCGCGGCGCACTTCCGGGTCAAGGTTGGGTGCTGGTGCCAGCTCGATCACCTTCTGGTGACGCCGCTGCACCGAG
>DIVW01000041.1 GCA_002428365.1 Propionibacteriaceae bacterium UBA6122
TTCCCTGAGCTTGTCGAAGGGTCCTCAGCTGGGGCGTCGAATAGCTCAGCCAACGGTGTTTCCACAGTAATCGGCTCGTCCATCGGCGATGCCTCAGGCACGGGCGGCAGGTCTGCGATCGGCTCGACCATCGGCGGTACGTCTGCGACCGCCTCAGCCACGGGCGGTACTTCAGCGACCGGCTCAACCACCGGCGGCACCTCAGCAACCGGAGCCGCCTCGGCGACCGGAGCTACGTCAACCACCGGCGGCACCTCAGCAACCGACAGTGCCTCAGCGACCGGGGGTGCCACCAAAGCCGCCTCAGCAGTCTCCTGGCAACGCAAAGCCCGCTCGGCATCGTCGCGACGCTCCAGAACCTGGCGCGAAGCGGCATCGGAGAGCTGAACCCCAGCCAACCAAGCATCGAAGGCGGCCAAACGCTCCCGCGTCATCAGCGTGCGTGGGAACAGCAGCCCCAACACGTGCTGACGGATGGCCGAGCTGCGATCAGCCCAGCCGTCGCGTCCGGCCGAGATTGCCTCGGTCACGTCCTGATAGGCGGCGAAGTAGGGAACCAGAGTCTCTTCCTGATCGCACTGCCAGAAGTTGGCGCAGATCTGGAACTGGGTCTCATTCGGGGTGTCCTCAGCAAGGGCCAGCTGCCAGGCCTCAGCCTTCAGCTCAGCCAAGGGCGAGGCCGCCCGAGCGCCAGCAGCCCGCTCCGCACCACGCGCGGTGTTGTCGCGAGCGAGCTCAGCAGCAATCTGCTCCGCGCCAATCACCCCGAGACGACTCAGGTGGGTCACCAGATGCCAACGCAGGTCGGTGTCCATCGACAGCCCGGACGGCACCTCGTCGCCGTCCAACCAGGCCTGCAGTACGGCAGCCACTGTCTCCGAGCGGGCGGCCGAGGCCAAGGCGCGCGCGAAGGTGAGCTGATGATCCGAACCCGGCTCGGCATCCTTCAGCAGCCGCGCCAGCCCAACCACGAAGCGGTCGTTGAGCTCGAGGCGGGTCGCCGACGGCGCGTAGTGATCGATTGCCGTGCGGCATTGCCCGAGCACGGCCTGCACTGCGGTCAGGTCGGTTTCGACGCCGACTCCGCTGAGCGCCAAAGTGACGTAGTCGGCGGCCGTTAGCTCGGCGTCACGGCACATGTCCCAAGCGGCACCCCAGCACAGCGCGCGGCTCAGGGCCGAATCGAGCTTGTCGATGCTGGTCACCAGGGTGTGCAGCGAGTCGGCGTCCAGCCGGATCTTGGCGTAGGTCAGGTCGCCGTCGTTGGGCAGGACGAGCGCGCCGCGCGGCATTCCAACCAGTTCGGGAATCTCGGTGAGCTCCCCGGCGATATCGGTCTCGACGCGAGAGGTGAGCACCAGCCGTCCGTCCACCTCGTTGTAGAGGCCGATCGCCAAGCGGTGATGCCGCAGCGTTGGCCACAACTCCGGCGCGGTCTGGCGCAGCGCGAACCGGGTGAAGCAGCCGGCTTCGTCGAGCTCAAACTCGGCGCGAATCGTGTTTACCCCGGCGGCCTGCAGCCATTCTTCGGCGAAGAAGGACAGGTCGCGACCGGAGGATTCGGTGAGGGCCGAGAGCAGATCAGACAGCTGGGTGTTACCCCAGGCGTGCTTGGTGAAGTAGACGCGCACCCCGGCTAGGAAGGCGTCCTGACCGACGAAGGCCACCAGCTGGCGCAGCACCGAGGCGCCCTTGGCGTAGGTGATGCCGTCGAAGTTCAGCTCGACCGCTTCGAGATCGACCATGTCGGCAGCCACCGGATGCGTGGACGGCAGCTGGTCTTGGCGGTAGGCCCAGTTCTTGCGGGCG
Source organism: Propionibacteriaceae bacterium UBA6122 (assembly GCA_002428365.1). GTDB lineage: Bacteria > Actinomycetota > Actinomycetes > Propionibacteriales > Propionibacteriaceae > Propionicimonas. Next base: position 1,810 of record DIVW01000041.1, read on the forward strand.
TTGGTGAAGGTCGCCCACGGGTCGTCGCCGACGCCGGTTGCTTTGCGAATCTGCTCCTGGGCGAAGTGCGAGGCGAACTCGGCGAACGACTCGTTCAGCCACAGGTCGTCCCACCAGGTCATGGTGACCAGGTCGCCGAACCACATGTGCGCCAGCTCGTGCAGGATCGTGTTGTCGCGGGTTTCGTAGGCCGCCGAGGTGACTCGCGAGCGGTAGAGGTACTCATCGCGGATGGTCACACAGCCAGCGTTTTCCATCGCGCCGGCGTTGAACTCGGGGACGAAAACCTGGGCGTAATCGGCGAAGGGCAGCGCCATCCCGAAGGCTTCGGCGAACACTTCGAAGCCGGCCTTGGTCACCGACAAAAGCCGCTCGGTGTCGAGATAGGGCACCAGCGATTGGCGGCAGGCCAAGGTCAGCGGAATCCGTCCGGCTTTGCCTTCGTAGGTGTCAGTGACGGTGTGGAAGGCGCCAGCGATGAGGGCGGTGATGTAGGTCGAGATGGGCGGGGTGGGGGCGAAATCCCACCGGGCGAACCCGCTGGAGACCAGTTCGGGCTCCACCGCCTCCGAGTTGGACAGCACCGTCCAGTCGTCGGGGGTGATGGCGGTCAGCTCGAAGTTCGCCTTCAAGTCGGGCTGCTCGAAGCAGGCATACACCCGGCGGGCGTCGGCGGTTTCGAGCTGGGTGTAGCAGTAGATCCGCCCATCGACCGGGTCGACGAAGCGGTGCAGGCCCTCGCCGGTGCGGCTGTAGCGGCACAGCGCAGTCACGGTGAGCTCGTGCTCGCCTTCGGTGAGATTGAGGTGAATCTTGTGGTCGCGCAGCGCATCGCCGTCGAGCGGCTGGGCGTCCAGTTGGGCGTAAATCAGCTTGTCAGCGATCAGGTTGACGTCGGTGCTGCCGGCCCGGCTGATGAATCTGATCGTCGAGGTTGAAACGAACTGGGTGTCGGGGTCGTAGCCGCCGACATCGGCGCCGCCGCTGAGGTCGATGATGACCCGATAGGTCTGGGTACGGACGACCGCGGAGCGGGCCGCAGCTTCGTCCCTGGTGATATTGGCTGGATACATGGGGGAACCTTGGGGCTGGTTGGCGTCGATGATCGACGCCTTGGGGCAATCATGGAGGCTACCGGGCTTTGGCTTGGGCACTCAACCCCACCGACGTGCGCCCGATAACCTGCCCGGCAGCCGAGCGCTGAGGAGGGGCAATGCCTGAGGGTCATGTGATCCATCGGCTGGCCGCCGAATTGGGGGCCGCCTTTGCCGGCCGTCCGGTGCGGGTGAGCAGTCCGCAGGGACGTTTCGCCGCGGCTGCGGCGGGGTTGGACGGCGCCAAGCTGACCGCAGCCGAGGCCTACGGCAAGCACCTTTTCATTGAATTCGACGCGCGGGTGATTCACCTCCATTTGGGACTGATCGGCAAGCTGCGCTGGGTGGCGCCGGGGCCGGTGCTCAACCCGGCGACGTTGCGGCTGCTGATCAGCGATGGGCGCCAGGTTGTCGAATTACGCGGCCCGCAAACTTGTGAACTGATCACCGTCGCCGAGCGGGACGCGGTGGTGGCCGGCCTTGGGCCTGATCCGTTGCGCGCCGACGCTGACCCGCAATTGGCCTGGCAGCGGGTGCACCGATCGTCGCGGCCAATAGCGGCGCTGCTGATGGATCAGCGAATCGCGGCTGGGGTGGGCAACATCTATCGCTGCGAAGTGCTGTTTCGGGCCGGGGTGCACCCGGAATTGCCGGGGACGGAGCTGACCGAGGGCACTTGGGCGTTGCTGTGGCGCGATCTGGTGGAGCTGATGCCGCTGGGGGTGCGCGATGGCCGCATCGATACCGTCCGCGAAGCCGAATCGCCGGAGCGCACTGGCCGTCCGCCGCGGGTGGATCGCCATGGTGGTGAGGTGTACGTCTATCGGCGAGCTGGCGATGATTGCCTAGTCTGCGGGCGTGGGATCAGCGTTCGGCAGCTTTCCGGGCGCAGTCTGTACTGGTGCGAGAACTGTCAGCCGCCCCGGTAATCAATTGGGCCGACGTCGAACTGCGCGTTGAGGCCGACGGTTCGGCGATGAGCCTGGTGCGCGGGCAGAACCTGGTGGTTGAGCTCGGCTGGGTGGGGGCCAAGGGCAGCGCGCCGAGCCTGATCACTGACGATGAGGTGGAGCACACCCTGGCCACCCCGGCTGGACGGCTGCTGCAGCGGGCCGCCATCAACGATGGTTGGCGTAGCCGCTGGGTGCTGGTGCGTGATCACGACGGCACGGTGCAGGTGGCCGAGCGGCTGCGCGTCCGTCCGGGTCCGGAGTATTCGCTTTGGAGTTGGGACAGCGGGGTGACCGCGCTGTTCACGGTGGCGCCGACGCACGCGGCCGGGCCGGTGTTGGGCATTCGGCTTGAGCAGGGCTACTTGGAGCAGGCCGCCGATCTGGGGGCGTCCAGTGCTGGGGTGGAGTATTTGGTGGCACCGACCGGCACCGTGTTGGAGACCGGTGAGCGGATGGTCACGGTGCTTTCGGCGCAGTGGTATGCCGATTTGGGCGAGTTTGAGGCGAAGATGCCGGCCTGGACTTTGGAGACTCAGCTCGACGATGGGGTCACCTGGTGGGGCGATGTGGCCGATTTCGGGGTGAGCGTGCCTGAGGGGCTGGAGCTGGGCTTCTTCGATGGGAAAGTGTCGATCGATGGGCCGCCGGGGCGGCAGCTGATCGAGATCACTGGCCCGCGCGGGCTGAGCCGGGTGGCGTTGGAGTGGGTGCCCCAAGTTGAGCAGGTGCTGCATCAGTTGGTCAGTCGCGTGCTGGAGCAGGATCGGGAGCCCAACGTCTTTGAGGCGTTCTGTTTGCAGTTGGCTGCGGATCGCAAGGCGGTTTGGCTTGATCCGCGGGCTCACGAGTTGCTTGATCGGATGGATTGGGAAGCCGACGGATCGCTGTTTGGGGTGGCGTTTGCGCTAGCCAGAGGGCGTTCGCTGGCAGAGGCTGCCGTGGTGACCGATGCGCTGCGGCTGTTGGCGCGCTACCCGGTGGGCGTTGGTTACGGCCGGGTAGTGATGGCAGGTTTCCTGGCTTCGTTAGGGGTGGGGCTCGATAGTCAGGCGCGCTGTTTAGACATGCTCAGCCGGCCGGCGGTCGGACGGACGGCCGCGCTGGAGAGCTCGTTGTTGCATTACCGCAGTGTCGATTTCGGGGACGCTGAGCTGGCCGGGGTGGCCAATCGGCTCGGCGGGTTGTTGCCGGGGGAGGCTCCGCTGCTGGGCTGGACTGAGATTGCGCAGCTGGTTGGCCTGCTGGAGTTGTGCCCGCCGGAATGGACCGGGGCCAACTACTACGCCCAGGTGGCCAGCAAGGCTCGCGGCAAGCTGCTGTGCGCCTATCTCGATGGCCGGGTGACCGCCGCCGAGCCGCTGGCTTGGCTGTTGCTCACTCCCGAGCTGAGCCCGACCGCCTGAATCCGTCCGGCCTGAGTTAGCGCAGCGGCCCGATCAGGAACTGGGAGAGCTCGCTTTCAGGGCTCGATTGCCCGTTGTGCTGGGTTTGGAAGGCCGAGGTGCCGTCCTTGCCACACAGCCCCAGGATCTTGTCGGAGCCGCCGGGGTGCAGATTGATCCAGTCGGTGACGTCATAGACCTGGGCGTTGACGACCGTCCAGCAGGAGGTGGCGGTGGCGTGCTGGGCCACTTCGGCCATCGTGTAGCCAGCGGCGCTTGCCGAGGTGCTCGGCGTGGGGGAGGTCGACGGGGTTTCGCTTGGAGTGGGGGAGGGCGTTGGGGTGGCGCTGACGGTCGGCTGGGCCGGCACCATCACTTTCGCCCAAGCGGCCGTGGCCCCCTGGTGCGCCACGACGACGGTGAGGGCGACCACGATGAGGGCCAGCACGGCGGCGACGACGCCGATGACGTTCGAGGCGGCGGAGCGGTGCCCGAGGGTCTTGAACGCCCGACGATGCAGGATCAGCCAGATGAAGGCCACCGCGAACAACGCGACGGCGGCCCAGGGCAGAATCCGGCCGAGGATGGCGTGCAGTTGCGGCTCACCGACCCGTAGGGCCAAGGCCTCGCCGGCCTGCTGGGACACGAAGGCTGCGGCGGTGCCGACAGCCAGCACCAGGATCGTCAGCCAGCCGTAACGATCGGCCAACTTGGGCGCGATGACCTCCAAAATGAGGCCGAGGGCGGCCACGGGCAGCAGCACCACCACGAAGTGGACCACCAATGGGTGCAGCGGCAATCCGGCGATCGAGTCGAAGATGCTGGTTTCGAGTGCGGTGAGCATGCACCGAAGGCTAGGCGACCGAGAGCCTCCAGCAAACCCTCTGGAGTCCAACTGCTAGCCGGTCCCCGGCTAGGAACTGTGCTGACCAGCCTCGGGGCTCCCGCCGGGGCGCGCGCGGCGATGCCACCAGCTGGCCAGCGTCAACGCCGCAGCCGCGAGAATCAACCCGAGGCCGATGGCCAGGATCAACTGCGACAGGGGTTCGGGCCCGGTTGGAGTGAGGGTGGGGTTGCCCAGGCCCACCGGCGGGATTGCCGGTGCGGCTTCGCCGAGGGCAGCGATGAACAACAGCGCGGCTGCCCAGGCTGGACGGGTTGGAAGCAGGCTGCCGACTAGGGCGCCGATGGCCGCGCCGCAGGCCGCGGTGCTCAGTAGCAGTAGGCCAGCAGCGCCGACCGCTGCGAGGGTCGGCCGGTCGGTGAAGGCGTGCCAGAAGTAGCTGCCGAACAGCAGAATCAGCGGGAAGGGTGCCGCCAGTAGGAAGGCTGCGGCCCAGCGAGCTAGCGCCAGCCGTCCATAGGATCCGTAGTTGCTGACCGCGATCGCTTCCTGCCCCGGATCTTCGGCAGTCGCGGTGGCATAGCCGAGCCAGGAGGCCAGGGCGAACAGCAGCAGGGCCACGAAATTTGTCGCGCTCAGCATCAGCGGCGGCGCGAACCAGGCCCAGGCGATCAGGCCCACCAGGACGATCGCCGGTGGAGCCCAGCGCTGGGTTCGCAGGGCGATGGCCAAGACGTAGCGAAGGCCGGCCATCAGGCGCTCCTGCTGAGGTGGCCGTCGCTGAGCAGGTAGACCTCGCCAAGATCGTCTAAGTCAGCCTCGTGAGTTGCCACCAGGAAGGCACAACCATCGGCTAGGCGTTCGGCGATAAGGGTGTGCAGGGTGGCCGAGGCGGCGGCGTCCAGGCCGGTGAGGGGTTCGTCGAGGATTGCCAGCGACACCGGGCGCATCAGTGCTTGAGCGAGCAGCAGCTTTTGCAGGTTGCCACGGGAGAGGGTGCCGAGGCGGGCGCTCGGCCCGGGGCTGAGGCCGAGGCGCTCGGTGAGTTCGAGGCCGGTCTTCGCGGCTCCGGGGGAGCCCGCGAGGCGAGCGAGGTGGCTGAGGTAGTCCTGGGCTGTCATTCGCGCGGGCGGTAGAGCCCGATCAGGCAGGTAGCCGAACTTGGCTGGGAGGCCGTTGAGGCGTCCGCTGGTGAGCCGGAGGAACTCGCCGGTTAGGCGGAGCAGGGTGGACTTGCCGCAGCCGTTGGCGCCATGGATGGTGGCCAGGCTGCCGTCGGGCAGGCTGAGGTTGAGTTGGTCAACGACGAACGGTGCGTTGGGTCGGTATCGCTTCGATACGCCACGCAGTTCGAGAGCCACGTAGGAATGCTAGTTCTCTGCCCAGCAGAATCGGCTGCGCGCGCCGATCGGGTGTGCTGGGGTGAGGTTGGTGGCGCGCCTCGGCCGGCCGGAGTTGGTCATGGCGCGACGCTCGCCGTAGACTCACCGCGGTTAACGGGGCGTAGCGTAGTGGCTAGCGCGCCTGCTTTGGGAGCAGGAGACCGCAGGTTCGAGTCCTGTCGCCCCGACCAAAACCCCTTGTTGGCTGAGCCCGCCGTTTGGCGCCGTAGGACGTCGGCGAGCGAGTCTCAGTTGCGTCGACCCGCGCGGTCGACTTGAAGCAATCCTGAGGTGAGAGTCATCGCCGCCTTCGTGTCCTCTTGATCCATTTTCGCTGTCCGGCGGGTTTGGCCTGACGGCCGGTGAGTCGAAGGTTCTTGAGTCCGAGATCCTCCAATGGGATAACAGGAATGGTGCTGGCCGAGACGAGCGGCGTAACGAGCGGCTCGCTTGTCACTATGGCGCCTACCACACGCCAGGGAGGGGTGCTGTCGTCGGCGCCCAGGCTCGCTAACACCTCGGTGAGGTGCTGCCGGAGCCAATTGATGCGCCTGGTATGCAACTCGACGGTGGATTTCTTCCCCTTCTTGCCGGTGAACAGTTTCTCGAGTTCGGACGCAATCTCGGCCGGAGTTCGCGCCACCTCGAAGTCCTTCGCCTCGATGGCGACGATTGACCGTGTGGCAGAGTGGACTGCAAGAACGTCGATATCCCCAATGTCGTTGCCGTCAGGATCGAGGATGCGACGCTTACCGATTTTTTTCACTGACACTCTCGTTGTCATACCGAGGTCGCGCAGGCCGGCAGCGACAGAACGAGCGAAATCGCCGTTGATCTTGCCCCTTGCGTCCGAGATGCACTGCTGCATCTCGGTTGTCTTCGCACGGCCTTGCAGGCGACCCGATAGCATGTTGTCGACCCAGTAGATTCCCAGTCTGTATATACTCCGAAAGCCGAACACCAGCGCATTGCCTTGAAGTACGAGTGGTCGTCGAACATATGACGAGTCTCGATTGAATCGCCATGGATAAGCGTCTGCCCCAATCTTCAGAAATGACGCCCGCTGGGTGAGCGTGATTCCGTCAAGTACAGCCGACACGAGATCCGCTGGCATGTCGTGCTGCGCCGACACCGTCAAGACGGCAAGAGAACGGTCGATGCGCGTCACCTGGTCGGCGGTTGCAAGATCAAGGAGTCCACCGCATACTTCATGCAGATCCTGGAGAGTGAACCCAAACTCTGCACGCATGGCGACCTCGCTTTGGGCAAAGAAGGTCACTACGTCAAAGTCGCCTTCGTTGCCGCCCTCCTCGACGCTCATGGCAGCCCGAACCGATCGTGTGCCCGAATTGGCGGCATACGTATCCATGGCCTTGGTGACGGGTTCTTCTCGACTCACACCGAGGCGACCAGAGCCAAGGATGGAGACTTCGAAGTCGGCGAGGCCGTATCGAAGGAAATCCGAGATTGTCGCTCTTTGGATGATCTCCGTCGCGAGGGTTAGGACGAGAAAGTAGTCGAGGAGCTCAATCGTGCGGGTACCAGTTGGCGGCTGCGCAGCCACATACTCGATCAGAAATCGGTTGGCGCGCATTGCGGTTGCGCTATTCTTCCGGTCTTGGACCAACTCCGTAACGGTGTGTGACTGCTCGCCGAAGCAGGCCAACCGCGACTTAAGCAGGATTGTGTTGGACTTGGCATCATGGACGAGCGACTCGTTCTGGGCGATAAGGAATTCCAGCAAGAGTCGCGGGTCGTAAGCAGCCAGTTCCAGCTCCATCCGCTCGAACAGGTGCCGAACTGCGGCGTTGAGGGTTCGGACGCGCTCTTCGCCCAGGAGATCGCCGCTAGGCAAACCCCCACCTCTCGGTGACCTAAGCCACTCGCCGAGCTCATCCAACACTTGCGCCGTGATCTGGTCGTGGCCCATTACGGGACGAGGAAGACCTTGCGCCAACATGTCGGGCGAGCTGTTCTGGTTGAACGCGTTGAGCATCCGCTTCGAGCCCAGCGGGGCCACCTTGTCAAGCGCCGATGCGAGGTGGTCACTTTCGGTTCCGAAGAGGCTGCGCAGGAGGACCGAGACGAGTTCGCGCTCCGCTCTGTTCATCTTCTCGCGAAGCAGGGCGGCGAAGGCTTGAGTGAACTCAAGGGTGAAGCCGCTTCCGGCCGGCCCGACCCTTAGGGGCGGATCGGTCGTTGAGCAGTCGTCGAGCCGCGTCCACGATTCGGGCTCGCTCAGACTGAGGACGAGTTCGGTTGTGGCGGCGGTAGTTCGGGCACCGGTGCGGATTGCACACTCACGAACCCAGTAGGCGACACTGTCCAAAAGTTCTAGCTCTACACCGACGAACGCGTCTTGCTTCAGGTCGAGGGTGATGAAGACAGACTCGCTCCCCAATTCGACCACGCAGCCTACGTAGGAGCTATATGGGTGAGCGATGAAGATCTCCGGTGCGTCGCGCGGATAGCGCCTAACGACCTGCACGATGGCCGAGTTGGGCGGGGGCAAGACTGCGCCGTGGCGATCTGTTTCCCGGTGGTATTTCTGGCGCGAATGTAGGCCATCTCCGGGTTCGAAGAGAATTGCGGTCGGGGTGATGTTGTCCGAAATGTAGAACGACTTTTCGAGATCCGCGTAGGCGCAGTATTCATCAAGGATACTCGTTGAGATCGACTCGCCGGGTCGCCGATCGATAGCCTCGGCGAACAGCAACAAGCCAACGAGTCCGTCCGGCTCCTGATGCAGAATGACTTCAAGATCGTCGGCACGGGCGATGAGCATGGGGTCGGAGCCATCGACGTTCGGCACGCCCCACATTGCGGCCCTGCCCGGGCTATCCGTGATGACCAAGTGGAGCAGCTCCTCGGCCGATGAGTAGGTGCCTCGGATGCTGGGGGAGACCAATTCGGCGAGGCGGTCCAATGCTGCTCGGGTGTCGTAGGCGCCCCAGACCTCCAGCTCCGCGTCGAGAAGTGGATCTGTCGCGACGACTACGTGAAGGTCACGCCTGTCGTCGATCTTCAAGAGGTACCTGCTCATGGTGTCGCTCTGCTCGAGCAGAGCTGGGGTGGAGCCGGCTGGAAGCGCCCTCATGAGACGACGAAACACCGCTTCGCGGAAACGCTTGCCGAGCTCTTCGAGTTGGCCCCCTTGGGAGGCGAATCGCAGAAGGTGGAACCGGACGGTGGTGGCGAGGTCTAGCGGCAGTGACACCAAGTAACCATCCGCCAGGCGAAGGAATGGCGTGATGTGAAGCCTGTCATCGGTAAGGTCGTTCGCGCACGGATGCACGACATCGCCTGGATCAAGAGCGAACGTGTCGACAACCATGCGCAGCCAATCGCCGTGAGCGGCCAGGTCGCCGTGTGAGATGAAAGCTGCCTCAGTGACTTCCCTCAGCCGGGCCGGACTAGGTACATCGACAGGGGTTCCTGGTAGCCGGCACGGCGCGGTCCCCCGTGTGAGCCCCGCCCGCCCGAGCACCATGTCGCTAACGGTGAGAAGGCCCCGGACCAGCTGGCGGGCCAGGCTTTGCAGATCGTCCGGCATCCACCCCTCGCTGAATGCGGCGTCAAGCAAGTTCTCCAAATCGGCGACCGCATGCTCACCGGTCCCCGGCGAAACCAGATACGGCCCTCCGAAGAAATCGATGCTTTGGATCAGCACCTCCGAATATGGGTCTTCCTGCATCAAGACACCGGGGCCGCCGATGTCTTGATGCCTCAAGATCGACCGGAGTGCGCTTGCGCTCGCCGCCGGAGCCTTGTTGTCGCTCAACGACATGCCCAAAGCGGCAAGTCGATGCAGTCGAATGAGGCGAGAGGCGTTTTCGGGAAGGAGCATCAGCCCAGAGGCAGCCGCAACGAGTGAGGGACCATCGATGTTCTGTGGGACTTTGCCCGTGTCGATTTCAGCCACGGCACAATCCTTGCAGGCCCCGGCGACAGAAGTAGGTGCTACTCCCTTTAACAGTCCGGTGCGTGCTCAAGACCGCGCGACTCGGCGACTCGGCGCCCTCTGGCGAACCAGCACTCGGCTGCGACACCTAGGAGCCGGGATTGTGCGGACCGCCATGTTGGCGACTTCGGGGAGCGTCTACCCGATACTGGATGAGTGAAACGAGACTCCGATACATCCGCTTGGGAGGCCGACCCTGCCGGGGTGTTCTTTAGTGACAGGTTCAACGTCGCGCCAGCGCTTCTCAAGGAGTACGGCGCCTTCGATGTTTCGGTCGTTGCGGACCTTCCGGTCTTCGTCGATCCATTCCTGTTATTCAACAGCGATGAGCCTGCGTATGTGGCGCTCCACCAACAGATCCTCGACTACTTGAGTTTTCTCCGTGACCGGGCTGAGGGCGAACTTGAGGTCGGTCTGATGAAGAGTTGGTACACCTTCAGCGAAGTCAAGCAAAACTGGCTCGGGTTTACTGTTGACGGGAACGGTGGCCGTGGCCCGGGGCCGAAGTTCGCGCGGGCGTTGCACGCGGCTTTGGGCGATGTGCTGAAGGACTTCGGCGATGAGACCATCACGTCTTCCAGCCATCTGGAGAAGCTTGCGCTCATTCAGCCCGGGGTGGGACGGGACTCGATCTCGGATTTCACCACTAATCTCATCAAACACTTCTTGCTGCGGTTCACTGAGACATTCGCGACTAGGCACGTTGCGCCAGCACACCTCGTGGAGGTCAGGGTCCCGCGGGCGGCCTTCAACTACCAAACACAGACATGGATGACCAGGAGCTACACGCTGCCGTGGACCGGCGGAGATTTCGTGATCCTTACTCCGGCCGATCTTCTGACAAAGGACGACACCTGGATCAACCGGGCTGACATGATCAGCCGCTTCGACGCTCTCCCGCAGGTCGTCGACAACGAGCAGCTTCGCGATGAGGTGAACCGCTACCTACGCAGGAAGTTGTCAAAGAGGCCGAACCAGAAGGAAATCAACCAGGCTCGCGCTGCGACAATCCTTGCGTTTCCCGAGCTGATTGACTGCTACATCAAGCTTAAGGAAGACACAGGCGACAGGGCTGTCGTCGCCAGCCGGGAGAAGGTCGCCGACACACAACTCGTCTTGCACGACCAGGTGCAGGAAGCCGCGGCGGACATTGCCGCGAAGACGAATCTCTTCGCCAAGCCGTGGACATCGTTCGACGAGGCGCTTCAGGCCGTGGAGACGTTCAAGCATTACGTCGAGAACCAGGACGGCTGGCGAGTGATCAACCGCGGCAAAGGGAAGGCCTTTGGAACCGAGCTCGAGGTGCAAGGCTTCTTCGGCTTGCTGTTGCAGCCCTCACGGTTCGACGTCAACCGCGAACCGAACAACGGAAAGGGGCCTGTCGACTTCAAGATCTCGATGGGCTTGGACAAGACCCTCATCGAATTCAAGCTCGCCAAGAGCAGCAGCCTCGAGCGGAACCTCGCGAAGCAAGTCGATGCATATGAAGCCGCAAACAAGACGAAGCAATCGGTAGTGGTGGTCATCTCCTACACAGCCAGCGAACATGCGAGGTTTCAGAGGATCGTCAAAACGCTGGGGCTCGACAAGGAAGATGCGAGGCCCCTTATCGAGATCGACGCCCGCGCCGACAACAAGCAGTCGGCGTCAAAGCTCTGAGTTCACCGGCGTTCAACATGTCGTCAACCACGCTGGGATCTTCACTGTGCCGCCGTGGGTATCCTCCGGAAGATGCGGTCAATGTCGGTAGTGCGAACGCGCATCACGCGACGGCCACTGCGGTAGGCGGGGAGCCCGCCCGGCGAGCTGCGTCGAGCCACCGACCAACTCCGTGAGACCCTCCAAGACCCCGGCACCATCGACCTCAGCTCCCTACGTCGAGTGCTCCGCACCGCAGCAACCATCGGTGACCTCCATGACGCCACCATGCGAAACCTCGTCTTCAAACACGAACTCTGGATCCACGGACCAGCCCTCGGCGAAGCTGGCGGAATCCGCAAAGGCTGGGTGCGTGAGCCTTGGTGGTCTCACCAAGGAATCCCACTCCTCGAAGCGGGCCGGGCCGGGGCAGCGGTGCTTGGCCAGACCATCGAGAAGATCTCTCCGACCGTGCCCGTGCTCAGTTCCCGCCCCTCCGCGAGCGGATGGCCACCGGTTTCAGACACCGGGCACACCGTTGGGGGCGAAGATCGCGAACGATTCCTGCACCCGGCCAGCCAACAGCTTCCGGTGAATCGCTGACGGTCAGCCCAGCACGCTGTAGCGAAGTGGCGACAAGCGACAGGGGGTGTCGGCTGTACTTGGAGTGGGTCGGAGTCCAAGGGAACGTGGCCCTACCCGCGGCCATCCTTGGCCTGAGAGGCCCCTGGTGACGCTAGTCGGCCCTTCCGCCAAGGCCATCGAGATTTCACCCGTTTTGTTACAGCGATCGGACCGTTCGAACCAGGGCTTGAAGCGCGGCGACCTTCTGCTGCTCGGTTGTCTGCGCATCACGCCCCTTGGTTGGGTTGGAGGAGGTCTCTTTGAGGATGTGGTCTGGGTGCAGCAAGAACACGTCCCCGTAGTGCGTGCCGTCAGGACCGTCGTATTCGACCGTCACTGACAACGGGGGTAAGGGATCATCGCCTGTGCGAATCACGTTGCTAAGTGTCCACCCCGGTGCCCAAGTAGTGATCGCGCTCGAGTATCGCTGGAAGACCCACTTCCACATGTCTGAGTCCGCAAGCGCGTCGATGTCACTTGCCGGCCCGGGATCGAATGAAACACGTACGTTCGAAGCGACTGTTGAACCAAGGTTTCTTAACACCAGCAGGATGGTGCCCTGCGCGAGCAACTCGCGTCGCAGTTCAGCCACGATGGTTGGCCGCGACCGCGCTCGGCTGTCATCGCGGGCAGCACGTAGAGTTCGAGCGGCGATAACGGCGGTGACTACTACCGCGATGGCCATCGCGACAGTGCCGAGTGCAGTGACAACTCCGGCGATCGCTATCAATGCGTCCCAACTCGATTCCATGACCACCAAGTAGATCATCAGTTCCGCGTGCGCTGCGCCCGTGGCCCCGAGGCGGCTCAAGGCTGGGGCTGAACTTGTCGTTGTTACCGAAAGCCCGGAGGATCAACAACGCGAAGTACGGAACCGAGCGTGGGCTGCCGCGGCTTCCCAGGGACTCGCGAAGGCGTCGGGACTCGACCTGCTGCCCGAGCCGGTCGAGTGGCGTTCGTTCGGGCCGCGGTGGCCTGCGGCGTTGAGCGCTAGGACTGCTCCCGCTTCTTCTTGGCTTCATAGTGCTCGTTGCTGTAGTCCATGACGTCGGGGTGGTCGCCGAACATGTCCCGGCGGTATCCATACTTCTGGAAGAAGGCGGTCTTCTTCTCGTCGGTCTCGAACCTCTCCTCAGTTCGCTTGCCACGCGTGCGGACGTTCTCCTTGCCATCGAAGAACCTCGTGCTGGACCCCTCGCGATACTTCACGGGAGTCCCGTCGGCAATGTAGACGCCGGAAGAGACGCCGTTCGTCTCGCTGTCAGTTCTTTCGCCGTCGTACACGTGGTCGGCTAGAGCCTTGAGAATGTCGCCAATGCCCATCGTCTACATCCAATCTGTTCAGCCTGAGTTACGTGGCGCCGCCGAAGGGCTTTGAGCTTTGACGAACCGCATGTATCGAGTCCGGGCTGGCTCCATCGCCAGACCTGGGTGAGCTACCGGGGGCCGCTCTGACCATTGAGAGGCGTTCCCGGCTGTCCGCTATCGAATCTATCGCTGCAGACGTGGTCCCGACGGGACAGTTACATACCGCCGGACCGCGAGTCGTTGCGAGGCGACCAGTTCCAGCCACCACTCTTGAGTTTTGGCGGCGCAGGTTGTGCGGGGCCGGTCCATCCAGGTGTGCCCGTCGTCCTCAGTCCTTGGGATCGAGTTCTGCCACAGGGCTTCGACCGGCGTCACCCCTACATCATGCGGCGTTGACGGTGGCCACCGGCTCCCTGTGTCACCTCGCAGTCGGGCACCATCGCGCGGATCGCGCCCACGCGCAGACGGCCGGTATCAGCGATCAATCCCTGATATGGGGTGTTTTGTTGTCAAGAGGGCATGGCGAGGCGCCTACGGGCTGGGTGTCTGGCGGCGCCTCGTTCCTTGCTGTGGCTGCCGTGCTCGGGGCTGGTGAGCGGGTCGTGGTCGACGCAGCGTCAGTCTGATATGCGCGGGTTGGTTACCGCATTACGGTGTTCCGGCTGGAGCGTTCAGCGCTGCCTAAGCTCGAGCGTCACCCTGTTGGGGTTGCTCATAGGGGGCTCGCGGGTCCGCTCCGGTGCCGCTGGCACCAGCCCAGTGTCGGCTGCCGGGCAAGCTTTCAGTGCTTCGGGATGGATCGGCTCGGTCGCCAATTCGCCGCCGACTCGTCAAGGGGCTTCGGGACCGACCCGGAGCTGCTGTTGCTGGAGCAGCCCGGGACAGGGGAGGCGCTTGAGATTCCTGTGACGTTGTCCAAGTTCCACGACGAGGAGCTGGCCGACTACCCGACGATGTACTCGCTGTAAACTTCCATCGTGAATGGCTCACCGGTGGCGGCAGGGCTCCCGCGATGGATGAGTGCGTCGGCTACCAGACGCCGCTGTTCCTCGGGGGTGTTGACGCCACAACCAATCTCGAGATCTGCGACGTCGACGTCTACTGGACCCTCTCTGCCCAGATACTGGCGCAGGTTGGGGGATTGCCGGTCGGGGCCCCGATCTCGAAGTTCATCATCACCGAGTAGACGAACGTCGCCGTATGTGGGTCCCCGACCGCTCACAAAGCTGGGCGTCCGCGCGCGGCGCGGCATGTGCGGATGTTCGGAAGTGTCTTCTGAGCTCGCTCGGTGCTTCTCGAAAGACTGCATGGCGAGGCCATCCATTCGGGAGCAGCGACAAAGCCAGGCGAGCTCCTTGTCGAGGATTCCCGATTCTGTCTCCGCAAGCGCGGCGCCCTGCATGGTTGTGCCGCTACGCTGCCAGAAGCACCCTCCTCAGGCACCCCAGGGACGGCTCCAGTGACCATTTTTACTAGTTCTTCACCCAACGATTAGGTCATGTGAGTAGATTTGGCTACACATGAGAAGGAGATCGTCAACGGGCCCAAGGCGTGTGTGGTTGCTGTCGTGGTGGACGAAACGTGTTACGCAGTGGAGTACATGACCGCGGTGAAGTGTCGCCCGAGGTTCGATGCACGTTTCCGGACGCTGGCTCAAGTGGGCAAGCTGAGGAACCCGGACTACATGAGGAAGCTGGAAGGCGAGGTCTGGGAGATCAAGGTCGATCAGGGGCCAGGTCGAAGGATCTACGGGTGTTGGCAGGGAAGGGTGTTCGTGTTGACCCACGGCTCCGACAAGCCAAAGAAAGTCGCTGGAGAGGTGCGGAGAGCCGAACGGATCTTCGCAGGATGGAAGAGCAAGGAGGCTGGAGGCCAGAAATGACCCACCATTGGTATGAGTCCACCGCAAGGGAGAACCTGATCCTTGATCAGGAGCTTCTTCAGATCGCAGTGTCCGAGGCGATCTGCGAGGCCATGGACGCCCGAGGGGTCAACCGAGCTCATCTGGCTCGGCTCAGCGGGATTACGCGAAGCGCCCTTTCCCAACGGCTCAGTGGCCGTCGCTCGATGAACCTAGACACGGTGGCATCTACGCTCCACCATCTTGGCTACCGACTTAAAGTCGAGCTGGTCGACCAAACGGAGGCCGCGAACCAGATCGCGTCGTACGTGAACATGGACTCTTGGGACGAGCTTCAACCAGAGCCAGACGTGGACGGGGAACCCCTCCTTGCCTGGTGACCGTGACATCCCGACAACCATCAACTTACTTGTCTGCGATTTTGCCCGAGTCAAGGGTGGTCGGCTTGACGTGCTCGGTGCCGGCCGCCGTGAGATGCCGACCGAAGGGGATTGGTATCTGACTGGAACGATCGACGCACGGGAGTCTGAGCTCACGGCGGTTGACGTTTGGGTGTCGAACCTGAAGGGAAGGCGGGTTCAGGACAGCGAGATCGAGGTCGAAGTGCTGGGCAAGCGGATCCGGCCGGAGCGTGTGGTTCGGATCCTAATTGCCAATGAGCTGCCCAAGTTCGACTTAGAGCCGGGGCTGTACCTCCTGTGCTGCAAAGTCGGCGAACTTGTGACCAAACTCCCTTTCTTTGTTCGGGGCGGCGAAGATGCCGCGGCGTCGAACGAACCTGCGGGTCAGGCGACGCCTGAAGCTGAGGGAGACGTGCGACAGCCGGAGAAACCTGAGGGCACCGACGCATAGCACGGTGCCGCCCGTTCTGGCGACGCGACGTTCAGACAAAGGATCGCGCCGGATCTACCGATCGATCGACTGTTTCGAGCTGCGAGGAGTGTCAGAGCATGACTGGCCCGCGACAAGACAGCGCTCAACTGCTGGCGTGCAACCTTCTGGAATCGCGACCCAGACGCGCTCGTCGACTATTCGAGCCAACCTTCGGACTCGGCAAGAGCGGATGTTCGGGACAGTAGCGAGCCGACTCGGGCCAACCGTCGCAGGCCGAGCCATCACCTGTTAAGCGGATCGTGGCGTACTCGCGCCGAGTCTCTGTGAGGCTGGCGTGCAGGCTTCACCTGTAAGCCTCTTAGGTCGCAGCTGACCGTACTTAGCTCCATCTGGCCGCCGTCGAAGACCACAGGAACTCAACGGATTCCTTTGCCCCAGATAAGCCCCAATTCGTCCCGAAATTGAGCGAGCCTCGAGTAAAACCCGTAGTGGGGAGCCATTTGGCGCGACTCCTACCGCAAGTTCGAGTCCTGTAGCCAGATCAAGTCGTTGCTCTGGTTTGAGCGAGGACCATTGCCTAGCCGACTGCGAATGTTCGCGGCGCGACCTTCAAGAGAGAGCCGATCGCCTTTCGGGGTAGCGATCAGTTGTCCGGGCTATCGGCCTGGGCCAATGCCGCTTAAGAGTCGGCGACGTCCGCTATGTAGTGGGCAGATATGCCCTGGAGATCAGGGGTCCGCACTCGCGATACTACGAGGAGAGTCTCAATCAGAAGGAGGCCGTGATGGCCGACGCAGCGTTGACTCCTCAGCAGTTCCAGGAAGCGGACGGAACCGGGCAGTGGCGGGCGCTGAACGCTGGCGCGGATGCCTGGTTCGACGCGCCAACCCATCGGGCCGGGGCGGCGCTGGTCCGGCAGATCGGCGAAGTGGCCGAAGCCATGGGCCACCACCCCGATGTCGATCTTCGGGCGTCGGGGGTCCACGTCCGCACCTACACCCATGACACCAAATCGCTGACCGCCAAAGATGTGGCCTTGGCCGGACGGATCTCGGCCGTCGCCGCCGAACTCGGCCTGGTCGCGAACCCGGCGGCAACCCAGCGCCTGCAGTTGGCGATCGACGCCATCGACTTTGAGGCGGTGGTGCCGTTCTGGCAGGCCGCGCTGGGCTTCGACCGGGCCGCTGACGACCTCCTGTCTGACCCGTTGGGGCGCCTCCCGCGGGTGTGGTTCCAGGAGATGGACGCCCCGCGTCCGCTGCGCAACCGCGTCCATGTTGATGCCGGCACTCCCTGGGAACTGGTCGAGGCCAAGCTGGCTGCCCTCAACACCGCGGGCGGGCACGTCACCTACCAGAACCAGTGGTGGCAGACAGTCGCCGACTCCGAAGGCAACGAGGTGGACGTCTTCCCGCTGGTCGAGGCCAACGGCATTCTGGCAGGCGAAGGCACCGGCGACTGGCGCGTGATGCTGACCGCGGCCACGCACTACCCGATCACGAGCTTCGGCCAGGGGGTCGAGTTTGTCGAAGCGGTGGCCGGGTTGGCAGATGATGCCGGACTGCCCCTGCTGATCGACCTGCGCTACTCGGGGGTGACCGTCGACAGCGGCAAAGACCAGCAGGAGGCGGACGGGTTCGCCGCGCTCGCGGCAGCCGTCCAATCGGCGGCGCATGACCTGGGGCTCGTCGCTGACACCGCCCAGATTCGCGATTTCCAGCTGGGCATCGACGCCCTCGACGTCCCGGCGGTGCGGGAGTTCTGGCGGGTGGCGCTCGGCTACGTGGCGGACCCTCGCGAGGGCGTCACCGACCTGTACGACCCGCGCCGGCTCAACCCGCCGGTGTTCTTCCAGCAGATGGAGGAGCCGAGGCCGCAACGCAACCGCATCCACCTCGACCTCTTCGTGCCCCACGACGAGGCCGAGGCGCGGGTCGCTGCCGCCGTAGCGGCTGGCGGCACCGTGGTCTTCGACGCCTACGCCCCTGACTGGTGGACGGTGGCCGACCCCGAGGGCAACGAGCTCGACATCGCCGTCACAGTCGGCCGCGCCGAGCGCTCTGCTGCCTCGGCAGGTTAGTTCACCGGACGCTGTTTCCTGGGTCTTGCGGGGGAGCGAACGAGCCGGAGTTGCTTGCCGGTGTCGTCTTGGCGCGGCTGCTGCTTCGCGGCTTCGGTTGCCCGCCAGCACTCGGCATCTTGGGTTTTGAGTGGGTGAAGGCATCGGGTCTGATTGCGGGCTCGAATTCGTCCAGCTTTGACTTGCGGACACCGTTTCTTGCCGCGATCTGACGCCACGAGCTGAGAGCTGCCCCGATTCGGCTGGTGATGTTCGCAGCGTCTTCAGGGCTGAGGCCGAAGATCGATGCCGACTCGAGGACTGCTTCGACACATCCTGCCTTTTCGACCTCGCCAGCGATCGATGTTTGCCGGACGCCTGCGTCCGGGTTTGGGTTCAGATCGAAGGCCGGCGCCAGTCGCCATCCAGATGTCGTTCGAAGGAAACCGTGGTTGCGGAGGTGGTCGTCGGTGTTGTTGATGGCCACATTCAACGCCATCCTGGTCCACAGCTCGCGCAGGTCATTCTTCGGTCTGGCCGACAGGATCGCCATCTCGTCGGCGATGTCCAGGTAGTCCATCGTCTGCCCATCTCGGGCATCCAGAAGGGCCATTGCGCTCATATAGCCAATTCGCGACCTGCCGTCCCGGTCGAAGCGCTCGAGGAGTAGCACGGCGCCCTCTTCAAACTGAAGCATTTGATGCTTCGCGGTGTTGAGGCCCGCCTGCTCGGCCAGATCGAGGGCGGTCGATTCCCAGGCCATCACGTCCCAGCGGTCCTGGTAGTGAGGGAACTTTGCGATGTACAGGTGGTCGCCGTCGGATACGGAAGCTTTCGGGCGGGCGCCACCGAGGCTTGCCGTGCCAGCCTCCAGGAGCGTCCGAATGTCCTCGTCGGTTTCGGCAGATCTGGCCACCCTGTCGGCTGCTCGCATTAGGCGCGGCATCTGGATTAGCTTCGGTGTGTCCACATGGTCGGCCAGGTAGGGACCGTCCGTGTCGTGGCTGAACCTGAGCGACCCTTGGCGGGTGTCGTCGGAGACCCCGAGAAGGAAATCAAGTTCAGACGGTTCCCGGTTGCCCTGCTTGGTTGCCCGCCGCCGAATCAGGTTCCTGCCCCACCTGTCCGGGGCGGCGTCGCTGAACGTGCCGGGTAGGCCGCGTACGTGATGTGGGCCGGTTTGAAGCCTCAGTTGCGGGTCGATTGGGTAGGAGTCGCGCCGGGCCAGATAGGTGGGGTCGTAGGTGAAGGTGCTGCTGAGCGTTCGGGCGGTTTCGACGTGGATGGTGCCAGCCCGCACCGTGGTTCCGTTCAGTTCGACTGCGACCTGGATCCGCTCCGTCATGCGCGGACTCGTTTCGGGAGCTGCTGGTCGGCCCGGGCCCGTCCGAAGTCGGTTTCGTACGGGTCAGTGGCTTGCGTGACACCTTCAAGGATGCCGAGCGCTAAGCAGACGTTGAGGAATGTGTCGAGCCCGACGTGGACGTCCCCTGCTTCGAGTCGGGTGAGGGTGCTGCGCGAGATTCCAGCTCGTTCGGCGACAACCTGGGCGGTGAGTCCCAGGAGTTTGCGCCACGCCTGCAACTGCTCACCTATGGTGTGGGCGGCTGTGGTGGTGCGTCGCGGTGTCGGTCGGGTAGCCATGTCAATCAGGGTAGATCTACTGCCGCACATATGCAACGTTAAGCGGTTTAATGCGTTACACGCGCAGCACTAGCGGTCGCCTTTACGCCTTCGAATCTACCGGGGCTCGCTTTGCCAGCTGAACTCGAAAGGCAGCCGCGCAAGCTTTATCGCAGACCGACCGCTCGCTCGGCACGAGCTAGCCACACCAGAGCACGGGCACTCTCCCAGGTACCCGACTTGAGTCGCGCCGCTGCTCCGCTTGCAGCCTCCAACAGCGCCACCGCCTGCATCGTCCCCGCAGTCTCCATTGACAGCAACGCGAGCACCTCGACGCTTTCCCACGTACCGGGCTTGAGCCCAGACACCGTGGCGAGGGCCCGCTCAAGCGTGGGCGGTTGGGCCTGGTTCGATGGCATAGCTCTCCAGTCGTCGGCGGTTCTGATGCCCCCAGCATTCCCTGTCACGCAAGGGTTGGGCCCTGTGGTGGAGTCATGAAGCCCTGGCTGCCGAGGAGGGCGTGCGTGTCGTCCAGCTGGTCATCCCGGGCTCGATCCCGAAGCTCCAGGTCACCAACGGTGTGGACGGGGTCGCAGAGCGCATCTGGCAGCTGCACACGACCTCAGGGGAGTTCAGGACGATGCTCGTCCCGCTCGAGGAAGGGCGGGAGTAGCGCCCGAGCTGGGCCTGCAACGAAGCTCGCCGCCTCGCAACCTGGCCTTGCGCAGTCAACAGTTAAAAAGGGGACCAAGTTGTGGCGTTTTGTCGGGGCTTGTCGTACAAGGAGTGTCAAGCTAAAGACATGAGGGAACACTCAGGAACCTAGCCCAGCGTTTTGGGTACAAAGGAAATACCAACTGAGCGCGAACCCTCCCGGTAGGTAAGTCCCCCGAACACACGAAGGCCCACGAACCCTCGGAGTAACTGCGAATTACTCAGATGTGGCGCGCGGGCCTCGTGCCTTCTAGCGATTAAGACAGATCGGTGATCGTCCCTCCACGCTGACTTGGTCAACCCTGCGCTGACCCAGCCCCAACGGGTCCCAAAATCGGGCCGCCCCGACTAAATCTCCGCCCCAGTCGCTGAGCCCTCAGAAGAGCGCCAACCCGACCAACCCCAGCACTGCGATCAGGACGCCGATGGCGTACCTGGTCGGCGGTCGGTATCCCTCGATCCATCGGGCGGATGGGATGGCGATGAGCGGGGCCAGCGCCGCAATCGCCTGGGCGACTCCCGGCTGCAGGTACTGCAGCGCCCAGACCAGCGACGTCACGCCCAGGATGGGGCCGACCAGTGCGTTCGCACCCACCCAGAACCACGGCCGGTCCGGGAGCCCCCGGCCCAGGCGGGTGTCCGGGGTGGTCCAGACGGCACCGCGCTCGGCACCGCGCGCCGCAGGAGTGAGGGACGCCCGCGCCCACTCGACCCGCCGGGCCAGAATGATGGCCAGTGCCAGTAGGGCAAGGGCGACGGCGAGCCCGCCGACGAGCCGGTCGAACGCCGCCGAGAACACGAACTCGAAGCTGGTGCTCACCTTGACGCCACCGCCGCGAGCATTCGCTGCCTGCTGGGTTGCGAGCAGTGCTTTGCGGCTGAGGACCACGCTGAACGCTTGAGCCAGTGCGGAGAAGACGGCGAACAGCAACCCGAGCCGAAGGCGCGGGTGCTGCTCCGCGCCGCGTACGTACG
The DNA here is from genome assembly GCA_002428365.1 of Propionibacteriaceae bacterium UBA6122. GTDB lineage: Bacteria > Actinomycetota > Actinomycetes > Propionibacteriales > Propionibacteriaceae > Propionicimonas. The sequence continues at coordinate 23,062 of DIVW01000041.1, forward strand.
GGAGCAGACCGATGACCACCCCAGCCAGCATGAGCAGGCTGAACCCGGCATCCGGGAGCGACACGGCGTCGGCGAACCACGCCCACGCCAGCACACCCGCCACAACCGCCGCCGTGGTCTCGACGACCAGCGACGCCAGCGGAGCCCCGAGCAGTGGCAGCGCCCGGAACATGGCGAAGCCTCCGAGCCCGAAGCCGACCGCGCCGGCCAGCGCGAATGCAGCGGCCTCGTCCCCGATCCCTCGGCCGACGGTGAAGGCCAGCACTCCGATCACCGCGAGGGCGACCGCCAGGCGCCACACATTGGCCCGGGCGAAGCCCAGTAACCGGATCGATCGTCGCGCGCAGGCAGGCGTCACGCCGAAGCACACAGCGGCCAGGGCAGCCGCCACCACCCCGACCGGGATCATTCCCGGACGTTGGCAGCGCGCAGGGCCCCGATGACCTCGCCCACCTGGGCCGGGGTGACCTCGCCGAGCGCCTCGGCATCGGCGAGCAGGGCGGGCGGAGTGCAGCACATGCCGATGCAGTTCGCCCACTCCAGCGTGAACATGCCGTCGGCGGTGGTGCCTCCGAACGGGATCCCGAGTTCGGCTTCGAGCGCGGCCCCGACGTCGCGCGTCCCGGCCATCATGCAGCTCAGCGTGCGGCACAGCCGGATCACGTGGCGTCCGCGCGTCTCCACTTCGAGGAAGGAGTAGAAGGTCACGACGCCCTGCACCTCCGACGGTGCGGCCCCGAGCCGGTCGGCGACCATCTGCATGGCCAGGTAGCTGATCTCACCGCGCTCGGCGAGGATGTCCTGCAGGATCGGCAGCAGCGCGCTGCGCTTGGCACCGTGGCGCGCTACGACGGCATCGATAGCGGAAGACAACTCGGCGCCCTCTTCGGCGACGTTGGTGGGCAGGTTCTGCAGCATGGCCGTCACTCCCTCTGGCCCGTGGCCACGAACGTCCCGCGGGCCGTGTAGCCGGTATGAAGCAGTCGGTGACTGATCGCGCCGCCGGGTCCGTCGGTCAGCAGCTCGGCGTAGAGGCGCTGTACGGCCGGGTTCTCGTGGCTCTTCCGGGCGTGGCCAGCCTCGCCGTACGCGGCATCCTCGGCGTAGATCGCCTGGGCGCGTGTCTTCCGGATTTCGAGGCTCGTCGGGATCGGCTGCCCGCCGCCGCCTAGGCAACCTCCCGGGCAGGCCATGAACTCGATGAAGTGGCACCCGGCGAAGTGTCCTCCCGCCCGGATGTCCTCGACTACGCGGCGGGCGGTGGCCGTGCCGTGGACGACCGCCACGCGAAGTGTGACGCCACGCAGCCAGTTCCAGTCGTGGACGAGGTGGGCGATCAGCGGCGGGACGGGACCCACGGCGTCCGGGATCGTGAGTTCGACGAGCCGGACGTCGTCGAACCCGCGGACCGGCGTGATGTCGGCGTGGGCGTACAGGTCTTCGACGGGCTCACCGGTCACCAGCTCGAGGAGAGTGCGGAGAGCGGCCTCCATGACCCCGCCCGTGGCGCCGAAGATGACACCGGAGCCGGTCGCCGTCCCGAACGGGTCGTCGAAGTCGCTGCGGGGTTCGGCGGGCAGGTCGATGCCCTGCTGGTGCAACATCTTCGCCAGTTCGCGGGCAGTGAGCACGAAGTCGACGTCGGCGAAGCCGCTGTCGGTCAGCTCGGGGCGGGCCGCCTCGAACTTTTTTGCGACGCACGGCATCAGCGCCACCGAGACGACGTCGGCGGGATCGAAGTCGTTGCGTTCGGCGTACCAGGTCTTGATCAGGGCGCCGAACATCTGTTGCGGGCTCTTGCAGGTGGACAGGTGGGGCAGATAGTCGGGGAACGCGTGCTCGAGGAACTTGACCCAGCCGGGGCTGCAGGAGGTGAACATCGGCAAGGCGACGTCCGGCTCGCCCAGCACGAGCGCGTGATACAGCCGCTCAATCAGCTCGACGCCCTCCTCCATGATCGTCAGGTCGGCCGCGAAGGTCGTGTCGAACACCTTGTCGAAGCCCAATTCGCGCAGTGCGGTGTTGAGCTGCCAGGTCACTGGGGTTCCCGGGGGCAGCCCGAACTCCTCCCCGAGCGCGGCCCGCGGCGCAGGCGCGGTCTGGATCACGACGTGCTTGCGCTGGTCCTCGAGCGCGGCGCGGACGGGCGCGGTGACGTCCACCGCCGTGAGCGCTCCGGTGGGGCAGCGGTTCACGCACTGGCCGCAGTTGATGCAGAACTCCGAGGACAGTGGGAGGTCAGCGAAAGTCGTCACGCGGACCCCGGCGCCCCGGCCGGCCACGCCGAGTGCCCGGACGTCCTGCAGCTCGGCGCACGTCCGGACGCACCGCAGGCACAGGATGCACTTATCGGGGTCGAACACGATCGACGGGCCGGTGTCGTCGCGGTCGAACACCGGCTCGGTCCGCTGCCCGAAGCGGTAGTGGTCGACGCCGTACTCGGCAGCCAGGTCCTGGAGTTCGCAGGTGCCGTTGCGGGCGCACGTCCGGCAATCGCCATAGTGCTCGCTGAGCAGTAGGTCGATGATGTCGCGGCGCGCAGCAGCGACCCGCGGGCTATGGGTATTGACCTCGAGCGGCTGGGTGATCGGGAACACGCAGCTGGGCTGGAGGTTCACCTGGCCAGCGACCTCGACGACGCAGACCCGGCAAACGCCGACGTCGGCCAGGTCGGGGTGGTGGCACAGCGTGGGTATCCGGACGCCGCAGGCGCGGGCCGCCTCCAGGATGGTCGTGCCGCTGCCGACCTCGACCTCATGACCGTTGATGGTGGCCCGGACGGTTGCCGCGACCGCGGCGGGGGCCTGGGCTGACCGCGGAATGCTAATGGTCATGGTGGCTCCCTTTAGACGGGGACTCGGTCGAGGATCTCGGGACCGAACCGGTCGACGAGGGAGAGGAAGAAGTTGGGGCTGGTCTGGCCCAGCCCGCACTTGGCGGTGGCCTGCATGGTGTGCCCCAAATGCTGCAGCTCGCCAAGCCGCTTGGCTGTGCAGTCGCCGCGCTTCAGCGACCGGACGCCCTCCAGGAGCACGGGATTGCCGAGCCTGCAGGGGGTGCACTGCCCGCACGACTCGTCGACGAAGAACTCCAGGAAGTTTTCAGCGACGTCGAGCAGATCGCGGTGCGGGCCCAGCGCGATGATCGCGCCTCCGGTGCTGACTTCCTCGTAGCTGATCGCGCGGTTGAAGTCCGTGGCCGGGATGCACACGCCGGAGGCCCCACCGCCGACGACGGCATGGGCGTCCTCGCCGCCGGAGGCCTCGAGCAGCTCGCCGATGGTGACCCCGAAGGGGAACTCGTAGACCCCCGGACGTTCGACGTCACCGGAGACGCTCAGCAGCTTCGGACCCGTGGAACCCGGCGTCCCGATGCCGACGAACCAGGAGGCCCCGCGCGCCAGGATCGCCGGCACCCACGCGAACGTCTCGACGTTGTTCACGATCGTGGGCGCCTGGTGGAGGCCGCGGACGACCGGGTAGGGGAGCCGGTTGCGGGGCTCGCCGCGGCGTCCCTCGAGACTCTCGAGGAGGGCTGTCTCCTCACCGCAGATGTAGGCCCCCGACCCGAGCCGGATGTCGATGTCGAAGTCGAACCCCGGGGTGCCTAGGATGTTGTTGCCAAGCAGGCCAGCCTTCCGGCGCCGGGCCAGACAGTCCTCGAGCCCCTGGCGCAGGTACACGTACTCGCCCCGCAGGTAGACGACCCCGCTGGTGGCCCCAATGGACCAGGCGCCGATGGTCATGCCCTCGAAGACGAGGTCGGGCACCACTCTCAATAACGCCCGGTCCTTGAAGTTGCCCGGCTCCCCCTCGTCCGCGTTGCACACGACGTGGCGACGTCCGTCCGGGGCGGGTGCCTCGGCCGCCAGCCTCCACTTGAGTCCGGTGCGGAACCCGGCGCCCCCGCGACCTCGGATCCCGGAGCGGGCCAGCTCTTCGATGACCTCGGCTGGGGCTTGCCCGAGGGCCGCGTGCAGTCCGGAATCGGGTTGGACCGCTGCCAGGGTGAGTGGCGTCCGGACGATCATCGGGACTCCTCCCGAGCGACGCCCCGGCGGCTCGTCGGTGAGCTTTCGGGGGAGGCTTCGTTAGTGATTTAGCCTACACCGGGGGTGAGGCAGGCTCGGGGCTTTCGGGGAGTTGCTAGCCTTGGGGCAGATCCCTTGCTGAGGATCCCGGACGAGGGGTGCCGTACCCGGAACGCGACAAGACGGCCCGTGAGGGGCTTGTCATGGCGTGGTTGGTTTTGGTTATTTCCGGTGTTTTGGAGGCGGTTTGGGCCACCGCCCTGGGTCGGTCTGAGGGACTTACCCGAGTGGTGCCCACGGTGGTGTTCGCTGTCGGCCTCGTGCTCAGCATGGCTGGATTGGCCTATTCGATGCGGACGTTGCCCACGGGGACGTCCTACGCGGTGTGGGTTGGCATTGGCGCGACGCTGACCGTCGTCTACGCGATGCTCACTGGGCAGGAGCCGTTCTCTCTGCTCAAGGCGCTGTTCCTAGCCCTCATCATCGGTGGTGTCGTCGGGCTGAAGTTGCTCCACTGAGGTGCATGGGGCGGCCACTAGTGCGGGCGCGCAGCCTGCCGCGTCAAACGGTCGATGCCCGTGTTCGCTTTCCCTACGCCGGTTTGTCGCGGAGGGAGGAGCGGGACGAACCAAACGCGGTGCGGCATGTGCGGATGAGTTGTGCGAGGCTCTCGACATGCCTGAAACCTTGGATCGGCAGCGGATCGCGGCTTACGGTGTCGCCGTTCAGAATGGCTGCGTGCTGCTTGCTCGGGCCGGGGTCAGATCGGACTTCCCCGGGACGTGGTCGTTGCCTGGCGGGGGTGTCGACCATGGCGAGCACCCCCAGCACGCTGTTATCCGCGAGTTCCTCGAAGAGACCGGACTTGTCATATCGGTGGACGGCCCGTGCACGGTGTTCAGCGACGTGCTGGAGATTCCCACCAAGGGAATCAGGCTTCACCACGTCCGGCTGTGCTACCCCGTGACGGTAACGGCAGGCACCCTTCGCAACGAGCTGGAGGGGTCAACCGACCTTGCCCAGTGGGTTCCGTTCGGCCAAGCGCTCACTCTGGACCCGATAGCGCCGTTCGTGACTTCCGTCATCGAAACGACCGCGCGGGAGCACTCGCTCACCCACCAACCCCGATAGCGGTGTCAGAAGGGTCCGCGGCCTGCGAGCATGCCCTGCAGCTACAGACGGCGCGATAAGCCGGATGTTCGGTGGTTAGTCGTCCGCCGTCATGAGGCTTCTTGGGAGCTCGGACTATTCGCCCGCTATGCCGAGAACTTCTGCGAGGTTGGCGCCGACGATGATTCGGGGCCCGTGCTCGTCGCGGCTGGTGACCTGCTCCCACTTGCCGTCCTTGACCCAGAACACGTGGGGGCTCAGGGGGCCTGCTCCGTCGTCGTACCCCGCCATTGCGAACCCGAAGAGGTTCTGAAGAGCTTGTGCGGCATCGGGGCCGTCGACGACGCGGAAGGCGACCTGATGCCGAAAAGGCATCGCTACGAAGACGCCTCGGCCGAGGTCGGGTTGCGAGACGAACGACAACAGCTCGGGCAAGAACAGGGCCATGGACGCGGTGTAGACGCTATCGCCGATGAGGACGTCGAAATGGCCGTCGGCCCCACGTCTGACGACTTCGTGGTCACGTTTCTCGCTTCGCATCATGTGCCAGAGGTTGGCCCGTCCCACCGCCCTCCACTCGTCGAGATCGCCACGAGCGGCAAGTTCGCTCTCATGGGGCGTGATCACTGTGTCGGGGAAGTCCAAGACGAGCACTTGGCGCAGATCGCCGGCCAGCGTCGGCGCGGTAGGGAACCACGACGGATCCGGAAGTCCGGCATTCTCGGCCAGGCGCAGCACCAGCTGTGCGCGCAACTCGGCATCGGTCAGACTCTGGACAGAGGGGTTCGGGGTGGCGAGTCGACTGACGTGCTCGCTCACCAGCCCGGGCCACTTGCGGCCCGGGGCGTCGGCAACCAGGACCGCGAGGTTCCAGAGACCGAAGATGCCGCCGGCAGCATCAACGACATGATCGGAGTGGACCGTCACCTCACGTCCGACACGTGCCCACGCAACCCGCACCAGCTCCCGCAGGCGCTGCGCTTGCGTCACGCTCAGCGGCAATTCCGGGTCACGAGCCGCGTTGGAATCATCCTTCGTCCTGAACCACACCATGGCAGCGGAGCCTACCGACGCGACCGACCAAGCGCGGCCATCTGACACTCAACACCTGCCGCCTATCGCGCCGACGGCGAACAGCGGCTCACTATCGATGATCTAGGTTCCGGAGGACATGCAGGCGGAGGGGGTGTGGTTGGGGTGCCGGTCAAGGTTCTTGCGTGCTGAGCGAGTGTCTCGTCCCGTGGGGGTTTCGACTCGGGCCTGAATCCGGCTTCTTCGAGGCTAGGCTCGGGGGCAGTTCCCCCCCTTTGAGTGATGGAGACCTAAATGGCAACGCTGGCAATCGTTGGAGCGGGCCCTGGCCTGGGCGCCGCGGTCGCTCGCAGGTTCGGTCGCGAGGGGTTCGCGATCGCGCTGGTCTCGCGTGACCAGACGAAGCTCGACGCCTTGGCGGCCGAGCTCGCCGACGGCGGCGTGACCGCGCGCGGATACTCCGCCGACGTTCGCGATGCTGCGTCCCTCGAGGCGGCGCTCACCTCAGCGGCCGACGATTTGGGTCCGATCACCGTGCTGCAGTACAGCCCGCTCCCGTCCCGCTCATATCTGGAGCCCGTGCTCAACCTCACCCCTGAACTCGCGCTCGAGGCGCTGCGCTTCTCAGCGTTGGGACTGATCACGGCGGCCCGGGCAGTGTTGCCCGCGATGCGCGCCGCGGGCGACGGCACGATCATCCTGATTAACGGCGGCACCTCGGTGAAGGCCCGGGCCGGTTTCTCCGGCACGTCAGTGGCGTTCCCGGCCGAGAGCGCGTATGGCGAAATGCTTCATGAAGCCCTGGCTGCCGACGGCGTGCGTGTCGTCCAGCTGGTCATCCCGGGCTCGATCCCGAAGCTCCAGGTCACCAACGGTGTGGACGGGGTCGCCGAGCGCATCTGGCAGCTGCATACGACCTCAGGCGAGTTCAGGACGATGCTCGTCCCGCTCGAGGAAGGGCGGGAGTAGCGCCCGAGCTGTCCGACACTGGACGGGGCATGGCCAAGCTCACTATCGAGATGGCAGATCCGGTATCTCAGACCCTGCTGATTCCGTTGTGGGCGAGGGCTGTTGAGCAGCGTGAGCCCGAACCACTGGTGCCCGATTCACTAATGCAGGACGTCCAAGCCGCTCAGGGGAGATCTGGCCGAGTAGCGACCGGATGAACTGGGCTGATATTGGATTCAGCCGTGGCTGGCATCGTGACCCACAGAGCATCGTCAGGCGATGTGTCTTCACGACACAGCTTGTACCTGCCATCACTGCGGACGGCCAGGACCTCATGGGACGGCTGGTAGAGCAGCCACTGCTCCTCGGGTTCATGGTCGTCGACGTCCCCCGGTGTCGGGGTGGTGGTGAGGACGCAACCGAGGTCGAAGGTGAAGGTCGTGCTCGCATCGGCCGGATTGATGCTGACTTCGGTGATCGACTGCCCGCTCAGCACCCGCAGGGCTCGGTTCATGGTGATGTCGTCCGATTCTTCGTGCGCAAGCTGCATCCCGTCGAGTGACAGTGACCAGGCGCAGCAGTAGATCCAGAGGTGCCACTGCCCTCGAACGACGGTGCGACGTTGCATAGCCTCGACAGGTGCGTTTTCGATCTGGACGCCGATCATTCGAGGCTCGTGGACGATGACTTCGGGCCGACCGAACTCGAGCGTGATGAATGAGCCGATGCCCCGCGCAACCTGCCATGACGGCAGCCCGAGCAGCGGTGTGAAGGCCTCTCTCACTGGATGCACCCGCCGATCGTTTCATGGTCTGGCGTGCGGCGCAGTCGCCTACGCGTTGGCGGTGAGGATCGTCCAACGCACCCGATGATTTGGCGGGCGGACGGCGTAGGAACGGTCGGGATCCATTTCCCACTCGGGCATGGCGAGCAGGGAATCCTCCGGGGGACGTCTGAATGAACTCAGCGCGCGGAGCCTGTCTTCTTGGTCATACGGTGCTGGATGTTCACCACGGTCGAAGGACGACCGCCAGGCCACCCACGCGGCCCACGATTCAAGCTCGGGCTCGAGGGCCTCATCCGGCACCGGCCAGAGCCGAAACGTCGGCGCGTAGTCATCGAGCACCTCCGAAAACTCGGAAGCGAAATAGTGCACTCGACCATCGATCGTGACGATCCCGCCACGCGGGCAGTCCCACCACGCAAAGTAGCTGAGCACAGGGCTGGATGCGGGAGTGGAGTCGCCAGGTTGACCGATCACGAGGTAACCGTTGTGCTTCTCGCGTTTTGGGTCAATGGCGACACCCGCCCACCGAACGAATCGAGGGTGCGGGTGTACTCGTCGGCGCTGAAGAGGTGGACCTGCCAGATCGCATCCTCGTCCAGCCACTCCCACACAACCAGGTCGCCGTCTCTGGTGATTCGCACAGTCGCCGAGCTGCACTCGGGCTGGCCACATTCCTCGCAGCAAGCGACGACCGCGACGTGGGGTTCTTCAGTTGCACCCAGAACAGGGACGGGCGCAAACATGCTAGTGGGTGCCATTCCTGCTCCCGCGGTCCGCCTCGTCCAGTCTTCACCGTTGATGAGAATTGCGAGCCCGGGCCACTCACCGAATTCTCCAGCCGGGTATTGGCGCACATCAAGGTCAAGCCGGTCCGGCGCGCCGGGACGAGGGTAGGGGCGGAACGGGAGCAGCCCCTCCCGTGGCGGCGGCCATTCCCAGCCGAAGTCTTGCGCCAGGCGGGTCACAACGGGTTCCAGTTCGGAACGAGTTTCCCGACCGGACGCCCCTGCCAGGTCGACCAGAGCCGGCGTATCAACTCCCTCAATGAGGGCGTCGCAAGCTGCCCGGACCAGGCGCTCGCTCCCGCTGGCAGGCGAACGAAGCCAGTTCGCGGCGACGTGATAAAGCGTTGCTTCGAGGTCGCCGTGTTCCATAACCGCATGCTCCCATGACTCAGACCTTGGTGGTGGGGGAGCACCCTTGGCGGTTTCGGATTCGCCACTCCCGTCGCCGGAGGATCGCCCGTTTGGTCGATAGATCCTCAATCACCCGCTGTGGCAAGGCAGCGCGTTTCGTGGGTCGCTGGAGGTGTTGTGGAACGATTCTCACGTGACCTTCGACCTCACTGCATTTGCCGCGCGTGTTCGCGAGCGCACCGACGTCTGGCATGCCCTCGAACTCACCTGGTCCACTGGGCCAATACATCCGAACTATGGCAAGGCCGTGACAACTGCCGACTTTGAGGGGCTGTATTGGATCGCACAGATCACCATCTGGGAGACCGGTGAGACCGAATTGGAGACCTTTCGAAAAAGCGATCTCCTTGTGGTGAGCAAGCACTACCAACTTGGGACCGTCGCCGAGGTGGACGACGTCATCGCGGAGTTCGCTGCGCTCGTGGGAGAAGGCAAAGTCCCGGCAGCGGCGTTCACCTATACGGAGCCAGCAGCCGGCACGTGACCTAGCAACGGCGGGACGAGAGGATGTAGGACATGTCGACTACTAGCGATCGGATGCTGCCGTTTCTGGTGGATCTCGAGTCGTCGTACCTGCCTGATGTGGATCGCCGCTACGACCCGGTCGACCTCGTCGCCTACGCGTTGGCCTGGCCGGGTTCGGACTATTGGCCGGCGCTTGCCCTGGGTTGGCTTGAGCAAGGTGTTGCGCGTGATTCCCTGGGCGATCGCCTACTTGCCTTCGAAAACGACAAGAACCGAAGCAGGGCGCTGCGGCTTCGCGCTCGACGCCTGCGAAACCGTTAGCAGCCGGATTTGAGGCCTGTTGACGACGGTCGAATGCCGGGCCGGGCAGGTGCCCAAGCATTCCACCCGTCCATAAGGTCACTCCAGGTCAGCCCTTCACGCACAGCAGGGTCTGCAGCCGGGCCACCACCTCGACCAGGTCCACCTGAGCGGCCATGACCGACTCGATGTCCTTGTAGGCCCCGGGAATCTCGTCCACCACGCCGGCGTCCTTTCGGCATTCGACACCGGCGGTCTGGCGGGCCAGATCGTCGGTCGTGAACCTCCGCTTCGCAGCCGAGCGAGACATCCGCCGACCAGCGCCGTGGGAAGCCGAGTACAGCGACTCCTCGTTGCCGAGTCCGCGGACCACGAAGCTGCCGGTGCCCATCGAGCCGGGAATGAGACCCATGTCGCCCAGGCCGGCACGGATCGCGCCCTTGCGGGTCACGATCAGTTCGAGCCCATCAGACATCACCTCTCGAGCCACATAGTTGTGATGGCAGATGATGGGTTCGTCGAACTCGACCCCGCCGGCACCCGTCTGGTTCAGGAAGTAGTCGGTCACGACCTTCTGCACGGTGGCGAGCATGATCGTGCGCGACAGCAGCGCGTAGTCCTGAGCCCACCACAGGTCGTTCAAGTAGGCCTCCATTTCGGCAGTGCCAGCCAGGAACACGGCCAGATCACGGTCGGGGAGTCCCAGGTTGTGTTCCAGGGTCTTCGCGGTAGTGATGTGGCGTTCAGCCAACTCCTTGCCGATGTTCCGGCTGCCCGAGTGGAGCGTGATCCACAGGTGGTCATCCTGCTCGGCGGCGCACAACTCGATGAAGTGATTCCCGCCACCCAGGCTGCCGCACTGCGCGAGCGCCCGCCCTTCACGGTCACCAATTCCGGCAGCCTTCAGGTCGCCGAACATGCTGAACAGTTTGTCGAACCGGTTCCGCAAGACCAGGTTGTGGCGGACGATCGGCGCCTGCCCGTCGTTGCCGTTGTACCCGACCGGCACCGCAGCCTCAATCAGCAGCCGCAGTCCGTGCAGGTCATCAGGCAGGTCGTCCAGGGTCAGGTTCGTCCGTACCGCCGCCATCCCGCAGCCAATGTCGACCCCGACGGCGGACGGCGACACCGCGTCCCGCATCGCAATGACCGAGCCGACAGTGGCGCCCTTCCCGAGGTGAACATCCGGCATGACCCGGACGCGATCAACCCAGGGCAGGCGGCTGATGTTCCGCAGCTGGTCGAGCGCGGACGGCTCAACATCTTCGGCGCGCGTCCACATGAGGGTGTTGCCGTTCCTCGCCCCTGGGAGGGCTACGGGGAACTCGCTGTGCATTTTCTTCTCCATTCGTGTCGGGTGCGGACACCCTTCGGGGCAACAACGTTGAGGTCTTGGCCAAGGCGCNNCTGGACCCTCGCCGTCGTCAGCGGCGGACGCGCGCCTTCGGCCACAAGTCGGCCGGTGTCGGAATGAACGGCACGATGTCGAGCCGCATCCCGGCCTGTTTCGGTGTCCGGTCGCGCTTCCGTCCGTTGCATTCCAGGCAGGCGGCCACCAGGTTCAACCAGGTGGTCTTTCCGCCATGGCTGACCGGCTTCACGTGGTCACGGGTGGACGCGACCCGGCCGCAGTAGCCACACCGGTACCGGTCGCGCCGCAGCACGTTTTCCACCGACGGGGCCGTCCGTCCGGTCGCCTCGTACACCCAGCGGGCATAGATGTAGGTGACCAGCTCAACAGAGCGGGGCAGCGGGTGCGGGCCGAAGCTTCGGCCGGGAACCGCGTCCAGGACGCGGGCAACCTGCCGGTTCAGCATCCTGATGGCGTGCATCAGGTCGACGGTGTGCAGGACCTGAGTGCCGCCGGCGTTAAACACCAATACCTTCATCATTCTGCCCACCTCCTTCCTGGTCACGGTGGCAGCTATGCGTTGCGTTCAGTTGTTCTCTTGTTGGGGTATCTGGACATACAAAAAGGGCCGTTCCGCGGCTGCTTTCGCTGCCTGGAACGACCCCGTGATGGGCTGAGGTTGGGTTACCCCATGAATCGTTCCGTTCGCGGCAGGCGCCCGAAGTTGATGTGCTTCAGTTCCCAGCTAGTCGTGGTCGCAGGCGCGACAGACTCGACAGCTTGCGGCTGCAAATCTTTCCCTGCGAGATACAACATGATGGTGCTTCCTGTTGCGAACGGATTGTTCAGGAAGAAGAGTAGCCGTATCCCCAGCCCCTTTCGCAAGTTGGCTCCGGCCGGGTCGCGAGAAGACAAAAACTGGTGCGGCAGACGGTAAGACGTGGAGATGGAATGCTGTGCTGGTGATGATGAAGGGACGATGCGCGGACGGCGCGGCGGCTCTTGAGTGGAGGGCATCGTGCGGCAAGAGGGTGTGATTACGCGGTGGGAAGATGCTCGCGGCTTCGGATTCATCGCTCCCGCGGCCGGAGGATCGCCCGTCTTCCTGCATGCGAGTGAGCTACCCCGTGGTGCTGCCCGTCCGGTGGCCGGTGACGTCGTCACCTTCCGGCCAACTAGGGACGATCGGAACCGTCCGCGCGCCTCGCAGGTGCAATACGCCGGTGCGGCAAGGCGCCGAACCTCCACTGCTCGCGGGTTGCCGATGGCGGTCACCGTTGGGGTGGTGTTCTACGCGCTTCTGGGCGTTTTGACTGCGCTCAAGATGCTGCCGGGCGCGGTGATCGCACTGTCGGCGCTGTTGAGCGTGGCGGCGTTCGTCCTGTATCGGGCTGACAAGTCCGCGGCGACTCGGGGCGCCTGGCGCGTCAGCGAATCGACCCTCCAGTTCGTGTCGCTACTGGGCGGCTGGCCTGGCGCGCTCCTCGCTCAGCGGGTCTACCGGCACAAGACCCGCAAGCAGGAATTCCAAATCGTGTTCTGGGCGGCCGTTGTGGTCAACTGCGTGGCATTGGCCTGGTTGGTGATCGTCCAACCCATCCACCTCTAGCTTCGGATCGGCCTCGATGCCGACGGCCGGTCTGGCAGACTCCTTGAATGGTTGATGGCGAAGCCCGCACAGTCGCGGTGGTCCTGTTCGACGGCTTCGAGTTGCTCGACGTTTTCGGGCCGCTTGAGCTGTTCGGCCGGTTCCCCCAGGAGTTCTCAGTGACCCTGCTTGGGCCCAAAGCCGGGGCTGTTCGCAGCTTCCAGGGCGCCGAGGTGATCGCGACCAGCAGCTATGCCGATGCTGAGGTTCCGCAGATCGTGATGGTGCCTGGTGGGCTCGGCACCCGCGCCTTGGCTACCGATCAAGACTTTCTGCGCTGGCTGCATCGCTGGGCGTCCGGGGCCGAAATAGTCACCTCGGTGTGCACCGGTTCGGCATTGTTGGCTGCGGCCGGGCTGTTGGACGGCTATCGCGCCACCTCGAACAAGCGGGCCTTCGATTGGGCCTCTTTGCACGGGCAAAGCGTCGAATGGATGGCCGCCGCCCGGTGGGTGCACGACCGCGACCGATGGACGTCCTCAGGGGTCGCGGCTGGCATGGACATGACTGCCGCACTGTTGGGGCACCTCATTGGTGCGGAGCGGGCGCAGCAGGCCGCCGATGAGATCGAACTTGAGTTGCATACCGACCCAGATTGGGACCCCTTCGCCACACGTTCCCAACGCGAACCGCTCCACGGGTAAACCGGACGGAGGTGCCGGTGATCGTCGCTGGCCGAACGCCAGTAGGCTCGTCCCATGGCTATCACCCGCGACGAGCTAATCAAGATCCTGGCGCAAGCCGACCCCGTGGGATTGATCGCCAAAGGCGGGCCGGCCGATGAGTACGCCGCGGAAGCAGACGCCATCCTCGGGCTCAGGGGCGTCGTCACCCTCACCGAGATCACCGGCGTCTTCGCCGTCGCCTTCAGCGAGCCCGGCGCCTGCACCCGCGAGACCGCCCGCTGGATCGCCGAGGAGATGGCGAAGCTCGACGGCAGTCGCTGAGCGCGGGACTGAGCAAGGCGTTACGGAAGTAGATCCCAATACTGCTTGCGGGCAGGCATTGCATGGATGAAGAGCGGCCTGCGGATTGGCTGGCTCAAACGCTGCTGATCCCCCAGAAGTGCGTTCGCTGGGTCTAAGTCTCCAGGCCCGCCCTCTGCCGCACATGGACGATGCCGATCACCACCCCGAGGGCGAGGAAGCGCAGCGCGTTGAACAGCAGTCCAATGAGGAAGTAGCGAACGCCAGAGGCCGTTATTGCGATGAACTTGGACGGCACTTCGATCAGCACGGTGGCTGCGAGGAGGGCGGCGCCACTGAGCACTACGGCCTTGAGGACGGTGCTCTTCGGCGGAATCAGGTCGAAGAAACGCTGCAGCGGGTAGGCCACACCCAATCCGATCACCAGTCCGGCGGCGAGGGCTTGGAGCAGCATCGGGAAGTAGGCGATGGAAAGGCCCGCCCGGTATTCCGCGGCGATCGGGGTCAGCGAAATCGCGAAATTCACCAACCAGAACGCCAACCCACCAACGCCGGTCAAGACGATCGTCCGTCGCCAACGGACCTGCCGCGACCTGCCGAACTGCTGGGACACACCGCGTCCTGCGGTTTGGGCGTGGCTCACGTCAGCGCCCCCCGCCGGATGCTGCGGCTACCGACTCGAGCGGGGCGTCTGCGGCCAGTTTCTCGACCTTGATGCCCATGATCAGCAGCCACAGCGTCAGGCCGACTTCAGCGAGGAGGCTCACTGCCGTGCCGGGAACCTTGATGGCCGGATAGGCCGGCAGCAACAGGGCCTGGAGGAACCAGACCAGCTCGGCGACGCCGTCCAGAATCAAGAGGGCGCCCAGGAGCCGAGGTAGGAACCGGGACTTCAGCACCAGGTAGCCAAGCGGGAACAGCCAAGCGCCGAAGAACAACTGGGTGGTGACGAAGCCGGTTCGATACACCTCAAGAGCCAGGAGCTGCAGCTGCGCGGACGAGACGTCGACCGATCCGGCCGCCGCGTCGCTGGCCAGTAGTGCAGCCACGAGCCCGAGCTGGCTCGCGCACTGAATAGCGACCCCCACCGCGTTGAGCAGCAGGAAGAGCAACGCGAGGTCGTGATTGACCGGCCGCAGCAGGACGTAGAGGCCCCAAGCGGTCAGTAGGAACAGGAGTGCGGAGAAACACGCGAAGACCAGACCTAGGCGGAATGCCCCTGGTGCGGTGGCGATCGAGTCCGCCATTTGCTGGGCAGTGCCCAGGCCGATATGACCTAGCGCGTCGGCCACGACAGCGGTCACGATGAAGGCCAGGTAGAGCGCGCCGGTGATTCTGGCGAACGTCTTCGGCGCTACGTTGAGTGGGTTGACGAGCGACATTGCTGGTTCTCCAGTTCGGTGAAGTTGGGTGCCTAGGTGTACGGCGTACACCCCTTCTTCAACGGTAGGTGTACTCTGTACACCTGTCAATAGTTTGGACGGCTGAGGAGGGTAGGGAGGCTTGGGAACTTTGAGCGACCAGAACGCCGGGACGCGTCGAACGACCCTGAGCCGCGACCGGGTGCTACGGGCCGCTATCGCCTATGCCGACGCAAACGGCATCGAGTCATTGAGCATGCGCAGCCTCGCCAACGAGCTCGACGTGGTGCCCATGGCGCTGTACAAGCATGTGGCCAACAAAGAGGACCTGCTTGATGGCATGGTCGAGATCGTCGTCGGCGAGATCGATCAGGCCGCCGCGACGGGGGAGTGGAAGCACGACGTCCGGCTCCGCATTCTCGCGGCCCGGGCCGCACTGCTTGGGCACTCCTGGTCGCGCCCAGTGCTGGAATCCCGCGGCGCCATGACCCCGGCCATGCTCAGCTACCTCGACGCCCTGACCGGGCTCTTTCTGGCTGGTGGGTTGTCGGTCGACCTGACCCATCAGATGATGCACGCCCTCGGCAACCGAATGTGGGGCTTCAGCCAGGAGCTGTTCGCGGCCACACCACCAAAAGACGCCGAGACCCTAAAGGCCCAGAAGGCGGCCCTGCCCGCGCACTACCCAAATCTCGCCGAGATCGCCAAGGCTGCCATGCACTCCGATCCCGCCTCCAGGCGCGCACCCGGTTGCGATGATCAGGCCGAGTTCGAGTTCGCGCTCGATCTACTCCTGGACGGCGTTGGTCGGCTGCAAGCGCACCGCTGACGGCCCCAGCCCGGCAGGTCATCGACGAGCTCAGTCAATTTGGCGGGGCTTGGTCTTCCGGATCTCTGGGCCCTGGCGAAACGACTGCCGAGTCCTTCGGCTTGACGGTACGCAGGGGCATACTGTTAAGTACTTAACATAATGAATGAGCATCTGAAGCTCGACGTCGGCAGCAGTCTTGCCTTCAAGTTGCACCAGGCGACGATCCTGGTCGATCGATCCGCGGACCGCTACCTGCGCACGCATCACAACGTCAGCTATTCACTCCTGGTCGTGCTGCTGATGGTCGGGGTGTTGGAAGGGCCGAGTCAGCGGGAAATCGCCGACCATCTCGACGTCTCCCGGGCCTCGATCACCCAACGGGTCGGCGATTTGGTCCGGCGCGGCCTGGTCGAGGTGGTGCCGAGCGAGCAGGATGCCAGGGCCGTCCGAGTCTGGCTGACCCCGGAAGGTGGGGCATTGCTGACGGACGCCTGGCAAGGCCTGGAGACCTCCGAAGACGGGATCGACCGCGGGGTCGACGTCGTCGCCCTCGAGCGCGAACTCGACCTCCTGATCGCTAACGCCCGAGCGCAGCTCGCCCGCGAACCAGGAGCACCAGCATGACCTCCCGCGCGTTACTACCGAATTCCGCGATGAAGGGCGTCCGCCTGCGAAGTGTCGCTGGCGTGGCGGTGGCGGTGCTCGGCACCTGGGGGCTGCTCGCCCTCGCCCTGGCCCTCGGGCAACAGGCGTCGCAGGATCTTCGCCTGCGCTTTGCCTACCAAGCCCTCGCCTTGCTGATCGCCGGGCTCGTGGTCGGCGGCGTCGTGCTACTCAAGGGCGGACGGCCTTCCTTCCTGCGTTGGGGTCGGCTCAGTGCAGTGGCGCGGCCGGTCAAAGTGCTCGACATCAAACCCACCGACAGCTGGCGCAAGATCGGGATCACGTTCGCGGTGGTCATTTCCGCAGTGACTGCGGGGTATCTGTTCCTGACCTACGGCTCGCAACTGGGCGGTATCGGCTGGCGCTCCTGGCTGGTGGCGTTGGCGGTCGCAATCCCGCTTTCGGCGACCAATGCGTTGACCGAAGAACTCATCACCAGGTGGGCGATCGTGGAATCTCTGGACGGCCAGTGGGCCCGCTATGCGCCGTGGGTGGCGGCGTTGGTGTTCGGGTCGGTGCACTGGTTCGGCATTCCGGGCGGCCCGATCGGGGCCTTGATGGCAGGCTTCCTCGGTTGGTTGACCGCACGCTCGATCCAGGACATCCGCGGCATCGGTTGGGCCTGGATCATCCACTTCTGTCAGGACGTACTGATCTTCACCGTGACCCTGGCCCTGTTCGTCTGAGCCCTCACCCTTGAGGAATCACCTCGGACCGAGCCCCGAACTGCCGCGTCCGCGCGACTGAGGCGGCCTGTCCGGAGGCGCTGACCGCGAGACTGAACCCGCCTTCGCAGAGTCAGCCCGGTGCCGACTCCAGGAGCCACCTGGACAGCAGCGATGTCCACGTGTTCCTCCAGGTTGACGGGGTGCTCCGCGGGATGATGTGCGTTTTCAGTGCCTGAAGGAGGGCGACTCGGAGGGGCGAGGGCTCGTGTTCGAAAGTTGTCGTTTGGACGGGCCGGGAAGGCGCTTCAAACATCGAAAAACGCTCACCCGGCCGGGGTGCCCGCCGCGACCTGCCAGATAGCGACGAATTTCGCGCACGGACTCCCTGTTGTCGAGCACCTGGCCGCAGTGACCCGACCTACCCGACAGTGGCCGACGGGATATGCGAAATCTGATCCCAGACGAAGGTCACGCTGGCACCTCCGGTTGGCACGCTGAGGGGGAGGTTCCCGCCGCCCGCAGCACCGCCGGAGCCGTAGTTGACGTCCCAGGAGTCGTTGACAGCGACCTTCCACTCATAATCGCCCGCGGGCACCGTCCAGGTGCCCTTCCACAGGCCGTCGGAGGTGTCGAAGGTGAGGTCACTGACATTGCAGGCTGGGTCCCAGTCGCCGGGGCAACCGAGCTCACTCTGAACGTTGCCGGCCACCGTCACGTTCGGCACCAGCGGCTCTGGAGCGCTGCGAGTCACCGTGCGCACGGCGCTGACGACCTGAGTGCCGTCAGGTTCGGCGAGGATGGCTCGGTAGTGAATCAGCGAGCCGACCGCGATCGGGCTGACATCGTCGAAGTAGCTGTAAACCGGCGAGGAACTGTCGGTGGCTAGCGTCTGCCAGGATCCGTTGCCGACCTGGCGCTGGATCCGAACCACGTGCGAGCTCGCCTCCGGGTCGGCAGTGGCGAGCACCTGGATCGTGCCGAACACCTTTGCGCCCTCGACCGGGGCGTCGATCGTCAGCTTCGGTTTGGGTACGGTGGCCCGCTCCTCATTGCTGGCCCGAGTGTGCCCAGCGTTGTCGCGCACCACTGCGCGGTAGCTGATCTTCGTCCCATCGTTGATCGCGGCGGTGTCGTGGAAGACCCGGTACGGACGAGTGTCGTCGGTGCCGATCGAGGTCCACCGGCCCTTGCCGACCTTCGCGTAGAAGGTCACCTCGTTGAACGAAGAGCCACTGACCTCGGCCTGGACGGCCATTCGCGAGTTGGTCTGCGTGGACGGAGCCGGGTGGCCGAGCCTGATCGAGGGCGCCTTGTGTGACTGCGGGATCTTCGCCGACGACTCATAAACGACGGCCGATAGGGCGGGCACCTTGACCTGCAGCTTGCTGGACGCGTCGGTGGTCAACAGGTCGTCGCCGGAGCCGTAGATGCGCTTGAACCCGCCGCGGGAGACATACGTCGGGACGGCGGCAGTCTTGGCACTTTCGCTGTTGTTCAGCGCCACCACGTACTCGCGCTGCTGGCCACGATCGATGCGGGAGAAGGCGTAGATGCCCGCATCGCTGCTCGAATAGCGGTGCTGATGGGCGCCGTTGCGCAGTGCCGGGTGCTGCTTGGTCAGCGCCGACAGCTCACTGATCGTGCGATACAACGCTGAGTCGGGGTTGAAGTTGTCGACCGCGTGGGTGCTGTCGGAGCCCAGCAGATTGTCGTCCAGATACTCAGGAACCTGGCTGGCGAACAGCGTCTGGCGGGCCAGTTGGTCGCCGCCGGTGCCAGTGAAGCCCTGCTCGTCGCCGTAGTAGATCACCGGGTTGCCGCGCGAGAAATACATCAGCTCGTGCGACAGCCGGTCGCGGGCCACCAACTCTGCTTCAGTGGCGCCCGAGTTGTCGTCGGTGACGAAATAGCCGATCCGTCCCATGTCGTGATTCCCGAGGAAGGTCGGCAGCTGGTAGACGTTCGAATCCGCGTCGGTGTACCAGTCGTCGGCCTCGAAGAAGGTCTTCAACTCTGAGGTGGCCTGGCTCTTCGAGGCGAAGTTGCGAGCGGCGTCCTGGAACGGGAAGTCCAGCGCGGCCTGCATCTTGTCCCGGGTGGTGAAGGTCGAGGTGAACGGCCGGTTCAGGTCATAGACCTCGCCGAACATGTAGAACTGGCTCTTGCCGTGAGCCTTGGCGTAGGCCAGCACCTTCGGTCCGAACTTCTGCCAGAACGCGTCGTCGACGTGCTTCATGGTGTCGATCCGGAAGCCGTCGATCCCCAACTCGCCGATCCACGTTTCGTAGATGTCGATCATGCCGTTGACGACCTTGGGATTCTCGGTGAACAGGTCGTCCAACCCGAAGAAGTCGCCGTAGTAGGAGTCCTCGCCGGTGAACGTCGTGTTGCCCCGGTTGTGATACAGCGTGGTGTCGTTCAGCCAGCTGGGAACCTTGAGGTTCTCCTCGCCCGGCTCAAGAACCGGGGTGTAGGGGAAGGACGTCAGGGCATCGAGGGCGGGGAAGGTGTTGGTGCCGGCGTAGTCGCGATCGTCGAATTCCTTGCCGGACGCCGTCGTGTACGCGCCAGCGGGGGCGTCCTTCGGAATGTAGGCGGTCCGGGCGCCCTCCTGGTAGCCGATCACGTCGGCGGTGTGATTGGTGATGATGTCGAAGTAGACCTTCATCCCCCGGGCGTGCGCCTCGTCAACCAACTTCTTGAGCTCGGCGTTGGTGCCCAGGTGCGGGTCGATCTGGGTGAAGTCGGTGATCCAGTAGCCGTGGTAGCCGGCTGAGGGCCCGTCCTCCAGCTGCACGGCCTTGTTCTTGAAGCTGGGCGTCAGCCAAATCGACGTGGTGCCCAGGCCCTGGATGTAGTCGATCTTGTCCAGCAGTCCGGCCAGGTCGCCACCGTTGTAGAAGCCCTTGTTTGCCGGGTTGAACCCGTGGTCGTTGACCCCGCCAGCGATGCCGCCAGTGTCGTTGGTGGTGTCGCCGTTGGCGAACCGATCGGCCATCACGAAGTAGAAATTCTCGTTGGTGACCGGGGCGCGCAGGGAGTGCTGCGCCACCAATCTGCCCGAACCGTTGCCCTTGTCCGAGCCCTTGCCCTGAATCAGCTGGCTGGCCGGATCCGTGGGCCCGGCCTCAGCTGTGGAGGCGAAGGGGACGGTCGCTGAAGCGGCGAGTAGTCCCGCTGCGAAAAAAACGACGGTGGTTTGACGCAAGGACATTACGACTCCTCGGCATTGGGGGTTAGCCCCATGCAACCCGAGGGCTTCGCTGGCGTCAAGGGCTGGGCGGCGGCGCGAGGCCACTAACGCCGCTAGTGGAGGCCCTGGTCAGAGCGAGGTGGAGCCGAAGGCGTTTGGAAATATTGCGTACTAGATTGGCGCCCATGCCGCCTCCAGAGGGTTTCACCTACCTGCTTCGTGGTGACGATGTGGTGATCAGCCACCATGGCCGACCGGCCGCCACCCTGCGCGGACGTCGGGCGGTCGAGTTCCTCACCGACGTCGAGAGTGGCGATCCTCAGGAACTCATGGCCCGCCTTACCGGCAACTATCGGCGTGGCAACGAACGTCTGGCCCGCCAACATCCGAGGAACCGTGCCCGCTGAAGCTGCGCCGCCTCGCTCGGCAGCCCGTCTTGATCACCTCGCCCACAAATCGTGAAGGATGGGACGGTGGCTAGAAGAGGGACGGCAGCCGCCGGACGCAGTGAGGCGTCCTACGCCAATGAGCATCATGCCTACGCCGAACTGACCCGCGAAGACCGGCATGCGTTGCGGGACATCTTGAACATGGCTTTCCCCATCGGGAAGTCCTCGCATCGGCTGTGGAGTGATTTTCCCGACACGACCGCCTTCCTGCGTCGAGTCACCGACCCCGCAGAAGGTGACCCGCCGGAAGGGATCGTGGGGGGCGCGATCGTGATGAGCTACCCGCAGGATCAGTACGACTTTCTGGCCTACTTTGCGATTCATCCTGCCTACCGAAACCAACGCCGGCTGTTCTCGCGCGGTGGCCAACCCCACCACGGAACCGAGTTGCTGCATTACGTCTATGACGTGATGCGCGGACGGGTGGGCCCGTCCCGGATGCAGCGCTACCTGATGATCGAGCCGGCCAGCGAGGGGGCGCTGAAGTTCTATCTGCGCGCACTGCCGGCCAATGAGTATCCGCTGAAGTACTACGAAGCTGAGCACCTCATCTCGGTCGGCTATGACGGATTGATGCTGTAGCTGTGGGCGAGTTGCCAGGAATGTGGCCAAGGGCTGGTTTCGTCAAGTCCTCGCAGTTCCTTCCCGCGGCCCAGCGAGGAGGGGCACAGTGGTGCACAGCTGGGAATGCCCAACCCCCACCGGCACCCAGCGGGGAGAGGTCATGAAGAAGTCATTGCTGTTCGCGGTTGTGCTGGCCGTTGCACTCGCCGGTCCGGTGCCTACGGCGACCCAGGCTGAGGCCAGCTTGCCGGTCGAGGGCTACCTGATGGCCGTCCCCGGGGCGCAGCGTTATGTCACCCAAAATGCCGCCAAGATCGCCGTCGTCGGGGTGGACGGGGTGAACCTCACCAAGAGCGGCGCCAAGCTGACCAAGGTGCCCAAAGCCGCTGCGGCCATCGTCAAGGAAGCCCATGCCCGCGGGCTCAAAGCTGAGCTGTTGGTGAGCAACTACGACTCCAGCATCGGCGACTTCTCCTCGAAGATCGCCGGCCGGCTGCTGAAGAGCAAGAAGCATCGCGCGGCCGTGGTGAAGTCCCTGGTCGCGAAGGTGAAGAAGGGGCACTTCGACGGCGTCCAAATCGATCTGGAGTCGCTGAAGGCCTCCCACGCCGCCGGCCTGACGTCGTTCGTGAAGTCGCTGCGCAAGGCACTCCCGGCGCGCAAGAAGATCTCGATGGCGGTGATGTCGAGCGAAACCGCTGGCGGCTACGCCAGGTCGGGCTATCAGCTGACCAAGCTGACCAAACGCATCGATCGCTTCGTGCTGATGGCCTACGACCAGCATGGGCCAACTTGGAGCAATGCCGGGCCTGTCGGCGGCACCCCTTGGGTGCGGCAGGTGCTGGCGGCGTTCATCATGGCCAAAGTGCCCAGGGCGAAGATCGATCTGGGCGTGGGGGAGTACGGCTACACCTGGCCAGCCGATGGTTCGGACGGTGCTTCGCTCAGCGTCGCCCAGGCGCGGACGCTGGCCGGGGATCGGGCCACCTTCGATGCCCTCCAGCAGGAATGGACGGCGACCCTGGCCGACGGCACGGTGCTGTGGTGGGCCGATGGCACCACCTTCGCCGCCCGAAAGGCGCTTGCCGTGGAGCAGGGCCTCCACGGCCTGGCCGTCTGGGAGTTGAGTCTCGGCGACCCGATCTCCTGAACCGGCGCCAGCTCTGTTGGTTCACCTCCGTCCTATGTAAAGCTAGCTAGACATTCGACCGCTTCAGCGCTAGCGTTGATGTAAAGGACGCTTCACTAGATGGAGAGGTGATGAAGAACCGGCTAGCCGAACTGCGCGCCACCAAAGGGTGGACTCAGCAGCAGCTCGCCGACCTGGTTGGGGTATCGCGGCAGACCGTGATTTCCCTGGAGCGGGGTCGGTACAACCCGTCCATCACTCTGGCCTTCCGGCTGGCGCGGACCTTCGAGATTCAGATCGAGAAGATGTTTCTGTATGAGGAGGACGACGATGAGCAGTAGCAAGGCCTGGGCAGATCGCCAACGGCGAATCGGCTGGACGCTGGCCGCCACCGCAGTGGTGGTGGGTGCCACCGGGCTAACCCTGCAGGCTTTCGCGACCGGGTTGCCGTTTGATGCCCGCCTGGTCACCGGACTCGGCATCCTGCTGCTCGGCCTCGCTATCGCTGCGTTGATGCGCGGCGGGGTGGCCACTCGGGCCAGCGATGCGACGCGGCGGCTCGGCGTCGAAGAGCTGGATGAGCGCAACGTCGCGATTCGCCGCCTTGCTGGCAGCCGCGCCTTCGTCGTCTCGGCGGCCCTCACCTACGCCCTGCTGATGTGGGTCTCCTTCGCGGCCAACGGCCAGCTACCCGCGATCTCCCCGGACGGCCTGTGGTACGCCCTCGCGGCCGCGTTCGTCCTGCCGATGCTGGTCTATGTGGGCAGCATCATCGCGGCGCAACGCTCAATGTGACCCGGTTCCCGCGCTGGTGCGGCGGTAGCGGCAGTCCCGACAGCGGGACGCCGCCGCAGCGCCGGTGACCGAAGACGTGTCCCGGGCGAGGCGGACGGCCTCAGGTGCCAGAGCCACGAACAGCGCCAGAGCCGCGGTCAGGTTGATGATCTCCATTCCGTCGGGGGCGGCGATGAGCAGCGAGCCCACGAGTAGGGCCCCGGCTTGCCACTTCGGCCAGGCGCCTGACCGCATCAGCCCGATTGCCTGCACGGCGACGCCCAAGGGCAGTAGCACCATGCCCCAGACGAGCACCACCCAACCCTGCTTGTCGAAGATCGCCATCAGCCCGGGCAGCATCGCGTTGAAGGTGGCCTCATCCATTGCGTCCAGGGCGCTCATGGTTAGGCACAACGCACCCTTGTCGGCTGCGAGCAGGCAGGCTCCGAGCACTGCCATCGCGCCACCGACCAGGCCCGCCCAGGCACCGCGACCGGTCCGCAGCAACGATTGGAGGTGCAGCGCGACTACCACGAGAAGGGCGGTATTGAGGGTCACCAGTGCGTGGGCAAACTGCAGCACGGCGTCCCCGCGAGCTCGCAGGATCAGGTCAGCCGGTTCCAGCAGCCGGATGCTGCCCAAGCCTGGGTGAGTGGCGAAAGCGAACGCGAAAATGGCCGGCATCGCGACCAGGGCCGCGGCCGTACCAAGCCGCCGGGCCCGCTCGATAGGATCGGGGCGTTTCAAAGTCTGCGGCGTAGCGGGCAGGGTTGTGGTGGTCATGGGTTCCTCCTAGTGAAGAGCTGGTATTTCCACCATCGGGCACCCTCGCCCTGGGCGCCACGACGAACCCCGTCACTCCCGGACAGGAGGCGCGTATGTGTCCGGAAACGCCAGATCCCCGGGCCGTTCGTACGCAAAATCGGCTTCGCGGCGCGCTGCTCGACCTACTCCGCGCCCGCTCCTGGGACGACATCACGGTGGCCGACGTCGTGGCGCATGCGCGGTGCTCACGCTCCACCTTCTACGCCCACTACGACGACCGCGATGCCCTGCTGGCTGACGCCTTCCTTGGTGCCATGGACATCGTGCCGGCAGCCGGAGCCGACTACTGCCTCGCCTTCGTCCCCGACCTCTTCGAACACCTCGGTCAGCACCGAATCCTCGCTGAGCCCTACCTCGTCCAGGGCCACGGCGGGCCGATGGTGCAGGCATTGCGCGACCGGATTCACACCCACCTGCGCGAACGCCTCGACGCAACCATGCCCAACCTGACCGAGGACCGACGCGCGGAACTCACCGCAGCCCTGGGCGGCGCGGTATGGGGGGCCCTGCTCTGGTGGCTCGAAGACGGACGCGACGTGACCCCTGCCGACGCAGCCGCGGCCCTCCTCGCGCTCCTCACCCCTGGACTGACCCGATTGGCGCCGGCCTGATTCAACCCGCAGGCTGGCCCATGCGGCGATTTGGCTGGTTCGAGCCCGGTTGCGGTGAGCCTCAGTCAGCCAGCACCGGCGGCACCCGCAGCCGGGTAGCGCGCTCGAAGGCTGCGGCGAAAGCGAGCAGCTGCGCGTCCCGGCCGGGGCGTCCGATGAAGGTTGCCCCGGTGGGCATTCCGTTGGCCCGCAAGCCGAGCGGCACGGTGATTGCCGGGTAACCCGCCCCGGCATACAGCGCGGAATGCAGGTTGGTCAGGCTCACCAGCACCTGGGCGCCAGCGGCGGCGAAGGTGTCGGCCAACACTGTCTGGGTGGCTTCGCGGTGAGCCAGCGCGGCCACCTCATAGGACTCGGCTGAGATCTGCAACAAGTTGGCCGCCGCCAAATAGAACTGACCGCAGGGCATCCGGGTTTTGGGCTCGGCCAGGTTGAACGCCATCAGTTCGGCCATCGTCTTCAGTTGGCTGTGCGCGCCGACATAGCCCAGGGTGTCGTTCGCCAAGCCGCCGAGCACCACCTTGAAGAAGTGGCCCTCATAGCCGGCCAGTTCGGGGCGGACGACCAACTCGGCCTCAACGGTGTTCGCCCCGGACGCGCTCAGCCCGTCGGTGATGCGGTGCAACAAGGCGGCGTTGTCGCGGGGATCTTCCAGGTCACGCGGCTGGCCCAAGATGTCGGCCGCCAGCACGCCAACGGGCACCCCGTCCAGGGCGAACTTCGGCAGTTCGGCCACTGCCGTGCCGGTCATGGCGGCCAGCAGCAGGGCAACGCCCGGCACTGAGGTGGCCATCGGGCCGGCGCAGTCCTGGAAGCGCACCAGCGGAATGATGCCCGCATCGCCAACCAGCCCGAAGCTCGGCTTCAGCGCCACCACGCCATTGAACGCCGCCGGTGCGATCAGCGAGCCAGAGGTTTCGGTGCCCACACTGGCCGCGCACAGCCCGGCTGCGACCGCCACCGCCGATCCGCTGCTCGAACCGCCTGGCGAGAACGCGGTGCCGTACGGATTCCGGGTGGCGCCGCCCAGCGCGCTCACCCCGGGAACCTTGCAGCTGGCCCCGGCCAGTTCCGAAAGGTTGGTCTTGCCCAGCACCACCACGCCCGCCGCGCGCAGCGCCGACACGATGGTGGCATCAGCTTCGGCGACGTTGTTGGCCAGGGCAGCCGCCCCGGCAGTGGTGTGCAGTGGGGCAATGGTCTCGATGTTGTCTTTCAGCGCCACCGGAATGCCGTCCAGCGCGCCCAGCTGGCGCGCCCCGGCCCGGCGCTGATCCGCGGCTTCGGCCTCGGCCAGCGCTTGCGGATTCAACTCGATGATGGCGCCAAGTTCGTCGTCAAACCGGCGGACGCGGCCCAAATAGTGCAGCGTCAGCTCAACGCTGGTGAGGCGCCCGGCCGCCAACATCACCCCCAGTTCGGCCAGGGAAGCCGAGCCAACCAGGTCGGCGAGCTCGTCGCGGCGCCCCCCGTCCATGGCATCGAGGGCCGCCCCGAAGGGCGCGAAATCCAGCGGACGTGAACGCACAGCCCTACCGTTAGGCGCCGCCCCGCGAAGGGCCGCAGCCACGATGGCCGAGCGGGCCAGCGCGAGCAGTGCGCCAATGCGTCCCATCGCCGACCTTTCGACAGCAAACTCACAACCTGAGTTGCCAGCACAATAGGGCTGCCAGGTGCCAAAAGCGCTGCAGTTCGTGGTCGAATCGAACGCGGTGATGTTTCAATGGCAGCGGAATAACCTCCGCAGCGCTGCGGTTCGACCTGGGTGAGCTGCCCAACCCAGGGGGTGCGGCTGTGATGACGAACCACACCGAGGAGGTGGCCCGTCTTGATCACTTTCACCGAGGTGAAAAAGGTGTACCCAGGTGGCACCACCGCCGTGGGTGGGCTCAGTCTGGACATTCCGACCGGTCAGATCACCGTGCTGGTTGGGCCCTCAGGCTGCGGCAAAACGACCTCGCTGCGAATGATCAACCGAATGATCGAACCGAGCAGCGGCCGCGTTGCCATCGACGGCCGCGACACCGCCACTCTCGAAGTCAACGAACTGCGCCGCAGCATCGGCTACGTGATTCAAAGTGGCGGACTCTTCCCGCACCAGAGCATCCTCGACAACATCGCCACCGTGCCATTGCTGCTGGGCTGGGGCAGAGCCAAAGCGCGCGCCCGGGCCCAGGAACTACTGGAACTGGTCGGCTTGGACGCCGCCCTGGCCAAGCGGTATCCGAGCCAGCTCTCCGGCGGTCAACAGCAGCGGGTAGGGGTCGCCCGCGCTTTGGCCGCCGATCCGCCGGTGATGCTGCTGGACGAACCGTTCAGTGCCGTCGACCCGGTGGTGCGCGCCCAACTGCAGGACGAGTTTCTGCGGCTCCAAGCAGAGCTGGGTAAAACCATCGTCTTCGTCACTCACGACATCGATGAGGCGATCAAGCTTGCCGACCTGGTGGCGGTGCTGCGGGTGGGCGGCACCCTGGCTCAATTCGATGCGCCCGCGCGACTGTTGGCCGACCCGGCCGATGATTTCGTGGCCGACTTCCTCGGCCGCGACCGCGGCTACCGAGCCCTTGGTTTCGTGGCGGCTCCCGGCTTGCCGATCAGCGCCGAGCCCACCGTGCCGCTGGGAGCCACCCCAGCCGAAGCCAAGCAGGCTGCCGGCGGGGCCGATTGGCTGCTGGTGCTCGATGCGGCTGGCGCGCCAGCTGGCTGGGTCGAACCCGTCCGACTTCAGGCCCCGATCACCGCAGCAGAGCTGCATCGCGGCGGCACCCTCGCTCGCGTCGGCGGCTCGCTGCGCGCAGCCCTGGACGCTGCCCTGTCGGCACCGAGTCGGCGCGGGGTGATCACCGACGATGCTGGCGGCCTGGTGGGCACCGTCCGCGCCCAGGACGTGCTGGTCGAGATCGAGCGCGGCCCCAAGACCGGGGCGCCATGAACTGGTTCCTCGGCCACCTCGACGAGGTCGGCTCCCTGATGGCCACCCACGCGGTGCTGGCCTCGGCACCCCTGCTGGCGGGCCTGCTGCTGGCCATTCCGCTGGGCTGGCTGGCCCGCCGCTACCGGGTGTTGCGCACCCCGTTGATCGTCGGCACCGGATTGCTCTACACCATCCCCTCGCTGGCGCTGTTCATCCTGATGCCGCTGGTGTTGGGCACTGGGATCCTCGACCCGCTGAACGTGGTGGTCGCCCTCACCGTCTACACCGTGGCCCTGCTGGTGCGGACGGTCTCCGACGGCCTGGCCTCAGTGCCCGAGGATGTGCTGCAGGCGGCCTCGGCGATGGGGATCGGCCGGGTCTCCAGGTTCTTCAAAGTCGAGCTGCCGCTGGCCGTCCCGGTGATTTCGGCCGGCCTGAGGGTGGCGGCAGTCAGCAATGTTTCCATCGTCTCGGTGGCCGCCCTGCTCGGCATCGCCCAGCTCGGGTCGCTGTTCACCGACGGTTTTGCCCGCAACTACCTTGACCCGATCGTGGTGGGCATTCTGGCCTGCATCGCGCTCGCGTTGGTCTTCGATCTGCTGATCGTGGCCCTCACCAAGGTGGCCACCCCGTGGCTGCGAGTGGGGAGCCCGGCATGAACCTGCTCTGGGAGTGGCTGGCCGATCCGAACAACTGGAGCGGCCCCGAAGGCGTCTGGACCCGGTTGGTCGAGCATCTGAGCTACAGCCTGGTGACCTTGGTGATCGCTGCCCTGGTGGGCATCCCGCTGGGGTTGTGGATCGGGCATACCGGCAGGGGCCGGCTCACGGTGGTCAATCTGGTCAACGGCATGCGCTCGGTGCCCACCCTGGGGCTGCTTTTCGTCGCGGTGCTAGTGGTCGGCCCGCTGCTGGCCGGGGATGTCGCCTTCCTCGGCCCGGCCATCTTCGTGCTGGTGATTTTGGCCATTCCACCGATCCTGGCCGGGGCCTACGCCGGCGTCGAAGGGGTTGACCCCGGCGTCCGGGATGGCGCCCGGGGCATGGGCATGGGCGAGCTGCAAGTATTGACCAAAGTCGAGATTCCGGTGGCCCTGCCGCTGATCTTCAGCGGCCTGCGCTCGGCTGCGCTGCAAGTGGTGGCCACGGCCACAATCGCCGCCTCAGTCAGCGTTGGCGGCCTCGGTCGGTTCCTGATCGACGGCCAGGCCTACCGCGACTACGGCGAAATGGCGGCCGGCGCCCTGCTGGTCGCCCTGCTGGCGGTCTGCGTCGACCTGGTCTTCGCCGCCGTCCAGCGGCTGGTGGTTTCCCCGGGCCTGGCCGCGCCCAATGACTCGCTGCGGTGGCGCGCGGCACCGCAATCCGTCCCGACAACGACCTGATCCCACACCGACCTGATCCCCAATGAAAGGTAGTTCAATGAAGAAGATCACCGGCTTGCTGGCCCTCACCCTGGTTGCGGTCTCCCTCAGCGCCTGCGCTTCGGGCAATCCGCTGGCCACCCCAACCGCAGGCGGTGGCTCGGCTGCTGGCCAGACGATCGTCGTCGGTTCGGCCAACTTCCCCGAGAGTGAACTGCTGGCCGAAATCTATGCCGGGGCGCTGAAGGCCAAGGGCATCACCGTCACCACCAAGCTCAACATCGCCTCGCGCGAAACCTATGTGCCAGCGTTGAAGAACGGCGAGATCGATCTGATCCCCGAATACACCGGGGCGTTCGCCAAGTATCTGAACGCCGATGCCGACACCTCCGACGAAGCCGCAGCCTTGGCCTCGCTGCGAGCCGCGCTGCCAGCAACCTTGCAGGCTCTGGAGCCCTCAGCTGCCCAGGACAAGGACTCGATCAGCGTCACCCAGGCGACCGCCGACAAGTACTCGCTGACCTCGATCGAGGATCTGGTGCCTTATGCCCCCGAGTTGGTGCTCGGTGGCCCGCCGGAGTGGAAAGAGCGCGCCGCTGGCGTCCCCGGACTGGAGAAGGTCTATGGCTTGCGCTTCAAGGCCTTCAAGCCGCTGGACGTGGCTGGCCCGCTCACCGTCCAGGCGTTGAAGAACGGCCAGGTGCAGGCCGCCAACCTGTTCACCACCGACCCGGCGATCAAGGCCAACGGCTTCGTGGTGCTCGATGATCCCAAGAGCTTCTTCGGCGCTCAGAATGTGATTCCGGTGATCACCAAGGCCAAGGCCACCCCGGAAGCCGTGGCCGCATTGAACGGGGTTTCGGCCAAGCTCGACACCGACATGCTGGCCACCCTGGTCACCAAAGTGGTGGTCGACAAGGCCGACGCCTCCGACGTGGCCGCCGAATGGCTGAAGGCCAACGGACTGTCCTGACGGCGCACCACCGGCCCGAGGTCACTGACCTCGGGCCGGTGGCGTCCCCAAGCCCCCTCGGGTTAGTGGAGCTTCCCTAGCGCTTCCTCGATGCCGCGATGGAAGGTCGGATAGGCGTAGATCATTGAGCGCAACTCGGCCAGCGGCACCCGAGCATGGACGGCGACCGCCAGAGCGCCGAGCACCTCGCCACCGGCCGGAGCCATCACCGTGGCACCCACTAAGACGTCCCGCTCGGCGTCAGCAACCAGTTTGATGAAACCCTCATTGCCCACTTTGTGGATCCAGCCACGGGTGGTGGCCGATAGCGGCGTGGCGCCGACTGAGACCTGCTGCAGTTGCTCGCGGGCCTGGGCCTCGGTGAGGCCGACCGCCCCAATCTCAGGATCGGTGAAGGTGACCCGCGGGAGCGCGTGGTAGGTGGCCGTTGGCCCGGGTTCGCCGAGCAGATCACGAATCACAATCCCGGCCTGATACATCGCCACATGGGTAAAGGCACCTTTGCCGGTCAGGTCGCCGACCGCCCAAACCCCCTCGCTTACCCGGCACCGGTGATCGGTTGGGGCTACTCGCGCGGCCGGGTCAACTCCGACGGCGGCCAACCCGACGGCGGCTGGGTCGGCGCGGCGTCCGGTGGCCACCAGGATCCGTTCGGTACTTACTGAGGTGCCATCGGCAAGCCGCACGGTGACTCCAGCACCGGCAGCTTCGACCTGCTCGGCCCCCACACCGAGGTGCACCTCGACGCCTTCGGCTTCCAGGACGCCCTGGAGTGCGGCGGAGGCTTCGGGCTCCTCCAGAGCCAGCAGTCGCGGCGCGGCCTCGACGAGGATCACCCGGACGCCGAAGCGGGCCAGCACCTGACTGAGTTCACAGCCGATCGCGCCACCACCGAGAACGACCATCGATTGGGGCAGCGTGGTGGCTGAGACGACTTCCCGATTCGTCCAATAGTCCACCTCGGCCAGACCAGGAATCGGCGGAATCGCCGCCTTGGAGCCGGTGGCCACCACGATGCCGCGATGCACCCGATAGCTGGTGCCGTCGACCTCAACTTCGGTGTCCGAGATCACTTTGCCGCTGCCGCGCACCAGCACCCCACCTTTGTCGGTGAAGCGGCGCGCTGCCACGGTGTCGTCCCAGGCATCGGTGGCCTCCCCGCTGATGCGTGCGGCCACCAGCGCCCAATCCGGACGCACCTGGTCGAGGTTTCCGGCCAAGGCGGGCACCCGGCGGGCTTCGGCCAGGGCATCGCTGGCGCGCACCATCATCTTGGTGGGCACGCAGCCCCAGTAGGGGCATTCGCCCCCGACCAGTTCCCGTTCGATGCCGAGCACCCGCAGGCCCTTTTCAGCCAGCGTGCCAGCGACGTGTTCCCCGCCTGGGCCCAAACCAATCACTGCAACGTCAAAGGTTTGCATGGTTTGAGTGTGGCACTTAGCCCCTCAACAGGCATCAGCGCTATTGCTCAGGTCGGGCGGTAGGCAGCCGTGGCCGGGAAGAACCCCTGGTGCGGGGGTGTTTGGCCTCCTAACAGCTATCAAGGGAGAACCCATGCGTGCCATCTGGAATGGAACCGTGATTGCCGAGAGCGATGACACCGTAGTCGTGGAAGGCAATCACTATTTCCCGGCCGAGTCAGTGCGGGCCGACATTCTGCGGCCCTCGGTCACGCACACCACCTGCCCGTGGAAGGGGGAGGCGTCCTACTACTCCCTTGAAGTCGGCGAGTTGGTCAACCCAGACGCAGCTTGGTTCTACCCGCAGCCGAAAGCTGCGGCCGCCGAAATCGCTGGCCGGATCGCGTTCTGGCGTGGGGTGGAAGTCGTCAACTGACCCACCCCATCGGGTAAGGGGGGCTCAGTCGCGGCGGAAGACTGGGGCACCATCGGTGCAACTGATCTTCAGATGCACTTCGCCATCTTCGTCCTCACCGGAGCCGGTCTTCTCGAACTCGACCTCCAGCAGCTTGGTGCCTTCCCGCTCGGTTTGCACCTTGTAGCCATCATTGGGGATGGCGCTGACCAGTGAAACGGCCGACCCCTTGCAAGAGGCAGTCACTTTGCCCGGAGACCCGCTCCAACTCGCGGTCTTGGTGGCCGGCGTGGGCTTGGCGCTGGTGGGGCTGTTGCTCGGCTTGGTGGTGGGCTTCGAAGTGGACGTCGGGTGGGTCTGGGTCGAGCTGGGACTAGCGCTCGTGCCTGCAGGAGTCTGGGTGGCCGGCGGCAGCGAGATCGTGGCCGCACTGAGCGGCACGTTCTCACCCACGCTGGCCCCAGTGGAGGAGATGACCCCCCAAGTCAGGGTGGATGCTCCGGCGACAGTGGCCAGCCAGATCAGCGCAATGGCGAGGGGGCGGCGGCGGTTCACCCATCAATCATGACATCCCCCCTCGATTCCGGGTGCTGGAGTACGTTACCGACATGGCGCGGGTGCTGGTGGTTGAGGACGATCCGGCGATCGGTCGGCTGCTGCACCGCAGCCTGACTGATCGCGGCGATGTGGTCATCCTGGCCGCCACCGGTGCCGCCGGGCTCTCGATGGCACTACAGGAACAACCCGAAGTGGTGTTGCTCGACCTTGGCCTGCCCGACCTCAGCGGCCTGGAGGTGCTCACCATGCTGCGCGCGGTCAGCCAGGTGCCGGTAATCGTGGTGACCGCCCAGGACGATGACCACACGGTGGTGCGAGCCTTGGATTCCGGCGCGGACGACTACCTGGTCAAGCCCTTCGGCAGTGAGCAGCTCGCCGCGCGGATTAGAGCGGTGCTGCGCCGCTCAGCTCAGGGCAGCTCGGGGGAGTCAGCAGTGCGAATCGGCGACCTGGAGATCGATCCGGCCAGCCGACGCGTCCGGGTGGACGGGGAGCAGGTGGAGCTATCGCGGAAGGAATTCGACCTGCTGTGGCTACTGGCCACCCGTCCTGGCGAAGTGGTCACCAAGCGGGAAATGCTGGCCGGGGTGTGGGGGCTGCCCTTCGGGAACGGCGGCGACCGCACGGTCGACGTCCACCTGAGCTGGTTGCGCCGAAAGCTTGGTGAGAATGCGGCCGAGCCGCGCTATCTGCACACCGTCCGCGGGGTGGGGGTGCGGCTGGCGCCGCCCGGGTCGGACGACTGATGCGCCGCCAAATCAGTCTGCTGTTGGCGGTGATCAGCACCGCCATTGTGGTGTCCTTCGTGATCCCGCTGCTGCTTCTGGTGCGCACCTTGGCCGAGGATCGGGGGATGGCCGCAGCCAGTCAGCAGGCCAACACCATCGCCGTGCTGGTCTCCAGCCTCCACGATGACCCGCGCCTGGCCGAAGTAATTCAGCCCAGCCTGGAGCGTTCGGCGGCCCAAACCAGCGTCGTGCTCGCCAACGGGCAGGTGCTCGGAGTGCGCTGGGACGATGCCGCCACCGACCCGGCCTATCTACAGGCTCGCCAGGGCCAGGCCTTCTCGGTGCACGACGCGGTCGGTGGACGGGTGTACGTGCCGGTGTTGGTCGACGGCGGGGTAGTGGTGGTGCGCTCGGCGATGACCGCCGACCAACTCGCTGAAGGGGTGCCGCTGGCCTGGGCCAGCATCATTGGGCTGGGATTGCTCCTCAGCGGGGTGGCCGTCCTGGTGGGGGCGCAGGTGGGTCGCGGCATCAGCCGTCCGCTGCTGTCGGTGGCCGAGACCGCCCATCGGCTCCGAGAAGGTGATCTGGCCGCCCGAGCCCCGCTGGCCGGCCCGCGCGAGACAGTTGAGTTGGGCTCGGCTCTCAACGGCCTGGCCGATCGGATCGAGACGCTGCTGACCGCCGAACGCGACAATGTGCGTGGCCTGGCCCACCGGCTGCGCACCCCGGTGACCGCCCTTCGCCTGGAGGCTGAACACGTCGGCGATCCGCAGCTACGCGCCAGCCTGGCCGATTCGGTGGTGGGCCTACAGACCGCCATCGATGAGGTCGTTCGGGAAGCTCAACGGCCGCTGCGCGAAGACCTGCCCGGCTTGTGCGATGCCGTCTCAGTGGTGTCGTCCCGGGCGGAGTTCTGGCGCCCGCTGGCCGAAGATCAGGGGCGCACCTTCACTGTCAGCTTGCCCGATGGGCGCGTGCGAGTCGGCCTGAGTGCGCTCGACTTGGGCGATGTGGTCGACATCTGTCTGGACAACATCTTCGCCCACACCCCTGATGGCACCGCCTTCGCCGTCAGTCTTTCGGTAGGCCTGGGCCGGGTTGAGTTGGCGGTTACCGATGAGGGCCTGGGCTTCCCGGTGAAGCCCGGCGAACCCAAGCCCGGCACCTCGGGTATGGGTTTGCAGATCGTGCGCCGGCTGGTCGAGGCGGCTCACGGACGGTGCACCACGTCGCCGCCGCCAGCGCACGGGGGGCGCGTGGTGATCGAGTTGCCCGAGATTCCACATTGATCCAATCCTTCGGTGATACGGGTTCCCCGAGCCGGTCGGTCGTGTTAGTCTCAAAGTGATTTAGCACTCGGATTGTTACCCGCAATGGGGCAAGACCTGAGACGCCCCGGGCGCGTCTCGGGTCTTTTTGTTTGCGCCAACGTGGGTCTAGCAGACAAGGAACAGACGATGGAGTCTTCAACTAAACCCGATGCTGCCGCGCAGATCGTCGCGAGTGTGGGCGGTGCCGGGAACATCCTCAGCCTGACGCACTGTGCCACCAGGCTTCGCTTCGAACTAGCCGACGCTTCAATGGTGGATCAGGCCGCTTTGGAGGCCGTGCCCGCAGTGTTGGGGGCGGTACCGCAAGCAGGTGATCGCTACCAGGTCGTGATCGGCGGTGCCGTGCAGACCATGTTCACCAAGATCATGAGCCTGCCCGAGTTGGCGAGCATCGGGAAGGGAGTTACCGATGCTGACGTCAAGGCCGCCGAGCGGGCCAAGGCCAGAGGCAAGGTGGCCTGGTTGGACAACTTCTTCGAGTTCCTCTCCGACTCGTTCCGGCCGCTTCTGGGCGCGCTACTAGGGGCTTCGCTGTTCATTACCTTCATGTCGCTGATGAGCACCCTCGGCATCATCCCCAACTGGGCAGACCCGCGCGCCGAGCTCGACCCGTCCTGGCAGTTCGTGAACCTGACCTGGAAGGGCGTGTTCGTCCTGCTGCCGCTGATGGTCGCCTACAACGCCACCAAGAAGCTGAACGCCGATCCTTGGGTGGGTTTCGGAATCATGGGCGTAGTGATGTTGCCGGGCTTCCTGAGCCTGAAGGACTACGCGACCCAGATCGACTTCGCTGGGCAGACCATCAACGTGGTGCAGATCTTCGGCCTACCACTGACGGTCTTCGACTACAGCTCCCAGGTGTTCCCGCCACTGATGATGGCTGCGGTGCTCGGGCTGCTCGACAAGGGCCTGAAGCGGATCATTCCGGAGAACGTGCAACTAATCTTCGTGCCCTTCCTGAGCATGCTGGTCATGATTCCGCTGACGGCATTCCTCATTGGTCCGATCGGCGTGTATGCCGGCGCCGGTCTGGCCAGCCTGCTCAGCGCGGTGAACAACTTCTCCCCGTTCATCTTCGCCATTCTGATTCCGCTGCTATACCCGTTCATGGTGCCGCTGGGCCTGCACTGGCCGATCAACGCGATCATGCTGCTGAACATTCAGAACCTCGGCTACGACTTCATCCAGGGCCCGATGGGTTCGTGGAACTTCGCCTGCTTCGGCGCCACCGCTGGCGTGCTGTTCCTGTCCTGGCGTGATCGGGACATGCAGATGCGCCAGACCGCCACCGGAGCGCTGGCCGCTGGTCTGTTGGGCGGTATCTCCGAACCGTCGTTGTACGGCATCCATCTGCGCTACAAGCGCATCTACCCGCGGATGCTGGTCGGGTGTCTGGCCGGTGGCCTGATCACTGGCCTGTTCGGTGGAGTCAAGGCCAGCGGCTTCGCCTTCACCTCGCTGTTGACCATCCCGATGTTCAGCCCGATGCCCGTGTACGGCCTTTCCATCGGAGTCGCGTTCTTCACCGCGATGATCCTGGTGATCATCTCCGACTACCGCACCCCCGAGCAGCGGGCCGAGGCACTGGCCGCTCGTGACCTGGCCGAAGCTGATCTGGCCATGGAAAAGGCCGGCGGCCTGCCGACCGCTACCGCTGCCACCACGGCTGCTGCTGCGGCGGTTGGCGGCGGCACCGCCACCGCGACCCTGGTGGCCACCGAGGTGGTCGCCGCTCCAGTGGCGGGCAAGGTGGTGCCCCTGATCGAAGTGAACGACAAGGTGTTCGCGTCCAAAGCCCTGGGTGAAGGAGTGGGCATCGTGCCGGTGAACGGACGCATCATCGCCCCGGTCTCCGGGCTGGTGGTCACTGCCGCCGAAACCGGGCACGCCTTCGGGATCAAGACCGATGACGGCGTCGAGACGCTGGTGCACGTCGGTATCGACACCGTCCGGATGGCTGGCAAGGGCTTCAAGGTGGCCGTGGTGAAAGACCAGCGGGTCCAAACCGGGGACCTGCTGGTGGAGGTCGATCTGGCCGAGGTTGAGAAGGCCGGCTTCGATTCGACCACCATCGTGGTGATCACCAACACCTTTGCCTTGGCCAAAGTGACCCCAAGGGATGTTCGCGAGGTGGCCTCCGGCGATCCGGTGATTGACGTCACTCCCTGATGGCAACATCCTTCGGGAACCATCGTGGTGGCTAGCGGCAGGATTGGCATCGAGACCGGGCTCGGCATGGAGATACTGCGCGTCTTCAACAACAATGTCGTGCTCGCTGCTGCCGCTGACGGCAGTGAAGTGATCCTGACCGGCCGGGGCCTGGGCTTCCAGGCCCGGCCGGGTCAGGAAGTGGACGCCACCAAAGTCGTCCGCACCTTCGTGCCCACCGACGGCCGCGACCCCGATCATTTGGCCCAGCTGCTAGCTGGGATCCCGCCCGAACACATCAGCCTGGTCATCGCCGCGGTGGCCGACGTCGGGTTGGACGTGCTGTTGCGCAACCCGGCGTTGGTGATCGCCCTGGCCGACCACGTGAGCTTCGCCTTGAAGCGCCAACTGGCCGGGTTGGTGCTGGACTATCCGCTACAGGCCGAGGTGCAGCATCTGTACGCCGAGGAATACCGCCAGGCGGACGCATTGCTCGGTGCGATCAACGACCGCGCCGGCACGGTGCTGCCGCCAGCCGAAGCGGTCGGGCTGGCATTGCACCTGGTGAATGCAGGTTTCGCCACCGGTGACCTCTCCTACACCTACACGATGACCGGGCTGATTCAGCAGATGGTCGCGGTGATAGAGAAGACCTTCGCGCTGCAGCTTGGCGCTGACAGCGTGAGCGTGGGCCGGTTCATCACCCACCTGCGCTATCTCTTCGTCCGGATCCATCAGCACAAGCAACTCGATGCTGAACACACCGGAATTGGGGTGGCCATCCGGGCTGCCTACCCCGAAGCGGTGGAATGTGCGATTCGCCTGGCTGCGCTGTTGGAACTGCGCCTAGGGTCGACCCTCACCGATGACGAGATCTCCTATCTGGCGCTCCACGTAGCCAGGGTGGCTGCCGATCCCGGCTGAACCACCTCGGCGTCGACCGATTTGGCCGCCGAATAGGGTGTCGGATGTGGTTGGGCTGAAGTGGGGTCGACGGGCAGTGCGGGCGGCACTGCTGCTGCTCGGCGCGGCGCTCACCGCCAACGCGATCTGGCTGGCGCTGACTGCCAACCTCACCATCGGCACCGCGCTGGCCGCACTGTTGGGGCTCGGGTTCGCGGCCTGGGGTCTCTGGTTCGACCGCGCCCGGTGGCCGGTGGTGCTGGCCGCTTCGCTGGCGCTGGCTGGGTTTGCCGGGCTGTCAGGCTTCCTGGTGGTCTACGGCAGCCAGCAGAGTGCCACCTACGACGAAGAGGCGGTGGTTGTGCTCGGCGCTGCCGTCCACGGTGACGAGCTTTCCCGCACCCTGATCGGGCGCCTGGATGCGGCCCTGGCTTACCACCAGCGCAACCCGTCGGCACTGATGGTGGTCAGCGGTGGCCAAGGGCCCCAGGAGAATCTGCCCGAAGGCGTGGCCATGGGTGCCTACCTCACTGAGCACGGCGTGCCGGCCGAACTGGTCGTGGTCGAAGACAAAGCCACCTCAACCGAGGAGAACTTCGCCTTCGCCAAAGCGCTGCTCGACTCTCGACTGCCCGCGGGCTACCAGGTGGTGCTGGTTACCGACGAGTTCCACGTCTATCGAGCCACCTGGATCGCCAAACGAGCCGGTCTGACCGCGAGCCACCTCGGTCGGGCCACCCCGTGGTATTTCTGGGCGGCCAACTTTCTGCGGGAAGACCTGATGGTGATCAAGCTCTGGGTCACCGGTTCCTGACTGAACCTGCATCGGTTTCCCGCCACCTGCGGACACCATCACCAAAGCCCGTCCTGCTTGCCGTTGGTCTGGTTAGCTGAAGACCCCGGGCAGAAGGAGACACGGTGGTCCCTACAGAGTCAGTGCGCAGCGGAAATGGACGTGCGGACGCCAGGACGACCAGCCGTGTCGGCAACCGTCGGCCCATGGCCGCGTTGGTCTGGGCGCTTTCGGCGCTGGTGCTCGCTGCTGGCTGTGGTGCGCAGCCGCCCTACCCAACCGGATCCTCGGCTGTGACCACTGACGCGCCTCCTGGAGTGCCGGTCACCCTCGACCCCGCAGTGATTTCCGGAGTCGAGTCCAGCATCGAAGAGGGACTCAAAGCCGGGCAATACCTCTACCTCAGCCTGCCCAAGGTGCCGGGGGCGTTGGCCTGGACCAAGGTGCTGCGCACCGAACTGGAGCCGCAGGTGGAGCGATTCAAGGAGTTGGCCCCGGGCACGCCCAAGCCGCCCTACCCGGAGTTGTCGGTGACCTGGGGCCTGGTCGGAGCCTCACCTAAGGCAATCGGGGTGCGGCTGTCGACCGTTGAGCTGGCGACCGACAAAACGTTCTCCGGCAAGGTTCAGATCGCCTGGTGGGATCCGGCAATCGGTGCGGAGCGACCGTCGCAGGACCTGATTGCCCCGGACGCCTCGCAGACCTTTTTTGACCGGGTGCGGGCGGCCGCCAAGACCAACGCCGACCTCGACGCGGCCACCCTCGCAGACGAGTTTGACGGCGACTGGGACGGGATCGACGGCGTCGGTTTCACCACCACCGGCCAGCTCTGGGTCGAGTTCGACCGCAGGCAGATCACTCAGTTGGAGAAGTCGATCGCGGTGACGCTGTCAGCTGAGGGGCTGCTTTCGGATTTCGGCGAGTTGGCTCGCGCCGCAGCCCTGACGCCCAGCGACCCGGCCTTGGGTGGCGCGACTCCCACTGCGGCCACGACGCACTCCGCCAAGCCCGCTACGGCCACCCCATCAACCAAGCCGACCACGCCGTCGACCAAGCCGACCACTCAAACACCTACCGCCAAGCCCACCAAG
The DNA here is from genome assembly GCA_002428365.1 of Propionibacteriaceae bacterium UBA6122. GTDB lineage: Bacteria > Actinomycetota > Actinomycetes > Propionibacteriales > Propionibacteriaceae > Propionicimonas. The sequence continues at coordinate 62,523 of DIVW01000041.1, forward strand.
CCGAGCCCGTCGGTGAACTGCGCCAAGCTGAAATGCGTGGCCCTCACCTTCGACGACGGACCAGTGGCCGGCACCGCCCAACTGCTGGACGTGCTCAAGGAAAAGGGGGTCTCAGCGACCTTCTTCATGGTCGGCAGCAACGCCGCCATGCACCCGGCGCTGATCCGGCGGATGGTCGCCGAAGGCCACGTCATCGGCAACCACACCTGGGATCATCCGCAGCTAACCCGCCGCAGCGTTGAATCGATCACCAGCGAGCTGAACCGCACCTCCGATGTCATCGTCAAGGCTGGCGCACCCAGGCCAACGCTGATGCGTCCGCCCTACGGGGCGACCAACGCCACGGTGAGCCAGGTGGCCGCTGAGCTGGGACTGGCGCAGATCCTGTGGAATGTTGACCCGTTGGACTGGAAAGACCGCAATAGCGCCACGGTGACCAAGCGGGTGTTGGCAGCGACCCGCAGCGGGTCGATCGTGCTCTCCCACGACATCCACCCAACAACCAGGGCTGCCTACGCCGCAATCATCGACGGATTGCGGGCCAAGGGCTTCACCTTGGTGACGGTGCCGCAGCTGCTCGGTACCACCAAACCCGGCCACAAGTACTACCACGGCTAGCCACTTCGGCCTGCCCAACAGCTGGGCAAGTACGATAACGGTAGCGATCCACAGGAGTCCGATGACCAGTCAGCGCAGGCGAACCGTGCAGGGGGCACTGAGTGCCGCCGTCGGTGGCGTCAGCGTGGCCGGGGTCGGCCCGCTGCTTCGCGTGGTGGCCGACCCATCGGTTTGTCTGGGGCTGTCGCCGGAGCAAAGCTGGATCGGCCTGCACCTGCACCTGATTTCTGAAAGTGCGGCCTGCGCTCAGGGTGGCTATCTGGCCACCAGCAGCTTGGCCCCGGTGGTGAGCTTCACTTTCGCGGTTTCACTGTCGGTGCTGATCGTCGGGCTCGCAACCGTGCTGATCAGCTTGGGGGCGGGCATCGCCTTGCGGCGGGTAACGCGGCGGGTCGGCTCGTGGTTCCGCCGCTGGCTGCCGGTGCCGATCGTTCTCTTGCCAGCTCTCCGGCCAGTCCCGATTCCTGTTCGTAGCCAGGCGCGTCGCGCGCAGCTGGCTCATCTGCCGTCCCAGCGGCGCGGCCCGCCCTGCGTCCACTGCTGACCACCGCTGCCCGCGAGGCGTCCGAATCGCCATTGCCGGTGCAGCACCCCCTGCCGGTTTCTCGGCCGCTGCTGCGGCGTAGACCGGCAAACCCAAATCAGACTTTCAGATCAGGAGAAACCCATGAGCAAGCAAGAACCCACCCGGCAGCCGTCCGATCCGACCAGCAAACGCCAGCAGTTGCGACTGGAGCAGGAGCAGGCAGCCAAAGAAAAGCGGATCCGCAACATCATCACCTATGTCGCCGTTGGTCTCGGCGCCGTCGCGCTGATCGGTGGCATCATTTGGGCGGTGTTGACCTACGGCTCCCAGGCCGCCAAGCCGATCGCGGTCAAGGTCAACACTGAGTACACCGTGATGGCCGGCAAGGCCGATGCGCCGGTGATCATCGACATCTACCAGGACTACATCTGCCCCTACTGCGGCCAGACCGAGCGAGCTAACCAGGCCGATCTGGCCGCCATGGTTGCCTCCGGCGAGGTGGCGGTGCGGATTCATCCGATGAACTTCCTCGATGACGCCTCCATGGGCACCAAATACTCGACTCGGGCGGCAAACGCCCTGGTGAGCGTGGCCAAGGCTGAGCCCGACAAGATGATGGCCTTCAACTCGGCGCTGTTCGCCAACCAGCCCGAGGAGAACACCACCGGCCTAACTGAAGCCCAGATCGCCGCGTTGGCTGCTCAAGCGGGGGTCACCCAGGCCACCATCGACACCTTCGCCAGCCTCAGCTATGCCGACTTTGTGACCAACTCCACTAACGCGGCCTTCACCGATGGAATCCAAAGCACTCCCACGGTGCTGATCAATGGAACCCAGTTCGAAGGCAACCTGTTGACGGCTGGTCCGCTGAAGGCTGCGGTGCAGGCGGCCGCGGCCAAGTGATGGGCGCCCTGGATCGCCTGCACAGCTTCCGTCAGACCGATGCCTGGTTGTATTCGGTGATCCTGGCGGCAGCCGGGCTCAGTCTGGTGGCCTCCTTCGTGCTTTCGGTGGATGCGCTCCTCTTGGCCGCCAACCCGCAAGCCGCGTTGGGCTGCAATATCAACCAGGTGCTCAGCTGTGGGGCAGTGGGGGTGTCATGGCAGGCGAACCTGTTGGGCTTCCCCAACGCCTACCTCGGCCTGATCACTGAGCCGGTGCTGATCACCGTCGCCCTGGGTGGAATCGGTGGGGCCCGGTTCAGCCGTGGCTTCATGGTGGGCGTCCAGGGGATTGCCGTCTTTGCCCTGGGCTTCGCCTATTGGCTCTACAGCCAGTCGATGTTCGTGATTGGAGCGTTGTGCCCCTGGTGCCTTGTAGTCACGCTCTCCACGACGGTGCTGTTCGCGGCCGTCACTCACCTGAACATTCGTGACGACAACTTGTTCCTCCCCCCACGGGTGCAGCAAGGGCTGGAGACTTGGCTGCGCTTGGGCCTGGATCTGCTGCTGGTCGTCCTGGTGCTGTTCGTGCTGATCGCGATGGTGGTGGTGAAGTACGGCGCGGCCCTGTTCGCCTGAGCCGCATCCATGCTGCCTCGGCAGCGATGCGGGCCTGGGCTGGGCGCAGTAGTGCCCACTCTGGGAAGGTTCGCTGCGGCGTAGGCTCTTTACTGACCGGTCGGTAAGGAGATGGCAAATGGCTGAGGCCCCACGCAACCAGGTACTCGCGGTGCTCTTCGTGGGCGTGCTGATGGGGGCGATCGATATAGCGATCGTCGGCCCGGCGCTGCCAGCGATCCAGGCTCAGTTCGAGCTGGACTCGCGGGCGGTTTCGTGGATCTTCAGCATTTACGTGCTGGCCAACCTGATTGGCACCCCGCTGATGGCCAAGCTCTCGGACAACTTCGGACGCCGAGCGATCTACCTGCTCGATGTCGCCCTGTTCGCCGTCGGCTCGCTGGTAGTGGTGCTGTCCGGCATCAGCGGCGGCTTCGCGCTGCTGCTGGTTGGTCGAGCCATCCAGGGCTTTGGCGCTGGCGGCATCTTTCCGGTGGCCAGTGCGGTGATTGGCGACACCTTCCCGCCCGAGCGGCGCGGCGGGGCGCTGGGCCTGATCGGGGCCGTGTTCGGCATCGCCTTCGTGATCGGTCCCGTCCTGGGCGGGTTGCTGCTGATGCTGGGCTGGCAGTGGCTGTTCGGCATCAATCTGCCGATTGCCGCCGTCGTGATGGTGTTGGCTTGGCGGGTGCTGCCGCACCACCGCCTTCAGCAGGGCGGCGGCTTCGATTGGCTGGGCATGACCCTGCTGGCCGGAGCCCTGGGCAGCCTGGCCTATGGCCTGGTGAGCATCGATGTCGCCAACTTCGGGGCTTCCCTGGCCAGCGCCGGTGTGTGGGGTTGGCTGCTCGTCTCGGCCAGCTGTTGGGTGGCCCTGGTCGCAGTCGAGCGTGGCGCGGCCAACCCGGTCTTTCCGATCGCACTCTTCGCCCGGCGCCAACTGAGGCTGGGCTACACCTTGACCGCCGGAGCTGGGCTGGGCGAGGCCAGCCTGGTGTTCATGCCCTCGCTGGCGGTGGCCGCGTTGGGTGTCAGTTCCGGGGCGGCGAGCTTCCTGCTGATGCCGGTGGTGTTGGCGATGAGCGTTGGCTCCCCACTGGCCGGACGGATGCTGGACCGCTTCGGGTCGCGGACGGTGATCGTGGTCGGAGTGGCGATCATGGCCGTCGGCATGCTGCTGCTCAGCCAGACCGCAGGCGTGCTGGCGATGTTCATCGTCTCGGGGGTGCTGATCGGGTTCGGCATGTCGGCCCTGCTGGGCGCGCCGATTCGCTATGTCACTTTGAACGAGACCACCGCGGCCGAACGGTCCTCAGCCCAAGGGCTGGTGAACACCTTCACCAGCGTCGGGCAGCTACTCGGCGCCGCTTTGGTCGGCGCGGTGGCTGCCTCGTCCAGCCAGTTGGGCGACGGTTACCGCAGCGCCTACGCCTTCGTTGGTGTCCTCGGCGTGGCCTTGTTGGCGGCGGCGGTGATGCTCAAGTCCCGGGCCGATGAGGCCAAACCGGCCCCAGTCGCTGAAGCTGCGACCAATGCGTGAGCGCATCCTCGAGGTAGCCACCGGCCACTTCGTCGCCCGAGGCTATGACGGGGTGTCGATGCGCGAAATCGCCGACGACTGTGGCATCACCAAAGCCGCCCTCTACTACCACTTCGCGGGGAAGTCAGCAGTGCTGAACGCGATCTTCACCAGCTACCTCGACGAGATCGCTGACGTAGTGCAGGCCAGCTCGGCCCACGGCACCGGTGAGGTGCGGTTGCGCTGGTTTGTCACCGAATTATTCGCGCTGCAACCACAGCGCCGGGCGATCATGCGCCTGGCCATGCACGACGTGGGCCAACTCGATCCCGAGTTCCGGGCCGAATTCGGTCGGGCCTATCGAAGCCGCTTCCTTGATCCACTGCAGCAGCTGGTGGTCGAGGGGGTGGCTGCCGGTGAGTTCGTGGCCAAAGACCCGGCGCTGGTCGTCCGAGTGTTGCTCGGCCTGCTCTACCCCTTCTTCGCCCCGCCAGCCGCGGGTGCGGCTCAACCGGAGCCAATCGAAGATCTGCTCGACATCATCTGCGACGGGCTGGTGCGCCGATGAAGACCAGCAGAATCGCTGCGGCAATGCCGGTGGTGGCGAGTCTGGCCGGGTGCTCAATGCTCAGCCCGGCCGTGGCGCCCGTCCGTCCAGTCGATTCGGGACCTTTCGCCGCCGCGGTCGAGGCGAGCAGCGGCTCGGTCGGCAAGGTAGGCGGTCAGAGTTGCCGTGGTGGGACGGTGGTCGGCACGGCCTTCTTCGTTGGCGACCGGCTGGCAATAACCGCAGCCCACGTGGTCAGCGGGGCGCACCGGGTGGAGGTGAGGTTCGACACCGGGGTGATCAACGCCGAGGTGATCGGCCGCGATCCGGGCGAGGACACCGCGTTGCTCCGGCTAGCCACCGCACCGAAGAGAACCCCACTGACTCTGGCCACCGCACCGTTGAGCGTCGGTGCCGAAGTGGTGATGTTGGGTTACCCAATCCCACAATCGGAGTTGGTGATCACCGGGGCCCGAATCACCGCGGTCAACGAAACTGCCCGACTCGACGGCCAGCTGCTGACCAACCTGATCACCGCTGACGCCGAGGTGCCGGTGGGCACCAGCGGCGGCCCAATCATCGACGCGGCTGGCACTGTGCAGGCCATGGCCAATGCCTCAATGCCCGGACGGGGCGGTCGGGACAGCTCAACCACCGTCACCCTGGCCATCCCAGCGGAACGGTTGGCGGCCAAGATCGCCGCCTGGCGCGAAAACCCAGCGCTGGGCTGCGGTTAGGCCAATACGTCCGCGAGCTTGGTGTGGCCCAGCCCGAAGGCTTCAGCCACCGCGCCGTAGGTGATCTGGCCCGCAGTGGTGTTCAGCCCCATCGCCAGCGAGGGGTTCTCCACGCAAGCGCGCTGCCACCCCTTGTCAGCCAGCTGCACGGCATAGGCCAAGGTGGCGTTGGTCAAGGCCCAGGTGGAGGTGTTCGGCACCGCCCCGGGCATATTGGCCACGCAGTAGAACACCGAGTCGTGGACGGTGAAGGTCGGCTCGGCGTGGGTCGTCGGTCGGCTGTCTTCGAAGCAGCCGCCCTGATCGATGGCCACATCCACCAGCACCGAGCCCGGCTTCATCTGGGACACCAGCTCGTTGGTGACCAGCTTGGGGGCTTTGGCGCCGGGGATCAGCACCGTGCCGATCACCATGTCGGCGGCCAGCACCTGCTCCTGAATCGCCAGTCGGGAGCTGACGATGCCGTGCACCCGGTTCCCATAACGCCAGAAAGTGGTGCGCAGCTTCTCCAGGTCGGTGTCCAAAATGGTGACGTCGGCACCCATCCCCAAAGCCACGTTCGCCGCGTTCTGGCCGGCCGTGCCGCCGCCGAGCACGACGATCTTGGCGTTGGCCACGCCGCCAACACAGCCCATCAGCACGCCGCGCCCGCCCTGGGCTTTCATCATGGAGTGCGCGCCGACCTGGGGAGCCAGGCAGCCAGCCACCTCGCTCATCGGATAAAGCAGCGGCAGCAGCCCGTTCGGCAACTGCACAGTCTCGTAGGCGATCGCGGTGGTGCCAGCGTTCAGCAGCGCATCGGCGCCCGGACGGTCGGCGGCCAGGTGCAGGTAGGTGAACAGCAGCAAGTCATCGCGCAGGAAACCGAATTCGGAGGCGATCGGCTCCTTCACCTTCAACACCATCTCGCCGATGGCCCAGGTTTCGGCTGCGGTGGGCACAATCTGGGCGCCCTGGGCGATGAACTCCGCATCAGAGATGGAGGAGCCAAGTCCGGCGCCAGCCTGGATGAATACCTGGTGCCCGTGGGCAACCAACTCCGCCACACCGACCGGGGTGATGGCCACCCGATACTCGTGGTTCTTCACTTCGGCAGGAACGGCGATGCGCATGTTCGTTCTTTCGGTTGGTGCGGACGATTCGCAGGCCAAGTCTCTCACCTGCGCCGGGGGTCTTGCCGCTGGTCGGCGCATCTCAGGATTCGTAATAGAATGATTCCAAACGTGCTCCGGGGTCGGTGTAATTCCGAACCGGCGGTGATAGTCCGCGACCCGGCTCGTCGCAGGTGGTGACACCTGAGTTGAGCCGGTTGACCTGGTGGAATTCCAGGGCCGACGGTGAAAGTCCGGATGGGAGGCAGCACGCAGCGTCGCCACGCGTCTGATCGCGTGGGCGGCTTGCTTGCGCTCCCACAATAAAACCGCCTCGGACTTGGCTGAGGTGGAGGTTTGATGAGACGCGAGGCGATCGCTCCGGTCGCTCTTGGGGTGTTGTTACTGGCCGGCTGGGCAATAGCCGCTGGGCCGGGCACCCCCTTGCTACCCACCCCTGGTGCCGTCGGGCTTCGGCTGGTGCTGGATCTGGGCACCGCCAATTTCTGGAGCTACCTCGGTGTGACCGTGGTCGAGGCCTTCGGCGGTGTGCTCGTCGGCGTTGCGGTGGCGCTGCCGCTGGCCGTCCTGATCCACAGCTCACGCTGGGCGGCGGCCGCGGTGAATCCCTTCCTCGGTGCCACCCAGGCGATTCCGGCCATCGCGCTGGCGCCGCTGCTGGTGCTCTGGCTCGGCTACGGCCTGGGGCCAGTGATCGTGCTGTGTGCCCTGATCGTGTTCTTCCCAATCCTGATCGGCGCCGTGGTCGGCCTGCGCCACGTTGACGCTGACGTGGTTGATGCCGCCCGAATGGACGGCGCCGCCGGCTGGCAGCTGCTGTGGCACGTGGAGTTGCCGATGGCGCTGCCGTCCATCCTCGGCGGGCTGCGCAATGGGGTCGCGTTGGCCATCACCGGTGCCATCGTCGGTGAAATGGTGATGGGCGGAAATGGCCTCGGCACCGTCTTGAACGTCCAGCGCAACAGCATCGATACCGCCGGAATGATGGCCACCATCATCTGGCTCGCCCTGCTCGCCTCCGCAGCATTCGTGGCCGTCCTAGTGGCCGAACGTAGTTCCCGCATTGTCTCCTCGCTGAACACCCGATCCGAAAGGTAGCGATGAACCGCCTGATCCTGACCCTCGTGGCCATCCTGGCCGTGGCCCTTACTGGCTGCACTTCACCCACTACGCCGACCAACTCGACCGGCATGCCGGCCCCCACCATTGGGCTGACCTACATCCCCAATGTGCAGTTCAGCCCCTTCTACGTTGCTGAGACTGAAGGTGCCTACACCAAAGCCGGGGTGAAGCCCGTCCTGCGCCATCACGGCACCTCGGAGGGCTTGTTCACCGCGCTGGTCTCCGGCAATGAGCAGTTCGTGGTTGCTGGCGGCGATGAGGTGCTTCAGGCGCGCTCCCAAGGGATGGATCTACTCGCAGTCGCGGCCTACTACCGCACCTACCCGGTGGAGCTGATCGTGCCCGAGGCCTCGGCAATCAAGTCGCTGGCCGACCTGAAGGGCAAGACCATCGGCCTCCCCGGCAAATACGGCGAGAGCTGGTTCGCCCTGCTGGTGGCGTTGGGTTCGGCCGGACTTACTGAGGCCGACGTCACCGTCGCCGAGATCGGCTACACCCAGGTGGCAGCCCTGACCACCGGGAAAGTGGACGCCATCGTGGGATTCAGTAACAACGATGCGGTGCAGTTCGCACTAGCTGGCACCGCTGTTCGTGGGCTCCCGATTTCCAGCGGGACGGTTCCGCTGGTGCCGACCACCCTGGTCACGACGACCAGCTACGCCAAAGCCAACCCTGAGGTGGTCAAGGCTGTCGTGGCCGCAACGATGGCTGGCATCAGCTCGGTGGTGGCCGACCAGGCCAACGCCATGAAGGTGTCGGCCAACTACGTCCCCGACCTAACCACGGCGGCTGGCGCCAAGGCCGCCGAGGCCACCCTCGCTGCCACCGTGCCGCTGTGGACAACGGCTGACGGGTCGGTCGATCCCACGCTGGATTCTCAGCAATGGGTGGCGATGGCCGACTTCATGGCGCAGCAGAAACTCACTACCAGTCGTCAAGATCCGAATCTCGCAATGAGCAATGCGTTCCACTGATCACCTATTGACTCGCCAGCGGCTATAACCTGTTGCAGGCTGATCCGATCAGCCTGCAACGAGGAGGGCGATGAGCGAGCATCAGGTGCCGGGCTGGGATGATTATTTTCTCAACATCGCCCAGGCGGTCTCTGCGCGCGCCAAGTGCACCCGCCGAAAGGTCGGCGCGATCATCGTGATGGATCGGCGCATCATCGCCACCGGCTACAACGGGGCCGCGCCGGGTCGTCCGGACTGTCTCGAAGGGGCCTGTCCCCGCGGTCAGCTCAGCTACGACCAGGTGCCTGGCCTCGGCGACTACGACCGTCCCGGCACGGACGGGTTCTGCATCGCCATTCATGCTGAAGTTAATGCGTTGCTGTTCGCCACCCGCGATACCAAGGGTGCGACGGCATTTATCACCGACCCGCCGTGCCCGGGGTGCCGCAAGGCGCTGGCTGCAGCCGGTATCGTGCGGGCGGTCTGGTCAACTGGCGAGCACGACGCCGACCAGTTGGTGGACTGGAGCCGATAGGGCACAAATGAAACCGAATCTGCAGACTGGCCAGCTCACCGCGTGGGTCGAACGCGGCGTGGCGCTGTTCTGTCTGGGTACCTTGATCCCGGCCGCTTTTGGGGCTGCCGCGCAGATCCCCTTCCTGGCGCCGTGGTGGACGATCACGATTGGCGGCGGCATCGTCGTCACCTCGATCGGCATGATGATCTTCAGTTTCCTTGGCCGCCGACTGCGCGCCTGGGCGCTGGTTTACGTGGCGCTGGTCTCCATCGGCCTGATCACCTGGCCAATTGCCTGGCAGTCCAGCGCCCCAGCGACGTCCAGCCCCTGGCTTTGGGTCTGTTTGGGCGTGGCCGCAGTTTGTCTGGCAGTGACCAGCGGCACCGCTTGGGGTTTCGGGTATGCGATCGCCGCCGGGCTGCTGTTCGCGGTGGTGCGGATGACTCCATCGGGTCAGGGCGCCCCTTTGCTGGGTGCGGTTCAGGACATGATCGTGCTGGTGATGAACTCCTCAGTGGTGATCGTCGCGCTCGGAGTGGTGGGTAACGCCTTCAAGAGTCTGGACGAAATCGAGTACGCCTCCCAGCGGGAAGCGACCGCTGCGGCAATCGATGAGGCGTTGTTGGAAGAGCGCCACCGCCTGGACGGCATCGTCCACGACGAGGTGATGACCACCCTGGTGGCCGCAGCGCAAAACCCCAATGACGCCCTGGTCGCCACCCAAGCTCAACGCGCGGTTGACCGTTTGGCCGAAGCCGAGGCGCCCGCAGAGGCCCGACTACCGGTCACCGGCGACCAGCTGACCTGGTTGGTGACTGATGTGGTCAGCGCACTGGTGCCGCAGGCCAAGGTCACCTCCAGCCTGGACGAGTTGGCCGTGCCTCAGCAGGTCGCCAGCACTTTGGGCATGGTGGTCCGTGAGGTGGCCCTCAATGTGGCCAAACACTCCAACGCCACGAATGTGGAGGTGCGACTGACCAGCCCCACCCCGGGTGAGGTGTTGATCTCGTTCGCTGATGACGGAGTTGGCTTCGACCCTGAGCAGGTGCCCAAACGCCGCCTAGGCCTACAGGTTTCGGTGGTCTATCGGATGTGGGCCATCGGCGGCCACGCCGAAATCTTGTCCAAGCCGGGTAGAGGCACCACGGTCAACCTCAGCTGGGGTTCGACCGGCGAATTGCCCAAGGTGACCTACGAGCCTGAAGTCAAGGAGCATCGTCCCCGGCGGATGCCGGAGATTCCCGAACTGACCCGTCCGTCCCTGGTGCGGCTGGTGTGGATCGTGGTGGTGCTGCAGTTCCTGCTCGGCTGGACCAGTCTGGATCGAGTAACCACTGCCTGGCCGGTGTTCCTCGCGCAGGTGCTCGCCGTGTTGGCCACCCTGCTCACGCTGAGGCGCTCGGAGCAGAACCCGATGAAAGCCAGCTCGGCGATCATGGTGGTCGGGCTGCTGATGGGTCTGACCCTGCTGGTGCAGTCGGTGCTGCCGCGCGGCGACTGGCCAGGGTATGCAACTTGGCACAGCACGGTCGTGATGGTGCTGTTGGTCGCGGTGCTGGTGCGCGGACAAGAGCGAATCGCCTGGATCGGCGTTGGGCTGTACGCCATGGTGTCGGCCGTCTGGGCCATCACCCAGGGCCTGGGGGCCGGCGATGTGCTGCGAGTGGGCTTCGGGCCGTTCTCCTGGATGTTGGTCGCCCAACTGCTCCAGACCTGGATGATCGAAATGGCTGATCGAATGGGCGCGTCGCGGCGTTCCTCAGCTGCGGCCAACAAAGCGATTGCCCAGAGCTTCTCCAAGATGGTGTTGCGTGATGTTTGGCTGACCCAGTTGCGTGCACAGGTGGGCCCGCTGCTCAATCGGATTGCTGACACCAACTACGACCTGACCGAGGCCGAGCGAGACGCCTGCCTCTCGCAAGAGAGCCGGCTGCGCGATGCCATGCGGGCTGGCAACCTGGTCACTGAGCTCACCTCCGATGCCATCGAGGTGGCCCGTGGTCGTGGCGTCGACGTCCGGCTGGTCGACAGTCGGGGTACCCGGCTACCCGAGGACGTCCGGGTGGCCCTCACTCAGCACTTGGGCCGGTTACTGACCGACTCCAATACCAAGCGGGTGGTGGCCAGAGCCGCCCCCGAAGGATACGAAGACGTGGTCACAGTCCTTGCCGTTCGTGAAGACGGCACCAGCGAATTGGTTGGTCTGGACGCCCGTGGCCAGGTGAACACACGTTAGGCTTTCGCCCATGATCAACACCGCGGTAATCGATGACCACGAGGCAATTCGGATTGGCATGTCCGCCGCCCTGAGAGCGCACCCCGGGCACCAGGTGACCCTCGTCGACGGTGCTGCGACAGTGGATGAGTTCCTCGGGCGCATGCCCGATGCCGATGTGGTGTTGCTGGACCTGCAGTTGGACGACAGCTCCGACCCGCTGGTCAACGCCGAGCGACTGATCGAGGCCGGTTACAAGGTGCTGGTCTACTCCATCGCTGACAACGTGCGGCTGCTGCGGCGGGCGCTGGCTGGCGGTGCCGCCGGAGTGTGTCGCAAAGCGGAGCCGCTTTCGGTGACCATCTCCTCGATTGAGGCGGTTGCCGAGGGGCAGGTGGTGATCAGCCAGGAGATTCTGGCCGCCATCGAGGGCGACGCTTCCTACGTCGCGGCGAACCTCGGGCCGCGCGAGCGCGAAGTGCTGGCTCTCTATGCTGGCGGTTTCGAGGTGCCGGAGGTTGCTGAGCGGCTAACCATCACCGAGAACAGCGTCAAGGAATACCTCAAGCGCATCCGGGTGAAGTACACCAACGTGAACCGTCCGGCGGCCAGCAAGCTTGATCTCTTTCGCAGGGCCATCGAAGACGGCATTGTGCCGCCGGTGGAGCCGCACCAGTAGTCAATACAGGGAACACCCGGGCCGATGGGATCGACCCGGGTGTTTTGTGGGAACTACTGTGTGGGAACTTCTGGGTGGGAACTTCTGGGTGGACTCAGTACCAGCCGTGGGACTTCTTGAACGACCAGGCTGAACACGGGGTGCCGTACCGGTCCTTGACGTACCACAGGCCCCAGGTGATCTGAGTGGCCGCGCTGGTGCGCCAGTCCGAGCCGAATAGCGCCATCTTCTTGCCCGGCAGCGCTTGGGGGATGCCGTAGGCGGTTGAGGTGGGGTTGTCGGCGGTGACGATCCAGCGGCTTTCTCGCATGATGATCTTGTCGTAGCAGGCGAACTGGGCTTGGCCCCAGTCGTACTTGTTGGCCATCATCTGCCGGGCGATTTCTCGCGGGTCAGTGGTGCCGGGCTCGTAACCCAGAGCTTCGATGCGCTGCTGATGGCGGGCCAACATGCCGGCGGCGCCCAAGGAAATCGCCTGATTCTGTTCGTTCAGCAGGTCGGCGCGATAGGCGGCCAACTCGGCGACGTCTGGGTCGGTCTGGTCAAACGCATTGGCCGACACCGGGGTTGAGGGCACAAGCGAAACGATGGCCATCGCGGCCACCGCCCCTAGCTTGAGCCACTTCGTGATCCCCACGCCTGAAGTGTTCCACACCTTTTCTCAGGTTTTCCTCAGGTGAGCGGTTATCCCTAGGCGTGGACACTTTTTGTCGGTTCGCGCTGGAACCCAAGTTGCAGCTCGGCGCGCATTAGGGTGGCTGGATGCACCTTAAGCAGCTCGAGGGTGAGGAACTGATCGCCGGCATCGCCGCCGCGCTCGACGGTGGAGCTGCGGTGGCGCCCCAATGCGAACCGCGCCTGCAAGCTGCGCTGGGCCTTGATCAGCCGGTAGTCGAGGCGGATGCTGCGCTCGTCGTCCCTACCTCTGGAACCACGGGTGCCCCCAAAGCTGTGGTGCTCTCGGCGACGGCGATCAGGTTCGCCGCGAATGCCACTCACGAACGGCTGGGCGGAGTCGGGGATTGGGTCTGTGCCCTGCCCACCCAACATGTAGCTGGGCTGATGACCATCGCCAGGGCGGTAGTCGGAGGTAGCGCGGTGCACCAAGTGCGCGCCGATCTGGCCGATCTGCCAGCGGCACGCGCTCGCACCTATGTTTCGCTGGTAGCGGCCCAACTGGATCGGGCGCTGGCCCAGCAGGAGCTGGCTGAGCGCCTGGCCAGCTATGCGGCAGTGCTGCTCGGCGGTAGTGCGATTCCGGAGCCGCTGTTGGCCCGAGCCGCCGCGGCTGGGATCAGCGTGGTGACCACCTACGGGGCCAGCGAGACTTGTGGGGGCTGTGTCTACGACGGCGAGCCGTTGGGCGGAGTTCGCGTCGAACTCGACGATGAGCGCATCTGCCTGGGTGGGCCGATGGCGTTCAGTGGCTACCGGCTGCGTCCCGAGCTGACCGCCGAGGTGCTGCGCGGCGACCTGGTGGTGACCAATGACCGGGGCCGACTGGTCGCCGACCGGCTGGAGATACTGGGGCGCTTCGATGATGTGATCATTTCGGGTGGGGAGAAGGTGGACCTCGCTGCCGCCCAGCTGATCTGTGATGCCGAGTTCGGATCGGTCGAGGCTGGCGCGCCGGTGTTGCTGGCCCTGCCCGATGAACGTTGGGGCGCACGCATCGTGGCAATCAGCGTTGGGGCGCTCGATCTGGCCGAGGTGCAGACCCGGCTGGGAGGACGGCTCGGCCGGGCAGCCACGCCCAAGGAATTGCGGCAAATACCCGAGATGGCGTACACATCCCTAGGCAAGATTGACCGGGGCGCGCTGAGACGAGCCTGGGAGCAGAAGGGCGAGCATGGCGACGTTGGCTGAGTGGGTCGAAGGCGCCCGTCCCCGAACCCTCCCGGCGGCCTTGGCGCCGGTGCTGGCTGGATCGGCGGTGGCCTGGTTCGACGACGGGTTCGTGCCGCTGTTGGCCGCCCTCGCGCTGGCAATCACCCTCGCCCTGCAAATCGGGGTGAACTACGCCAACGACTATTCCGACGGCATTCGAGGCACCGATTCTGAGCGGGTCGGCCCAATGCGGCTGGTCGGTTCCGGCGCGGCCCGTCCCAATCAGGTGCTGGCCGCGGCGCTGGGTTTCTTCGCGTTGGCTGCGGTCACCGGTCTGGTCGTAGTGGGGATCACTGGTCACTGGTGGCTGCTCTTCGTGGGCGCAGCCGCGATCGCGTCCGCCTGGTTCTACACCGGGGGTCGCTTTCCCTACGGCTACCTGGGCCTGGGCGAGTTGTTCGTCTTCGTCTTTTTTGGCCTGGTTGCTGTCACCGGCACGGTCTACATCCAGGTCGGTGCGGTCTCGGTGGCGACCTGGTGGACGGCGATCGCGATCGGCGCTTTGGCGTGCGCGATTCTGGTGGCCAACAACCTTCGTGATTTGGACGGTGACCGGGAAGTCGGCAAGCGCACGATGGCCACCCGGCTCGGCGATCGCAACACCCGGATCTTCTTTGTCGGCCTGCTGGCGGTGGCCGGCCTCGGGGTGATCGGGGTGGCGGCCAACAGCTCCTGGTGGGCGTTGTTGGGCCTGATGATGGGCGTGGCGTTGATCGGACCGGTACGCGAGGTCGCTAGGGGAGTAACGGGGCTGAAGCTGATCCCGGTGCTGAAGCAGACCGGCCTGGCTGAGTTGCTGTGTGCCGTCGGGATCTTCCTCGGGCTGTGGATCGCGCACTGAGTGCGATGAACCCAGTCGCATTCTCACTTCCGCTACGGAACCGCTTCCGCGGGATCACCGTGCGACAGGGACTGCTGGTGCCTGGACCCGCTGGGTGGGCCGAATGGAGCCCATTTGCCGAGTATGGCTACCCAGAGATCGGCAACTGGTGGCGCGCGGCCTGGGAGGCGGCCCATCTCGGCTTCCCGGCGCCGCTTCGGGAGTTGGTGCCGGTGAATGTGACCATTCCTGCTGTCGGCCCGGAGTTGGCTCATCAGCTGACCGTGGCTTCTGGCTGCCGTACCGCCAAGGTGAAGGTAGCCGAACCCGGCCAGAGTGCGGCCGAGGATTTGGCCCGGGTCGAGGCGGTACGCGATGCGCTCGGCTCCCAGGGGCGGATTCGAGTGGACGCCAATGGCGCCTGGAGCGTTGACCAGGCGCAGCGCCGGCTGACCGAGCTGGCTCGGTTCGAGCTGGAATACGCCGAGCAGCCCTGCGCCGATGTTGAAGAACTCGCCCAACTCCGGCGCCTGCTGGCCCGAGCTGGGGTGGAGGTGCCGATCGCTGCCGATGAGAGCATCCGGCGCTCCGGTGACCCGGAGCGGGTGGTCGAGTTGGCGGCGGCCGACGTAGCAGTGCTGAAGGTGCAGCCACTGGGTGGCGTCCGTCGCTGCCTGGAGTTGGCCGAGCGACTAGGGCTACCGGTGGTGGTGTCCTCAGCCTTGGAGAGCTCGGTGGGGCTGGCCGCCGGAGTGGCCCTGGCGGCTGCCCTGCCCGAGCTGCCATATGCGTGTGGTCTGAACACGGCGACCATGTTCACCTCCGACGTCACTGATGACCCGCTGGTTGCCGTCAATGGCGCGATCCGGGTGCGGTCCGTGGCGCCGATCGGTGTGGACTGGCAGGCTGATCGGGCCACCACCGAGTGGTGGCTTCGCCGGCTGGACGAACTGCCCGGTGAACTGAGGAGGGGTGGCCAGTGATTCAGCGAAGTGAATCGGCCCAATGCGCGCGCACCCTGGTTGGGCAACTGCTCGCCCAAGGGGTGACTGACTTCGTGCTGGCCCCGGGCTCACGCAGTGCGCCGTTCGCACTATGTCTGGAGGCCTCAGCGCGGGCCGGGCTGTTGCGCCTGCACGTCCGGGTGGACGAGCGCGCCGCGGGGTTCCTGGCCCTTGGCCTGGCCAAGGGGAGTGGTCGCAGCGTCGCGGTGGTGACCACCTCCGGCACCGCAGTCGGCAACCTGACCCCTGCGGTGATGGAGGCCCATCATTCGGCCGTCCCGCTGCTGGTGATCTCGGCTGATCGGCCCTCCTGGGTGGTCGGGTTCGGAGCCAATCAGACCACTGAACAAGGTGGCCTCTTCACCGGCTTCCTCACCTACACCGCCAGGGTGCAGGCGGGAGCCCCGGCACAGGCGTGGGCCGCCCAGGCCGCCCGCGCGGTGCTGTTGGCCGAGGGCGCCACCGGTGGACGGCGCGGTCCGGCCCAATTGAACGTCGAGTTGCCCGAACCACTGGTCGAGGGTGTTGTCGACTGGACTGCCCTGCCCGGCGCCCCGGTACGGACCGGGCCGCCCGATCAGCCGGTGCCGGTTCACCTGCCGGGGACCCCGCGCACGCTGGTGTTGTGTGGCGATGCCGACTACGAGACAGGCCGGGCCGCGGTGAGCCTAGCTGAGGCAGCCGGTCTGCCGCTGGTGGCTGAGCCGTCAAGCAATGCCAGGCTTGCGGTCGCGTCCCTAGCCACCGGGAGGCTGCTGCTTGCCGGTGAGTTGGGCGCGCAGGTCGAGCGGGTGGTGGTCTTTGGTCGACCGACGCTTTCCCGTCCGGTGAACGCATTGCTGGCCCGAGCTGGGGTAGAGGTGGTGGTGGTAACCCAGCGGGCCGACTTCGTGGATCCTGGCTGGCGGGCCGGGCTGGTGGCCAAGGCCGTCTCCGCAGAGCCCGGCCCAGCGCAGTGGCTTCAGGCCTGGCGAAGGGCCGACATTGAGCGCAGCGCGAAGGTCGCCGCGGCGCTCAGCGAGGACGACCGACTCACCGGACCTGGGCTGGCAGCAGCGGTGGTAGCGGCGGTGCTACCCGACCAGGTGCTGTGCCTGGGTAACTCCAACGCGATCCGTGATGCCGATTTGGCACCGCCGCGACCAGAGCCACCACTGGTCTTTGCCAATCGGGGCCTCTCAGGCATCGACGGCACCGTGGCCACTGCCATCGGAATCGCTTTGGCCACTGGGGCTCCGACCACGCTGCTGTGTGGCGACCTCTCCTTCGTCCATGACGCCTCGGCGCTGGCCATCGGACCCACCGAGCCGCGACCGGCGCTGCGGATCGTGATCGCCGATGATGACGGCGGCAGCATCTTCGCCACCCTTGAATACGGAAAGGACGAGTTCGCTGCCGCGTTCGAGCGGGTGTTCGCCACGCCGATCGGGCTGGACCTGGTGGCGCTGGCGGCCGGTTACGGGGTGTCAGCGCGCCGGTTGGTGAGTGCGGCGGAAGTTGCCGCTGCGTTGGCCGAGCCGGTTGCCGACCTTGAAGTGCTGGTGGTGCCGGTCGACCGCACCGGCCGCGCGGCGTTGGCCCAGCAGCTGAACCAGCCCTGAGCCAACGCGAGGGCAATCAGCTTGAGTAGGCCGTGATGTCGATCGAGTAGCGATCCCAGCGGTAGCAATGGTCGCCGTACTCCACGGGATGACCGGACGGATCGTAGGCCCGCCGAGACATGGCCAGCACCGGATCGGTCGGCTCCATCTTCAGCAGCTTCTGCTCGGCCTCGGTTGGATGCCGGGCCGAGATGTGCTGGTAGCCAACCGCTGGCACGATGTTGCGCGCCCGGATCAGGGTGTAGAGCCCGTAAGTGGCCAACTCCTCGATCTCCAGGTCGGCCCAATCGGGGCTCAGCCAGTTGCGCAGTACCGCCACCGGCCCCTCGTCCACTGTGCGCAGTCGTTCGACATACACCAGGGGAGTGCCGGGCGGCAGGCCAAGCTGATCGGCGATGTGGTCATCGAAATAGCCGGTGCTGAACTGCAACACCTCGGTGTGGGGGTTCTGGCCCTCACGCTTCAGGTCGTCGTAGAGGCTGGGCAGGCCGTACCGCCGATGCACCACCTCGTTTGCGACCGTGGTGCCGATTCCTCGGCGTCGCACCAACAGGCCTCGGGACACCAATTCGATGATCGCCCGGCGTACCGTTGGTCGCGACAAGTTGAGCCGTTCGGCCATCGAGAGTTCGTTCTCGAACGCGTCACCGGGTTTGAGAACCCCGGTGTCGATAGCCTCGGCCAATTGTTCAGCCACCTGGTGGTACAGCGGTACCGGGCTGTTGCGGTCTATCTGGACCGGGAGCTGCTGCGCCATACCGGGCAAGATATCGCATGGCTGACCCGTTTTCCGCCCTTGGGCCTGAGATTTGTCAGTTTGGTCTAAACCGTTGACAAACCCCGCGGTGTTGGTTCGGTCGTAACCCGGTGTTCAGGATTGCCGACGTAGCCAGGAGCGCAACGAAGCAGTGGCACGGACGTCGTCCTCGTTGTAGCACAGCACCCGCTCGCGGGCCAGTTCACGGGCCGCGACGTCCGCAGCCTGGACGGCCTCATCGAACCAGATCATGCTATTCAACCCGCCGGGGTCCTCATCGCGCCAATGGAAACCCGCCCCAGCGCTGGCGACCGCTTTCAGCCCCAGTCCGTTGGCGCCGAAGAAGTGGCGCCGCACCACGGAAAACAGATCAACGAAGTGGTCGGCGGCGTACTTGACCGCCCACGCCAGTTCGGGAGCCCCGCTCGCGGCCAGCCTGGTCAGGCGGGTGACTTCGTAGTCGGAGTAGTGGAACACCAGGGCGCCGGTGTCGGCCACGAAGTCGCGCAGCCAGCTCATCGCCTCGACGGCCAGGGCCAACTCGGACGCATCGTCCAAATCGGTGAAGGAGCTGAAGTGCTGGTAGCGGCTGCCGGTGGCGTCAGTGATCCAGAACCCCCACAGGTACACCCGATCATTGCGGGAGGTTTCCACATCGATGTCGATCTCTACCGCAGAGGCGGGCAGGTCGATTCCCCCAGTGGTCAGCCGATCCAGCTGTTGCCCCTCAGCCAACAGTCGGGCGCGCCGCTGGGCCAGTCGCAGCCGTTCTTCGGCACCTTGGCGGTGGGCTACCAGGGGCAGATAGTCGGTGAGCAGGAGGTCGAGGTCGGCTGAGGCCAGGTGGCTGACGGTGACTACGCCGGCCGAACGCAGCCCCACGATTTCCTGACGATCCAGTGGTGCCTTGTTGATCCGCAGGCTCAGATCGTCATCATCAAGCAATGGTCGGCAGATCGGCCACCAATCGCAGTAGCCGCACTCAGTGGTGACGATCGGCGGCAGCAGGGATGCTTCAGAGCCGTCATTTCGCTGGGCGATCTCAGCGATCTCGACTCGTGCCGCGAACTCCTGGTGGTAACGCTCCAGGGCGCTCACCTGCACCGAGGCGTCCGCAGCCGACGACGCCGGCCCCAGATTGGGCTCATTCAGGTCTAACCAGGTGGCCACCAGCCCGTCGGGGTCGAGGCGCTCGACACCAATGACGACGGCGTTGGCCGCCTTCGATTGGAAGCCGGTGGGGGCCAGCAGTTGCCAAAGGTGCGCGAGTTGGATGGCATTGGGCCAGCGCCAATGCCAGCGGTAGCGCCAACCCGTCGAGACCGACCGGGCCGGCAGGTCGCTGACCGGAGAGTAGGTGAACTCGCGGTCGTCGCGACGGGCATCGAGGGCCCGCTGGAACTTCACGATGCCCGGGACGTAGCCGCCGCTGCCATCGCTGATCAGCAGTTCGGCCCGGCCGCGGCGGTGCTCGTCGAAATCTCGGGGCAATAAACCCCCAATGATCACCCCGGTGCCAGCTGCCATCGCCGCCACGCAGGCGGCTTCCTGTTCCTCGTGGGTGGTCTCGGCCCGATTACGCAGATCGACAACGCTCGCCCGTCCGCTCAGGATCTGGGCCAGCACCTCGGCGGTGAATGCGGTTGCGCCCGGCATGCCAGAGCCGGTGGTAGCGCCGACCGGTCGTTCGGTCTGGCCAAAGGCGTGCAGCGTCTTCAGCGGGCAGCTGCGCGCAGCGTAGGGATCGAGGGTGAACATCACCGATGCGCACGATGGAGCGCGACGATGCCGCCGCTGAGGTTCTTCCAACCTGCCCGCTGCCAGCCAGCCTTGGCCAACTCGGCGGCGAGATTGCGCTGATCGGGCCAGGCCAGGATCGATTCGACCAGGTAGTCGTAGGCGACGGGGTTGGTTGAGGTAAAAACTGCCACCAAGGGGAAGCCGCGGGTCAGGTACCTACGGTAGAAGTGCCGCAGCGGCTTCCAGGTTGGGGTGGAGAACTCGCAGATCACGATTCGGCCGCCGGGCTTGGTGACCCGATACATCTCGGCCAGGGCCGCAGGGACGTTCTCGACATTGCGCAGCCCAAAACTGATGGTGACCGTATCGAAGGTCGCATCGGCGAACGGCAGGGCCAGGGCGTCGGCATTCACGAAGGAGAGATCGGGCTGGCGCTTCTTGCCCACCGCGAGCATCCCCTCGCTGATATCGGCCGGGATCACTGTCGCACCGCTGGCGGCGAAGGGATGGGTGGAGGTGCCGGTACCGGCGGCTAGATCGAGAATGACCTGACCCGGCTTCGGGTCAACGGCCGCGACAGTCTCCGACCTCCATCGCCGGTCAATCCCCAAAGACAACAGGTCGTTGGTCAGGTCGTAGCGGGGGGCTACTTGATCGAACATCTCCGATACCGCGGCACGCCGTTTCGAAAGGCTGGCTCGTCGGTTGGCTGGTTGCACGCGCATAGCCTGCCACGATGCGCGGCCGACCGCTTGAACCAGTCGTTCCGCGTCGGCGCGGCAGGCCAATTCTCTCGATGGTGTATGGATGGGGGACAATCACCTCCATGGCGCGAAAGACTCCGGTGCTCAAGATCGCCGGCCTAAGGAAGGCCTTCGGGCCGGTGGTGATTGTGGACGGCTTCAACCTCGAGGTGGCCGCTGGCGAAGCGGTGGCTTTGACCGGCCGAAACGGGGCGGGCAAGTCGACGGTGTTGCGGTGTCTGATCGGGGTGGATCGAGCCGATGAAGGCACCGTGGAGGTGAATGGCATCCGGGCCAGCGAGACCAATCCGCAGATCCGCCGCGATGTCGCCACGGTCATCGATGACCTCGATTTCTTCCCCGATTTGAGCGTGGTAGAGCATCTGGACCTGCTGGCGCGGGCCCATGGCATCCCCGACCCGGACGCTGCGGTGGACGAGGTGCTGGCCGAGGTGCAGTTGGTCCCTCAGTCAGGCCAGCTCCCCGGAACGCTTTCCTCGGGTCAGCGGCGGCGGCTGGCGTTGGCGACCGCCTTCGTCCGTCCGCGCAAGCTGCTGGTACTGGATGAGCCTGAGCAGCGCCTGGACACCGAAGGCTTGGCCTGGCTGGCCGACCGGCTGGTGGCCGAACGTGATCGGGGCCTGGCCATCGTGATGGCCACCCATGAGCCCCTGCTGGTGGAAAAAGTTGCTACCCGGGTGGTTCGGTTAGGCGATCGCGGCCGGGTCATTGAGGGCAGCGGTGAGTAAGAAATCCCGAAAGCTGATCCGGTCGGGGGTGCCTGCGCCAGCCGCCGCCGAACCGGTAGTGGTGCCAGCCCAGCCGCCGCGATCCTTCTACTTTCTGCCTGAGGTCGAACCGGTTTCGGTAGACGAGGCCGACCTGCACGAGCTGATGAAGCTGTGGCGGCATGGTCGCGCCACCCGAACCATCGGCCAGGTGCTCTCCGATAGCTACGTAACGCTTTTCAGCGTGCTGCTGGTGGGGGCAATGGTCACCTCGACGGTGATCAACGCTCAGGACGGCATGACCGGCTGCACGACCGAGGCCTGCAATGCCAGTCGGCTGCTTCTGCCCACGGCAATGGCATTTGGGAGCTTCGCGTTGGCGCTCGGCCTGTCGCGGCTGTTCGGGCCGATTCTGGCCTCTGCTGCGGAAGGCTCCTGGCTGATGGCGGCTCCGATCAGCCGACGCCGATTGTTGCGCGGGCGATTGGTGCTGCCGCTGGTGGCGGCCTTTGTCGTCCCGTTGCTGCTGACTCTTCTGGTGGGAGCGATGGGCGGGATGGACTGGTGGTCGGTGGCCGCCTGGTCTTCAGCTGCTGGCTTCGGCAGCTCAGCCCTGGTGGCCCTGGCGGCCAGCGAGCAGACCCGGGAGCGCACGCTGCTGCTCAGGATCCTGCAAACGCTGGCGACAGTGGGCGCGCTGGCCATCGGCCTGATGGTGGTCGCGGTAGCTGGCAGCTGGCTACCCACGCAAGCCGTCGCCGAGGAGTCCGCGCTGCGGCCGGCGGTGGTGGTGCTGGGGGCAGTCTCATTGCTGGCGATGGTCGGATTGATCGTGGCCACCTTGCGTCGGCTGGAACTGATCCAGCGGGCCCGGCTAGTCTCGGGCGGTTCGCTGGTCTCCGGTATGCAGGGGGCCATGTTCGCCCTCGATTTCGGCCTGATCCGCGACATCCTGGTGGAGCGTCGGGCGATGGCGAAGGGCCACGTCCGTCCGACCAAAGGCCGTGGACTGGGAATCACCGCACTGATCTGGCGCGACGCGGAGCGGTTGCGGCGAGCACCGGCGGCTTTCCTCGGCCTCGGAGTGAGCCTCCTGGTGCCCTACGCGGTCGACGCACTGCGGCTCAGCCAACTAAACCCGCTGATCAGCGGGTTGGCCCTAACCGCCGCGCTGGTGCCGTTCTTGGGCAGTCTTCGAGTGCTCACCCGCACCGGCGGACTGGCCCGATCGATGCCCTTCAAGACCACCGAGATCCGCACCGCATCGATGGCGGTGCCAGCGGTGCTGGCGGCGTTATGGGGCGCAGCGGCGGCGCCGGCGTTCGTCGGTATCGCCAGTTCTGGTGCTGACCGCAGCGTCCTGGACGGGGTCAGCGTTGCGGTGATCACGGCCGTGGCCGGGTTGTTCGGCGCAGTGCGGTGGGTGACGGCCGGCAAAGCCGACTACTCGGCACCAATGATGGCTACCGCCTCCGGTGCGCTGCCGCCAACGCTGATCTTCAACCTGTTCCGCGGCATCGACATGGTCGCCCTCATCACGGCGCCGGTGATCCTTGGCGCCGACCCGATCTGGTCGGCTGCGCTGGCTGCAGTGGTGTTCATCGGGCTGCGCGGCACCTTCAACATGGAGGAGATGAAGGCCGAACAGGAAGCGGCCCAGCGGGAGATGGCCGCGTCCAAGGCCGCGCGCTCTGAAAAGACCAGGATTCCGCCGCCAAAACGCTGAGCGTTGGTTCGGCGCCGATGCGCCGTCCAGCAGGGTGCAAGTCGGACGACTACGGTGGACCCGTGACACAGATATCGGCCAAATCAGGCATTCGTTGGGGGCGTATCGGGCTGTTCTACGGCATCGCGGTCGGTTGGGCGGTGCTCGTTGGCGCGGTGCTGTATTTGGTGGGCCAACGCGACCTCACCGGAGCTGGGACGGCCTCCTGGGTGGTCATATTGCTGGCCCTTGGCTACATGCCGGCGCCGTTGGTGGCTGCCCTGGTCGTGGAGAAAGTCGATGGCCACGGCTTCGGGCTGAGCCGCATCTTCACTCGATCCCTAGGCAGGCAACTCCTTCGCATGCTGTCGGTCACCGTCGCGGTGGTGGCGGCCCTCATCGCCGCCATGGTCGGACTCAGCTGGGTGGCTGGGAACGTGTTGGGCCTGACTGGTGCAGGTCGGCTGTTGGTCAGCCCAGCGGACCTGGTGGCCAACATCATCGCCAGTTCGGGCACTTCCATGAACGCCGACCAGGTGGCGGTTCTGAACGCCCAGGTGCCGGGCCTTTGGTTGCTCCTGCTGATCAGCTTCGGCACTGCGGTGCTGGTTGGTTTCACCATCAACGGGTTGTTCGCCTTCGGCGAGGAGTACGGCTGGCGCGGCTGGCTGGCCGATGAACTGGCGCCCCTGGGCGCCATCCGGGCGAATGTGATCACCGGCGTGATGTGGGGTCTTTGGCATGCCCCGCTGATTCTGCTGGGGTACAACTACGCCAGTTACCGCCTGCCAGGAGTAGTGGCCATGGTGGCCTGGGCAGTTGCCGCCTCGTTCCTGCTGTGGCGCGCACGGGCGGTGACCGGCTCGGTATTGGCGGCGGCGGTGTTGCATGGGGCGATCAATGGCTTCGCTGGCATCTTCGCTCTCATCCTGGTTGAGACGAACCCCCTAATCGCGGCGCCAATGGGTGCAGTGGGGATCGCTGCGGTTGCGCTGGTCGCGGCGCTGTTGTGGCTGTTCACCCGACCGGTGAGTCCAGGCGATCCACCGATGGCGGCCGAATCGGCAGGGTCGTTGGTGGAGTCCGCGCCGCAGTCGGGCGAGTCGGCCGCCTGACCGACGCTGGTCCGACCGCGAGTGAATGATGTTCAGCCGGGCCTGATTGGCCCTAGGCTGGCTTCATGTCTACCGCCATAGGCCGTTGGCCGATCATCGTGATCGATTGCCCGGATGCTCGAGCCCTGGCCGAGTTCTACTCGGCTGTCACTGGCTGGCCGTTGGTCCAACAGACCGACGCCGAGTGGGTGCAACTCGACAGCGGCCACACCTCGACCATCGGTTTCCAGCAGGTGACTGGTTACCGTCCGCCGCAATGGCCCGGTCAAGTGGTACCTCAGCAAGCCCATCTCGATTTTGTGGTGGACGATCTGCTTGACGCTGAGTCAAGAGTGTTGGCGCTAGGAGCCACCAAAGCCACCTTCCAGCCAGGCCAGACCTACCAGGTCTTTCTCGATCCGGCCGGCCATCCGTTCTGTCTGGTCCAAGACCCGAGCTGAGCGCTGCCCGGTCGAGCCGGGTTGGCTCAGAGCAGGCCGAGCACTTCGTGCATCGGCAGCAGCTTTGCCTCGGTCTCGGCGTACTCCTCGATCGGGTCGGATTCGGCCACGATCCCGCAGCCGGCAAAGACCGTGATCCGATGTCGGTCGCTGCGATCCAGGCAGCCCGAGCGCAATGCGATAGCGAACTCGCCATCGCCGTGAGCGTCCAGCCAGCCCACTGGGCCGGAGTATCTACCGCGGTCCAAGCTCTCCAGCTCCGCGATTACCGCCCTGGCCCGATCGGTTGGGGTCCCACAGACCGCAGCGGAGGGGTGCAGCTCACCGGCTAGGCGGAGCGCCGATACTTCCGGCAGGGCCACCGCAGTCACGTCAGAGGCCAGGTGCAACACATTGGGCAGTTCGAGCACGTACGGCGCGTCGGGCACGTTCATGCCGGAACAGAACGGCTCCAACGCACTGGCCACCGAGGCCACGGCAAGTTCGTGTTCGATCAGGTTCTTGCTGGAGCGGGCCAGGGCGTGGGCCAGTTTCAGGTCCAGTTCCTCGGCGGCGGTATCGCCTGAGCCTGCTGAGGGGCTGCGCCGGATTGTGCCAGCCAGTACTCGTGAGGTGGCCAAGCCGCCTTCGCGGCGTAGCAGCATCTCCGGGGACGCGCCCACCAGCCCGTCCACGTGAAAGGTCCAACAGGTCGGGTAGCCGGCGGCAAGTTCGTTGACCAGCCAGCGGGGATCGAGTTCGTTCTCGGCCTGCAGGGTCTCGCCCCGGGCCAGCACGACCTTCTCCAGACCGCCCCCGGCAATCCGAGCGATTCCCTCGGCGACAATGCCAAGCCAGGCCTGCTCATTCAAGCTGTCGGCAACCACTTTGGCGCCGATCGGGGCCACTGGCGCAGGCTCGGCCTGGGGTAGCTCGGGCCAGGGCTCATCGATGCCGGTGATCATGGTGACCCAGCTGTGACCGCGACGGCGTCCCACCACGATTCGAGGTACCACCAGCACGGAGCGATTGGCGGTGTGGGCCGGGTCAAAAACGAAGGATCCCAGCGCGATCGGCCCGCTGCCAGGGTGTTCGTCGAGGTCAGATTCGTGGTGAATCCGGCTGACCAACTCGGCCCACCAAGCCTCGGCGGCGGCGAAATCGGCTCCCTCGATCCGGGCCGCCTCGCCGATTCCGACCATCCCTTCACCTTTGCGGATCCAGGCAGTGCCATCAGCCGGAAAGAGAGCGAGCAGGTTGGGTTCTTCAGTCAGCTCGATGGTCCGGGCACGCAACTGCGGACCCACGTTCTGCTGATTCACGCCCGCAAGGTTAGCCCTACCCGGGTCCGCGCGTAGCACCACCGGGGGTTAGCAGGGCGGCCAGTCGGCCTTATGCCGCCTCAGATGGCCACCAGCCAGGGACTTGCCTAGACTGACCCGGTGCCGGGAGAGCAACGGGGGTTTTCTTTGTCTGATCGATCAGCGGCTGAGGCCTCTTCTCGTGGCTCACAGGAGCGCGCGGATGTGATCGTCGTCGGCGCTGGCCCTGGTGGTTCCACGGCAGCGGCTCATCTTGCCGCGCGCGGTCTGGATGTCGTTCTGGTCGACAAGAGCAGTTTCCCGCGGGAGAAGGTCTGTGGTGACGGGCTGACTCCGCGGGCAGTGAAGCAACTGATCGCCCTGGGCATCGACGTCAGCGAAGAGGCTGGCTGGGTGCGCAACAAAGGACTGCGCATCTACGGCGGACGAACCGAGCCGTTCATCCTGGACTGGCCCGACATCGCGGAGTACCCGCCCTACGGCCTGGTCCGGGCCCGGGCCGATTTTGACAAGATCCTGGTCGACAACGCGGTCGCCAAGGGCGCGCGGTTGTTCGAGAACACCAATGTGGTCGCGCCGATCATCAATCCGCGAACCGACCGCATCACCGGGGTCACCACCAAAGATGGGCGCAGTTTCACCGCGCCGGTGGTGGTGGCCGCCGACGGCAACTCTTCTCGGCTGGCGCTCGGGATGGGACTGACCAAACGCGACGACCGACCGATGGGGGTCGCGGTGCGGGCCTACTACCAGTCCCCGCGCAGCAGCGATGACTACATGGAGTCCTGGCTGGAGTTATGGGACGGAGCGCCGGGCAAATCCAATTTGCTGCCGGGCTACGGCTGGGTCTTCGGACTTGGAAACGGCCTAGTGAATGTTGGGTTGGGCACGGTGAGTTCCCGGCCTGGTGCGGCTGCGGTGAACTACAAAGAGTTGCTGACCCGGTGGCTGGCCAACACTCCCGCGGAGTGGGGCTACCGTCCGGAAAACCAGGTCGGTCCGATCCTGGGCGCGGCGCTGCCGATGAGTTTCAATCGGCAACCCGCCTACACCCGCGGGCTGTTGCTGGTGGGTGATGCCGGCGGCATGGTCTCGCCGTTCAACGGCGAAGGCATCCCGTATGCGATGGAGTCGGCGGCGATGGCGGCTGAGGCGATCAGCGACGCGCAGTTCCGTGGCTTCGGCACCCCAAGCGCCGAAATGGCCCTGCAGGGCTACCCGGTCCGCCTCAAAGACGAGTGGGGCGGCTACTTCAGATTGGGTCAAGTTTTCGTGTCGCTGATCGAGCATCCGCAAGTGATGCATGTCTGCACGAAGTACGGTCTACCTCGTCCTACTCTGATGCGGTTCACCATGAAGCTTTTGTCACATCTGTACGACACTCGACGAGGTGATTGGATGGACATGGTGCTAACCACCCTCACGAAGATGGCACCCTCAGCATGAGGAACTTGCCGACGTTGGCGTTCACGAAGGGAAGTGAGGCTTGATGAGCCCTTACCTACCGATCATTGGGATCATGGCAATTGGCGGACTCCTGATGGCCGCGATGGTCGTCATGAGCGCCTTTATTGGGCCGAGACGCTGGAACCGGCGCAAGTACGAGTCCTACGAGTGCGGCATCGATCCGACGCCGCAGCCAGTCGGTGGCGGTCGATTCCCGGTGAAGTACTACCTGGTCGCGATGCTGTTCATCATCTTCGACATCGAAACGATTTTCCTTTACCCGTGGGCGGTCAGCTTCAACAAGCTGGGCATGTTCGCCCTGATCGAGATGCTCCTGTTCATGGTCACGGTGTTCATCGCGTATGCCTACGTGTGGCGACGCGGTGGCCTGGAGTGGGACTGAGGAGAAAGGCTCAAACATGGGTATTGAGGACAAGCTCCCTGAGGGCGTACTGCTGACCACCGTTGAAGGTGTCTTTGGCTGGATGCGATCTGCATCGCTGTGGCCAGCGACTTTCGGCCTGGCCTGCTGTTCCATCGAGATGATGAGTTTCGGCACGCCGAGATTCGACTCCGGTCGTTGGGGCCAGGAGGTCTTCCGGGCCTCACCACGCCAGGCCGACCTGATGATCATCGCCGGTCGGATCAGCCAGAAGATGGCCCCGGTACTGCGCCAGGTCTATGACCAGATGCCCGAACCCAAGTGGGTACTGGCGATGGGCGTGTGCGCCTCCACGGGCGGCATGTTCAACAACTACGCCATCGTGCAGGGTGGCGACCACCTGGTTCCGGTGGACATCTACGTGCCGGGCTGCCCGCCGCGTCCAGACATGTTGATTGACGCGATGTTCAAGCTGCGCGAGCAGAAGGTATCCAAGCGCCCGATCGGGGCGCACGCCGAGGCCTTGGAAGAAGCCGCTGAGCAGGCCGCGCTGACTGCGCCCGCCACTCACGAGATGAAGGGGCTGATGCGATGAGCGAGCAGACTCCCGGCACCGAAATCGCTGCCAACGCTGACCAGGTGCGCCAAGCCAAGCCGGTCGCCGTGCGCAAGGGCATGTGGAGCCAGGGCACTGGTGACACCTCCGGCTACAGCGGGATCGTGCGGACGCTGCCGTCCCCGACCGCTGCCCAGCAGCCCTTCGGGTCCTACTTCGACGAACTCCACGACCGGCTGGTCGCTTTGATTCCCGACGCCCTGGTGCAGGTGGTCGTCGATCGTGGTGAACTCACCTTCTACGTGGCCCGGGAGAAGCTGGCTGAGGTAATCCAGACCTTGCGTGATGACGCCTTCCTGCGGTTCGAGTTCTGCCCTTCGGTATCGGGTGTTCATTACCCAGAAGACACCGGCGCTGAGTTCCACGTCGTCTATCACTTGCAGTCGATGACCCATCGGCGTCGGCTCCGGGTGGAGACCACCTGCCCCGATTCCGACCCGCACGTGCCCAGCGTGGTGGCTACCTACCCGGCCGCCGATTGGCATGAACGTGAGACCTGGGACATGTTCGGGGTCATCTTCGACGGCCACCCGCACCTCACCCGGATCCTGATGCCGGATGACTGGGTCGGCCATCCCCAGCGGAAGGACTACCCGCTGGGTGGCATTCCGATTGAGTACAAGGGCACCGTGGTGCCGCCGGTTGATGCGCGGAGGGTCTACCGATGAAGGAAAAGACCGACTTCTACGCCGGTTCCGGCGAAGCTGGCGAGGGCACCGTTTACACCTCGATGGGCGGTGACTGGGCTGAGATCGCCAAGGAGCAGGCTGCTTCCGAAGACGAGACCCTGGTCATCAACATGGGGCCGCAGCACCCCTCCACTCACGGCGTGCTGCGCCTGATGGTCGAGTGTGACGGTGAAACCGTGACCAAGATCCGTCCTGGGATCGGGTTCCTGCACACCGGTATCGAGAAGAACATGGAGTACCGGTCCTGGGTTCAGGGCACCACCTTCGTGACCCGCATGGACTACCTCACCCCGCTGTTCAACGAGGTGGCCTACTGCCTGGCAGTGGAGCGGTTGCTCGGTATCGAAGACCAGATCCCCGAGCGGGCCAACGACATTCGCATTCTGATGATGGAGTTGAACCGGATTTCCTCCCACCTGGTGTGTATCGGCACCGGCGGCATGGAAATCGGTGCGTTGACGGTGATGACCATCGGCTTCCGCGAGCGCGAAGTGATTCTCGACCTGCTCGAGGCGATCACGGGGCTGCGAATGAATCACGCCTACATCCGTCCAGGCGGGGTAGCCAACGACCTGCCGGAGACCGGCATCGCGCAGTTGCGTGATGTGATCTCCTGGCTGGAAAAGCACCTGGGCGAATACGCGGACTTCTGCAACGAGAACCCGATCTTCAAGGGCCGGATGTGCAACGTCGCCTACCAGGATCTGAGCGCCTGTTTCGCCCTCGGCGTTACCGGCCCGATGCTGCGCTCGACCGGCTACTCCTGGGACCTGCGCAAAGAGATGCCCTACTGCGGCTATGAGAACTACGACTTCGACGTCATCACCTGGGACGCGCCAGATGCCTACGGCCGCTTCCGGGTGCGCCTAGCCGAGATGACCGAAAGCGTGAAGATCCTCAAGCAGTGCGCCGACCGACTCGAGGCCTCTACTGGGCAGCCGGTAATGGTGGACGACCCGAAGATCGGTTGGCCAGCTCAGTTGGCAGTTGGGCCAGATGGTCAGGGCAACTCCCATGAGCACATCAAGGCGATCATGGGGGAGTCGATGGAGGCTTTGATCCATCACTTCAAGCTGGTCACCGAAGGTTTCCGGGTGCCCGCCGGTCAGGCCTACGTGCCGATCGAGAGCCCCAAGGGCGAGATGGCCTGCCACGTGGTGTCTGATGGCGGCACCAAGCCGTTCCGGGTCCACATGCGCGATCCAAGCTTCAACCACCTACAGTCCGTACCGATCCAGTGCGAGGGCGGCATGCTGGCCGACATCGTGGTTGCGGTCGGTTCCATCGACCCAGTGATGGGAGGCGTGGACCGATGAGCGGTCACGAGTTCCAGTCCTTCTTCCCCGAATCGGGGACAGTGGACATGACTGACACCACTACCAATATCGATGACACCACCTTCGCCGAGTTGCGGCAGTTGGCGTCTCGTTACCCCGAAGCGCGCTCAGCCCTGCTGCCCATGCTGCATCTGGTGCAGAGCGTGGACGGCCGGATCTCCCCGGTAGGTATCGAGGCTTGTGCCGAGGTGCTTGGCATCACCGCAGCCCAGGTCTCAGGGGTGGCGACCTTCTACACGATGTATCGCCGTCGTCCCGGCGGTAAGCATCACATCGGGGTTTGCACCACTGCGCTTTGCGCGGTGATGGGTGGCGACGCGCTGCTGGAACAGGTCAGTGAGAAGCTGGGCATTCAGCCCGATGAGACCACACCTGATGGCAAGTTCAGCCTGGAGCGGCTGGAGTGCAACGCCGCTTGCGACTTCGCCCCGGTGATGATGGTCAACTGGGAGTTCATGGACAACATGACCCCGGACAAGGCGCAGCAGTTGATCGATGATCTGGCCGCTGATGCTGAGGTCAAGTCCACTCGGGGGGCGACCATAACGAGTTGGCGTGCGGCCGAGCGAGTGTTGGCCGGCTTCCCAGATGGACGCGCCGATGAAGGTCCAAGTGCTGGCGAGGCTTCGCTGCTCGGCAAGTCGATCGCCGACGAAAAGGGCTGGGCCGCTCCGAAGGGTGGGAAGTCCTGATGGTTGACAAGCTGACGCCGGTGCTCAGCGCCAACTGGGGCACCGACAACTCCTGGAAGCTGGCCACCTACCAGGCCGCTGGCGGTTACCAGGCGGTTGGCAAGGCGCTGAAGATGACTCCGGCCGCGGTCACCGACGTGGTCAAGGACTCCGGGCTGCGTGGTCGCGGCGGTGCGGGCTTCCCGACCGGCATGAAGTGGAGCTTCGTGCCAAAGGACAATCCAAATCCGAAGTACCTGGTGGTGAACGCCGACGAGTCCGAGCCGGGCACCTGCAAGGACATGCCGCTGCTGCTGGCCAGCCCGCACACGCTGGTGGAGGGCATGATCATCGCCTCCTATGCGATCAACTGCCACACCGCTTTTGTCTACATCCGTGGCGAGGTGCTCCACGTTCATCGCCGCATGCAACAGGCCGTGGCTGAGGCCTACGAGGCCGGCTACCTGGGCAAAAACATCCTCGGCTCGGGCTACGACCTCGACATCGTCGTCCACGCCGGTGCCGGTGCCTACATCTGTGGTGAGGAAACTGCGCTACTTGATTCCTTGGAGGGCCGTCGCGGTCAGCCGAGGTTGCGTCCGCCATTCCCGGCGGTAGCTGGCCTGTACGCCTCCCCGACGGTGATCAACAACGTTGAGTCGATCGCCAGCGTGCCTTCGATCCTCAAAAACGGCGCGGAGTGGTTCGGCTCAATGGGCACCGAAAAGTCCAAGGGCTACACCCTCTACTCGCTTTCGGGGCATGTCGCACGTCCCGGGCAGTTTGAGGCACCGCTGGGGATCACCCTGCGCGAGCTGCTCGATCTTGCTGGCGGCGTCCGCGAAGGACACGAACTCAAGTTCTGGACGCCGGGCGGTTCCTCGACCCCGATCCTGACCGCCGAGCACCTCGACGTCCCGCTCGACTATGAGGGGATGGCCGGTGCCGGCACGATGCTGGGCACCAAGGCGCTGCAGATCTTTGACGAAACCACCTCGGTGGTTCGCACCACACTTCGCTGGACGGAGTTCTACAAGCACGAGTCGTGTGGCAAATGCACTCCCTGCCGTGAAGGTAACTGGTGGATGGTGCAGATGCTGCGCAAGTTCGAGGCCGGACAGGCCGCGGTCGGCGACGTCGACAAGCTGCTGGACGTGGCCAGCAATATTGGGGGCAAGTCGTTCTGCGCCTTGGCCGACGGTGCGGTGGCCTGTGTCACCAGCGCCATTCGCCACTTCCGCAGCGAGTTCGAGGACGGCTACAGCACGCCAGCCTGGGAATTGTTCCCCTACGGTCGTAGCGCGCTGTTCGAGGTGCCCGAAACGCAAGGAGCGCACGCATGAGTGTGGTGACCAAGCCGGAACAAGGCGCGGTGGTAGTGGAGACGGTAACCCTGACCATCGATGGCATCGAGGTCACGGTCCCCAAGGGCACCTTGGCGATTCGGGCGGCCGAGACCGTCGGTATCGCCATCCCGCGGTTCTGTGATCATCCGCTGCTTGACCCGCAAGGCGCCTGTCGCCAGTGCATGGTCGAGATCCCCGACATGGGTAACGGACGCGGCTTCCCCAAGCCCCAGGCGTCCTGCACCATCGAGGTGGCACCGGGCATGCAGATCAAGACCCAGCGCACTTCCGAGGTGGCCGAGAAGGCGCAGCGGGGCATGCTGGAACTGCTGCTGATCAATCACCCGCTGGATTGCCCGATCTGTGACAAGGGCGGCGAATGCCCGTTGCAGAACCAGGCTATGAGCAACGGTGGCGGCACCTCGCGCTACGACGGGGTGAAACGCACCTTCCCCAAGCCGGTTTCGCTGTCGGCCCAGATCCTGCTTGATCGTGAGCGCTGCGTGCTCTGTGCCCGCTGTACCCGGTTCTCCGAGCAGATCGCTGGTGATCCGTTCATCGCCTTGGTGGAGCGCGGTGCGCTGCAGCAGATTGGCCGCTACGCCGATCAGCCCTACGACTCCTACTTCTCCGGCAATGTGGTGCAGATCTGCCCGGTGGGCGCGCTCACCTCGGCGGCCTACCGGTTCACCAGCCGTCCGTTCGACCTGGTGAGCACCAGCGTCACCTGCGAGCACTGCGCCTCGGGCTGCCAGCTGCGCGCCGACCACCGTCACGGTGTGGTTCGTCGGCGCTTGGCCGGCGAAGCTCCACAGGTCAATGAGGAGTGGAACTGCGACAAGGGTCGGTTCGCTTTCGTCTCCGGACGTGGCGATGACCGACTAAGCACCCCGCTGGTCCGCGAGGATGGCGAGTTGCGACCGGCGTCCTGGCCGGAGGCGATCGACGCTGCCGTGGCCGGGCTGACCGCTGCTGGCAACAGCTCCGGGGTGCTGACCGGTGGCCGGTTGACCATGGAGGACGCCTACGGCTACGCCAAGTTCGCCCGCGCGATCCTCGGCACCAACAACATCGACTTCCGCGCCCGTCCGATTGGCGTTGGCGAAGCCGCCTTCCTGGCCCAACAGGTCGCTGGACGCACCCTGGCCCAAGCCGTCACCTACACCGACCTGGAGAACGCCGGGCAGGTGGTGCTGGTGGGCTTCGAGCCGGAAGAGGAATCGCCGATAATCTTCCTGCGGCTGCGGAAAGCAGTGCGCAAGAAGGGTCTTTCAGTGACCGCGCTGGCGGCCTTCCTCAGCAATGGCAATGCCAAGCTGAAGGCGAAGCTGGTCGCCACCGTCCCAGGTAGCGAAGCCGATGCCGTTGCGGGTCTGAAGCTCGCAGCTGGCGACGTGATTCTGGTCGGGGAGCGTGCCGCGCTCGCCCCGGGGGCGTTGACCGCAGTGGTTGCGGCGGCAGCCAAGGCTGGCGCCCGATTCGCTTGGGTGCCGCGTCGCGCTGGCGAGCGGGGTGCTATCGAAGCCGGCTGCTTGCCCACCTTGCTGCCTGGCGCTCGTCCGGTGGCTGATGTGGCCGCCCGGGTCGATGTGGCCAGCCATTGGGGGTCGGAGACCCTGCCCCCGCTGGAGGGTCTGGACGCGCCAGCGATGTTCGCCGCGGTCACCGCCGGTGAGTTGGAGGCGTTGGTGATCGCCGGGGTTGAGTTGAGCGACTTCGCTGATGCCAACGCTGCCCGCGAGGCAGTGGCGGCAGCCGAGTTCGTGGTGTCGCTGGAGAGCCGGTTCTCCGAAGTCACCGAGTTGGCCGATGTGGTCTTCCCGGTGGCCCTGATCGAGGAGCGGTCTGGCACCTTCCTCAACTGGGAGCACCGCATCGGTCGGGTGAACACGGTGGTCAAGCAGGTGAATGCCCCGATGACCGATTTGCGCGTGCTGGCCGCACTCGCCGACGCGATGGGCACCCCGTTGGGTGTTCGGACCACCGGTCAGGCTCGCGCCGAACTCGCTGAGTTGGGCACCTGGGATCAGCCGATCAAGGCCGAAGCGGCCAGCCGCACCCGCGCCCGCGCAGCCAAGAAATCCAAGGCCAACGATGGCGAAGTGGTCAAGCTCGCCACTTGGCGAATGCTGCTCGACGGCGGTCGTGGCCAAGATGGCGAAGTTGCGCTGGCAGCCACCGCCAAGCCAAGCGTCGCGCGAATCAGCCCGGCGCTGGCCTCAACTCTTGGGGTCGGTGATGGCGAGGTGATCACCATCACCAGCGAGGCCGGCTGGTACAGCCTGGCGGCCTCGATCACCGAAGGTATGACTGAGGGCACCGTCTGGGTGCCGATGAACTCTCCGGGGACGCCGATCGGCGAACTCGGCGTCGTCCATGGCGATGACGTGGCGCTGAGCCTTGGAGGTGCGGAATGAATGACCCGTGGTGGCTGATTCTTCTCAAGACCATCGTCTTGGTGGTGCTGCTGTTGACCTGGACGATCTTCAACGTCTGGTTCGAGCGTCGCCTGGTCGGCAAGATGCAGCACCGGCTTGGTCCGATCATGAACGGCCCCTTCGGCCTGGGCCAAGCGCTGGCCGACGGGATGAAGTGCCTGTTCAAGGAGGATTTCATTCCCTCCATGGTCGACCGGGTGCTGTTCGTCGCTGCTCCCTTGATCGCTGGCACGGCGGCCTTCACTGCCTGGGCAGTGATCCCGCTGGGCGGCGAGGTGGAGATCTTCGGCGTCAAGACTCTGCTGCAGGCCACCGACCTGCCGGTTGGCGTGCTGGTGATGCTGGCGGTCACCTCGGTCGCGATCTACGGCTTCGTGCTTGCTGGCTGGTCCTCCAACTCGCCCTACGCACTGCTGGGCGCCCTGCGCTCGAGTGCGCAAATGATCTCCTATGAGGTTGCGATGGGCCTGTCGCTGGTGTCGGTCTTCCTCTTCACCGGCTCGATGTCGACCCACCAGATCGTCGAGGCGCAGCGGGCAGCGCTGACCCCGTTCGGTTTCAACATCGGCTTGCAGAACTGGAACTGGCTGGTGATGCTGCCCGCCTTCGTGATCTACATGATCTCGATGGTCGGCGAGACCAACCGGGCACCCTTCGATCTGCCCGAGGCCGAATCTGAACTGGTTAGCGGCTACATCACCGAATACTCCGGCTTCAAATACGCGATCTACTTCCTGGCCGAATACATCAACATGGCCACGGTCTCGGCGATCGCGACCACCTTGTTCCTGGGTGGCTACCTGCCGATCTATCCGTTCAACCTGATCGAACCGCTGAACAATCCCTGGCTCGGACCGATCTGGTTCGTGATCAAGGTGCAGTTGCTGATCGCCTTCTTCGTCTGGCTCCGTGGCACACTGCCGAGGTTCCGCTACGACCAGTTCATGAAGCTGGGCTGGAAGGTGCTCATTCCGGTGGCCCTGGCCTGGATCGTCGTGTTCGCCACCTTCCAGGCGTTGCGGCGCACCGACCTGCTGACCGGTCCGGGAATGTACATCGCCATCGGGGTGATGGCGCTGGTGGTGTTCGGCGTGGTGATTATTGGCGATAAACCGGAGCCAGAGCCACCCACAGTGCCCACCGGTGTCTATGACGCCTTCGCTGGCGGCTACCCCGTCCCACCGCTGCCGGGGCAGGTGCTGCCCGAGCTGAGTGGGGTGGTTGCCTCCACCGCTGAGGTTGCTGAACCGACGTCCGAGAGGAGTGAGTAGATGGGCATCTTCGACCCGTGGGCCGGGTTCGGAGTCACCTTCCGGACGATGTTCCGCAAGACCTTCACCCAGGGCTACCCGGAGAAGGGCAAGGAGAAAATCACCGCGCCCCGCTTTCACGGCCGCCACCAGCTGAACCGCTGGCCTGACGGCCTGGAGAAGTGCGTCGGCTGTGAGCTATGCGCCTGGGCCTGCCCGGCGGATGCGATCTACGTCGAAGGTGCCGACAACACCGAGGACGGGCGTTTCTCGCCCGGTGAGCGGTACGGCCGGGTCTACCAGATCAACTATCTGCGCTGCATTCTGTGTGGCCTGTGCATCGAAGCCTGCCCAACGCGGGCGTTGACGATGACCAACGATTTCAAGCTGGCCGATTTCACCCGCGAGGACATGATCTACACCAAGGATCGGCTGCTGGCGCCGCTGCTTCCGGGTATGGAAGAGCCACCGCATCCGCGGCGTCTCGGGCCGGATGAGACGACCTACTTCCTCGGTCTGCCCGCCACGGGCAAGCCGGACAATCGCACCCCGGTAACGGGCAACGAGGCTGGAGGCAAGCGATGATTCCGCTGATCACCGGCGCTGAGATCACCTTCTGGATCGCTGGTCCGCTGGCCGTCCTTGGCGGTATCGGGCTGATCGCCTTCCGCAAGGCCGTCTACGCCGCCTTGAGCATGGCCCTCACCATGATCAACATCGCCGTGCTGTATGCATCGCTGGATGCGATGTTCCTCACCTTCGTCCAGATCATCGTCTACACCGGCGCGATCATGATGCTGTTCCTGTTCGTGCTGATGCTGGTCGGCGTCGACACCCCCGATTCGCTGGTGGAAACCCTGCGCGGGCAGCGGGTGGCCGCAACGCTGGCTGGGATCGGCATCCTCGGCCTGATCATCTTCGGTATCGGGGGCGCTCTGACCGGGGTGGCGCCTGTCGGTCTGGATGCGGCGAATGCGCAGTACGGCGGCAACATTGAGGGCCTCTCGGCGCTGATCTTCAGCCGTTACGTGTTCGCTTTCGAGCTGACCTCGGCGCTGCTGATCACCGCGGCGGTCGGCGCCATGGTGCTCGGGCAGCGGTCGCGGGTTCATTCCCGCCCCACCCAGAAGGAACTGTCGCAGGAGCGGCTGCGGGCTTACGCCGAAGAGGGCACCCACCCGGGTTCATTGCCCAACTCCGGCGTACTGGCACGACACAACTCCATTGCCACCCCGGGCCTATTGCCTGACGGCACGGTGAGCGAGCAGTCAGTGTCGGAGACGTTGGCGGCGCGCGGGGTGATCGTCGATGCACCGGCGCTGAGTCGGGCAACAGCGCAAGTCTTCGAATCAGTCGATTCCACCATTGGCGAGGAGGACGAATGAGTCCCGACTACTACCTGATCCTGGCTACGATCCTGTTCACGCTCGGCACCGTCGGCGTCATGGTGCGCCGAAACGCGCTGGTCGCCTTCATGTCCATCGAGTTGATGCTCAACGCGGCTAACCTCGCGATGGTCGCCTTCTCCCTGGCCCGCGGCGGCCTGGACGGCCAAGTGGCCACCTTCTTCGTGATGGTGGTGGCCGCGGCCGAGGTCGTAATCGGCCTGAGCATCATCATCGTCATCTACCGCACCCGGCGCTCCACGTCGATGGACGCGGCTAGCCTGCTGAAGCTGTGAGGGGTAAGAGCGAATGATCACTCTCGAAACCATCGCCGCGACCGGGGTCTTCCAGGTCGCGTGGCTGATGATCGCCCTACCCGCACTGGTGGCTGGGTTGCTGCTGGTCAGCGGCAAGTTCTTCGACCGTGGCGGGCACTGGCTGGCAGTCGCGGCATCCTCGGCCAGCTTCGTCCTCGCCTTCTGGATGTTCATCGAGATGCTGGGCGCCGATCCGGAACACCGGGCGGTGTCGGTACCGCTGTTCGACTGGATCCAGACTGGCTCCTGGACGGTGTCAGCCGGCCTGCAGATCGACCAGCTTTCGATCCTGTTCGCGATGCTGATCACCGGCGTGGGCAGCTTGATCCACCTCTACTCGGTCGGCTACATGGCTCACGATGATCGTCGTCGCCGTTTCTTCGCCTACCTGAACCTCTTCGTGGCCGCCATGCTGCTCCTGGTCCTGGCCGATGACTACCTGGTGCTGTTCGTCGGCTGGGAGGGTGTTGGTCTGGCCTCCTACCTGCTGATCGGGTTCTGGCAGCACAAGCCGTCGGCCGCGGCTGCGGCCAAGAAGGCCTTCGTGATGAACCGCGTCGGCGATCTGGGGCTGTCCATGGCTGTGATGAGCATGCTGGCCCTGATCGGCAGTTCCTCCTTCGAAGCCGTCAACGCCGCCGCCGCCAAACTCAGCCCCGGCTGGGCCACCGCGATCGGGTTGTTCCTGCTGCTCGGTGCCATCGGCAAGTCGGCGCAGGTTCCGCTGCAAGGCTGGCTCTTGGACGCGATGGAAGGCCCGACCCCGGTTTCGGCTCTAATCCACGCCGCCACCATGGTGACCGCTGGTGTCTACCTGGTCGTGCGCAGCCATGAGATCTTCCAGATGTCGGAAGTGGCCTCCACTGCGGTCGTCATTGTCGGTGCGGTGACGCTGCTGTTCGGTGCCTGGATCGGCACCAGCAAGGACGACATCAAGAAGGTGCTTGCTGGATCGACGATGAGCCAGATTGGCTACATGATGTTGGCCGCTGGCATCGGGCCGGCCGGTTACGCCTTCGCGATCTTCCACCTGCTCACCCACGGCTTCTTCAAGGCCAACATGTTCCTCGGCGCAGGTTCGGTGATGCATGCCATGAACGACGATGTCGACATGCGCCATTACGGCGCTTTGGCCAAGGTGATGCGAGTGACCTTCCTGACCTTCGCGATGGGCTACCTGGCGATCATCGGCTTCCCGTTCTTCGCCGGCTACTTCTCCAAGGATCACATCATCGAGGCCGCTTTCGGTCACAGTGCCTGGGCCGGAGTGGCTGCGCTATTGGGCGCCGGCATTACCGCCTTCTACATGACGCGGTTGATGCTAATGACCTTCTACGGCGATCAGCGCTGGCGCGAAGGCGTCCATCCGCACGAGTCACCGAAGACGATGACGATCCCGCTGATCATCCTCGGATTCTTCAGCATCATCGGCGGCGCGCTGATGAACTTCTGGATCCAGGAATGGCTCGAACCGGCCACCGGTGGGCATCCCCACGAACTGACCATGGTGCCGACTTTGGTCGGCTGGCTGACCATGGCTGTGGTCGCGGCTGGCGTGGCGATCTCCTGGTTCGTATTCGGGGCCAAGCCAGTGCCGGACGAGGCTCCCGCCTCACGCAATTTCTTCACCGTGATGGGTCGAAACGACCTGTTCGGGGACACCGTGAACGACGTCCTGGTGGTTCAACCCACCATGCTGGCTGCGCGCGGTGTAGTGGTCGCCGACCACAAGGTCCTTGACGGTGGCTTTGGTGGCCTGGCCACCGCGTTCGCGGGTATCTCCACCCAGGTGCGCAAGCTCCAAAACGGTCAGGTTCGAACCTACGCTTTGACGATGGCCATCGGCGTGGTCGCGGTTGGTGTAGTCATGATTCTCAGTCAGCTGGGCTGAGGGAGGAGTTCTAGATGACGGTCCCTTGGCTCACCCTCCTCGGTCTGGTTCCCTTGGTTGGCGCAGGTGCACTCCTGTTGCCGATCAAGGAGCTGGCCCGCTATTTGGGTATGTTCTTCGCGCTGCTCACTGCAGCGGCAGGCATCGGTGTCGCCGTGCTGTACACCGGTGGCGCTTCGCTGGCCGAAAAGGTCGCCTGGATGCCGAACTTTGGCACTTGGTGGGCGCTGAATGTTGACGGCATGGGTTTGGTGATGGTGCTGCTTACCGTCGCGCTCACCCCGGTGGTGCTGTTGGCTGAATGGAAGCTCGACAGCGTCGGACGCTGGACGCCACAGGCGTTCGTCGCGCTGGTGCTGCTGCTGGAGAGCCTCTCGCTTTACACCTTCCTGGCCGCCGATGTGCTGCTGTTCTACCTCTTCTTTGAGGCGACGCTGATCCCGATGTACTTCCTGATCGGTGGCTTTGGTGGGGCGCAGCGGGCTCAGGCCGCGGTGAAGTTCCTGCTGTTCAGCCTGGCTGGCGGGCTAGTGATGCTGATCAGTGTGATCGGCCTCTACGTTTACTCCATCCGGGTGTTGGGCACGCCGAGCTATCTGCTCGGCGATCTGGCTGGGATGGCATTGCCAACCGACGTTGGCCGTTGGCTGATGTTGGGCTTCCTGGTCGCCTTCATCGTGAAGGCGCCGATGGTGCCGGTACACACCTGGCTGCCGACTGCGACCGAGCAGGCGACTCCGGGCACCTCGGTGCTCCTGGTGGGCATCCTGGACAAGATCGGCACCTTCGGGATGATCAAGTTTTGCCTGGGGCTGTTCCCCGAGGCCAGCCAGTGGGTGGCACCAGCCATGGTGGTGCTGGCGCTGATCAGCATCATCTACGGCGCGATCGCGGCCATCGGCAGTTCTGACATGCTGCGGCTGATCGCCTACACCTCAGTGAGCCACTTCGGCTTCATGGTCCTGGGTATCTACACCTTCACCAGCGCAGGCATCTCCGGGTCGATCTTCTACATGGTCAACCACGGTTTCTCTACTGCCGCCTTGTTCCTGGTGGTCGGCATGCTGATCGCCAGGCGCGGTTCGTCCAAGGTCGCCGACTTTGGCGGGGTCGAGAAGGTTGCCCCGGTATTGGCTGGCTTCCTGCTGTTTGCTGGTCTCTCCGGGCTGGCCTTGCCTGGCTTGTCCAGCTTCGTGTCGGAGTTCATGGTGATGGCTGGCGCCTGGTCGCGGCAGCCGTGGGTGGGCGCGATTGCCGCCCTGGGCACGGTGCTGGCTGCGGTTTACATCCTGCTGATGTACCAGCGCACTATGACCGGACCGGTCAGCGAGGCCACGGCAAAGTACTTCACCACTGATGCTGGGCTTCGAGAGAAGTGGGTCGCAGCCCCGCTGATCGCGGTGATCCTGATCCTCGGGTTCGTCCCCGGGCTGGCCCTGAAGGTGATCGAGCCGACGACGCAGCAGACGATGAGCCACGTCGGCGTGACCGACCCGGTGGCTCCGCTTGGAGAGGAAGGCAAGTGAACATCGCTACTCCCACCTTCGAGTGGCTGCAACTGGCCCCGGTGTTGACTGTCCTACTGGTTGCCTGTCTCGGCGTTGTCGTCGAGGCAGTCGCGCCCCGGGCCTACCGCTTCGTCCTCCAGGTCAGCCTGGTTGTGCTCGGTCTGCTGGCCGCCCTCGGCTTCCTGGCGGTGAACTACGTCAACGAGAGCGTAGGCATCCTGGCGGAGGGGGCGGTCGCGCTCGACCGGCCGACCTATCTGATCTGGGGCGCGCTGTTGGTGTTCGGACTGCTCTCGATCCTGCTGTTCGCCGAGCGCAAGCTCGACAACGGGGTGAGCGCTTTCGCCGCCTCTGCGGCATCGATCCCAGGCAGCGTTTCTGAGACCGACTCGTCGGCGGCTCGTCATGAGCACACCGAAGTCTTCCCGCTGGCGTTGTTCTCGCTGTCGGGCATGATGGTCTTCGCCTCGGCCACCGACCTGATCACCGCCTTTGTGGCTCTCGAAGTCATGTCGCTGCCGCTCTACCTGCTCAGCGGGATGGCCAGGCGGCGGCGCTTGCTGAGTCAGGAAGCCGCGTTGAAGTACTTCCTGCTCGGATCTATGTCTTCGGCGTTCTTCCTGTTCGGCATGGCGCTGGTCTACGGCTACGCCGGCTCATTTGACTACAAGGCCATCGACGCTGCCGTGTTCACGCCCACCTACGGCCATGGCCTACTGCTGACCGGAGCGGCGTTGATGGCGGTTGGCCTGCTGTTCAAGATCGGCGCGGTGCCCTTCCACAACTGGGTGCCCGATGTCTATGTCGGGGCACCCACCCCGGTTACCGGCTTCATGGCGATCACCACCAAGCTGGCCGCAGTTGGCGCGACCGCCCGGTTCTTCTTCGTGGCGCTTGGGGCCGATCGATGGAGTTGGCAGCCATTGCTGGCTGCGGTGGCTTTGGTCACCATGATTGTTGGGGTCGTGCTCGCTTTGACCCAAACCGACATCAAGCGCCTGCTCGCCTACAGCTCGGTCTCACACGCCGGCTTCATCCTGGTAGCAGTGGTCGGCGCGACCGTGGCCACCACTTCGAACTACACCTCAAGCGTGGCGTCGATCATCTTCTACCTGCTGGCCTACGGCTTCGCCACGGTGGCAGCATTCGCCGTGGTGACGATGGTGCGTGACGCCGCCGGGGAGGCAAACGACATCACCAGCTGGGCCGGATTGGGCCAGAAGAACCCGGTGATCGCCGCAGCCTTCGCCATCGTGATGTTGAGCTTTGCTGGTATTCCGTTGACTGGTGGGTTCATCGGCAAGTGGGAGGTGTTCACCGCGGCCTGGCAGGGCGGCTATTCCTGGCTGGTCGTGGCC
This sequence comes from Propionibacteriaceae bacterium UBA6122, assembly GCA_002428365.1. Lineage (GTDB taxonomy): Bacteria > Actinomycetota > Actinomycetes > Propionibacteriales > Propionibacteriaceae > Propionicimonas. The sequence continues at coordinate 105,042 of DIVW01000041.1, forward strand.
GGCGTGATTGCCAGCCTGATCGCTGCCTACGTCTACCTGAAGGTGATCGTCTCGATGTTCTTTGCGGCACCGGCCGAGGGCGTGAGCGTCGGCAAGGCTGGTTTGGTGACGCTCGTGCCGGTGGGTGTTGGCGCGATCGCTTCGATCTACCTGGGTATCTTCCCCGGTCCGGTGATGGACGTGGTGACCGCGGCCAGCATCTTCCTCCGCTGAGGATATGCTGACCGACGTGAGCGCGAACCGAACCTCTGACCTGGTTGGCGAGGTGGATCAGGCGCTCGCTGAGCGAGTGACCGCACTGCTTGAGCAGGTGGAGGTAAGGCTGGCGCAGGCTGCTGTCGCCGACACCGCCTTCGTCACCGAGGCAGCTCAGCACATCATCAATGCTGGCGGGAAGCGTTTCCGTCCGCTGCTGGTGGTGTTGGCGGCATTGTTGGGTGAAGCCGGTGACGACGACATCGTGCGGGCTGCCCTAGTGATGGAGCTGACTCACGTGGCCAGCCTTTACCACGACGACGTAATGGACGAGGCCCTGGTGCGCCGGGGTGCGCCGAGCGCCAACCAGCGCTGGGACAACACGGTCGCGATCCTGGTGGGCGATTTCCTATTCGCCCGCGCCTCCACCATCGTGGCCACCCTCGGCACCGAGTACGTCGACCTCCAAGCGCGCACTTTCGCTCGCCTGGTGCAAGGACAGATCGCCGAAACCTGCGGTGCCCAGGCCGGTGAGGACCAGCTGGCTCACTACCTGCAGGTGGTGGCCGATAAGACCGGCTCCCTGATCGCGGCGTCCACGGCCTTCGGCGGCATGGTGGCAGGGCTTGGCGAAGCCGAGTTGGCGGCGCTGGCTGCCTACGGCGAGGAGATCGGGGTGGTCTTCCAGCTCAGCGACGACATCATCGATATTGCTTCCGAGACTTCCGGCAAGACCCCGGGCACCGATTTGCGGGCTGGCGTGCCGACCCTGCCGACGCTGTTGGTGCGGGCTTCGACTGCACCGGCCGATTCTCGGCTGCTCGCGCTGCTGGATGCTGACCTGAGCGATGACGCCGATTTGGCCGAGGTGCTGGCCTTGCTGCGCGCCCATCCGGTGCTGGACGAGGCGCGTGAGGTCATTCGCCAACGAGCCGAGATTGCTCGGGCCCATTTGGCGCCCCTGCCGGATGGCGCAGCCAAGGACGCCCTGGCCACCCTTTGTGACGCGGTAATCACCCGCTCGGCCTGATCGAGCCTGCCCTGGGCGATGTCCCGCTCGATACCCTTGGGTCATGGCTGAGCTGACGACGCTAAGCGCTGCCGAGATTGCTGGCGGAATCGTTGCTGGCGAGTTCAGCGCCGGTGAAGTCGTGTCCGCCCACCTGGGCCGAACCGCGCTGCTCAATGCTGGACTGGGCGCGTTCGCCCGGGTGGCCGGCGCCGAGGCCCTCAAAAAGGCCGAGCTCATCGATGCTGCGGTTGCCTCAGGATCGGCCACGGGAGTGTTGGGCGGCGTGCCTTGCCCAATTAAGGATCTAACCCCGGTGGCCGGGGTGGGCCTCGAGGCCGGCAGCGCCGCCTTGAAAGGCAGCATTGCCGATGTCGACGACGACATTGTCGGCTGGCTTGCCGAGGCCGGCACGATCTCCACCGGAAAGACTGCAACTCCGGAGTTTGGCCTGCCCTGCTACACCGAGCCAGCGGGAGCGCCGCCAGCGGTGACACCCTGGGATTGCGCCAGGATGGCGGGCGGGTCGAGCGGGGGAGCGGCAGTGGCGGTGGCGACTGGTATGGCTCCGATCGCGCACGCCTCTGACGGTGGCGGTTCCATCCGGATTCCGGCGTCGTGTTGTGGCTTGGTGGGGCTCAAAGCCAGCCGGGGCCGGATCGGGCCGGGACGGCTGCGGCAGCCTGGCCCTGGGCTGACTACCGATGGGGTGTTGAGCCGGACGGTGGCCGATTCGGCGGTGGCCCTGGATGTGTTGGCCGGGCGAGGTCAGGGGCTCACCTATCACGCCCCGCCGCAGCAGCCCGGCTTTCTGGAGTCAGCTCGGACGCCGCCGCGGCAACTGCGGATCGGCGTCCTGACCACGCCGGTGATCGCGGAGGCCGAAGTACGCCAGGCCTGCCTTGACGCAGTGGCTCGCACCGTCGAGCACCTCGCAACCCTCGGCCACGAGGTGATCGAAGCGCCAGTGCCCTTCGCAGTGGACCGGTGGACGGCGTTCGAAGACATCTGGTCAGTGGGTGCGGCCGCAATTCCGCTGCCACCAGGTGCCGAAGGCTCCCTGCGGCCCTTGACCCAATGGCTGCGCGAGCGAGGTCGTCGAGTCAGTGGGGTTAACTACGCCGATGCGTTGTCGGCCCTGCAGCGGCTTGGCTTGGAGGTAGCCGGAGCGTGGGACGGATTCGATGCCGTACTCACCCCAACGCTGGCGCAGCCACCGCTGCCAATCGGAGCACTACGCAACGACGCCGATCCGGCGGCCGACTTCGCCGCCCAAACTCGCTTCACCCCGTGGACGAGTGTGGCGAACCTCTCGGGGCGTCCGGCGATCTCGCTGCCGCTGCACACCGCGTTGATCGATGGGGCCTGGTTGCCGATCGGCGTGATGTTCACCGGCCGGTTCGGTGCCGAAGCCCTCCTGCTGAGTCTGGCCGCCCAGCTAGAGGACGCTGTCGGCTGGCAACACCCGTTCCTAACCGCAGAACCAGTCGGGTTGCCGGCTCGCTCGAACCCGTGAACTATCTGGAGAACTTGTCCGGGATGCCGTCGACATCGCTATCGAGATTTTCGGCCTCTTCGATCTCGCGGTAACGCCGATTTCGTGACCCGAGCACGGCCATGGCAATCAGCGCCGCCAGCACCGAGGCGGTCAGAATGGCCACCTTGCCGACGTTGTCGTCCGGGCTGCCAAGGCCGAAGCTCAACTCAGAGACCAGTAAAGAGACGGTGAAGCCGATCCCGCCGAGGATCGACAAGCCGACCACGTCGACCCAGGCCAAGTCCGGATCGAGGCTGGCGTGTCGCAGCCGGGTGACCAGCCAGGTCGCACCGCTGATACCAATCGTCTTGCCGACCACCAAACCGAGGATGACGCCCAGCCCTACTGGGCTGGTGACTGCGGCCAGGAAACCGTCCAGGCCGCCAACGATGACCCCGGCAGAGAAGAACGCGAAAATCGGGACGGCAAGGCTGGCCGAGAACGGATGGACGCGGTGCTGGAGCACGTCGCTCAGACCGCTCTCCAGTCCCGAATCCCGCGGGGGGCGCACGGGGATGCAGAAGGCCAACAGCACTCCTGCCACCGTCGCGTGGACGCCCGAGGAGAGGGTCAAAGCCCAGGCGATGACGCCGAGTGGTGCCAGAAACACCCAGGGCGCCCAGGCATGCTTGAGCAGGAATCGTTGGCCGCGGTTGGCGATCAGGGCAAAGAGGGCCAACACGGCAACGACACCGAGCAGGTAGAGCGGCCGCAAATCGTGGGTGTAGAAGAAGGCAATGATCGTGATGGCGATCAGATCGTCGGCCACCGCCAGGGTGAGCAGGAAAGTCCGCAGGGCCGCTGGTAGGTGTGAACCGATCACGGCCAGCACCGCGAGCGCGAAGGCAATATCGGTGGCAGCGGGAATCGCCCAACCAGATCTGGCCTGGGCATCGTTGAAGGTGAAGGCCAAATAGATCAGGGCAGGCACGGCGACGCCGCCGACTGCGGCTACTACCGGAACCAGTGCGGTTTGGGGGTCGCGTAGATCACCGACCACGAACTCGTGCTTCAGTTCCAGACCCACCAGGAAGAAGAACACCGCCAGCAGACCGTCGGCAGCCCAGTGACCAAGCGAGAGATCCAGATCGATGCCAGCGACCGTCGTGCCCAGGTGGGTGTCGCGGAGGCCGAAGTAGAAATCCGGCGCCAGATTTGCCGCGAGCATCGCCGCTGCAGCGGCGACCAGCAGCAGGATGCCACCAACGGACTCGCTTCGCAGCACCTCCTGAGCCCGACGGAACTCTCGGTACGCGCCCCGAGCCAGCGTTACCGGCGCCGGTGGGCGGTTGGTCACCATATCTTCACCCGCTCCGACGGTGCCAGCCAGGCGGCATCGGCCTCGGTCACAGCGAAAGCCTCATAGAACGGAGCCAGGTTCCGGACAACCTGGTTGCAGCGGAACTCCTCTGGCGAATGTGGATCGGTCGCGATCTGCTGGCGAAGAGCCTCGTCGCGTCGCTTGGTCTGCCAGGCCCGGGCCCAGGAAAGGAAGAAGCGCTGCTTGGCCGCTATCCCATCGACCGGTTCAGGTTCGGCTGCACCGATCGCCAGTTGCCAGGCGTCATAGGCGATCGCCAGCCCGCCGAGGTCGCCGATGTTCTCCCCGATGGTCAACTCGCCGTTGACCTGCAGTTCAGGCAGCTGGGTCGGGTGCAGGGCGGAGTACTGCGCAATCAGCGCGCCGGTTCGCTCGGTGAACGCATCTCGGTCAGCTTGGGTCCACCAATCGCGCAGCCGTCCCTCGCCATCGCAGTTGGAGCCCTGGTCGTCAAAGCCATGTCCGATCTCATGGCCGATTACCGCCCCGATCGCGCCGTAGTTCACCGCGTCATCAGCGTCGGGATCGAAGAACGGCGGCTGCAGGATGGCAGCCGGGAAGACGATTTCGTTTCGTAGTGGGTGGTAGTAGGCGTTCACGGTCTGCGGGGTCATCAACCATTCCCAGCGCCGCATGGGTCCACCCAGCTTGCTGAGCTCGTCGGCGGCAGCGAACTCGGCCGCGCGCAGCACATTGCCGACCAGATCACCGGGGCGGATCACCAGTGGCGAGTAGTCCTTCCAAATTTCGGGGAAGCCAATCTTCGGGGTGAAGTTGGCCAGTTTGGTCAGCGCCTCAGCGCGGGTTTCGGGGCCCATCCAGTCCAGTGCCTGGATCGAGTTGGCGTAGGCCTTGAGCAGGTTGGCTACCAACACGTCCATCCGCTGCTTGGCCGCTGGCGGGAAGTGCCGTTCGACGTAGAGCTTGCCGACCGCTTCGCCCAAAGTGCGTTCGACTAGATCGACACCGCGCTTCCAGCGCTCTTTTAGCTGCGGAATGCCCTGCAGCACCGTGCCATAGAAGTCGAACCGGGTCTGAACCAAGACATCTGGAAGATAAGGCGACAGTGCTGAGACCAGGCTCCAACGGCACCACTGCTTCCAATCATCCAGTCGGGATCCGGTGATCAAGGCGGCAATCTCGGCGAAATAGGACGGCTGGGCGACGATCACTTCATCGACCGCTGGCACGCCAGCGGCGGTCAACACCCGCGACCACGGCAGGCCCAACGCGTCGAAGGCCGCCGGGGTGTGCGGGTTGTACATCTGGCGAAGGTCGCGGGTGCGCACCTTGTCCCAATGCCTGGACGCCACCTCGGATTCCAGTTCCACCACGGTGGCGCCCCCACTGGCCGTCAAGCCGGCAATGGTTAGCGTGCGGCCTACGAGCTCGCGATAGCTGCTCAGGATCGCCGCGTGCTGCTCAAGGCGGTAGTACTCCTCGTCAGGCAGGCCGAGGCCAGCTTGGCCGACGAAAAGGGCGTAGCGGCTTGGGTCGCCCGGATCGGCATCGACGTCCAGGCCGATTGGTGAGCCAGTGCCGCGACGAAGGCTGCGGCCGAAGTAATCGAGCAGATCCTCGACGCTGCTGATCGCGTCGATCTCGGCGAGCAGTGGAGCCAGCGGATCAAGCCCGGCCGCCTCAACCTTTTCGGTGTCCATGAAGGAGCCGAAGAGGTGCTCAACCAGGTAGGCCTCGGTGCCGGATTGGCTGTCAGTCAGGCCGGTGACGATATCGCGGATGGCCGCCTCGGAGGCGTCGCGCAGTTCGATGAAGGCTCCGGCGGCCTGTTTGTCCTCGGCGATTTGCGCTTGGTTCAGCCAGCGTCCGTTCACGTGGCGGAAAAGGTCAACGGCGGGGCGAATGCCTGGGTCAAGGTCGAAAGAAGTCACCTGCCCAAGGTTATCGGTTCGAAGTTGTACCCGAGCCACCGCCCTAGGTGGGAGAAACTGCACCGGCCCGGGGCGACGATCTCGCGATCATCGCCCCGGGCCGGTGCCGGGTTCACCTGTGGATCAAAGCTCCCAGGTGTCTCGGCCCTTCAGCAGGTCAGATACCGCCTTCAGCTTCGCGGACTCGTCAGCGAAGGTCGTGATCTGCGCGCGAGCCATGTCGTCATAGACCGGACGGTCGACGTCGCGGAAGATGCCGATCGGGGCCATGCCGAGGTTGTTGCTGTCGGTCAGCTGAGCCAGTGCGAAGGCGAGCTGCGGGTCGTCACCGTGAGCATCGTGAACGATCACATTCTCCGCGCCAATCTCGGCGACCGGAGCCACCTTCAAGGTGCCGTCGGCCAGGCGAGTCACACCCATGGAGCCGTCAGCGCCGAAGATGATCGGCTCGCCGTGGACGAGCTTGATCATGCCGTCGCTCGCCTTCAGCGGATCGAAGGCACCGTCATTGAAGATCACACAGTTCTGGTAAATCTCCACCAGCGAGGTGCCACGGTGATTGGCCGCAGCCTTCAACACCTCGGTGAGGTGAGCCCGGTTGGAGTCAAGCGTGCGAGCAACGAAGGTTCCCTCGGCGCCCAGAGCCAGCGAGACCGGGTTGAACGGGTGGTCGACTGAGCCCTGCGGAGAGGACTTGGTCACCTTGCCCTGCTCCGAGGTCGGCGAATACTGGCCCTTGGTCAGACCGTAGATCCGGTTGTTGAACAACAGGATCGTCATGTTGATATTGCGGCGCAGCGCATGGATCAGATGGTTGCCGCCGATGCTCAGCGCATCGCCGTCACCGGTAACCACGAACACCGCAAGGTCGGGGCGAGACATCGCCACGCCACTGGCAATGGCGGGGGCCCGTCCGTGGAGGGTGTGCATGCCGTAGGACTCCACGTAGTACGGGAATCGTGAGGAGCAACCGATTCCGGAGACCACCACGAGGTTCTCGTTGCGGATGCCCAGGTCGGGCAGGATGCCCTGGAAGGCAGCGAGTACCGGGTAGTCGCCACATCCGGGGCACCAGCGAACTTCAGCCGGAGAGGTGAAGTCCTTGCGGGTCAGCGGGCTCAGTGCGAGCGGGACGCCGGCCAGGCCGCTCTTGGCGGTGGGAATGGTGGCAGTCACTTCGCAGCCTCCTCATCGATGATCGCGTTCAGGTCGTCAGCGAGTTCGGACTGCCGCAGCGGCAGCCCTCGAACCCTTGAGTAGCTCTCTACGTTGATCAGGTACTTCGCCCGGAGCCACATGGCCAGCTGGCCGAGGTTCATCTCCGGAACGACTACCCGGTCGTAGCTGGCCAGCACCTCGCCGAGGTTGGCTGGCAGCGGGTTGAGGTAGCGCAGGTGGATGGTTGCGAGATCGCGGTCGCTCTGACGCACCAGCCTGACGGCCGCCTGGATGGGACCGAAGGTGGACCCCCAGCCGACCACGAGCACCTTGGCGGCCCCACTGGGGTCGTCCACCACAACATCGGGAACTTCGCGCACGATGCCATCGATCTTCGCCGCGCGGGCCCGCACCATGACTTCGTGGTTGTCGTTGTCGTAGGAGACGGCACCAGTGTTGGCCGCCTTCTCCAGACCGCCGATGCGGTGAGTCAGGCCGGGCGTACCCGGGATGGCCCAGGCGCGGGCCCCCTTCTCGTCGCGCGCGTAGGGCCAGTAGACACCATCGGGCTGGTTGGGCTCGGTGATGATGTTGGGCTCAATCTCGGCCAACTCGTCGAGCTCCGGAACGCGCCACGGCTCGGCGCCATTGCCCAGATAGCCGTCGGTGAGCACCAGCACCGGCGTGCGGTATTCAACGGCGATCTTGCAGGCTTCGAAGGTGGCCGCGAAACAGTCGGCGGGGGACTGGGCAGCGATGACTGGCATCGGAGCCTCACCGTGGCGTCCGAACAGGGCGATGAACAGATCGGACTGTTCGGTCTTGGTCGGCAACCCGGTGGACGGGCCGCCCCGCTGAACGTCTATCACTACCAGCGGTAGCTCAGCGATCACGGCCAGGCCGAGCATCTCGGCCTTCAGCGCCAGACCAGGGCCTGAGGTGCTGGTCGCACCCAGGCAGCCCGCGAAGGAGGCCCCCACGGCGGCACCAACAGCCGCGATCTCATCTTCGGCCTGGTAGGTCATCACGCCAGCCCGCTTGGCGTCGGAGAGGTAGTGCAGCACCTCAGAAGCCGGAGTGATCGGGTAGGCGCCCAGGTAAAGCGGCAACCCGGCCCGAGCCGCACCTGCGACCAGGCCGTAGGCGGCCGCCCGGTTGCCAGTGATCTGGCGGTAGGTGCCGGCCTTTGCCGGGGCGGCGGCGATTTCGTAGCGGACGGCGAAGGCCTCCGAGGTCTCCCCAAAGTTGTACCCGGCCTTTAGCGCGGCGATATTCGCGTCGCGGATGGCAGGCTTCTTGGCGAACTTGGTGGTCAGGAAGGTCACGGTCTGATCGATCGAGCGGCTGTAGAGCCAATCGACTAGGCCAAGGGCATACATGTTCTTGGTACGGGAGGCGTCTTTGCGACTCAGCCCGTACGGCTCGACGGCTGCGGTGGCCGCAGCGGTGAGGTCGAAAGCGTGCACCTGGTACTGCGCCAGCCGGTCATCTTCCAACGGGTTTTCGGCGTAGCCGACCTTGGAAAGGGCCCGTGGGGTGAAGTCGGCGGTGTCGACGATCACGATCCCACCGACCGGGAGGTCGGCCAAGTTAGCCTTGAGTGCCGCCGGGTTCATGGCGACTAAGACATCTGGATGGTCGCCGGGGGTGTGGATGTCGTAGTCGGCGAGGTGCAGCTGGAAGCTGGACACACCGGCCACGGTCCCTGCTGGTGCCCGGATCTCTGCGGGGTAGTCAGGCAGGGTGACGAAGTCGTTGCCAGCAACTGCGTTGTCCTGGGTGAAGCGGTCTCCAGTCAACTGCATGCCGTCTCCGGAGTCGCCGGAGAAGCGAATGACAACGTGGTCGATGGTGTTCACTTGGGTCATATTTGGTGCGGCCCTCCCGGGAGCGGCGCTGGTGCGCTCGCATCCGTAGTCTTGGACAGAAACCTGGCTTCCGGCAGAGGATTTATGCCGGGAACCTGCATCGGTATTACCCCCGATCGGGACCGAATCTCTAGCGTCAGCAGGTCAGTGCCGGTGGGCATCACCTGTGGCGGCAAGCGCTAGCGAGGATAGCGCGCAGACCCGGTGATTGGAACAAGAACCGGCAGGAATCCCGCGCTAATTACCCTTGTCAGGCAGTAGTAATGAGCGTACATACCACCGCGAGCTAGGCTGTCGCCGTGCCCGTGCCAGAACCCTTCCGCCGGTGGTGACCAATAAAAGCGCACCGATCGTGCCTCGGTCAGAGATGCTGCGCGCCCGGCTGGCCACCGCCCGCTCCGATGTGGCCCGGGCCTGGGCGCACCGAGCTGTGCGTCGCGGGCTTTACGGCTCTGCGCTGCTGTTTCTTGGATCGCTCACGCCGGCCTACTTGCCGCAGAACAGCCCCTGGTGGGATCCGATCCGCGATCTCGGCCTGGACACCTGGCCGGCCAGGGTGGTTGGCACGGCATTAGTGGTGGCCGGGGTAGCCCTGTTGGTCGAGGCATGGTTCAACCTGCGGCCCAGCCTCTACCACGAGGTGAAGCATTGGCCGATCACGCTGCTGTGGAGCTTGCCGCTACTGCTGGCCCCACCGATCTTCAGCCATGACGCCTACGCCTATGCCGCCGAAGGCTGGCTGCTGCGCAACGGGCTGAATCCCTACGACAACCCGATCTCGGTATTGCCCGGTCCTTTCGCCGACCAGGCGGCTTGGTTGTGGCGCTACACCACGGCGATGTACCCGCCACTCAGTCTGGAGATGTTCCACGGCCTGGTGATCCTGGCTGGCAATAACCCCTACTACTCCGCCCTGGCGATGCGCATTCCGGCGCTGATCGGGGTGGCGATGATCGCCTACTTCCTGCCCAGGATCGCCCGGCGCATGGGTGCTGATGTGCAGATGACGGCCTGGTTCTCCACGGTCAACCCCCTGGTGATCATCGACCTGGTCGGCGGTGCCCACAATGACGCCTTGATGATGGGGCTGGTGGTGCTGGCCATCTGGCTGGCGTTCAACGAAAAGTTTTGGCCGGCGGCCATCACTGTCGGCATCGCCGCCTGCATCAAGCAGCCAGCGATACTCGCGTTCTACCCAGTGGCTCTGATCGGCCATCCCTGGCTCAGCCTGGGATGGCAAGACTCCTGGCGTGCGCTGCGTCGGCTTGCCGGCACGCTACTGATCGCTTTGACCGTCTTCGTGCTGATCAGTTTGGCCAGCGGGCTTGGTTTTGGCTGGATCTGGGCAGCAGACGTCCCGGGCAAAGTGGTGACGCTGGCCCCCTTCACTTTGGCTGGGGCGGGCCTGAAATACCTGTTCGAACTGATCGGCCTACCGCTGGTGGGCCAATTCCTGATGGAAGCGGTGCGCTACCTGGGCCTGTTACTCACGGTGGTGATGATCGGCTGGCTAGGCATTGGGATCGGGCGCAAGAAGCCGGTCACGTTCCTAAGCTGGTCCTACTTGATCTTCGCTTTCGGTGGCATCGCGCTGAACAGCTGGTACCTCACCTGGGGCGGCCTGCTGTTGCCGCTCACCAAGCCGTCCCCGCGGATCATCGGCACTGCGGTCACGGTGACCACCGTCCTGCTGGCCTATGGCGCTGGCAATCTGGCCTGGCGTAATGATGCGGTTGCGCTCGCATTTGCGGCCATGGCCTTGATGTTGGTGCTGCTCTACCGGCATCGTCAGGAACATCGGGCTCGCCTAGCCAAGGCGGCCAAAGCAACCCAGGAGGCGAAGTGACCGAACCGGAAGTGCTGGCTGAGGCCAGCGGTGGTGTAGGCCGCATCCGGCTGAACCGGCCGCGGGCGATCAACGCGATCAACCTTTCGATGATGCGCCAGATCGCGGCCGCGTTAACCGAATTCGCCGCCGACGATTCGGTCGAACTGGTTGAGCTCACTGGCGCTGGCGATCGCGGGCTATGCGCCGGGGCGGACGTCCGCGAGCTTCGGGAGCGGGCGCTGACCGGCGGCGACGTCGCTGAGTTCTTCACCACCGAGTACGCGCTGAATCTGATGATCGCGGAGTATCCCAAGCCGTACCGGGCGATCATGACTGGCATCACCATGGGCGGCGGCATGGGCCTGAGCGTCCATGGGTCGGATCGGGTGGTGGATGCCACCAGCACCTTGGCGATGCCGGAGACGCAGATTGCGATCTATCCCGATGTCTTCGTCACCCACCTGCTGGCTCGGATGCCGGGGGAGATCGGCACCCATCTGGCCCTGACCGGAGCCAGCGTGAACGCAGCCGATGCGATCCGCCTGGGGCTGGCCGATCGGTGCGAGGGGCCCTTGCCGGAGCCGTCTGCGGCGCTGGCAGGTGCGTGGATCGCAGAATGTTATGGCGGCAACAATGCCGAGGAGATTGTGGCCAGACTGGCCGAGCATGACGATCCGTTTGCTCAGGCCGCCGCCGCCGAGTTGGAGCGTCGCTCGCCACTGTCGGTGGCGGTGTCACTGGAAGCACTGCGGCGTGCGGCCCAGTTCCCGCGGCTGGTCGACCAATACGAGCAGGAGCTGACCCTGGCGGTACGGATGGCTAGGGGCGCGGAGTTCATCGAGGGCGTCCGGGCCCAGTTGATAGACCGGGATCGCAACCCCAAGTGGTCGCATGCCAGTCTGGCGGAGGTGAGTCGTGCTGAGGTGCTCAGCTACTTCGAACCGTTGGCCTGATCCCGTTCGCTGAGCCAGTCGCCCCCCAGTTCCCTGAGCTTGTCGAAGGGTTGTTCGCTGGGTGAGGCTCAGTTCCGATTGGCGTAGTCGACAACCACCGGGGCGTGATCGCTGATCCGGGCCGGGTAGCTCTCGGCTCGATCGGTGCCGCCGGTCTGGGCCGCAGCCGCCAACTCGGGGCTGGCGAAGTGGTAGTCGATCCGCCAGCCGGTGTCATTGTTGAACGCGTTGCCCATCCAACTCCACCAGGAGTAGGGGCCGTCGGCGTCCGGGTGCAGCCGGCGGACCACGTCTACCAAAGTCCGGGGGCTTTGGATGGAGCCCAACCATTCCCGCTCTTCGGGGAGGAAGCCCACCGACTTGGCATTGCCGCGCCAGTTGCGCAGATCAAGGCGAGTGTGGGCAATGTTGAAGTCGCCCATCACCAGGAACTCCCGTCCCCGCGAGCGGGCGGCCAAGCGCGCCTTAGCCAAGTAGGGACGAAAGGACTTCATGAAGGCGAGCTTGTGGCGGTAGCGCGCCAGCTCCTCAGGGGTGTCATCGGCCCGTCCGCCTTTGGGCAGGTAGAGCGAGCCGACGCTTAGCTTCCAGCCGGACAGGTCGTAGTCGGCCTCCAGGTAGCGTCCCTCGGGATCGAACTTGCGACTGCCGAATCCTTCGCGAACTGCGATTGGGGGCGTCCGGCAGAGCAGAGCCACCCCATTGCGTCCGGCCCGGTTTCCGGGGTGATAGGCGAAGTGGTAGCCGGTTGAGGCCTCGATAGGGACCAATTCGGCCGGTGCCCGCACCTCCTGCAAGGCGATCAGGTCGGGCTCGCGTTCGGCCAGCCAGTCGATGAAGCCGCGGCGCACTGAGGCCCGGATGCCGTTGACGTTGACGGTGGCGATTCGCATCAGTTGTTGCGCCCTCTGGCCGCTACAGGCCAGGTGCCACCGGCGCTAAGCAGATAGTCATCGGCAAGGTTCACGGCGTTGCAGGCGTGATTGGGCACGATCGCGACGGTGCTTCCCAGCGCTGGCAGGACGCCGGGCCACTCGATGGTGACGTGGTGTTCGCTGAGGGCCACCAGGCGGGCCTCAGGGTGATCCAGCACCCGGCCATAGCCGGTGGCCCATGGTGCCCGATCGGCGCCGAGTGCCTTGCTGCCGGCATCGCAGATCACCCGACCGCCAGCGTGGGAGACCACCCGGGAGGTGACGGTGAGTGCGACCTGGTCGAAGCCGATGGTGCCCAGCTCGACCTGTTGGGCATCGCCAAACACGTACACCCCTGGACGTAGCTCGTTGATTACCCCGGCATCGCTGAACTGGGCCGAGGGGGTAGAACCCCCACTCACTAGGCGGGGCTCGATGCCAGCTGCCTGCAGCGCGGCTGCAGCCGCCCTCAATGCCTCCGCCTCATCGGCCGCGGCCTGCTGCCTGGTGGCAGGGGAGTAACTGTGTCCAGGGAAGGTGAACACTCCAGCGATCGACAGCCCGGGCTCGGCGAGCTCCGTGGCCAGGATCCCTACCTGGGCTGGGGCCACTCCCGAGCGGTGATGGCCCGAGTCGACCTCGATCAGCACTTCGGCGCCCAACCCGACCAGTTGGCGGCCGGCCTCGATCGAATCGCAGCCCAGGCTGAGCCGCACCCCAGCCTCGGTCAGAGCGCGCAGCCTGGCGGCGTCGGTGGCGTCGGCCCAAAGGGGGTAGGCGATGAAGAGGTCGTCAGCACCACTGGCTGCGAACACTTCAGCTTCGCCGATGGTGGCCACCGTTAGCCCGGACGCGCCGGCCGCGAGCTGGAGGGCAGCGATTTGCGGGCACTTGTGGGTCTTGCCGTGGGGTCGAAGCGCCATTCCTAAGCCGGCCGCATGGGCGGCCATGGCGGCGATATTGGCCGCCATCACCTCGGTGTCGAGGCGAAGGTGCGGTGTGGTGCCCACTGAAGCTCAGCGGTAGTTGTCGTACTGCACCGCGAAGTCGTACTCAGCCTCGCGCACCAGCTTCTGGACGGCCTGCAGGTCGTCGCGCTTCTTGCCGTAGACCCGCAGTTCCTCGCCCTGTACCTGGGTGCGCACGCCCTTCAGTCCGGAGTCGCGGATCAGTTTGGTGATCTTGGCGGCGTTCTCCCGGCTGATGCCCTCTTTGGTGGTGGCCGTGATCTTCCACACTTTCCCTGACAGCCGGGCCTCGCCAGCGTCCAGGGATTTCAGGTCGATCTTGCGGCGCACCAACATGGTCTGGAACACATCGAGGATGGCCTTGACCCGCTCCTCGCCGTTGGCCTCCAGCTCGATGGCCTCACCCGACCAGCGGATGGACGCATCGGTGTTTTTGAAGTCGAAGCGGTTGCGCACTTCCTTGGCCGCCATGTTGAGGGCGTTGTCCACCTCTTGGCGATCAACCTTGCTTACGATGTCGAAAGAACTCTCACCTGCCATGGGCGCCATTGTGCCCGATTGGAGCCGATTCGAATCCTGTCCCGGCGCTTTGCTAGAGTGTCCCGGCACGGCAGGTTGCCCGAGTGGCCAAAGGGAGCGGTCTGTAAAACCGTCGGCTCAGCCTACGTAGGTTCGAACCCTACACCTGCCACACCTTGAGTGCCCTAGTCAGACGCAAGTCGGGCTAGGGCACTTCTCATGTCGTGCCAGCTACGTGCCAGATGCTACTCCGGCGCGCTGATTTCTGAAGTCAGGGTTGGTGGGCTTCCTTATCGCCAGCTATCCAGAGACTCGCGTGCAGACACCGTGAAGAAGGGCGACAACGGTCAGCTCCTGGCGAGTGGGCTTGGCATCGTCGATGCCCGTCTACCTCGCCGCCCACCAAGCGATGAGACTTGACCAGAGGCTGGGTCCTTGGGTGCTGGCCATGAGCAGTGTCACCCCAGCAACGACCAACGATCCGACTGATACCCAAAGGGCCAACCTTCCAAGACGACTGGTCTCGATGCTCGCTCCGATGGATGCCGTGACAGCCATTACCTCGCGATACGACAGCGAATCGTTCATGAGTTCCCGAAACAGACGTTCCCGGTTCTTCCCTAGTTGTTTGAGCATGTCGCGCTCGGCCACGGGTTTGATGGCGTACCGCTGGTCCAGCTGCTCATGAAGGTGGAATGGCACCAATGAGCGGAACCAGCCCTTCCACAGGTACCCAGTGTCGCGGGCAACGTGCGGCAGATCGAGCCCATCCTTCAGGAGTTCCCTGCGAAGACGTTTCAGTGCACGTGGTCTGAAACGACCGTGACGACTCGCTCCCAGATCCCTCGCTCGCGCTTGAGTCACACGAAGGTCGCGAACGTACTCGGTGACCCCTGCATACAGAAGGAACTGCCTTACTGACTTGTCGAGTACATGGGCCACGTGGCCAGCGGTGGAGGCCGTCCAGCCAGTTCCCGGCTCCTGAACCAGTTCGACAACCCGATCTAGCTTTCCCGTAAGGCCCCAGCTGTTGCGAAGCACCTCGTCGTGAGGCCCAGAGCCGTCCGCCGGTATCAGCAACAGACCAGGCAACTCCGGCGACGTGATTCGGACGAACGGCTCATCCAGGCCGAGCGCTCGCAAACTCGATGAGAACTTGCGGTCTAGGTGGTCCTTCTCGTGGTCGAAATCAGCGAGCAAGATGAGCTCAACCACAGGTTGGCGATCTGGTTGCTCGGCGAAGTAGCCGGGGAGCTTGCGGCCCAGCCAATCTCTCGCCGCATCACCGATCCGCTGCCGCTCCCGCCGTGTCGCCTCAATCGCCGCAAAGTGGCGGTTAATCGCTAAGGCCCGGCGAGCACCTCGAAACCGAAGAGCGGGTTCATGGTCTCGCTTCCATTCAAGATCCAGCGCGTGCGTTCCCGCGTCGGAGAAGAGGAAGAAGGCGACAACCGCAGTCAGCCCCTCGCCCACTTGGATTGCCGTGACCTCGACCCGGCTGAACTCTGGAGGGAGTACCTCCCGGACCGCTCTGAAGCCCGAGTCACCTCCGCCCGGCGCTGCGACGTCGCCGAGTCTCCACCAAGCGGGCCCATGCCCCGTTCGGGCGACATCCAGAAGGTCGAGATTCGACCCCGGTGCAGCCCGTGTGAGGTCGTCTCGATCCCAGCCTGCATGTCGAAGCGACTTACGAAGCTGGTCGTATCGACTTGGTGGGAAGAACTCCACTACCCAAATGCCACCGTGCTCGACGGCCTCACCCTCAGGAAGGAGCATGTTTTGCATCCGGTCATCACGCGGCTCAACTCGGTTCCGATCATGCTCATTGAACGGATGGAAGTAGTTCAGCCAACGCAGGAAGAGCACCTGTACCCGCCAAGGAAGGCGCACGCGATGCTGGCCCCACAAAACCCACTTCAGAAGGCGGTAGGGAAAGTCGTACCAACGCCACGCATCGCCGATTTCCGGAACTTTTGCGGTCACACTCGCGATTCGTTCGCTTATCTCGCCAAGGTCAACCCCTGACTCGCCCCCGGGCCCGGCTATGGAAGGAGCGTCACCATCGACGGCATTGCGATCTTCCGGGTCGCCCTGCGCGAGATCATCGCCATGTTTGTCCACAGGGCAATCATCGACCATGAGCTAGGAGGCGACGGCCCCTTCAGCGTGTGAGTGGTCACTTTGGGTGGCCATTCGGTCCGGGGTGCCGTCGTGAGCCGACACCCCGGAGCACGTCTTCTGAGCCTCAGGGGCCGTTCAGTGCCCGTTAGACCCTCGCTCGGCTGAGGCCGCTCAGGCAGCCCCCGAAGTCCAGCGGGTCTGCCACCCGTGCCCGAGTGGGCAAACGTAGTGGGACTCACACAACGACCCGGCGCGAATGATCCGCTCACTCAGGGCGAGACGCCCGCAGCCCGGACACAGTGCGCGGTGGGTAGGATGCTGAATGGTCACGCCTTCTCCTTGATCGTTTGGCCTCCGTTCCCGTCGGTGTCGTAAGCACCGGCGGGAACACTTGTTTCAACTGCCATCTTCGGGTTTCACATTGCCCTAGCTCGCTGACACCTAGTCTCCTCGGGCGCACAGACTCGATCAACAGCCCTCTCCACAGGGGCTGTGGGTGGGGTGTGGATAGCCCCAGAGCCCACGCTCAGGGTCTGTGGGCAACCCGGCGTGTCACGGGTGGACGGCCTTCAGGCAGCGAGGCAAATAGCCTTGTCAGCAGCCCCACAGCCTGTGGAAACAAACTACATCGCTGTAATTTGCAATTCTTCATGACCAAGTGCGCCAAGTGCGTGCCGTTGGCGACGATCTCCACAGGCCATCCACACCCGAGATACCCGCAGGGGGTATGCCGGTCAACGGAGGTCAGCCCTTGGTCAGCCTGTAGACCGTGGCCACACTCACGCCCAGGGTGCGGGCGATCTCGGCGGGCACTTCCCCGGCATTGCGGAGTGCCTGAGCCTGCTTGGCCCGCTTGCTGTCGAGAGCCTTTGGGCGTCCCCCGACGCGCCCCTGAGCCTTGGCGGCGGCAAGGCCTGCCGTGGTGCGTTCGGAGATGAACGACCGTTCCATCTCGCTGAAAATCGAGAGCATCTGCATCATGGCTACGCCGGTCGGAGTCGAGCTATTGAGGCCGTCAGAGACTGACTCAATGAAGATGCCCTTCCCCGTGAGATCGGCAAGGAGCCCGGTTACGTGAGCAACTGATCGACCCAGCCGGTCGAGCTTGTAGACCACGATGGTGTCCCCTGGCTGCACGTCAGCTAGGAGCGCGTCCAGCCCCAGCCGGGAGGTCTTCGCGCCGCTCACGCCGTGATCGACGTAACGACTGCGCTTCAGAACCCCGGCCTTGTCGAGTGCGTCGTGCTGGAGTTGCTCATCCTGCTTGCCGGTGCTCACGCGGACGTAACCGAGTCGCTGGCCGGTGGTCTTTGTTGCTGTGGTCCTCATGGATGCAGTCTCTCATCAACTCATACGTTTATGCAACGCATTAAGGTATGAGTTTTGATAGCCGCGTGTCGCGAGCTGGAGCCCATCTGAGGGGCCGGTTCGGGATTCTCATTCGAGCATCGTTTCTGAGACGGCTTCGAAGGTCTCGTCTCGACTAACTCGGGCCAGACGGGAGGAACATCGCGGACGTCGGGCACGGTCCCTACACAACAATGGAGCAAACTCAGGCCTGAGGACAGGGAGCGCTGGTCTTGCCATAGCCTCAGCACATGGCATCTGACTTCGAGCCGATCCTCGGAACCTGGTGGGCTGTCGGTGCTCCTGACGTGCGCATCTCCGGCTACCTCGACCTTACTTCCGACATCGACGCGCCGTGGCGTCTGGTGCTCGCCGGACAGCTGACAGAGTGGCCTGAACCTGGACACGACCGCCACATGACGGTTCTCGGCAGGGGGCCGCAAGGCGAGTTCACTCTCAGATTCGCGTCTCACACTGTCAACCGTGGCTACGGGCGGACGGGCGAGGACGTGGTGCAGGTCTGGCGAGCCCGTGAGTTCTTACGCGGTGGCCACGAAATTGGGCAGGACCATCACGCCGTTGAATTCGAGCTGCCTCACCTGCTTGCGTGGCGTGGGCACAGTCAGTATTCAGAGTGGAACGGCGGGATGCTGTCGGATCGCAACCTCCCTCCGATCCTTGGGGCACAGCTGCACGGGGCTCGGAGTATCTACCTAGGCGCGTCGTCGCATGGATCATTTAGGGACGCTGGTGAGTCCTGGGAGGTTCGAGGAAGGTACCGGGTCACAGGCCGGGACGGTGTCACCCTCGACGGTGTCGCGTCACTAGTCACGAGCCTCACGTGGCTTCAAGGCATCATGATCAGCACCCCGGTCGAGCCCCGCCGCATCATGATGGAGTCGGGTCCGCGACCCATCCCGAGCCTTGCCATTGTCGATCCGAGGCAGCCCGCCGATTCTGGACTTCGCTACGAGCCGTTCCTCGACGCCACAGACGTGGACTTCGAGCAATTCATGCGTCAATGGACTGAACTGGGCGAATCGGCACCGTCGGCAATGAGGGCCGCTTCCCCTTCTGAACAGCGGCTGCCAGCTGAGAGCCAGCTCGCCGAGGTGTGCAAAGGGATCGAGGCCCTTGACGCCCTGATATCTCCTGCACCGGAGCTTGATGAGACTGACAAGCGAGCCCTTGCTGCTCTCGATGTGGCTGGACTGCCCGGCCACATCAAGCGTTACGTTCGTTCGCAACTGAAGATGCATCACCGCACTCTCCCGATCAAGCTCGCCAGTCTCGCACAAATGATGGGTGCCGAGTCGGCGCAGTGGCTGCTCGGGCCATCCCTGGCTGAGTGGGCACAGTCGGTCGCACAGCTGCGCAACGCCCACGCCCACGGACTGCCCCTTCCTGGCGGGATGAAGAATGATGTTCCATTCCTGGTCACCTCCCTTCGCTCAGTCACTGCCGTTCTCAAGCTGTCGCTTCTAGCCGCAGCTGGCTACTCCAACAGAGACTCTGCTGCACCGGGAGAGCTCCTTCGTGGTGGAGGTGTGACAGTCACTCCACACCCAGACTCCTTGCTGTTCTACGAGCTTGAGGCCATCGCGAGCTACTCCGACCACTGGTCGGGCTGGCACCGCCGCCTGCATCCATAGGTGCTCGCGGCGAGATCCGACGCTCTGAGGATCGCATTTGGTGCCGAGGATCGCCGCCGAGGTCCGCATTCCTTCCCGCCGCTCGGCGGGCGAAATCTTCGGCGTGTTCGACCCGGCTGCCTGGTAGGTAGGAGTAGACGCGACGCCCGACCTTGCCGCGCCGCCGTTGCCGCTGAAGGTGGGCGCACCGATCCTGATGGGCATGGTTAGGCCTCCCTGCCCTTTGCTGCGTCCATCGCCAGCGTGGCGAAGTGACTCAACCGCATGATGGCGTAGGCGTCGGCGGGGTCCTCGGCTGGTGCCGGTCGGACCAGTACAGGAAGATCCCCCCGTCCGTTGGTGTCGGCGTCGAACACCGCCCGGCTGAGGTAGGTCGCCACGCGACCCCACGGGATTGGCGAGGCCTTGATGTGTACGCCCGGCACGCCGTAGACATCTGGCTCGATTCCGAAGACCTCATCCGACCGACGGCGTGATGCTGGCCGGGCCTCGGCTTGGGTGACCCCGAGGGATCGGAGCGTTGTGGCGACTACCGCCCGCCAGCGGTTGGCACGGCGGCGCTGGTCTTCAAGCGCGGTGGACATGATCAGACCTCTCTCTCGGACGGTGTGTAGGTCGAGACCTGGCGAACCCCGGCCAGTCTGCGGCGTTGCTCCTGGCCATCGGCGATTCGGATCGACGGGTCCGGCGCCGAGTTCAACGTCCTGCTGGTGGGCAGCGACGGGCCGAAGATCTCTTCGACATGGGCCAGTGATTCGGCCCTGGTCTTTGGGTCTGCATGGCTCCAGGCCACCCGCCGGGCTGTCTCGCGGGCCTCTTCCCAATCCGGGGTGCCATAACTCCACTTGGGTTGCCCGTCGGGCCACGCGCCGCGACCAATAGGCCCGTCTTCGTCGTCCACCCGATCGAGCCAGGACCTGCCGAGCCGGTCGATGCTCCCGGCGATCATGTCGGCGGTCAGGGTTAAGGAATCGCCTCGGCCACGCACGAAACCGAAGGCCGAAATAGGGCGCTTGAAATGGATCTGGTCCCCGGGCTTCAGCTTGCCCTGCGGGGTCTTGAGTGGCTTGGTCGTCATGCGATCTCCTGTCGGTTGTTTCCGGAAACGGCTTGATGCTGTGGGAGTGCGCGGCACTTCGTGGCGTAGGTGCGGACCATGTCCGCGAACTCTGGCCGGTCGGCTCGGTCCAACTCGTCGGCGAGTTGGTCGCCAAGGTCTGGAAGCTGACGCACAAGCGCGGTCACGGCTGCCTCCAGCGCCGCTGCGTCCTTGGCGTGGGTGAAATCCTCTCCGCCCTTAGCCCCAAGGCTCAGCAGGAGGCCGAGCGTCTTGGCCTCGGCCAGCGTCGCCCTGGTGGCGTCGGTAAACCGGTTCCGGTCTTCAGCTTCGGTGGCCATATCTCGCAGCCGGTCGGCGGTCTCGAACAGCCGGACCGCAATGGCGAACGGGCCGATCCCGGCGTCCCTGATGGCTGCGGTCATGTGGGCGCCCCGGTGCCGACGAAGCGACTGCCTGGTCAGGCCGCATGTGGCCGAAACGCTCGAAACACTGTCGCCATCTAGCAGGGCGGCTTCGATAGCGGGCCGGTCGACATGGGTGCAGGTTGCGCACGGCCTGCCGGTCGCGCTGCGCTGCTGCGTGTCACTCATGCTTGTGAAGATCGACACATCGAGCTTGGATCTTGGAACGGCTTCAGTCTGCGCTGTTTCTTGAAAGCCGAACCACCCTGGCCAGGGACGACTCCGACCAACCCAGCCATTCGGCTTGTTGTGGCCGGGTCAGTTCCGGATGCTGCGCCAGCAGGCGGTTCAACTCGGTGACCGCGTCCGTGGTGACCAGAGCTGGTCGGTGCCCTCGGGAATTCTTGCCGCCACGCTTCCCAGCCTCCCGGCGTGATTGGATCCAGTCGGCGTTCCAGTCCCGTAGCGCTGCCTCGGCGGCGTCCTGGGCCAACTGGTGGACTGTGGCGAGTTCGAGACCACGACCCCGGCGGCGGCGTGGAGACGCCGCCCAAGTGTGGCCACGATCACGGATTCTGGCCTCGAACAGCTCGGCGAGCTGCTCCCGGCCCGGTGGGGGGAGATGGTCGCCTTGGAGGTCGTTCAATGTCCGGAAGGCCCAAGCCTGAATGTAGCGCCAAACATCGGAGTAGTAGCTGCGGCCTTCGGCGTATTTCGTCCGAAAGGACGGGAAGCGCAAAACGCGGCGGTCGCCTTTTTGTGAACCTCTGGATCTGGCAGAGGCCTTCGCATAGCGAGCGAGGACTCTTGAGGTGGTCTCTCTTCCTCCAGGGATACTGGCGTTGTTTGACACCCCCTCCAGCACCTTGGCTGACACCCCCTCTTGGGAGTTGCTGGGCCTCAGCGCTCGTACCTTGTTTGACACCCCTCTGAGTGCATCCCGCCGAGCGTCGGCGGCACCGAAGCTGTTCCGGGTGGCGGCGTCGAATTCGACGCGTGGCGGTACCATCGTGTTGCCTTTCCTGGAGACCGTCCCCACGCCGAGCAAAGCCGGGGCGGTCTCTTTCATTTGCGGGCCACGGGTTGGCCGATGCTGCTACCAACTGGTACGCCGAAACGCCGTGGTTTCCGCAGAATGCGCCGTACCAGTGGGTATGAACGCTCGCTACCACTCACTTGAAGACGCCGCCATCTACTTCGGCGTCACGCCGCGCACCATTCGGAACTGGGTCAGCGTCGGGAAGATCACTCTCTACCGGGGGCCCGCCGGGCGCACACTCCGGGTGCGGATCGACGAGATAGAGGCTTCGTTCGGGGTGGTGCCGACGGTCGGCAGGGCCTCCTAAGCCATCGCCGAGAGGCGGGCTGCCAGTTCCCGGTCCCGCTCCCTAACGGGGTGGCTGTATCGGGTCACCATGGCCGGGCTCGACCACCCAAACCGCGCCATCAGCTCGGCTGTGGTGGCTCCGCTCTGTGCCACGAGAGTGGCGGAGCTGTGCCGGAGTGAGTGCACTCGGAGCGTGGGCCGTCCGATGGCCTGCGCGGCCTTTTTGCCCGCTGCCCGGAGTGCCTCGCCGCTCATCGGTGCGCCAGTCGGCGAGGTGAAGAGGAGGGCTTCGCGACCCTGCACAGGCCACACTGCGAGCCAGTGGCGCAGCTCGCCGACGAGATGGGGAGGAATGGCGACCGCCCGGTGCCCGGCGTCAGTCTTGACCTCGCGCTGTATCTGGTTCCTGCCGTCGAGCTTGACCACCTGCTGGGCGACTGTCAGCTCTCCGTGCTTCAGGTCGAGATCGCAGCGGCGGAGTCCCCGCACCTCGCCTGACCTCAGGCCGCACCAGTATGCGAACCGGAGGGCCATCGGGTAGCCGTGCCGGTCTGGAACCTGGGCGATGTAGGCGGCGAACTCGGACGGGCTCAGCACCTCATCATCGGTGGTGCGGGCCGACCGCTTCACTCCCCCGGAGGCCACCCGGCACGGTGAGCGGCTGATCAGCTCATCCCTAAGGGCCTGATGCGCGACAGTTGAGAGGAACCCGTACGCGTTCGCACGAGATGCGGGCGTCTTGGCCATGCTGGCGTGCCAGGTAGATACCTGGCGCGGTGTGATCGCAGATAGCGGCTGTTTCGCGAACTGGCTGAGGTAGAGGCGGAGGTACCTTCGATAGAGGGCAGCTGTCGTTTTCCGAATCTTGCCGTCCGCCAAGCGCCGCTGGATCACTTCCTCGGCGTACTCCCCGAAGTACGTGGAGACCTCTGCGACGTGCTCAGCATGAATGACCGCCGGGGGAGCCCAGTCGCCGCGCTGGATCTTCGCTGACTCAATAGCCAGCCATGCATCCGCGTCTCTCTTGGTGTCGAAGGTGATGGGAGCTTTGTGCTCCCGGCCATCGGGTGCGGTGTAGCGAGCTTGATAGCGCTTGCTGGTCAGCCTGCGAATGTTGCCGAACGTTCTTCTTGATCCCATGGTGGTGTCCCTCCCGTTCTTGGAGCGCCATACGCGCTCTCACCACCTGATACGCCCAACCCCGAGGGATTCGCGGCGTGCCAGATGCGTGCCAGTTCGTGCCAGATTCCGATGCCCGCCGCTTCCGGTCGTTTCCACTCGTTTCCGAGAGGAACCACAACCCGACTACGGCGAATGTGTCTCTGACAAGGCACGGGAGGAGGACGGAGAGGGAACTTCGAACCCTACACCTGCCACCAGCAAGGCCCCTGACTGGGAGTTATCCCTAGTCAGGGGCCCTTTGCTTGCCCTCAGTTGCCGGTCATCGACCGGACGTCCAAGGCCGCGCGGAGCTGCTCCTCGCTGATCTCGCCGCGAGCCACGTAGCCCAGATCACGGACCGCTTCGGCAATCCTCAGATTCGCCTTGACGGCGTGTTTGGCGATCTTGGCCGCGGCCTCGTAGCCGATGATCCGGTTCAGCGGGGTGACGATGGCCGGTGAAGACTGCGCCAACTCCAGGCAGCGGTCCACGTTGGCTTCGATGCCGTCCACGCAGCGAGTGGCCAGCAGTTGGGAGACGTTGCCGACCAGGGTGATCGATTCCAGCAGGTTGCGCGCCATCACCGGCAGCATCACCAACAGATCGAAGTTGCCCTGCGCGCCGGCGAAAGTGATGGCGGCGTCATTGCCGATCACTTGAGCCGCCACCATCACGGTGGCCTCCGGCAGCACCGGATTCACCTTTCCGGGCATGATCGAGGAGCCCGGTTGGAGGTCGGGAAGGGTGATCTCGCCGATTCCGGTGCGCGGGCCTGAACCCATCCAACGCAGATCGTTGGCGATCTTGACCAGCGACACTGCCACCGTCCGCAAGGCACCGGAAGCCTCAACCAATGAGTCCTGGGCTGCTTGGGCTTCGAAATGGTTGGGCGCCTCGACCAGCGGCAGGCCGGTGCGCTCAGCGATCAGTTCGATCACCCGGGCCGAGAACCCCGGTGGGGTGTTGATGCCGGTACCCACCGCGGTGCCACCCAGCGGCAGTTCGCAGAGCCGGGGGAGCGTGGCCCGGATCCGGGCGATCCCGTAGCGCACCTGAGTGGCGTAGCCGCCGAACTCCTGACCAAGGGTGATTGGGGTGGCGTCCATCAAGTGGGTTCGTCCAGCCTTCACCACCTCAGCGAACTCGCTGGACTTGGCCTCCAGTGACGCGGCCAGGGTTTCCAGGCCGGGAATGAGCACTTCGCTGATGGCCTGTACCGCGGCGATGTGGATCGAGGACGGGAACACATCGTTGGATGACTGGGAGGCGTTCACCTGGTCGTTGGGGTGCACGGGCTCGCCCAGCCGGGCCGAGGCCAGGGACGCGATGACCTCGTTGGTGTTCATGTTGGAGGACGTGCCCGACCCGGTCTGGAAGACGTCGATCGGGAAGTGGACGTCGTGGCTGCCAGCGATAACCTCATCAGCTGCAGCGACGATGGCCTCGGCAACAGGGGTTGGGAGCACACCAAGTTCGGCATTGGTCAGCGCTGCGGCCGCTTTGATCTGGGCCAGGGCAGCGATGTGATGGCTGGACAGCCCGCGTCCCGAGATGGGGAAGTTCTCCACCGCGCGCTGGGTTTGGGCCCCGTAGCGGGCTTCAGCAGGTACTTGTACCTGCCCCATGGTGTCGTGTTCGATCCGGAACCCGGTCATCGCCGCTCTCCTTTCGCTGGTTACACCATAGGCAGCACTGGCGCGGGCGCGTAGATTCCGGGTATGGCCAATATGGCGGAGCTCACTGACAGCATTTTGCTGGCCGTCGACTCGATCCCGGTTGGCCGACTGGCGACCTACGGTGATTTGGGCAAGGTCGTTGGTTGTGGACCAAGGCTGGTGGCCCGAGTGCTGGCTACTTCAGACGGGTCGACCTGCTGGTGGCGGGTCGTCCGGGCTGATGGCAGCATCGCCAATCACCTAGTCGATGAGGCTTCGAAGCGGCTGGCGCAAGAGGGCGTAAAGGTGATCGCGGGGCGAGTTGACCTGGCCCGGCACCGTGCTGAGTTGGAGTGAGATGGCCGTGCCAACCGGCGATTTGAGCGGGGCGCTTGCATTGGGGTACAGTCAACCGCTGTCCGGCCCCTATAGCTCAGTCGGCAGAGCGTCTCCATGGTAAGGAGAAGGTCTGCGGTTCGATTCCGCATGGGGGCTCTGTGTTCGGATTGGCGGAGTTACCGCCCGTCGTTCAGTCCGAACAGGGGCGGGATAGCTCAGGCGGTAGAGCAAGCGGCTCATAATCGCTGTGTCGCGGGTTCAAGTCCCGCTCCCGCTACAAGTAGCACCCGTTGGGAAAGAGGAAGCTGATGGCCAAGAAGACATCCGATGTCCGGCCCAAGATCACGTTGGCGTGCACTGAGTGCAAAGAGCGCAACTACATCACCAAGAAGAATCGGCGCAACGATCCCGACCGGATGGAACTGAAGAAGTTCTGCCCCAAGTGCCACACGCACACTGCGCACCGCGAGACCCGCTGAGCGAGTCTGTCAGGGAGCCGCCCGCGCTAGCGGGCGGCTTTGCTGCGTTCGGGGGCCCCCGATGACTTGGGCGATCACCGACCGGGTTACCCGGGTGAACTTCTATGCGACGCTGCTGCTGGCCGCGGTCGCGCTGGCTCCGCTGCTGGCGGAGCGGAACTCGTTGATCCTGATGGCTGCGGTACTGATGCTGGTCTACCAGGCCTGGCGCTTGGCGATGGCGCGGCAGGTGCGCGTGCGGGTCGATGACACCGGCATCACCAAGTCGATCGGGACGCGTACCTGGCACCTCGGGTGGGAGGATGCTGAGGCCGTCCAGCTCAGCCGCTTTCTGGGCACCGACCAGTTGGTGCTGACTACTGCGGACCAAACCCGCTGGAATTCTTCGGACAAGCTCTATTTCAAGCTGGCCCGCGATCAGGTAGCCGTCCAAGTGCCGACGTCCCTGCTTCCCCAACTGCGGGAGCTATTGAGGCAGCACGGCTGTCGGCTGCCCGACTCCGCCTGAGGCTCGGCGCCCGCTAGCCTGAGCACATGCCGATCAGCGAAGAACACGTCGGGCGCAGCTACCCGGCCACCGCGCCCTACGAAATCAGTCGGGCCAAGATCGCCGAGTTTGCTCGCGCCCTCTCAGATCCAGACAATCCGGCCTATGCCGGGCTTGATCCGGTAGCGCCACCCACCTTGGCGGTGGTGTTGGCCTCAGCTGCCTGGGACGCCATGTTTTCCGATCCCGAGCTTGAACTGAGCCTCAGCCGGACGGTGCACGCCGATCAGCGGTTCACCTGGAACCGTCCCCTTCGCGCCGGGGACGCCGTGCAGGCGCAACTGAAGATCGAGAAGGTGCGCGCCCGCGGGGCGACGGCGATCATCACCATTTCGGTGCTGCTGTCGACCACCGATGGCGAGGCGTTGTGCACCGCGACTTCCACCCTGATGCACACCAATATGGAGGCGGCATGAGCATCCAAGCTGAGGTCGGCCAGTCGCTGGGCGGCTTCACCGCGACCTTCACTCGAGAGTCACTGGTTCGCTATGCCGGCGCCTCGGGCGATTTCAACCCGATCCACTACAACGATGCCGCCGCCACCGCCTTGGGGCTACCCGGAGTGATTGCCCACGGCATGCTCACCATGGGGACCGCGCTGCGAGTAGTCACCGATTGGGCCGGCGACCCGGCCCGGGTGCTCAGCTACTACGTCCGTTTCACCAAACCAGTGGTGGTGCCAGCCGTGGGCGGTGTTGAGGTGCGCTTCGCCGCCACCGTCACCGCTGTCACCGACCAAGTGGCCACGATCTCGATCGAGGCCACCAGTGCTGAGGTGAAGGTTCTCGGCTCGGCGACCGCCGAGGTGCGCCTTGACTGAGTTGTTGGCCCGGCACACCACCTTTGGCGTCGGTGGACCAGCCGACGTTTGGACCGAACCGACCAGCGAGGACGAACTGATTGCCGAGGTGTCGGCCGCCGATGCCGCCGGGCAGCCGGTGTTGATACTGGGTGGCGGTTCAAATGTCTTGATCGCCGATGCTGGTTTCGAGGGCAAAGTGATCTACACCGGACGCCTTCGCGGGGTGCGGGTTGATGACGTAGCCGCTTGTTCTGGCGCCTTCCTCACCGTCGCTGCCGGGGAGCCGTGGGACGCCTTCGTGGCGGCCACTGTTGCTCAAGGTCAAGTCGGTGTCGAAGCATTGGCCGGGATTCCCGGTTTGGTCGGGGCTACGCCGGTGCAGAACGTCGGCGCCTACGGCCAGGAGGTCTCCCAGGTCATTGCGCGGGTGCGCACTTACGACCGTCGTGAGGGCGCGATTCGCACTTTCTCGGCCATCGAGTGTGGATTTGGCTACCGCGATTCGCTGTTCAAGCGCGAGCCGGGCCGGTGGGTGGTGCTTTCGGTGAGCTTCCAGTTCCGGTTGGGAGATCTTGCCGCCCCTATTCGCTACGTTGAGTTGGCGCGAGCGTTGGGCATCGAAATCGGCGAACGCGCTGCAATCACCGAGGTGCGAACGGCGGTGTTGGAGCTGCGTCGCAGCAAGGGCATGGTCTACGACCCGGCCGATCACGACACTTGGAGTGCTGGCAGCTTCTTCACCAACCCGGTACTGGCTGGGTCGGACCGGATCCCGGACGGTGCCCCGTCCTACCCTCAACCGGATGGACGGGTGAAGACCAGCGCGGCCTGGCTGATCGAGCATGCCGGTTTCAATCGAGGCTACGGTCACGGGCTGGCTCGACTCTCGGCAAAGCACACTCTCGCTCTGACCAATCGGGGTAGCGCCAAAGCCGCCGATGTGTTGGCTCTGGCCCGGGAAGTGCGGGCCGGGGTGGAGAAGGCCTACGGGATTCAGCTGATTGCTGAACCGGTTCTCGTCGGACTCAGCCTCGACGACTAGGGCCAGCGCGACGGTGCTCGCTGAGTGCCTTGCTGTCTACGCTTTACACTTAGCTGCGATCCCTGACCAACGAAGGAATTCCTGTCATGAGCATTCTGTCCAGCGTCCCGATGGCGCCGCGCGACCCGATCCTCGGCCTGACCGAGGCCTTCGTTGCCGACACCCGCGCTGACAAGGTGAATCTCGGTGTGGGGGTCTACTTGGGCGAGGACGGCAAGGTGCCGCTATTGGACTGCGTCCGCCAAGCCGAGTTCGGGCTGGCGCAGGCTCCGACAGCGCGCGGCTACCTGCCGATCGACGGGATGCCCGCCTACAACACCGCGGTTAAGGAACTTGTTTTTGGCTCCGGTAGTGCTGAGGTTGCTGCTGGTCGGGTTGTTGCCGTCCAGGGTTTGGGTGGTACGGGCGGCCTGCGAATCGGTGCGGAGTTTCTCAAGTCGACTTCGGCCCAGCGAAAGGTGCTCCTCTCCACCCCGTCTTGGGAGAACCACCAGGCGCTGTTCACTCGAGCCGGATTTGAGGTTTCCGGCTACCGGTATTACGACGCGGCCGCTCACGCGGTAGACATCGAAGGCATGCTGGCCGATCTGTCGGTGGCCGAGCCCGGCACGGTGGTGGTTTTGCATGCCTGCTGTCACAACCCCACCGGCTACGACCTGAGCCCGCAACAGTGGGCGCAGGTGGCTGAAGTAGTGGTGGCCCGTGGGCTGGTGCCGTTCCTCGACTTGGCCTACCAGGGCTTCGCCGCCGGACTGGACGGCGATCGCGCCGCTGTTGAGCTGTTCGCTGGTCTTGGTATTCCCGTGCTGGTGGCGTCCTCGTTCTCCAAGAGTTTCAGCCTCTATGGCGAGCGGGTGGGTGCCCTTAGCGTGGTCACCGCCGACGCTGATGAAGCCGCTCGGGCACTATCGCAACTGAAGGCGACGATCCGCACCGTCTACTCCAACCCACCTACTCATGGTGCTGCCGTGGTAGCGAAGGTGCTCGGTGACCCCGAGTTGCGCGCCGTGTGGGAGCAGGAACTCGCGGGCATGCGGGTGCGAATCAAAGAGATGCGTCGCCAGCTGGAAGCGGGGCTGGTTGCCGCCGGGGTGAGCAAAGACTTCAGTTTCATTACTGACCAAGTGGGCATGTTCAGCTATTCAGGGCTACGGGTCGATCAGATGGAGCGGCTGCGCGCCGAGCATGGCGTCTACGGCACTGACGCTGGTCGAATCTGCGTCGCTGCGCTCAACAACAAGAACGTGGAGAAGGTCGCTGGCGCGATCGCGGCTGTCCTGTGACGGCCGCATCGGCCCAAGCGGCCAATGAGAGGAACTCGGTAATGACCCGGACGTTGTTCGTGACCACTGCGCTGCCGTATGCCAATGCGCCGTTCCATATCGGTCACATGATGGAGTACATCCAGGCTGATGTCTGGGTGCGCTACCAGCGGATGATGGGCTCGAAGGTGTACTTCGTCGGGGCCGATGATGCCCATGGCGCACCGATCATGATCGCGGCGGAGAAGGCCGGTCTGACCCCGCAGGAGTTCGTGGCGCGGATTGCCTCTGGCCGCAAGGCCTACTTGGACGGCTTCAACATCTCCTTCGACAACTGGCATTCCACCGACAGCCCGGAGAACACCGAGTTGGCCCAGTCGATCTATCTGGGGCTCAAAGATGCCGGGCTGATCGACGTGCGTGACGTGGAGCAGTTCTACGATCCGGTCAAGTCGATGTTCCTGCCCGACCGGTACATCAAGGGCACCTGCCCCAAGTGCGGTGCCGCGGACCAGTACGGCGACTCCTGTGAGGTCTGTGGAGCGGTGTATGCCCCCACTGACCTGTTGAATCCATACTCGGCCTTGTCCGGAGCCACCCCGGTGTTGCGCAGTAGCGAGCATTTCTTCTTCCGGCTGTCCGACCCCCGCTGTGTGGACTACCTGACCCAGTGGACCCAGGACGGCAAGCTTCAGCCCGAGGTTGCCAACAAGGTGCGGGAGTGGTTCGTCACTGACGAAGCCGGGGCCGGTGGTCTCTCCGATTGGGACATCTCGCGGGACGCCCCCTATTTCGGCATCCCGATTCCTGGTGCGCCCGGAAAGTACTTCTACGTCTGGCTGGACGCGCCGATCGGCTACCTGGCTTCGTTGGTGAACCTGTTCGACAAGCGGGGCGAGGACGTCGCGGCGTTCCTGGCCGATCCGGCTACCGAGCAGATCCACTTCATCGGCAAGGACATCGTCTATTTCCACACCCTGTTCTGGCCGGCGATGCTGCACTTCTCCGGCCGCAAGGTGCCCAACAACGTCTACGTCCACGGCTTCATCACCGTGAGCGAAGAGAAGATGAGCAAGAGCCGGGGCACTGGCATCAGCCCGCTGCGCTACCTGGAGTTGGGTCTGAATCCGGACTGGCTGCGCTACTACATCACCGCCAAGCTGAACTCCCACGTCGAGGATGTCGATTTCACCCCTGACGATTTCGTCACCAGGGTGAACTCCGACCTGGTCGGCAAGTACGTCAACATCGCCAGCCGAGTCGCCGGCTTCTTGTCCAAGCGTTTCGATGGCCGGCTCAGTGCTGAGGTGGGTGCTGACGGCGGCGAACTCCTGGCCCAGCTGCAGGCGCAGGCACCGGTGGTGGCTGAACTCTATGAATCCAGGGAGTTCGGTAAAGCGTTGCGCGAGATCATGGCGCTGGCCGACAAGGTGAACACCTACATCGAGGCCCACAAGCCCTGGGAATTGGCCAAGGTCGAGGGCTCTGAGATCGAGTTGCACCAGGCCTGCACGACTGGAATCGAGGCCTTCCGGCTGCTGACGGTGATGTTGGCGCCGGTACTGCCGGGAGTTGCCACTGCGGTCGCCGACTTCCTCAAGGTTGACCAGTTCAGCTGGGACGACACCGCCACGCTTCTTGGTGAGCACACCATCGGCCGCTACCAGCACCTGATGCAGCGAGTGGACGGTGCCCTGGTCGATCAGCTTTTCGAAGCGCCCACGCCCGAGCCAAGCCCCGATGCTGAGGTGGCGCCAGCGCCTGGCGGCCAGGAGTTGGCCGATCAGATCAGCATCGACCAGTTCAACGCGGTCGACCTTAGGGTGGCTCGAATCGTGGCCGCGGAGGCGGTCGACGGCAGCAACAAACTGCTCCAGTTGACTCTGGATGTGGGGGAGGACGCTACCCGGAATGTCCTGTCGGGGATCGCCCCTGTTTACCAGCCAACCGACCTGGTTGGACGGTTGACCGTTGTGGTGGCCAATTTGGCGCCACGGACCATGCGCTTCGGGGTCAGCGAGGCCATGGTGTTGGCGGCAGCACATGCCGATGAGTCACAGCACCCGGGGATCTTCTTGCTGGAGGCTGACTCCGGCGCCACCCCGGGGATGCGGGTGCGCTGAGCGGGTGCGCCGGTTCGACTCACCTTCGTAATACCCGTACAATCCTGTACTTGGTGGCCGCGTTCTCTGCTGGTCTATGCCCGAGCGCATGGTCTGCAGGTAAGGGGTCGCCGGCTGAGGGCAATAGCTCAATTGGCAGAGCAGCGGTCTCCAAAACCGCAGNNCGCAGGTTGGGGGTTCAAGTCCCTCTTGCCCTGCTGGGTTGGGAGTCGAAAGACGACCAGCCAGCAACATCGGACGAGCGAAAGAAGAGGACTGCCGAAGTGGTGCAGAAAAAGGACCGGGCCGCGGCCGACGTCCCTGACGACGCACACCTCGGCGATGCCGAGCTCGAAGAGATGGGGCTGGAAGACCTCGATGAGGCGTCCCTGACTGAATCGGAGAAGGTGGCCAAAGCCGCCGCCAGTGCCCGCCCAACCCGCAAGAATGCCGACGATGCTGGCACCGGTAAGGGCCACGCCACCCCGAAGCGCTCCGGTGATGGCGAGCCGGAGCACAAGCGGACCACGCCGGTTCAGTTCACCCGTGAGTCCATCGGTGAGTTGAAGAAGGTTGTTTGGCCGACTTGGGATCAACTCCAGCAGTATTTCCTGGTGGTGTTGGTCTTCGTACTGATCATGATCGGCATCGTTTCTCTGCTCGACCTGGGTTTCGGTGCCGCAATTTTGAAGCTGTTCGGCTGAGGCAAGGAAGCGAATACCTGTGACGATCGAAAACACCCCGACCGACGGCGGCTTCGAAGAACTCGAAGCCGACGCCATCGAGATCGATCTTGGCTTGCCTGAGGCTGCCGAGTCAGACGATCTCGACCTAAACCTAGATTTCGGTGACGCTGGTGATGCTCAGACTGACGCTGACTTGCTGGCAAACCTCACCGAAGATGCCGCTGAGCCCGAACCTGAGCCAGAGGAACTGGATGCCGACGACGAGGCCGTGCTGGCGGAGTTGCACCAGCGACTGCGCAGCCAGGTAGGCGACTGGTATGTCATCCACACCTACTCCGGCATGGAGAACAGGGTCAAGCAGAACCTGGACAACCGGGTCAAGACCCTCGGCATGGAGGACTACATCTACGAGGCGGTCGTGCCGACCGAAGAGGTCATCGAGACTCGCAACGGCGCCCGCAAATCGGTCACCCGCACCGTCCTGCCCGGCTACGTGCTGGTGCGCATGGAGCTCACTGACGCCTCCTGGGCAGCGGTGCGGCACACGCCATCGGTCACCGGGTTCGTGGCGCATGCCAGTTCTCCAGTGCCGCTCAGCCTGGATGAAGTAGAGAAGATGCTTGCCCCGGCCGCTCTGGCCTTGGCAGCGGCAGCCTCCACAGGTGGCGGCAAGAGCCGCGCAAAGAAGATCGAAATCGCCGACTTCAACGTCGGGGATTCGGTGATGGTGGTCCAGGGCCCGTTCGCTGGAGTGCATGCGACCATCACCGAAATCAATGCGAACAGCCAACGCCTGAAGGCGCTGGTCGAGATCCTCGGCCGGGAGACCCCGGTCGATCTGACTCTCGGCCAGATCCAGCGGGTCTAAGCCTCGCAGTGCCGCCGGCCGCCGGCCGGACGGCAGAACCATCCAACCAGAAGGACCCAATCAGAATGCCTCCCAAGAAGAAGGTAGCCGCGATCGTCAAGGTGGCCTTGAACGCGGGTGCGGCAACTCCTGCTCCGCCGGTCGGTACCGCTCTCGGTCCGCATGGCGTGAACATCATGGAGTTCTGCA
>DIVW01000049.1 GCA_002428365.1 Propionibacteriaceae bacterium UBA6122
CGGTGTCGGTGTCGAGGAAGATGACGCCTTGGCGCTCCAACTCCTCGTTGATCTTGTGGTAGACGACCTCAGACTCGTATTGGGCGGCCACGCCGGAGACCAACCGGGCCTTCTCGGCCTCGGGGATGCCCAGTCGGTCATAGGTGCGCTTGATGTCATCGGGCAGGTCGTCCCAGGTTTGGGCCTGCTTCTCGGTCGAGCGGACGAAGTACTTGATGTTGTCGAAGTCGATACCGCTGAGGTCAGCACCCCAGGTCGGCATTGGCTTGCGCTCGAACATCCGCAGCGACTTCAGCCGCAACTCAAGCATCCACTCCGGCTCGCTCTTCAGCGCCGAGATCCGGCGTACCACGCCTTCGTTGAGCCCTCGTTGAGCCGAGATGCCAGCCGCGTCTGAGTCATGCCAGCCGTACTGATAGGCGCCGAGGGCGTCCAGATGCTGTTCCTGGGTGGCTCCCAGACCGGGAGCGGACGGGGTTATAGCGGTCATACCGTCTTCCTTTCGGGCTCTGTGCCGGCCGGGCGAACCGGTCGCGGCACATGGGTGGTGCACACCCCGTCGCCGTGGGCGATGGTGGCCAGCCGCTGCACGTGCGAGCCGAGCATCTTGGCAAAGGCCTTGGTCTCGGCCTCACACAGCTGGGGGAACTCAGTTGCTACGTGGGCGAACGGACAGTGAAACTGACACAGCTGAACCCCGGTGGACAGTGGCTTCAACGAAGCCACAAAACCCTCTGCGGTCAGCGCTTCCACCAACGCCTCTGCCCTGCTGTCGTATTCCGGAAGCAGTTCCTCGAAGCGCAGGGTGATCGGCTCGGAGATGCTGGCAGCGAACCTATCCACCGCCTGATCTCCACCCAAGTGGTAGAGGTAGTGCAAGGCGTCATTGGCCAGGCGATCGTAGGCCTGGTAAAAGATGCCGCGGCCGGAGTCAGTGAGTTCGAACACTTTGGCCGGACGGCCCCGGCCACGCGGGCCATAGATCCGCTGCTGACGGCTGGTCACCTGACCCGAATCCGACAGCACCGAGAGGTGCCGACGCACTGCCGCCGGCGTCAATCCCAGGCGGAGCGCCAAGTCGTTAGCGGTCGATGGGCCGTGTTGCAGGATCGAGCGGGAGACCCGGCTACGGGTGGAAGCGTCGGCCGCAGCCTGCGCCTCAGTCACCGGGCTCTCGAGTGTCTCGCTTTTCACAACACCATTCTGATCTAAATGTGCTGGCCGTCAAATCCCCCATCCACGCGGCTTCACAAAGTCGTAACCCCCCAGCGGCGGAACCGTGGTCAACTAGCAGCCGGACCGTCCCAGCGAGCGAGACACCGCGCCCAGGTTTTTGCCCGCCGCATGCAGCAGATCAACGATGGGCGTAAAGTGGAACCGAAGTTTGTTACGTCATTGGATTGTCTTGTCAAAGCCGACAGACAGCGGTCCTCCAACTCGTGCAAGGAAGCAGAAGTGAGTAGGAAGCAAGACCCGCAGGACGCCCAGCGTCCCCGCCAAATCAGCCTCAGAACCGGCCTCACCGCCATCGGGGTACTGACCACCTTGAGCTTGGCTGGCTGTGCCGGTGGCTCCGGAGGTGGCGGCAGCCCCGGACACACCTCCGAGGTGAACCTGAAGCTGCCCGATCTGGGCGCCACCACCTTTTTTGGTGCCGTTGACGGCCGCACCCTGCTGCTAGCTGGCCTGATGGTCTGCCTGGGTGGGCTGGTCTTCGGACTGGTCAGCTACCGGGCGCTGAAGCAGTTGCCGGTCCACAACTCGATGCGAGAGATCTCCGAGCTCATCTATGCCACCTGCAAGACCTACCTCTACCAACAGGGCAAGTTCCTGCTGATTCTGTTCGCCTTCATCGGCACGGTCATCCTGGTCTACTTCAAGTTCCTGGCCGGGCTGAGCTGGGACCGGGTGGCGATCGTAATGCTGTTCGCTGTCATCGGCATGGCTGGCTCCTACGGCGTGGCCTGGTACGGCATCAGGGTCAACACATTCGCCAACTCCCGCACCGCCTTCGCCGCCCTTGGGGGCAAGCCGCTGCCGGTGCACCGAATCCCGATGCGCTCGGGCATGAGCATCGGCATGGTGCTGATCTCCACCGAGCTGATGATGATGCTGATCATCCTGCTGTTCCTGCCTGCCGACCTGGCTGGCGCTTGCTTCATCGGCTTCGCAATCGGTGAGTCCCTCGGCGCCTCTGCCCTGCGGATCGCTGGCGGCATCTTCACCAAGATCGCCGNNTGATGAAGATCGTGTTCAAGATCAAAGAGGACGACGCCCGCAACCCCGGTGTGATCGCCGACTGCGTTGGCGACAACGCTGGTGACTCAGTGGGGCCTTCGGCCGACGGATTCGAGACCTACGGCGTCACCGGCGTCGCCCTGATCACCTTCATTCTGCTTGGCGTCCACGATCCGGCAATGCAGGCCACCCTGCTGGTCTGGATCTTTACCGTTCGCGCCGTGATGCTCATTGCATCAGCCGCGTCCTATCTGATCAACGATGTGCTGGTTACCCAGCGCTACCGCGACGCCAAGCGGATGGATTTCGAGCAGCCGCTGACCCAGCTGGTTTGGCTCACTTCAATCACCTCGATCGTCCTCACCTACCTCAGCTCGTATTTGATGCTGGGCAACCTGAGCGGTGACGCCGATGGGATGTGGTGGAAGCTGGCCACCATCGTGTCGTGTGGCACCTTGGCTGGCGCCCTCATTCCGGAGTTGGTGAAGGTCTTCACTTCCACTTCGTCCAAACACGTGCGCGAAGTAGTGAAGTCTTCGCGTGAAGGCGGCCCCAGCCTGAACATCCTTTCGGGTCTGGTCGCTGGCAACTTCTCCGCCTACTGGCTCGGCATGGCCATCGTGTCCCTGATGGCGGCAGCTTTCGGCATCAGCCAACTTGGCGAGGGCATGGAAGGGCTGATGATCGCGCCGGCGGTGTTCGCCTTCGGGCTGGTGGCCTTCGGCTTCCTGGGCATGGGCCCGGTAACGATCGCCGTCGATTCCTACGGCCCAGTGACCGACAACGCCCAGAGCGTCTACGAGCTGTCCCTGATCGAAGAGGTGGACGGGATCGACGAAGAGCTGGAGCGAGACTTCAACATCAAGCCGGCCTGGAAAGCGGGCAAGCAGATGCTGGAGGAGAACGACGGCGCCGGAAACACCTTCAAGGCCACCGCCAAACCAGTGCTGATCGGCACCGCGGTAGTCGGCGCGACCACCATGATCTTCTCCATCGTGATGGCGCTGACCTCAGGGCTCACCCAAAACATGGCGAACCTCTCGCTACTGCACCCGCCATTCCTGCTCGGCCTGATCTCCGGCGGCGCAGTCATCTACTGGTTCACCGGTGCGTCCATTCAGGCGGTGACCACCGGCGCCTACCGAGCCGTTGAGTTCATCAAGGCCAACATCAAGCTCGACGACGGGGCCACCAGAGCCTCCAAAGCCGACTCCAGCAAGGTGGTCGAGATCTGCACCCAGTACGCGCAGAAGGGCATGCTCAACATCTTCTTGGGCATCTTCTTCGCCACCCTGGCGTTCGCCTTCGTCGAGCCGTACTTCTTCATCGGCTACCTGATCTCGATCGCGATCTTCGGTCTCTACCAGGCGATCTTCATGGCCAACGCCGGCGGCGCCTGGGACAACGCCAAAAAGATCGTCGAAGTCGACCTGCACGCCAAGGGCACCGCCCTGCATGACGCCACCATCGTCGGCGATACCGTGGGCGACCCATACAAGGACACCTCTTCGGTGGCACTGAATCCCGTGATCAAGTTCACCACCTTGTTCGGCCTGTTGGCCGTGGAGTTGGCAGTCAGCCTGAGCGCTCAGGGCTCTCAGTTGCTGGTGCAGGTCTTGGCCGCGGCATTCTTCCTGGCCTCGGCCTACTTCGTCTACCGCTCCTTCTACGGCATGCGGATCAGGGGTGGGGTCGGTGAGGCTCAGGGCCTGCCGGCTGAACCTCTCGAACCAGAACCGTTGTCGTCGCCCGCACCCCTGACGGCGACTCCGAGATCCACCAACCCGGATCTCACCCCCAAACCCCAAGACGACCTTGCAAAGGCTGGTGAGCAGCGATGAGACGGCTGGCGATCAAATGGGACCAGGTTCAGCTGGACGCTGACGGGAACGTCGGCGGCCACGATGCCGGGGCCACCCTGGTGCGACGGCTCCTCAACCTGTCCGACAACCCGATCCTGATCGGGCCTGGACAGCGCCGCTGCAATGGTTTCGACCTGATGGGGGTCGACTTCGTCGAAACCGATACCACCTTGGTGGTCAACCTCGACGTGCTGGACTCCACCCGGGTGTGGCGCACCCTGCGCGAGCACGGCGAATCCCCGGCGGTGATGAACTTCCAGTGGGGGCCCACCACCAACTACGCCGATCAGGTGCCCCAGCTGATCGAAGCGCTCAGCTTCGCCCTGTTCCCGACCTTCGCCAACTCCGAGCGCACGGCACTGGCGGTGCGCGAGACCGTCCGGCGCTGGACGGTGCCAGCGGTCGCTGAGAAGGCCAAGGTGGGCTGGGCGAACCTCGGCTTCACTGTCGAACACGTTCAACCACGGCGGCAAACCGAGTTCCCGATCGTCCTCTATCCGGCGATCTACCTCTCCGAGCGAAAGCGCCCCAAGCTGTTCATGGAAATCGTGGAGAAGGTGCATCGCCAGGTGCCGCTGCGGGTCTCGATGCGGCTGCACGAATCTCATCTGGTCTCCGAACTGGCCATGACCCTGTCCCAAAAGGACTGGGTCTGGGCCGGTCCGCTCACCGCAACTCGGGTGTCCTACTGGGAGGCACTGGCCGCAACCACGGCCTTCCTGGCCACCGCCACCGAGGAGTCCTACGGTTTGGAGTACGTCGAGGCGATGGCGGCCGGTGTGGTGGGGATCCTGCCTGATACCAGCTGGGCCCGGGCCCTGGTCCCGGAGGGCTACCCCTTCTTCTGGCGGAATAGCGCCGAGGCCGAGAAGCTGCTCCTGCGGGCGGTTCGCGAGCCGGACGCCTGCCGCGCCGAGTTGGACGCGCTGGCCGGTGGCAATTTCACGGCTTGGATCGCCCGTAAGCACGACGACAACTCCTTCGAAGATGAACTCCAGCGCAAGATCAGTGAATGGTTCGGGTAATCTGCGCCGCTCCCTGATGGTCGCTCGTTCCCGGTACAACCCGTGGGTAGGCGCTGACCCCCGCAACGGATCGCATGTTCTGTACCGATGCTGCTGCCCGGTCCCCCGCCAGAGGCCGGGCAGCCAATCGTTGACGAGGCCCGAAACAGCCAGCTGCGGATTGGACGACTCCTACCAGCAAGCAGATAGCATGGCGGTTCTGGTTCGATGATCGAACCAGTAGCGGCGAGGTGGAGTTGACCAAGTGACCATGCCAATGGTGCAGGTGGTACGCCACGAGGATGCCGACGACCTCGCTGTCCGGGCCGCCAACCGACTGCTCACCACCTTGGTAGCACTCCAGGCCGATGGGCACACCCCGCAGGTATGTCTGGCCGGTGGCCGAATTGCCATGGCGACCTACGCCGAGTTCAGCAAGCTGGTTCCGTCCTCAGACCTGGACACCTCCCGTTTGGAGTTGTGGTGGTCCGATGAGCGCTTCCTGCCCACCGAAGACCCCGAACGCAACGCGGGGCCGGCACTAGCCCTGCTCGCCAGCGCGTTCCCGATCGATCCGGCCCACACCCACCCGATGCCGAGCGCCGACGGAACCGTCGATGCCGCCGCATCAGCTGCGACCTATGCCAAGGAGTTGGGTGACACCGTCTTCGACCTCTGCCTTCTCGGGATGGGGCCGGACGGCCACGTGGCCTCGATCTTCCCTAATCACCCCTCCAGCGAGACCACCAACCAACCGGTGATCGGCGTCAGTGATGCGCCCAAGCCGCCACCGGAGCGCATTAGCCTCACGCTCGCTCGGATCAATACTTCGGCCCAGGTTTGGCTGTTGGTGCCTGGCGCTGACAAATCCGCCGCAGTGGCGCGGGCCATTGGCGGCGACACCGAACTGCCGGCCGGTCGAGTGACCGGTCGGGATCGAACCCTTTGGCTGTTGGACGAAGAATCTGCGGCCGAACTGCCCTACTTCGAGTGCAGCCTGTAGCCGGTTCCGAGCAGGGCGCCGACGATCTCGCCGGCGCCGATCTCAGTAAATGACTTCGCCGGACGCGCGCCGAGCGCGCAACGACTCCAATGCCTCGGCCAGGATCGCCACCGCTTCATCATCGGTGCGGCGTTCCTTCACGTAGGCCAGGTGGGTCTTGTAAGGCTGGATCTTCGGCGGCGGCGGCGGATTCTCCGAATCCAGGTTCGCCGGAAGACCACAACGCGGACAATCCCAAGTTTCTGGAACTACCGCTTCAGCTGCGAAGGCCGGACGAGTCTCGTGCCGGTTCGCGCAGAAATAGGAGACATAAAGACGAGGGGCCGCGTCACCGCGTTCGGCCTCGCCCATCGGCCCAGCACCGACCCTGCTGCCCCGGATGGCACTACCACCAACCAACTGAGTGCTCCCTTATAAAGTTGAGGCCAGGCCTCATCCAAGCGTCCCGAGTTCGGGAAAGTACCGATACAACACCAGCAGACCGATAATGGCGGCCAACCAGAGCACCCCAATGATGATGGTCAGTCGGTCCAGATTCCGCTCCGCCACCGAGGTGCCACCCATCCCGGTGGACATGCCGCCACCGAACAGGTCGGACATGCCACCACCGCGGCTCTTGTGGAGCAGGATGAATAGAGCAAGCACGATGCTGGTAAGGATGAGCACCACCGAGAGGGTCATGATCGGCCAGGTCATCGTTAGTGCAATCACGTCGAGAATCCTAACTCAGGTTACCCCGATCGGCCGAAACGCCTCTCGGATCCAGCCAAGTATCGGCCAAACGCCCCGACTGGGGCGCCCGCCGACTCGGCTCTGTGGCCGAGGTGGCCGGCCCCGTGGTAACCGCAGCGCGGTTCGGCGAGGCCGGCCCTGGCCCAAGCGGCGTTCAGCCGTTGACGGAATAGAACATCACAATCTTGGCGAACTCGTCGGCGTTGAGGCTTGCGCCACCGACCAGAGCGCCGTCCACATCAGGCTTAGCCATGATCTCGACCACATTGCTGGCCTTGACCGAGCCGCCGTACTGGATCCGGACGGCCTCAGCTGCAACCGCGCCAAAGGCCTCGGCCACATAGCTGCGGATCGCGCCACACACTTCCTGGGCATCCTCAGGGGTCGCCACCTCGCCCGTGCCGATCGCCCACACCGGTTCGTAGGCAATCACTGCCGCCGCCACCTGTTCGGCGCTCAGCGGGGCCAGACAGTCCTTCACCTGAGCCAGGACGTGCGGCACGTGGATGCCCTCTTTGCGGATCTCCAGCACTTCGCCACAGCAGATGATCGGCGTCATGCCGGCAGCAAAGACGGCCTTGGCCTTCTCCCCGATGAGTGCATCGGTTTCACCGTGGTACTCCCGGCGCTCCGAATGGCCCACCACCACGTAGGCGCAGTTGAGCTTGGCCAGCATCTCGGCCGAGATTTCGCCGGTGTAGGCGCCACCGGCGTGCACCGACACGTCCTGGGCCCCCCACTTCAGCGGCAGCTTGTCGCCTTCGATGATGGTCTGCACCGAGCGCAGGTCGGTAAACGGGACGATTACCGCCGCCTCCGACTTGGTCTCGTCGTAGCGGACGTCCTTCAACGTCCAGGCCAGCTTCTGCACCAGACCGGTGGCCTCAACATGGTTGAGGTTCATCTTCCAGTTGCCAGCCATCAGCGGTGTGCGTGCCATGTCAGTTCCCCACTTCCAGTACGGCCAGGCCGGGCAGTTCTTTGCCCTCCAGGTATTCCAGAGACGCGCCGCCGCCGGTCGAGATGTGACCGAAGGCTTCATCGGCAAAGCCGAGCTGACGCACGGCCGCGGCCGAATCGCCGCCACCGACCACGGTGAAGCCCGCAGTTTCGGTGAGGGCCTTGGCGACCGCCTCGGTGCCAGCTGCGAACAGCTCCATCTCGAACACGCCCATCGGCCCGTTCCAGAAGATGGTCTTGGCGCCGTGGATCGCCGCAGCGAACGCCGCTCGGGTATCCGGGCCAATGTCCAGGCCCATCTGATCTGCCGGGATCGCGTCCGCCGCGACCACCGTAGCCGGACCCTCGGGCCCGAACGCCGGCGAAACCACCACATCGGTTGGCAGCAGGAGTTGCTTGCCCAACCCTTCGGCCTGGGTCAGGTAGCCGGCGACCGCTTCGACCTTTTCGGCGTCCAACAGCGAGGTGCCCACCTCGTAGCCCTTCGACTTCAGGAAGGTGTAGGCCATTCCACCGCCGACGATGAGCGTGTCTGCGGCCTGCAGCAGGTTGTCGATGACGGCCAACTTGTCGGCCACCTTCGCCCCGCCCAGCACCACGACGTAGGGACGCTCAGGGGTGACGGTCAGCTTCTTCAGCACCTCCACCTCTTTGGCCACCAGGTAGCCCGCGGCGTTGGGCAACAGCTTGGCCACGTCGTAGACGGAGGCCTGCTTGCGGTGCACCACACCGAAGCCGTCGGAGACGAAGACGTCGCCGAGGGCTGCGTACTTGGCGGCTAGCGCAGCGCGCTCAGCTTCATCCTTGGATTCTTCTGCCGGTTCGTAGCGCACATTTTCCAACAGCGCGATTTCACCGTCAGCCAGTGCTGCCACCGTAGCCTGGGCACTCTCGCCGACGACGTCGCCAGCAAGGGACACCTGCGAACCGAGCAGCTCGGCAAGGCGCTTGGCCACCGGAGCCAACGAATACTCCGGCTTGACCTTGCCCTTGGGACGGCCCAGGTGAGCCATCACGACCACCTTGGCGCCGCCATCGCGGAGCTTGGTCAGGGTCGGCAGCGCCGCCTTGATGCGACCATCATCGGTGATGGTCTCGCCGTCCAGCGGCACATTGAAATCACAGCGGATCAGTACCCGCTGGCCACGCAGGTCTCCGAGATCGTCAACAGACTTCACGAGTCCAGCCTTTCTCTATTTTTGGGCTTGAGCCACGCCGGGCCGACCCGCGAATCCGCGAGCCGGCCCAGTCGTGAGTGTTTTGGGTTAAAAGGGGTCAGAGCTTCGAGCCCACCAGCACGGTCAGGTCGACCAGCCGGTTGGAGTAGCCCCACTCGTTGTCATACCAGGCAACGACCTTCACCTGGTTGCCAATGACCTTGGTCAGCGGCGCATCGAAGATGCTGGACAGCGGGTAGGTCTCGATGTCCTTGCTGACGATCGGATCAGTGTTGTACTCCAGGATGCCCTTCAGGGGGCCCTCGGCAGCAGCCTTGACGATCGCGTTGATCTCCTCGACGGTGGTCTC
The DNA here is from genome assembly GCA_002428365.1 of Propionibacteriaceae bacterium UBA6122. Classification (GTDB taxonomy): domain Bacteria; phylum Actinomycetota; class Actinomycetes; order Propionibacteriales; family Propionibacteriaceae; genus Propionicimonas. Next base: position 9,327 of record DIVW01000049.1, read on the forward strand.
GCGAGCGGCCTCGAAGCTGAGGTCAACGACCGAGCCGGTGGCAATCGGCACCCGCAGCGCGTAGCCGTCCAGTTTGCCCTTCAACTCCGGCAACACCAGGGCGACAGCCTTGGCTGCACCGGTGGTGGTCGGGACGATGTTCAGCGCAGCAGCGCGAGCGCGACGCAGATCCGAATGCGGGGCGTCCTGCAGGTTCTGGTCCTGGGTGTAGGCGTGAATAGTAGTCATCAGGCCTTTGACGATGCCAATGCCGTCGTTCAACGCCTTGGCCATCGGGGCCAGGCAGTTGGTGGTGCAGGAGGCGTTGGAAATGATGTTGTGCGCCGCGGGGTCATACAACTCGTCGTTCACACCCATCACGATGGTGATGTCTTCGTTCTTGGCCGGTGCCGAGATCAGCACCTTCTTCGCGCCCGCATCGAGGTGGGCCTTGGCCTTGGTGGCGTCAGTGAAGAATCCGGTCGACTCAATCACAATGTCGACGCCGAGCTCGCCCCAGGGCAGATTGGCCGGATCACGCTCGGCGAACGCCTTGATCTCCTTGCCGTCCACGTAGAGCGCGGTCTCGTCTGCAGTGACTGCACCGGGGAAGCGCCCCAGGATCGAGTCGTACTTCAGCAGATTGGCCAGAGTCTTGTTGTCGGTCAGATCGTTGACTGCGACTACTTCGAGGTCAGCGCCGGCGGCGACCATTGCGCGGAAGTAGTTGCGGCCGATTCGTCCGAAGCCGTTGATGCCTACCTTGACGGTCATATCGAGTAAATCTCCTTCGGTTTACGTTGTCCCGGTGGCGCAGGAGGCGGCCCAACCAGATACGTCCCTACCCTACCGGCTTGAGCGAGGACCGCTTGGTTTCCGCAAACCGTCTTACGGTTCAGTCGCGGTCGTCTAACATGTCGGGACTAAGCACTGCTTCGGTGTTCGGGATGCCCAGGTCAGATGCACGTTTGTCGGCCGTGGCGAGCAATCGCCGGATCCGCCCAGCCACCGCGTCCTTGGTCAGCGGGGGGACGTGCAGGCCGCCGAGTTCCTCAAGACTGGCCTGTTTGTGCTCCAGCCGGAGCCGTCCGGCCACCAGCAGGTGTTCGGGCACGTCGTCGCCGAGGATCTCCAAAGCCCGCTTGACCCGGGCCCCAGCGGCCACGGCCGCGCGCGCAGATCGACGCAGATTCGCATCGTCGAAGTTAGCCAACCGATTGGCCGAGGCGCGCACTTCCCGGCGCAGTCGACGATCCTCCCAGGCCAGCACGGATTCATGCGCTCCCATTCGGGTGAGCATCGCTGCGATGGCATCGCCATCGCGGATCACCACCCGATCAACGCCGCGAACCTCACGAGCCTTAGCGCCAATGCCCATCCGCCGAGCGGCTCCTACTAGGGCCAATGCGGCTTCCGAGCCCGGGCAGGTGACCTCCAAAGCCATCGATCGTCCCGGCTCAGTCAGCGATCCGTGGGCGAGAAAGGCCCCGCGCCACGCCGCCACCGAAACCTCCATGCCGCCCCCAACCACCTGGACGGGCAGCCCGCGCACCGGACGTCCGCGCTGATCGATCAGACCAGTTTGGCGGGCCAGGGATTCGCCGTCTTTGATCAGGCGAACCACATAGCGCGTGCCCCGACGCAGGCCACTGCCGGTGATCACGACGAAATCTGAAGTGAAACCAAAAAGTTCGGCGATCGCGGTGCGCACCCGACGGGCCGCGCCACCGGTGTCCAGCTCGGCCTCAACCACTATCCGGCCGCCAGCGATGTGCAGACCGTTGGCGAATCGCAGCAGGGAAGCCACCTCAGCCTTACGCAGCTCGGGTTTGGTCACTTCAAGAGTGGCCAACTCGGCCTTCACCTGCTGCGTCATTGCCATCGTCTTCGGCTGCCTTCCTGGCTTTACTGGTCGGGGTCGGCCATAGCCTACAGACCCATGATCCCGGCGTAGACCGAGGCTAGAAGATGCGGGTCATGCCGGGCCGAACCGTCGCGCATCCGCACCGGCGCCACCACTAATTTCGCACCGAGAGAGGCCACGAAAGTGGCGAGGTGAGTATCGCCATCGGCGAAGCTTGGGTCGGCCACGACTGCGTCCAACCGGAGCCCGGGAGCATGCTCGGCAAGCACCTCGATATGTCGAGACGCGGTGTAGGCCGGGGTCTCATCTGCGGTCGGCACCAGGTTCAAGGTGAGAATGCGGCGGGCCTGACTGTTCTCGATCGCCCTGGCCAACTCTGGCACCAGCAGATGTGGGATCACCGAGGAATACCAAGACCCCGGCCCCAGGACGATGTAGTCAGCTGTGGCCACTGCCGCCAACGCCTCGGGTACCGCTGGCGGATTGGCGGGCACCAGCCGGACGTCGGCGATGTCGCCGGTGGCCAACGCGACCTCTTCCTGGCCGACAACCAGAGTGCGCTCGTCGGGACTGGCCGGATCAGCACCGATCACCTCGGCCTCAATCACCAGGGGCACGGCTGCCATCGGTAGCACCCGTCCCTCCACATTGAGCATGGCCGCCACCATGTCCAACCCAGCTACCGGGTCGGATAGCTGCTGCCAAAGGCCGGCAATCAGGAGGTTCCCGATTGAATGCCCGCCCAGCGGCCCGTCCCCGGGGAATCGCGACTGCAGCACCGCGGCCCAGGCCCGGCCCACCTCGTCGTCGCCACACAACGCAGCCAGCGCCATCCGCAGATCACCTGGCGGCAGGATCGGGAACTCATCGCGCAACCGACCCGAGGAGCCACCGTCATCGGCGACCGTGACGATGGCAGTCAGCCTGGGGGTCAGTTGACGCAGCGCGCTCAGGCTTGCTGACAGGCCATGGCCGCCGCCGAGGGCGACCACCGCCGGCAGTGGGCCGAACGGATTCACTCGAGCCCCAGATCGCGGTGGATCACCCCGACCACCTGCCCGTTGGCGCTGAGCCGACGGCCAAGTTCCTCAGCAATCGCGGTCGAGCGATGCTTCCCGCCAGTGCAGCCGATCGCCACCGTCGCATGCCGCTTGCCTTCCCGCAGGTAGCCGGGAGCGATTAGCTCAATCAGTTCAGCCACCTTGGTAACGAATTCCTCCGCGCCGGGCTGACCCAGGACGTAACCCGAGACCGGCTTGGACAGTCCCGTCTGCGTACGCAGCGCTGGCACCCAATGTGGATTGGGCAGGAAGCGAACATCCAGCACCAGGTCGGCGTCGATCGGGATGCCGTGTTTGAAGCCAAAGGACATCAAAGTGAAGCGAAGACCGCCGGCCTGATCTGCCGCGAACGCCTTGGCCACCCGAGCTGAAAGCTGGTGGATGTTGATCGAGGTGGTGTCGATCACCAGATCGGCATCTGCCCGGAGTTCGGCAAGCATCTTCCGCTCGCGATGAACCCCATCCAGCAGCCGTCCCGAGCCCTGCAACGGAAGTGGCCGGCGCACCGACTCCTGGCGCCGCACGATCACTTCGTCGCTGGCTTCGAGGAACAGCACTTCGCGGACGACCTGCTGCTCGTCCAGAGCGGCGTAGGCGCCCGGCAGCTGGTCGAATTCGGCTCGCGAGCGAACGTCGAGGACGACTGCGACTCGCCCGAAACCACGCTCTCGGCAGACGCCGATCAGTTTCGGCAGCAGGCTGGGGGGAAGGTTGTCCACCACGAACCAACCCAGATCCTCCAGGGTGTGCCCGGCGGTACGCCGGCCCGCACCTGACAGTCCAGTGATCACCAGCAGGCGCACGGTGGCGACAGACTCGCTCATGGCGCCATTATTCCCTTCGCCGGGCCCGATCAGTCCTGAATCACTTCACCGGTGGCCAGATTCACGCCCAACTCCGGCTCTTGGGCCGCCAAGGCGGCGAAAATGGCCGCCGCAGTGGCCGGCCCGATGCCGGGAACCTCGGCTAGCTCGGCGATGCTGGCCTTGCGCAGCTTTCGCAGCGAGCCGAAGTACTTCAGCAATGCCTTGCGGCGCAACTCCCCCAGTCCAGCAACGTTGTCGAGCACCGAATCGAGCATTGCGGCGCTGCGGCGTCCACGGTGATGGGTGATGGCGAAGCGGTGTGCTTCATCACGTACCCGTTGCAGCAGGTAAAGCGCCTCGCTGGCCCGAGGCAGGATCAGCGGGTACTCCTGGGTTGGCAGCCAGACCTCCTCCAGGCGCTTGGCTAAACCGCAAAGCGCCACATCGGCGATGCCCAGATCGGCCATCGCCCTGGCCGCGGCCGAGACCTGGGGCGCACCCCCGTCGACCACCACCAGCGCTGGCAGGTAAGCAAACTTCCGTGGCGCACCAGTGGTCGGATCGATCAGCAGGGGCCCGTCGATCTGTTCGGCATCGGCGCGCTCCTCTAGAAGTCGGCGGAAGCGACGAGTGATCACCTCGCGCATCGCGCCCACATCGTTGGAGCCTTCGACGGTACGGATCACGAACCGGCGGTATTCGCTCTTGCGGGCCAGACCGTCCTCAAACACCACCATCGAGGCCACCACCTCGGTGCCTTGGGTGTGTGAGATGTCGTAGCACTCGATTCGCAGCGGCGCCTGGGGCAGGTCGAGGGCCACCTGGAGCTCTTCCAGCGCCCGGCTTCGGGTGGAAAGGTCGCTGGAGCGACGCAACTTGTGCAAGGCCAACACGTCGGCAGCGTTTCGGCCAGCGGTCTCCAACAGGGCGGCCTTGTCGCCACGCTTCGGCACCCGCAGCCGCACCTTGGTGCCCCGCTCCTCGGTGAGCAGCTGGCTGAGCACCTCACCGGTTGCGGGCAGTCGCGGCAACAACACCAACGGCGGCACGCTCTGGGCGGTATCGCCGTACAGCTGCAGCAGGAACTGCTCCAACAACTCACCCTCGTCAGCGTCGTCGCTGCGCTCGGCCACCCAGGCCCGCTCACCGCGGATCCGGCCATCACGAACGTGGAAGACCTGAATTGCCACCTCCAGCGGATCGGTCGCCAGGGCAACCACATCGGCGTCGGTGCCGTCGCCAAGCACGATCGCATTCTGCTCGGAGGCCTGCTTGAGCGCACCCAGCTGATCGCGCAACACCCCGGCTCGCTCGAACTCCTGCTTGGCTGAGGCGACGAACATTTCCGTCTCCAGGCGTTTGATCAGCCCAGCGGTGCGACCAGCCAGGAACTCACAGACACCTTCGACCAGCGCACGGTGATCCTCGGCATTGACCCGGCCAACACACGGCGCTGCGCACTTGCCGATGTAGCCGAACAGGCACGGTCGCCCTGAAGACTTGGCGCTGTTGAACACACCTTGGGTGCACGAGCGCATCGGGAACACCCGCAACAACGAGTCCAGGGTCTGACGAATGGCCCAAGCCTGGGCGTACGGACCGTAGTAGCGGTTCTGCTTGCGTTTGGGTCCGCGCCCGACGTAGACGCGCGGGAACTCCTCGCCCCAGGTGACCGCAACCCAGGGATAGGACTTGTCGTCGCGGTATTTGATGTTGAACCGCGGGTCGTACTGCTTGATCCAGGTGTATTCAAGTTGGAGCGCCTCGAGTTCATTGCGAACCAGCGTCCAATCCACGGCAGCAGCGGTGCGCACCATGGTCTGGGTACGGAAGTGCAACGCGGCCGGGTCGGCGAAATACGAACTGAGTCGCTGGCGCAGGTTGACCGCCTTGCCGACATAGACGACCCGTCCCTCGGCGTCGCTGAACCGATAAACACCCGGCCCGGTCGGGATAGTGCCGGGCGCGGGACGGTAACTGGCCGGGTCAGCCACGAGGAACGTCCTTCAACACGGAGTCAGCATAGATAACGCCACCCACACCGAGGTCGCCCGCTGCCGATCCCGCCCACTCAGCACACCTACCCCTTTGGACCTCGCCCCGCGCCCGAGCCCGCCTAACATGCCGATTACAAGCCTTGGAGGTTCCCGATGACCGATGCTCAGCTCTCTCGCCGCACCGCACTGATCGCCGTAGGGGGATCAACCCTCGCCTTCTGCCTTGGCTGCTCTACCGCCCCCGGCAGCGCTGGCGCCAGCAGCGGCCCGGTGTCGATAAAGGCCGCCGAAATCCCGGTCGGATCAGGCAAGATCGTCGGGCAGTTCGTGATCACTCAACCCACGGCCGGAAAGTTCGAGGCCTTCAGCTACCTGTGCACTCATCAGAACCTGCCGGTGCAACAGGTCAGCGATACGGCGATCGTCTGCGGTCGCCACGGCTCGAGCTACTCCCTGACCGACGGTTCAGTGCTCACCGGACCGGCAACCAGGGCGCTCAGCAAAGCGAACGTGGCCAGATCGGGCGACACTCTCACCATCAGCTGAGGCTGAGCCCGGCTTCAGCTGACCAACAGGTCTGGTTGCCCACCGCTGACTTGCCGATGGTCGGCCAGCACGTGGCGCAGGAAGCCGCCAGTGTGGGAGTCAGGATTGGCCGCCACCTGTTCGGGAGTGCCTTCGGCGATCACCAAACCGCCGCGGGAACCACCCTCAGGGCCGAGGTCGATCACCCAGTCCGCCGCCTTGATCACGTCGAGGTTGTGCTCGATCACCACCACCGTGTTGCCCTTGTCGACCAGCGACTGCAACACCTCCAACAGCTTCCGGATGTCTTCGAAGTGCAGGCCGGTTGTGGGCTCGTCGAGGACGTAGAAAGTGCGCCCCGTCGAGCGCTTCTGCAGTTCCGCGGCTAGCTTCACTCGCTGCGCCTCGCCACCAGAGAGGGTCGTGGCCGGTTGGCCCAGGCGAACGTAGCCAAGCCCGACATCAACCAGCGTTCGCAGGTGCCTGGCGATGGCCTGGATCGGGGCGAAGAACTCCAACGCCTCCTCGATCGGCATGTCAAGGACTTCGGAGATCGTCTTGCCCTTGTAGTGCACCTCCAGGGTTTCCCGGTTGTAGCGGGCCCCGTGACAGACCTCGCAAGGCACGTACACGTCGGGCAGGAAGTTCATTTCGATCTTGATCGTGCCCTCACCGGCGCAGTTCTCGCAGCGCCCACCCTTCACGTTGAAGGAGAACCTGCCCTGCTGATAGCCCCGCACCTTCGCCTCAGCGGTTTCGGCAAAGAGCTTGCGGATCCGATCGAAAACCCCGGTGTAAGTGGCCGGGTTCGAACGCGGAGTGCGCCCGATCGGCGATTGATCTACGTGAATGCTCTTGTCGATGTGCTCAGCCCCGGTGATCGAGCGGTGCCGCCCGGGCACCGCCTTGGAACCATAGATCTTCTTGGACAGTGCGGTGTAGAGAATGCTGTTGACCAATGAGGACTTCCCCGAGCCGGACACTCCGGTGACCGCAACGAACTGCCCCAACGGGAAGCGAACCGTGACGTCGAGAAGATTGTGCTCGGTGGCCCCGTGCACCGTCACCGCATGGCCAGTGGACGGACGTCTGGTAGCTGGCATCGGAATCCGTCGCCGCCCAGTCAGGTAGGCACCGGTCAATGACGTTGGGTGCGCGAGCAGTTCGGACACCGGCCCGGAAACCACCACTTCGCCACCGTGCTCCCCCGCGCCCGGGCCAATATCGACTGCCCAATCTGCGGCCCTGATGGTGTCCTCGTCATGCTCCACCACGATCAGAGTGTTGCCGAGCCGCTTCAACCGCAGCAGGGTCTCGATCAGGCGATGGTTGTCGCGCTGGTGAAGCCCGATCGATGGCTCATCAAGCACGTACAGCACTCCCACCAACCCGGAGCCGATCTGGGTGGCCAGCCGAATCCGTTGCGCCTCGCCACCGGAAAGACTGCCCGCGGTGCGGGACAAGCTGAGGTAGTCCAGGCCGACGTCGAGCAGGAAGCGGAGTCGCTCGTTGATTTCCTTCACTAGCCGCTCGGCGATGCGGGCCTCACGCTCGCCCAGCCGCAACCCGCCCATGAACACCGCTAGTTCGGAGATGCTCAGGTTGGCCACCTCAGCGATGTTTTTGCCCCCCACCGACACCGCCAGTGAGGACGGCTTCAGTCGATCTCCGTTACAGGTCAGGCAAGGTACCTCGCGCATGTAGCCGGCGTATCGTTCCCGAGCGTTGTCGGATTCGGCTTCGGCGTGCCGCCGCCGCACATAGGGCAGCGCGCCTTCGTATTTGGCCCGATAGGTATGTTCGCGGCCGTGCCGAGAAAGGCTGTGCACAGTTACCTGCCCCGGAATCCCCAGCAACAGCAGCTGCTGGACGGGCTCGGCGAGCTTCTCCCATGGCGTGTCCACGCTGAACCCCTCCTGCTCGGCCAGCGCGGCGAAGAGGTTTTGGAAGAAGCCAGCAACATAGGGCGTAGTCCAGATGGCGATTGCCCCCTGCGCCAGACTCTTGCCGGTGTCGGGCACCACCAGTTCGGCGTCCACCTCCATGCGGGTGCCCAAACCCGAGCAGGCCGGGCAGGCCCCCCAGGGAGCGTTGAACGAGAACTGCCGCGGCTCCAACTCCTCGATTGCCACATCGTGGCCGTTGGGACAAGCCAGCCTCTCGGAGAAGTGCCGCTCCCGTTGGGGATCGGAGTCGGCCTTGTCGACGAAATCTACGGTCAACACACCACTGGCCAGACCGAGGGCGGTCTCGACAGAATCAGTGAGTCGCCGTTTCATCGTCGCTTTGACAGTCAACCGGTCAACGATCACCTCGATGGAGTGCTTCTTCTGCTTGTCCAGCGCCGGTGGGGCGGTCAGCTGGTGGAGCTCACCGTCTACCCGAACTCGAGAGAGCCCTTGCCCGGCGAGCTGGCGGAATAGGTCGACGTACTCACCTTTGCGGCCCCGCACCACCGGCGCCAACACCTGGAAGCGGGTTCCCTCAGGCAATTCCATCAATCGGTCGACGATCTGTTGCGGCGATTGCCGCGAGATCAGTTCGCCACATTCCACGCAATGCGGCTGGCCCGCGCGGGCGTACAGCAGCCGCAGGTAGTCGTAGATCTCCGTGACGGTGCCCACGGTGGACCGCGGGTTGCGGGACGTGGTCTTCT
>DIVW01000017.1 GCA_002428365.1 Propionibacteriaceae bacterium UBA6122
GAAGATCGTGGGGTCGGCAGCCAAGGCCGTGTGGTCTGTGGGGAAGACCGTGCCCGCCTCGACGCCGCACTCGATGCACTCACGGTATCTCTGCAGATGGGCTGGAAGTACGTCGTCACGGCTCTCGCCTGGGCTGCCGCTTGGGTCACGGCTGGTGTCTATAACTCGACTAACCTTGACGGCTGGGCCAACGGACTGGCCGGTGCCGCCGTAGGGGGCGTCGTCGCGTGGTTCCTCCGCGACTTGGTGTCGATCGTTGAGTCGCACCGTCCGTGATCCGGATGCACAAGCTGTCGGTCCGCAACCCACTATCGGACAGTGTTTCATTTGAAGTTCACGGCGCGGGACGAGTGCTGTTCACCTATCGCAATCACGACAAGGTCATCCTCATTCACGGGTTTAACACGCCCCCCAATGAGGCAAACGCGTCATACGCGAAACTCCTGCGACGCGTCGAGAAGCGCGTCAGGATCGCTACGCCCACTGACTTCTTTGCCTTCCATTGGCCCGGTGATGCGGTCGGTGGCGGAACAGCGCGCAACGCCGTCAGCTACCCGGCAAGAGTCGGCCCCGCGAACCACTCCGGCGACTTGCTCGCCGGACTTCTCGAGCAGGTTGACCCCTCATGCCGGATTGTGTTGGTCGCCCACTCGCTGGGCAACAGGGTGCTGTTGCGGGCACTTGCACACCTCCTGGCGACCCACCGGGTAGCTCCGGGAGTGACGCATGCGATCCTGATGGCCGCTGCGGTGAGCGAGGGTGACTGCACGCCGCCGGGTGAGTTCTCGAAGCCCTACCCATCGACCAGGTACGTGGTCCTCTACTCGCACAGCGACAGAGTCCTGCGAGACGCATTCCCCATTGGGCAAAGCCTCTTTGGACCGCGATCCTCCGGCCAGGCTGTGGGCTTTGGCGGGGGACCCACAAGCCGCTGGAGGGACGCCGACAGTGTCGAGACTGGGCTCGGGCACAACGGCTACTGGTCTTCAATGCATGCACTCCGAGCACTGGATGTGGCTGTTGGAAGGTTGCAGCCGCGGCCGATCGCTGAGGGGTGGAACTTGGCCGAGCGCTCCCTCCCTCGTCGGGCCGTCCCGACCTGAGTAGCGAAGCGCCGAAATGGGTCGCCGGGTTCGTCCCACATCCGGGTTTGACAGTGCTGAGCGCTGTTACGTCCCCCGGCTTCCACCATCCTTCGACTCGCCTCTCGAGTGGCCCAGGGCGGGGTGCTGACTGTGGATGAGGCCTACCGTCAGATTGCCCACCACCTACATCTGTTGATTCACGTCCGGCTGGTCGATGACACCTGGCGCGGCGGCGTTCGCCGCCGCAGTATCGCCGAGATTCGCCAGCTCACCGGCGGAATGGAGGCCGGGAGGCCCGTCACCCATCTCGCCTTTCACGGTGAAAGCCCTAGCCAGTACGCCTTTAATCCGGATTCGGAGCTGTCGGCCGAGCTGGCGACCTACGGCATGGGGGCCAGACGATGATCGCGGCGGCGGTGCTATGCGGGGTGTTGATCTTCGGCGGAGTGGTCGTAGTGATCAAAGGTTTCAACAGCCCATCGGCAACTATCCCCAGGTTATCCACACGGCTGTGGACAACTCCTGTGGATAAATCGACGCGGCGACGCTGGATTCTGGTGCTCGCCGCGTTGGTTGCTGGCCTAGTCGCAGCCGGGTTCACCGGCTGGTGGCTGCTAGTACTGATCGTCCCGGGAGTGGCGGTGGTGATGCCACTGTTGCTCTCCGCGCCAGCCAATCGCGAGCTGGAGTTGCTCCAGGCCATCGACCGCTGGGTGCGCACCCTCGGGTCGCTGCTGCCCACCGGACGCTCGATCTCCGACGCGATCCGAATTTCGGTGCGCCAGGCGCCACCGCTTCTTGCCGGCAATTTGCGCCGGCTCTCGGCTCGCCTAGACGACCGCCGGAGCATCGAGCAGTCGCTGTGGGCGATGGCCGACGAACTCGACAGCCCTGATGCCGACGCCGTCCTAGCCGCTCTGGCCTTGGCCGCCCAGCGGGGTGGCACCGGGGCCGGTGCCACGCTGACCGCGCTGGCCGACAACCTTCAAGACCGGCTGCGGGCTCTGCGGGAGATCAGCACAGAGCGCGCCAAACCCCGCTTCGTGGTGCGGCAGCGTACAAATCGACCAGCAAACTATTGCAAGGGTAACGGCTGGATAACGGGGCCAACTCCGCTCCCGGCAACCCCTCAGGGCGGTATCTAGTGGAAGGCTGATCTCATGACGACGGAGCAACAGACGTTCGTGGTGACCCTTGTGCAGGTGCTCCCCACGCTGTTTGTGGCATTGGCCGTCTTCCACTGGCAGGAGTCTGCCAACGGGTTCCGGGTCAGGCATAAGACCAAGAGGCAAGCGAGACGCTTCGTTGCGTGGGCCTGGCTCCTCTACGGGCTACTCCCCTTTGCATCGGAGATTGGCTTGATCGTGTCGCTGCTCTTGCCTGCGCTGGGCCGGGACGCCGGGTGGCTGCCAACCGCGGCCATCTTCTTATCGTTCGTCAGCGTCTTCGTGATCCTCCTCGCGCTATGTGGCTTCATAGCAGCCATGTTCGCCAAGCAATCGACCGCCCGGAAGACGGTGGGGGGTAGACCCCCCGAAGGGCTCCCGGTCGACCGACCCGTTACAGCAGCTCCCAACGTGCCACAGTTTTGGAGTCGCACGGTCACCGGCTGAGGCGTGCTCCCATGAAAGCCTCAGAGAGCACAGCTGCGCTCGCCTCAGCTCAAGACTTCACCGTGCTGGCGGACTTGGGTCGGCGTCCATCCACGGCTATCGCTCGTAGATCGAAACCCGTCTCATGGCGTGCAGCAGCGATCCGAGCTGGCATGTCAGCCAGACGGCGCTGCTCATTCTTGGTGTCCGTCAGCATGACAGGAAGGAACCAGCCCGCCTCCGCCTGGTCCGCTTCCATGTAGATGACAAGTTGGTTCTCAAGGCCGTCCCAGAACCGCTTGTGCGACATCTTCTTCACTTCGAGCAAAGCCCGCGCCGCGAGGTTCTTGGAGAACTTGAAGTCAACCGGACCCCGACCCACTTCCACCTCGCGATCAAGCATCACTCCTGCGGCGCGGCAGTGATTCTGAACGACCCCCTTGAAGAGGAGCTGTATCGACTCCTCACGCTTGGGCTCTCCTGTGTCGTCGTTCCGCAGCAGAACCCAACCGCCCTCTTGCTCAACGAAGTGCTTGAAGCTCTTCACGCACTCTTCGATGAAGCCCATCAGGTCCTCGTTGGAGCTGATCGCAAGGCTCAATGGGTTGCTGGCAACGTATCGCTGGCTCAGTTCCAGCCAGTTGTGTAGACCCACCGGATCGGTATCGACGTCGTAGGGCTTGCCGTCGCTCGGCTGCTTCGCCTGAGCCCACTGGCGCACGAGGAGAGGTTCCGCCTGCGCCGCCTTGACGATGTCTGGTCTACTCAGTCGCTGATTGAGGTCCAGGTTCCACCGGGCTCTCAGGTGTTCTGCATTGTGGTCGAACCAGTCGTCAGGGTTCATTGTGGGCAGCTCATCCAGGAATCGCTTGGGCGTGAGAAGCAGCGGGCGATGGGAGACGGGGTTGATCGGCAGCATGCCTTCGACAGGCACCCACTTGAGCCGCTTGGTGTCGTACGCCATGTGCGGCACCACAGCGTGCTCGCAGGGAACGCCAAGCTCCGCACACACCCTCTCGGTGTAGCGGACGAAACGCTCGCCCAAGATGTTGCACATGGTGTCCGAGATTCGATCAGGGCCGATGAGGGGGACCAAGACCGCGAGTTCCTCGAAGTGAGAGATGTCCTGGAGCCCTTCGCGGATCGCGATCGTCATCGCCTTCACGATCCGGGCAGCAAGGCCGCGCCCACCTCCAGCGCCATCCTGCCCGTCCTCCACATAGCCGAACCCGAAGTAGGGCGGCTCAGGGAAGCGAACCAACTCCGCCACAACCTGGTAGGCGGGCGAGCTTGGACGATCAATGACCGGCGCAAGCATCTCCATGGCCCTTTGGAAGTGTGCGATCACCTCGGCATGGGCACCGCTCCAGTCGCCGGTCTCCGCGTAGATTTCAAACGGGTCAATAAACAGCCGGGTGTCATTGCCCAGGATGGGGTTGAACCAGTCGCACTCTGAGGTGTATTCCACACCGAAGAAGTCACTGAAGTAGATCGCTGGCATTTCGTCTCCGATGGGGTGTAAATGGCCCTCCAGCCGTTCGAATCGCGCCTGCGGCCAGAGTGCCACATCCTGACCCCACTCCACCGGAAATCGAAAGAACACGCACACAATGACGGTTCGGTGGGCCTGATTGACGAGGATCGGCAACCGGCAAAGAAGCGATAAGCAACTTGCCAAGCACCCCGCAGGAGCCGTGAGCCGTGAGCCGTGAGCCGTGAGCCGTGAGCCGTAGTATCGGGCCGTGATGAATCGGATGTATCTGATCTGCCCGGGGTGCGCTGAGCCCTTCACCCTGCGTCTGGGTATTGGTGCGACCAAAGGCACCCGCTTCTACTTGCCGTGCCCTCATTGCAGTCTGCCCATCCGTGGCTCGATGTCAGGGAGTTCTCTCGAAAACCACCGAGTCGATATGGAGGCGGGGCAGTACACCGGGAGTGAGCCCAGCGTCGTAGTAACGATCCATCCCGACGTTCCGATGCGACATGACGCCGATTCGAGAAAGTCCATGGACCTTGGCACATTCCCGACGCTCACCCTTGCCGAACTCACGGGAGACCGCGCAATGGAGTTGTTCCAGGCGATGGCGGTCGGATCAGAAGCAGCGGAGGACCTGTGGCCAAAGGTCGCGCGGAGCGTCGAGTACTACCTCGCCGACAACCGAGAGCTCTTGATGTCCACGCTCAGGGACATCTGGGGCAGGGAGTCGGAGCTGCCAAGCGAGACCGCTCATGAACGTGCGAGCCTCACAAACGGAGCGATGGTGGTCGTCTGGCGGCAAATCGTGGGTCCAGAGACCCAAGGAGACCCCTTCATTCGAAGCTACTGGGAGAAGGATCGAGCTGCCTTCACTGAGTGCCCCAAGTACATCGAGATGGCTCAGACTCTGGAGAGCGATGGCACCCTGAGCGGTATCCAGCGACTCGTGATAGACCAGTTGAACACCTTCATTCGCACCTTCGAGTCGTGGCGAATGGGGATTCTGCCGAGGCTCCTGGACGAGGCGGCAAAGCAAAAGGTGGACGGGCTTCGCGTCTTCCGTGACGAGTTCTCAACCCTGCGAGATCTCTATCTCCAAGGCTTCGAGGTCGTATGCAAGACACTCCGCTTCGCAATGGCAGCGCACAACACAGTCGAGCGGGGTGACCCTGACGACTTCGGCCCTCAAGCTCCCCCTGGGGTCTCGGATCAGAAGCGCAATCCCCCACCGAACCTGAAGGGGTACGACCGGCTCGCCAACGCCGACAAGCTGTGCTACGTGCGCAACGTTCCTGAGTGGAGCGAGTGGGCTGACTATCTCAACTCGACTATCAGAAACACAGTCGGCCACGCCACGGCCCGACACGAGTTGACTACAGGCCGCATCGTCGCTGACCGTCTGCCGGAGGACATCACCTACCTCAACTTGATGGCCGCCGTCTTCGACGTGTTTGACGCCCTCGCGGCAGGCGCACAGCTCGTTCACCGGCAGCGCGTTCTAGGCTCGCCTGACTTCGCTCGCGTTGAGGAATCGAAGGAAGCTCGGCAGAGGTAAGCCTGCCGCAACAGCGACCCACAGGCAGCTACCACTAGGGCACCGAAGGGGCCTGTACCGCCCACCACAACAGCCAGGGAGTCTGGCCGCGCATGCGATCGATGCCGAAGTGCGCGCCCACTTGGGCGAACTGCTCACCGACGCCGAGCCCGTCCCGGCTCCCTGGTGGGCCGAAGACAACGTCTATTCGCTGCCAATCCGAGACGGGGAAGAAGTGGACATCGTCAGGCTCGTCGAACCGGCCAATCACCCGCGACTGATGCTGATCGGCCCAGCAGAGCTGCACGGCGCCTGCGGACCAGCACCGTCCCGATCGCGGCAGCAATTGACCGAGCTTTGCGCCTGGATGCTGGAACACCCAGGCAGCACCGCCACCCAGATGGCCACGGGCCTCGCCACTGCGGAGACCACCCGCAGATCGAATCTGAGTCGGCTGCGCAACTGGTTGGGCGCCGATGAGGCTGGCGAGGCCTACTTACCTGAGGCCTACTCCGGCCGTATCAGCCTGCACCCCGGCGTTAGTTCAGATTGGCAGGAACTCCAAGTGCTGCTCGCCCCCGGCCTGAAGCGGGTGGCCGACAGCACTCTGGTGGCTGCGTTGCAGTTGGTGCGCGGTGCCCCGCTGGCCGATGCCGCTCCGGGCCAGTGGTATTGGGCCGAGGAGCTTCGCACCGAGATTGCCGCCGCCCTGCGTGATGTGGGCGTGGTGCTGGTGGAGCGTGCCCTGACAAATGGCGACATCGACCTGGCTAGGTGGGCCGCCGCCCGCGCGCTGGTGGTGGCGCCAGAAGACGAGTTGTTGCTCTGTGCCCGGCTGCGCACTGAGTACCAGGCCGGCAACCTCAGCGACGTCGAACGCCTGGTGAATCAGCTCACCCGCCAGGCTCGCGTCCTCGGAGTGGACCTGATGCCCGAAACTGTCGACCTTTGCCAACAGGCGATCGAGGGACGGGCCCGCGCCCGCGCCTGAAGGCTGCCGCCTTGTCTCCCAGCGGGCGCCCAACCAGCTCGCCGAGGCGCCCAACCCAGATCCCTGAAGCCCCCAACCCAGATCCCTGAGCTTGTCGAAGGGTCGAAGGGTCGGGGCTTCGACAAGCTCAGCCAACTTGGGTGCGCTCAGCCAACTTGGGTGCGCTCAGCCAACTTGGGTGCGCTCAGCCAACTTGGGTGCGCTCAGCCAACTTGGGTGCGCTCAGCCGAACAGGCCGAGCCCAAGATCGGCGGCCACTTGGGCAGTTGCCCGCACTCCACGGACGGTGTTGGCCCCGGCATCAATCGGCGGGGAGAAGCCGCCGATACCGGCCAATCCGGGAGCGACGGTAACGATGCCACCACCAAGGCCTGTCTTAGCCGGCAGGGCCACGTCATAGAGCCACTCCCCAGATAGCTCATACAGCCCGGCGGTGATCATCACCGCTAGTACCGGACGAATCAGCTCCGCCCCGATCACCCGCACCCCGGTCACCGGATTCACCCCGCCATTGGCCAAGGTCGCGCCCATCACGGCCAGGTCGTGCGCGTTCACCCACAGGCAGCTCTGCATCGTGTACAGCACCAGGGCGTCCTCGGGGTCACCGACCAGCTGGCCCTTCGCCGTCAAGGCCTCAGTGAGTTCGCGGTTGCGCACGTTTGTGGCCATCACGTTTTCGTAGAGCTCTTCATTCACCGCCAATCGGCGGCCCGCGAAGGCCGAAAGGCCGTCGAGTAGGTGCGTCAGCTTCTCCCCGCCGGACGCCCCCGGCAGTCGGCTGCAGGCCGCGATCGCCCCGGCGTTCACCATCGGATTGGTTCGGCCATCGCCAGCCAGCACCGGCTCGACAGCGTTGAAAGCTGCCCCGGTGGCGGCCACACCCAACTCGTCGCGAGCCCGTCCGGCCCCCAAGTGGGCAGCCACCAGAGCGAAAGTGAACGGCTTGGCCACGCTCATGAAGGCGAAACCAGCCTCAGCGTCCCCGCGATCCCACACCCGGCCATCGGTGGCCACCAGGCTCAGCCCGAACAACTCCGGGTCAGCCTCAGCCAGCGCCGGATAGACCTGCGCGTTGCGTCCTTCGCGCACCTCACGAGCTTGGACGTAGGCGGCATCGAGCGCCCGTTCGACGACATCGCTCGGCGCAAACCTGGCAGGGGGAATCTGAGTCACAACGAAACCAAACGCCCTAGCGGGCCGATCTCGTCCCGCGACACGCCGCAGACCTGGCTGGGTTGTCGACCCTTCGACTGGCTCAGGGAACTGGTGCGCGCCCACAGACCCTTCGGCCAGCTCAGGGAACTGACCAACCAGTTCCCTGAGCTGGCCGGCCCGTTGGGCGGGGTGCAGGAGGCTAACCGTCCCCGCCCAACGGGCGCTACCGACCGGGCATTCGTAACCGTTCGGGTCTTGAAGGGTGAGCCCGGCGTTCCCCCATCGGGTTGTGCCGAGCACCGGGCTCACCACACTTCATCGGCGTTCGAGCAGCACCATTCGGGTGGGCTCGCCGCCAAGCTTGATTCGCTGCACGATGCGGCGACCGTCCAGACTCACCGAAACCAGCTTTCCGGCACTCGGCACCGTGACGTAGACCCGGTCGCTGGCCACGGCCAGATCAGGATTGGCGGCCACCTCAGTGGTCTCTTCCTGATCCAAAGCGATGGCCGGCATCACCTTGATCTCGCGCAACAGCGCGCCGGAATCACCATCACGCACCTGCAGGAAGCCCTGGTAGGTCAGCACGTACAGCCGATCCATCTCCGGGACGGACGCCGTGGCCAGCTCATTGCGCGGCGCAAACCGGTTGGCCAGCGGCACCGCGGTCACCTTCACCTGGCCGCTAGCCGTCTCGATGCGATCAAGGCTGGTTTTGCCGCCGTTGGTGGCCCACAACACCGAGCCGGTGCCGCGGTAGACCGAGCCATCCCGATCAGTGCCGGGGTAGGCCACCAGCTTCGAAGCGCCACTCGCCGGATCAGCTGGTGCCACCAGCAGCCCGGTGGAGCAGGCGAAGATCACCTGGGTGCCATCGGCACTAACCGCCCCGCCGTGCAGACCTGGGCAGGTGCCATCGGTGGCGATGCTCTTGCCCGAAGCGGTGTCGATCACGGTGGTGTTGCCCGCCGTGGAGCCAGCGTGCAGCAGCTCGGCGCCGCCTTTCGATTTCACCGTGAGGTAGGTGTAGTGGCCAGGCCGTCCGACCTTCAGGGTGCCAGCATCTGCACTACCCAAACCCGAAATACCCGCCTCGTTGAGCAGTTGCAGCTCACCGGTGGCTTCCATCGAGAGCGCAGTCTTGCCGTTCACCACTGGCAGGTGGCCGTCATGCACCCCGCCAGCCGAAACCGTCACCCAAGTGCGCGCCACATAAGGGCGTCGCGCCTGGCCGGTGTTTTCGTCATAGGCGGTGTCGATCATGGTCACGTGATCGCGGTCGGTGTTGCGTCCGCGAATCGCGTAGGCGTACTTGCCGTCCTCAGAGCGGGCCAGGCTGATCGGGGCTGGCGGGGTGGAGAGTTCATCGCGAATGGCGCCGTCGTCGAGCACGATGATGTTTCCGGTGGCCGAATCAGAGATCAGCAGGCGCTGGTTGACCTGCCACACCTCCGGGGTGCGTTCGGTGGATTCGTGGGCTGCGGCGAGGGTGACCGTGCCGGCTACGAGCAGCGGGACGGCCACTGCCAAGGCGATGGTGCGAGATCGGATCATGGCGACAGTTTATGAGAATGATTCTCACATGCAAGTAGGTGTCTCGCGTTTCGTCGCCAAGCCCATGAGAGCATGGAGCCGACCCCAACCTCAGAAGGTGATTGGCAGATGACTCGAGTGCTGGTGACCGGCGGAGTGCGCAGCGGTAAATCCCGCTACGCCGAATCGTTGCTGCCCGCTGAGGCCGCGGCCACCTACCTCACCCCCGGCTACCCAGCCGACCGCGATGCCGAATGGGCGGCCCGAATCGCCGCTCACCGGCTGCGGCGGCCACCGGCCTGGACCACCGTCGAGAGTCTCGATCTGGCCGAGGCGCTGGCCGAGACCAGCACCCCGGTGCTCATCGATTGCCTGGGCACCTGGCTCACCCGGCTGATCGACTCCTGGGAAGCCTGGGAGGACGGCGAGGCCAGCATCACCGCCAAGCTCGAACCAGAGATCGTCCGGCTGGTGGCAGCCGTGGCCGCCCACCCAGCCGACCTGGTGATCGTCACCAATGAGGTCGGCTGGGGATTAGTCAGTGAGCACCGCTCCGGACGTGTCTTCGCCGACCACCTGGGCAGACTCAATCAGCGGGTGGCCAGCGCCTGCGATCAAGTAGTGCTGTTGGTCGCTGGACGTCCACTGACCCTGTAACCAACTAGACCCTTCGACCCTTCGATCCTTCGACAAGCTCAGGACAGGCAAGCTCAGGGAACTGAGGGACTCCTCCGGGAACTGACCCAAGTTGGCTGAGCCCGTCGAAGCCCCCCGGTCGATCGACGGGCTCAGCCACCTGGCCAGCGACATTCGGCCGAGGACTAGAGCTGGACGGTGATCAGCTCGGTCGGAGCAGTGGCGGCACCGCGGTAGGCGGTCACCTCAATCTCCACCAGGTAGGCCCCGGCGAGCGGGGCGGCGGTGAAGGTGGAGGTGGGGTCGATGCCGCGAAAATGCTCGCCGAGCACGTCAACGACTGCGTCCCAATCTTCAGAGCTAGGGACGAAAACGCGGGTGGCCACCACATCAGCCAGGGTTGCCCCGACCGCAGCCAGCGCACCGGAAATGTTCGCCAAGCACTGACGAGCCTGACCGGCCGCGTCCGGCGGCATGATCCGGGTCTCGTAGTTGATGCCAGCGGTGTTGGAAACGAAGATCAAGTCGCCCACCGCGACCACCCGGGAGTACCCGGCCTTGGTCTCATACGGGCTGCCGGTCTTGACCTTGACGATGGTCGGCTGGCTCACGGAATTCCTCCAGAAATCGATTAGGAGGCATCAGTGTCTTGAGGCTGGATTGCGTGACCGTGTCGGCAACTTGACGGTCGGGTTACGCCGCGCAGCTCACCCGGCAATCAGACCGGGTGCGCTCACCGAAGCGAACAGCAGCAGCACCGTGGCCGACACTTCGACCAATGCCCCCAGGACGTCGCCGGTGATGCCACCGAAGCGCTTGATCGCTACCTGCACCAGCCCGACTGCCACCACCGCGGCCACCATCAGGCCCACGATCGGCAACCAGTAGGGCTGTCCGGAAAGCCGCGCCACCAGGGTGGCTACGGCACCAACGAACACCCACAGGCCCACGGCAGCTTCCACCGGCACGCTGCCGGCCACCAACGCCCCGAGCCCGGACGGTCGGGCCGCTGGCACCCGGGTGATGCAGCCGAACGACAACGCCGCTCGCGACGCGACCAACACGGTCGCCAATAGCAGCCAGCCCCAACCACGACCCAGCAGCGCTGAGGCTGCCGCCACCTGTGCGAGCAGTACCAGCACCAGCGCGGTGACGCCCATCGGCCCGATGTCGCCGGTCTTCATGATCGCCAGCGCCCGCTCCCGATCGCCGCCGCTGCCCAGAGCGTCGACGGTGTCGGCCAGGCCATCGATGTGCAACGCCCGAGTGCCCAGGGTCATCACCGCCACAACCACCACCCCAGCCAGCAACGCGGGCACTCCGGCCAGCAGAGCGCCCCAACCAGCCAAAGCGGCCAGCATCGCCAAGGGCAGCACGGCTACCGGCGCCAGCAGCATTGCCGTCCGCGCTAGTCGGGGGGTGATTTCGGCTGGGGGTCGCACCGGGAAGACGGTCAGCAGCCCGGTGGCCAGGCGCAGCCCGTCCAACATCAGGCCAGCTCGCTCAGCTGCGCAATGCCGAGCAAAGCGGCCACCGCCGAGCGCAACACCGGCACGGCCAACACCGCGCCGCTGCCCTCACCCAGCCGCATTTTGAAGTCGACCAACGGGGCGAGCCCGAGCCGATCCAGCGCCAGGGCCTGCCCGGGTTCGGGGGAGCGATGCCCAGCCTGCAGCCAGGCCTTGGTGCCAGGGGCGTAATCCTCGGCCACCACTGCTTCGGCCGCGGCGATCACCCCATCAATCAGTACCGGGACGCCCCGACGCGCTGCGCCAGCAATGAAGCCGACCGCGGCGGCGAAATCGGCTGCACCTACCGCGGCCAAGCGCTGCACCGGGTCGGCCAGGCGATCAGCCCCAGCCCGGGTCAAAGCCGCATCGATCACCGCGATCTTGTGTTGCAACACTGCGTCTTCGATGCCAGTGCCCCGGCCGGTTACCGCAGCAGCCGAAACGCCGAGACTGCCCGCGATTAGCGCGGCCGCGATCGTGGTGTTCCCAATGCCCAAGTCGCCGGCGATCAACAGCTGAGCGCCATCGTCAATGGCAGCCTGGGCGATCGCGTCCCCGGCAGCCAAGGCCTGCTCGGTCTCGGCCACGCTGAGGGCATCGGTGAGGTGGATCGGCCCCGAAGATCGCCGAACCTTGTGCCGTCCGATCTCCGGCAGGTCGTCGAAATCGGCCGCGACCGAAATGTCGTGCAGGCTCACCGAGACGTTGTTGGCCGCTGCCAGGGCGGACACACCGGCCTTCCCGGCCACAATGCCGCGCACCATCGCCGCGGTGATCTCGGCGGGGTAGGCCGACACTCCGGCTTGGGCCACCCCGTGATCGCCGGCAAAGACCACCACCCGAACGTCATCGAGTTGCCGGGGCGGGCAGGTGCCCTGCACCGCGGCCACCCAGGCGGCTAGCGCCTCCAACTCGCCGAGGGCGCCGAGCGGTTTGGCTTGGCCATCGCTCAGCGCTCGGGCCGCCGCATAGGCGGTGTTGCTCGGCGCCGTCACGCGGGTGCCACTTTCAATCATGCCTGCCTCCACTTCAGTTTCACCCTAAGCCGTTGCCTTGCCTGGTGCGGACGCCGCCACGGTGCGGCCCTTCGCCCTTCGACAAGCTCAGGGAACTGGAGGTGGGCTCAGGGAACTGGAGGTGGCCACAGGGAACTGGGGGTGGCCTCAGGGAACCGAGGGTCGGCTCAGGGCACCGGGTGCGCGGCGACTCACCCTCGACCAGTTTGTCGGCGCCCGGCAGACTGGGGGCGGAGGTACGAAGTGGAACTCGCGTTGGAAATCCTGGTTGGCGTGGTCATCCTCGTTGGGCTGATCGGCATCGTGATCACGGTGTTGCCCGGCAGCCTGCTGATCGGCGCCGCAGTGCTGGTCTGGGCGCTCTACGTCCAAAGCACGATCGGTTGGTGGACGTTTGCCGTAGTGGCAGTGGTGCTCACCGTCGGCATGATCGGCAGCAAAGTGGTGATGGCCCGGCACACCCAGCGGGCCGGCACCACAAACGGCTCGCTGATCTTCGCGGGGCTGTTGGGCATCGTCGGCTTCTTCGTGATTCCGCTGGTCGGCCTGCCAATCGGCTTCGTGCTGGGGTTGTGGCTGGCCGAGTACTACCGCCTCCGCGAGCCGTCAGCCGCCTGGACCTCAGCGAAAGCCGGCCTGGCGGGCACTGGCTGGGGCCTGCTCGCCGAACTCGCCGCTGGCCTGATTGCTGGCACCATCTGGCTAGCCGCCGCGATCTACACCTGAGGCCAACCTTGGTGGGGCATAAACCCCACCGCCTGCTGGTTGCACCAAACGGCACCCCCAAACCAGGCGAAAGAGGAGAACCAAATGGCATCAAAGACGCGCGCTTACTCCGTCTCCGGCATCAACGCTGATACGGCTGCGAAGGTAGCCAAAGTTCTGCAGGAGCGACTGAACACCTACAACGATCTGCACCTGACACTCAAGCACGCCCACTGGAATGTGGTCGGCCCCAGCTTCATCGGCGTGCACGAAATGATCGATCCCGAGGTGGACGCCGTCCGCCTCAACGCCG
Organism: Propionibacteriaceae bacterium UBA6122; assembly: GCA_002428365.1. Taxonomy (GTDB): domain Bacteria; phylum Actinomycetota; class Actinomycetes; order Propionibacteriales; family Propionibacteriaceae; genus Propionicimonas. The sequence goes on from DIVW01000017.1 coordinate 13,549, forward strand.
ACGCGGTTGCTGAGCGCATCGCCACCTTGGGCTTCACCCCCAACGGCACGATCGGTGCGATCCTCAAGACCCGGGCATGGGAGGACTACCCCGTAGGCAAGGGCCTAGTACCGGAACATTTGGCCGCCTTGGACGCCCAATACGACCGAGTGATTGGTGAGAACCGGGAGGCCATCGAGGCCGTCAGTGAGGATCCCATCACCGAAGATCTGCTGATTGGCCAGACCGCAGCCCTGGAGAAGTTCCAGTGGTTCGTCCGGGCCCACCTGGAGAACGGCACCGGCCGCTCCTAAACCCCAGCAAAGCGAAGGCCGACACCACCACGGTGTCGGCCTTCGTCGTTCAGTTGCCGCAGGCGGCTCAGAACTTGGTGCAGGCGGTACCAAATTCGGTCAACGCGACCTGGATCTCTTCGGCGGCCGCATTGAGCTTGTCACCGTCGAGCTTTTCAGGATCGTTACCGGCCTTCTTCAGTTCGTCCGACAGCGTCTTCATCGCGGCAGTCGCCTTGTCCAGAGCGGCGCCCACATCAGCGTTAGTCACCTTGGCACGGGCAGCGGTCAGCTCGGTCAACATCTTGTCGACCGCCTTGCTGGCGGCTTCGGGGTCGTTGGCGGCGGTGGTCATCGCGTCAGTGAACTCGCTCACAGCCTTCTGCATGCTGTCTGATACCGCAGCACACGCCTGAACGCCCGACTGCTGGCCCAGGCCAGGAATCAGCGAGCAACTCGACAGAAAAAGGGACGCCGCAAGTGCGGCAACAAGCAGACCTAGCTTGCGCATCGAAATCAACTCCTGCTTCGAAAATGAGGCGACCGACCGCCCACGGTGGTCCAACTGTAGGGCGCGCCAGCCCTGAGGGCACTAGCTCACAGCGGTGGCATCTTCCGCGTCGGCAGCGCCCCGGGCAGGCCATATTGGCTTACCCCCGAGGATTACCTATCTACAAGGGGCGATGTGCAAAATTGCGCACCTTTTACGGGTGTCATTTCACAGGTCGCTGACGTTCCATAGAAAAGGCAATCAAGACCGCTTAGGGGAGGAACTGATGCCAACAGGGATGGATGCTGGCCGATGGCTATTGGCAGCGGTAGACGCAGACGTACAGGTGCTGGCGCTTGGCGCTAGCGACCTGCCCGTCTTTGAAGTGGAACGCGATCACAACGGGGCGATCGTCACTGGCCTGGGCTGGACGCTCGAGCGGTTCCAACGGCGCTTTGGCCACCACTGGGTGCCGGGACGAGTTGAGCTCAGCGCCGACGCGGTGGAATTTCGGCCGCGCGAACCAATAGCTTCGGCGACCCCGCTCGCCCTTCGCCTCCACGAGGTGGATTCCATCGATGCGATCGTCAAGGTCTTCAACAAGACCGTCCGGGTGGGCGTAGCAGGCGGCCATCTACTGGCCTTCCGCTGCCGCGAACCGTTCGCCTTTGCTGAGCAGTTGCGGATGGCCGCTGGCGCGGTGCGAGCAACCGCAGCCTGATCGGTCGCGCTGCCGGATTCCCTCAGTGGAGCTCTGGAAATAGTCGGCGCGTCCATTGACCGACCGACGGTCGGTCGGTAGTTTTGAAAGCGGGTTGGCCCGCGGGTGGTCGGCCCGCAGGAGTTGGCAATGACCGCCATCGGTGCAGCACCACGGGCGAAAGCTCGCATCACCAAAGACCCCGACGTCCGGCGCGAAGAACTACTCGATGTGGCCCTCGAGTTGTGCCGCACCCAGGGCTTCGATTCGCTACGAGTCGAGCAGCTGGTCCAGACCGCCGGCGTAGCCAAAGGCACTTTTTACCATTACTTCGCCTCCAAGGACGCAGTGCTGGAGGCCCTGGTGCAGCGCTTCGGCGACAGTCTTTTCGACCACCTCAGCGCGGCCACCGAAACCACCCAGGGCACTGCCGCCGAGCGCCTAAGCGCTTTGATGGCGGCAGCTGCCACCTTCAAAGCGGCCCAGGGGGACGTGCCCCTGGCGTCCTTCCTTTATCGCGACGAGAACCTGGCGATCCGGCACCGGGTTTTCCGGGCCTGGCGTGAACGTGCTCGCCAAGTGCTGGTACCGGTGATTGCCAGCGGTATCACTGACGGTTCGTTTCACGTGACCAGCGCCGAGGGCGCCACTGACATCGTCTTACTGCTCTGGTTTGAGGCCGCCGACCACCTATGGGATAGGGCTCTGGCGGCCACTACCGCAGCGGAGTTCGCCGAAGTGATGATCTCCGGCGGCAGCTCCATTTACGAAGCCCAGGAGCGGATCCTCGGGGTCGCGCCGGGCACCTACGCGATGCCTGTCAGCCCAGAACTGATCGAAATGACCAAACAGCTGTTCGAAACCCTTGAGGGGAAGCAGTCATGAAGCGCAAGACCATCGTTGCCGCCGGCGTCGCGGCAGCAGTCGTGCTGGCCCTCGGTGGCGGCCTGGCCTATTCAGCCAGCTCCAACCGCGCCCTGGTGGGGGTGACCAGTGTCGGAAACCAGCCGCTCAGCGTCACCGTCAGCGCCTCGGGCAAGCTGGTGCCAGCCCACCGCTTGGGCGTCTACCCACCCACTTCGGGCACGCTGGCCACCGTGGATGTGCGCAGCGGGGATGCGGTCAAAGACGGTGACGTGCTGGCCCGAATGGACACCGCCCCGTTGAAGCTCGCTGTAGCCCAGGCCAAGGCCACCTATGCCGCAGCGCTGGCGCAATCAGAGACGGTGAACAACTCAGTGCCATCCGGGACGGAGCGGTCGGCGGCCAACGACGCGCTGAGCGCGGCGCGATCCAAAGCCGATACGGCTGCGAAAAACTACGCCGACTACCTGGACGACTACAACGCGGCCCCACCCGACCAGCAGGCCACCATGCTGCCGACGCTTCGGACGTTGAAGAGCGCCCGCACCAGCGCAAATGCGGCCGTGAAGACCGCTAAGGCCGCCATCACCCGGTTGTCTCGGGCCGCCCAGGTGGGCAAAGCGCGCAGCGCAGCCAGCCAGTCGATCAGCGCCGCCGCCCAAGCTCTCAAGCAGGCTGAACAGAACCTGGCCCGGGCCAGCTTGAAGGCTCCCTTCGACGGCACCGTCACCTTCGCGGACAGCGTCGAAGCCGGCGCCGGGGTGAACAAAGGGGTGGCAGTGTTCACTGTGGTTGATCCGAAGCGGATGGAGTTTGAAGCTGCGGTGAACGAAACCGACATTGCCTCGGTCTTCGTCGACCAGCCCGCCACCGTCACCTTGGACGCGTTCACTGAAGGATTCACCGGCAAGGTGACCCAGGTGCAGGCCGCTCCCCAGCTCACCAGCACCGGTGGGGTCGCTTTCGCGGTGCGGGTGGCGATCACGATCGGCTCGGCCCGGCTGTTCCAGGGCATGAGCGGCTCGGCCGACATCGTGGTGCAGGCAATTCCGGAGGCGCTGGTGGTGCCGATCGAGTCGGTGGTCACCAAGGGCACCACCAAGTCGGTCTTCGTGCTGGACGCTGGCGGCGTGGTCCATTCCCGTCCAGTGACGATCGGGGCCGCCACCGACACCGTGGCGCAAGTGCTCAGCGGCTTGTCGTCCGGGGAGCAGGTGGTCACCACCGGAGCGTCCAGCCTGAGTGACGGCCAGCAAGTCCGAACCAAGTGATCCGGCCATGACAGCAATCGTCGAGGTGAGCGGACTCACCAAGATCTATGGCAGCGGGGCTGCCCAGGTGACTGCCCTAGACGCGGTTGATCTGAGTGTTGCCGAAGGCGAGTTCGTCACCGTGATGGGGCCATCAGGCTGCGGTAAGTCGACGCTGCTGAACCTCCTCGGCGGCCTGGACACCCCTACCGCCGGCGAAATCAGCATCGACGGCCACGCGCTGGCCGAACTGCCCGATGATCAACTCACCGAACTGCGTCGGCGCCGAATCGGCTTCGTGTTCCAGTTCTTCAACCTGATCCCGGTGCTGAATGCCACCGAGAACGCGTCCCTGCCCCTGCGGTTGGACGGGGTGAAGGACGCCGACGCTCGGGCCGGGTTGTGGCTGGAGCGGGTGGGGTTGGCTGACCGGATGCTCAACCGTCCCGACCAACTCTCCGGCGGCCAGCAGCAGCGGGTGGCGATTGCCCGGGCGCTTTCGACCGAGCCCGCTTTGGTGTTGGCCGATGAGCCCACCGGCAACCTGGATTCGAAGTCGGCGGCCGAAATTGGTGAGTTACTGCGCCAGGTGAGCACCAAATGGGGACGCAGCGTGCTGATGGTCACCCACGATCTGCGGATTGCTAGCTTCGCTCAGCGGCTAGTGCTGATGCGCGACGGACGGATCATCGACGACCTGGCCCTCGACGGCAGCCGGGAGGCGCCGCGCACTGCTCTGGAACGGTCGGGGTTGTTGTGAAACTCACCATCGATCTGGCTTGGCGCTACCTGCGTGGTCGCGGCGCCAGGTCGATGCTGACCACCTTGGCAGTGGTCCTCGGCGTGATGCTCACCTTCGGTCTGAACGGCATCTTGCCCGCGATGGTGGACGCCTTCACTCGCAACCTGCTCAGCTCAGCTGGCAAGGTCGATCTGACCGTGACCAGCACTTTCAATCAGCCTTTCAAAGCTGAGGTGGTTGACCGGCTGCTCACGGTGCCCCAGATCGACTCCGCGAGCCCCGGGGCGCAAGGGACGGTGCCGCTGCCGCGGGACGCCGATGCGCCAGCTGATGCGTTGGCGCAGCTGATCGTGGTCGGGGTGGATACCGGCACCATCGGGGAGTTGCGCGATTTCCCGCTCGCCCAGGGACGGATGCTGGTCGCCGGCGACAACGCGGCGGCGGTGCTGAACTCCGATCTGGCCCAGCAACTCGCGCTGGGCGTCGGGGACAATCTGGTGCTACCGGCCGCTGGCGGCACCGTCCGTTTCAGGGTGGTGGGGCTGTTGAGTTCGGCCACTTTGCCCGGCAGCGAGCAGGTCTTTGTCACCCTGCCAGCAGCCCAGCAGCTGTTCGGATTAGGCGCTCGCATCACCCAGATCGAGGCCACGCTCGTTCCCGGGGCTGATCGGTCGGCCACTGAGCGGGCAGTCGCGTCCGCGCTTGGCCCTGACTACCAGGTGGGCGGGCTCTCCACCGAGTCTTCGCTGCTGGCCACGCTTGAGGTGGCCAACTTCGCGTTCAACATGTTCGGCATCTTCGCCCTAGCCACCGCTGGGTTCATCATCGCCAACTCCTTCCGCACGGTGGTCGCCGAGCGGCGCCGCGATATCGGCATGCTGCGGGCGATCGGCACCTCGCGGCGCACCGTGATGGGGATGTTCCTGGCCGAATCCCTGCTGCAGGGCATCATCGGCACCGCGTTGGGCATCCTGGCCGGCTGGGGAATGGCGGCGTCCTTCTTCACTGCCATGGCCCCGATCTACACCTCAGTGATGCACTTCACTGTCGGCGGGCCGAAGTTCACTACGACCACTTGGGTCACCTCGATCCTGCTCGGAGTTGGGGTGACGGTGGTCGCCGCAATTCTGCCGGCTCGGGCCGCGGGTCGGGTGACGCCGATGGAAGCGATGCGTCCGCAACTCGGCGAGGTCTATGAGCGCCAGGTCGGCATTCGGGCGTGGATCGGTGCTGGCCTGCTGGTGTTTTCGCTGTTCGGCCTGGTCTCCGGCTCCTCATCTCTAGTCGGCCTGGGCGCAGTGGTGTTCCTGATCGGCATCGCCTTGGTGGCCCCGGCGGTGGTGAATCCGATCGCCGCGTTCGCCTCGCGTCCGCTGGAAACGTTCTTCGCCCGCGAGGGCGCGATCGCCCGCAGCAATCTGCAGCGCAATCCCGGGCGAAGTGCGGTGACGGTGACAGCGGTGATGCTTGGGTTGGCCTCCATCGTGGCGATGATCACCATGGTCACTTCGATCTTCGCCGGCTTCACCAGCTACCTGAACAAGTCGCTCTCGGCTGACTACCTGCTGATTCCGCAGTCGATCATTCTGGCTCAGGGCAATGTCGCGGCCGGTCCGCAGTTGGCCGAGCGGGTGCGGGACGTCCCAGGCATCGGTGCGGTCTCCTCGCTGCGGCTGGCCAAAGCCCGGGTGGACGACGGCGAAGTGCAGGTGATCGGTATCGATCCGGCCAACTATCTGAAGGTGGCAGCTTTCGACTGGAACGCGGGTTCCTCAGATGCTGCAGTGACGCAGTTGGCGAGTGGACGCTGGGTGATCGCCAACGGCATTTATGCTTCTCAGCACAACTTGGCGATCGGCCAAGCCCTGCAGATCGACACCCCGAATGGCGTGCGGATCTACCACCTTGCCGGCATCGGCAACGACTATCTGAACGCAAAGCTCGCCACGCTCTACACCTCGCAGGAGAACCTCGCGCGCGACTTCAACGTCACCGCCGATCTGCTGCTGATGGCCAACCGCACCGCCAACGCTGACCCGGCCGAGACGCTGACCCGAATGCAGAAGGTGTTGGCCGACTACCCGGCCTTCCGGCTGTATGAGTCCCAGAGTTGGCTGGACGAGCAAATGGCCACCTTCAGCCAGACCATCGTGATCTTCGACGTCTTGGTGGCCGCCCTCGCGTTGCCGTCCCTGTTGGCTCTGGTGAACACGCTGGCGATCAGCGTCCTGGCTCGCACTCGCGAGATCGGCATGCTGCGGGCGGTGGGGGCCACCCGGCGTCAGATTCGGCGAATGGTGATGGCCGAATCCCTGTTGCTGTCAGTCATCGGCACCGCCTTTGGCGCGGTGGCCGGGCTTTGGCTTGGCTATGCGCTGGTGGTGGCGATGGGGGCGGTCGGCTGGCAGATGCCCTACGCCTTCCCCTGGACGGGTCTGCTGGCCACCGTGGTGGTCGGCATCGTCTTTGGCGTCCTGGCCGCGATCGGCCCGGCCCGCTCAGCCGCCAAGTTGGACGTGGTCGCCGCCCTGCATCAGGAGTGAGTCCCGATCCGCCACCGCCCCAGCGTCGGGCCGCGGATCGATGGTTGTCGGCACCCTGGAATAGTTGAGGCTTAAACTAGTTATATCTAGTGTCGCACGCCCCACACTCGCAACTAGGAGCACCACATGACCACGTTCACCATCATCGGCACCGGCAACATGGGCAAGGCCATCGGCGGCGTTCTTGCCGACGGCGGCAGCAACGTCAGCTACGTCACCCACACCGAAGTCGGCACCGCAGCACTCAGCGGCGAGGTAGTCGTCCTGGCCGTGCCCTACCCCGCCGTGGCTGGCATCATCGAGGCGTACGGCCCCCAACTCGACGGCAAGGTTGTCGTCGACATCACCAACCCGCTGAACTTCGAAACCTTCGATTCGCTGGTCGTGCCCGCCGGCAGTTCCGCCGCCGCCGAGATCGCCGCCAAGCTGCCCAACTCGAAGGTGCTCAAGGCCTTCAACACCAACTTCGCTGCCACCTTGGGCAGCAAGACCGTGGGGGAGAACACCACCACGGTGCTCGTCGCCGGTGATGATGGCGCGGCCAAGGCTGCCCTGACGAGCGCGGTTTCAGCCGGCGGGGCCTCAGCCATCGACGTCGGTTCGCTGGCTCGGGCGCACGAACTGGAGGCCGTCGGCTTCCTGCAACTCACCCTGGCAATCAGCGAAAAACTGGGCTGGACGGGCGGCTTCGCCGTCGTCGCCTGAGTAAATAGCACCAACCCCAGCGAGGCTGGCCTTACCGGCTGGCCTCGCTGGCCTGCCCGATCTCGGCCACAGCATCAGCGAGATACTCGCCACTGCGGGGCCGAACCACCCGGGCCACTTCGACACCATTGTTCAACACGATCACCGTTGGCCACAGCTTTACCCGGTAGGAACGACCCAGCGGACGCCCCGGTCCGTCCTCGACCAGGATTCGCCGCTGGCCCTCGAGGCCGCTCAGGGCAGCACCGATCAGCGGCTCGGCCGCCTGGCAATAGCCACACCAATCGGTGCCGAACTGCAGCACTGTGATGCCAGGCAACTCGTCAGCCTCAGCACGGGTCAGGGTTTCAGCCAGATAGCGGTCAGCCATGACCTCAGATTAGGCGCTGGCGCAGCCCGGCGGGCGCGCCTACTAGTACGAATACCTCAGCCCCAGCTGGGCGCGCGAACCCTCGGACTGGGCACCGCCGCTGCAGTTACTGGGCCTCGTGGTCGGGTTCAACCGAGCCTGGGACGTGCTCCATTGGTTTCGGCCGATACGGGTGTGGCACCGGACGTCCGCCATGGGTGGCCTGCGAACCCGTTCCGAATGGCAAGCCAGCGTCGGCGGGGCTCGTTTCGTTCATCGGCGGCCCCGGGTTGGCCGCGCCGGAGCCTTCAGCTAGTCCGTTCCCCGAGCCGTTGACGCTCTGTTCAGTGTCATCTGACATTCCTGCTCCTTCAATGGGGTCTGCCTACGACAGTACGCGGCATCCAAGCGGCCGGCCCGTTGGCGGTGCCCCGATAATTGCGCCCCAACTGCGGTACAGGGTCGCCGCGCCACCTTGGTCGGGAGTGCGAACGAGAGCGCTTTGATGAGAGAGCTCTCATCGTCGTCCAATACCGGTCTCACTCATCGGTTCTGAAATGGGAGTAGCCCAACCAAGCTCCCCACAACAAAGGACGAGACCCCATGTTGATCAAGAACCTCCTCATCGGATTGGCGGCAACCGCCGCTCTGGGCGTCGGCGTCGCGACGCTGCCGGCGATGGCTCAAGGTGGCGGGCCGCTCGGCTCACCCACCGGCACCCCGACCGGCCCCTGCACGACCGCCAGTCCCACTGGCACCCCGACGGGCACTCCGACCGGTACCCCCGCCCGCGCTCGGGACCGCGTTCATGCTGTTGCGGACCCGTCCGCCTCGCCTTCAGGCACCCCGCAGGCCCGCAACCAGGAACGCAACCGCAAGGCCCGCGGTACCGTACCGACCGCAAGCTCCTCAGCCAGCCCGACCAGCACGCCCACTCAGGCCCGCGACCGCGACCGTGACGGCTCCTGCAGTGACTGCACCGGCACCCCAACCGGCACGCCGACTGGCACCCCCACCGGTGCCGGCAAGCGCGCTGGCCGCTAACCCAGCACGCATCGGCCCCAGCATTCCGCCCTTGGTGGGATGCTGGGGCTAAGCGCATGGAGGAGGTCGAATGATCAAGCCATTTTTGGCCGTACCAGTGCTACTGGTGGCAGGTCTTGGGCTTGCTGCGGCGTTCACCGCCTCGATCAATAGCCTCGCCGGGCCGCTGCCTGAGCCGCGATCAGCGGTTTCACTACCGGGAGTGGCGAGCCCGACCAACCCGGCACCCACCGCAACCGGGTTGCCAACGGCCGCCACCAACAACTCCACCGGATCGAGGTCTAGCGGAAGCGGCCCCACGAGCACCACCAAATCGGGGCCCACCTCCACCAGCAGAGCGACTGGTGAGCCAACCGGCACCGGCACGGGAGCTGGCAAGCGCCAAGGCGGTCAGCAAGTAACCAACCCTGGCCCGAAACACCCCTGAGGTTCGCCACCTCAAGCCAGGCGGTAACCCATCCCTCGGACGGTGTGGATGGTGTCGGCACCGAGTTTGCGGCGCAGATAGCGGACGTAGACGTCCACCACATTTGATCCCGGATCGAAGTCGTAGCCCCAGACCGCGCTCAGCAGCTGCTCGCGGCTGAGTACCTGATCGGGGTGCCGCAGGAACATCTCAGCCAAGGCAAACTCGCGGGCCGATAGCTCGATTTCGGCGCCGTCCACCCGAACTCGGCGGGTGCGCAGGTCGAGCTCCAAATCGCGATGACGCAAGCTCAGGGCACTGTCTTGGCCGGTATGTCGCAGCCGGGAGCGCACCCGGGCCAACAGTTCCTCGAAGCTGAACGGTTTGACCAAATAGTCGTCGGCGCCGCCTTCAAGACCAGCCACCCGATCCCGCACCGCCGAGCGGGCGGTCAGCATGATCACCGGGATGCTGGCATCGCGTTGGCGCACCTGGCGCAGCACCTCGAAACCGTCCAGATCAGGCAGCCCGACATCGAGGATCACCAAGTCGAACTCGCCGCCAGCCACCAACTCGGCAACCCCAGACCCGGTGCCCTCGATGTGGGTCTGGTAGCCGGCCGCCCGCAAACCGGCCGCGACGAAGGAGGCGATTCGTGCCTCGTCTTCGACGATCAATACCTGGGTCACGGTTTGACCTCCTCGGGCTGGGACGGGACGGGCAACACGATGGCGAAGATGCTGCCCCCGCCTGGCGCGGCGGTGATAGCTAGTCTGCCGCCGTTTGCCTCCACAATCTTGGTCACGATCGCCAGGCCCAACCCGCGGCCTTGACGACCGGAGGCCAACGCCAGCTCGCCGCGCACATTGCGCTGCAGAATGCGCTGCCGATCAGCCTCAGCGATGCCCGGGCCGTGATCGCGCACCCACAGCCACACTTCAGCGCCGCGCTGTTCGCTGCCAATCGCGATCGCCGAGCCAGCGGGGGAGTATTTGACCGCGTTGTCGGCCAACTGAAGCCAGGCCTGGCGAATACGCTGCGGATCGAGATTGGCGCTGATCTCGGCCAGCCCGTCCAGACTCCAGGGACGCGGGGCCAGCTTGCGCACCAGTTCGAAGGTTTCGTCGGTGAGTTCGGCGATCTCAGTGGGCACCGGCATCACGAAGTCGGCCCGTTCAGAGCTGGCCAGCAAGATCAGGTCGTCGGTGAGGCGGTTCAGCCGATCGATCTCCTCCAGGGCGAGTTGGCGGGTGGCCCACACCTGGTCGGGATTGTTGACGTCGAGCAATTCCAGGTGGCCGCGCAGGATGGTCAGCGGGGTGCGCAGTTCGTGGCCGACGTCATCGGCCAGTTGGCGTTGGCCCTCTACCAGGTTCTGAATGCGGTCGAGCATGCCGTTGATGGTGGCGGTCAGTGCCGAGAGATCATCCCTTCCCCGGACGGGAATGCGGCGGGCGAGTTCGTCCTCACCGATCGATTCGGCCGCCTCACGCAGCCGGGCGATTGGGGCCAGCAGCCGGCCCATCACCGCCCAGGCGATCAAACCGGCGGCCAGCGCGACGGTCACCGCGGCAATCGCGTACAGCGTGTAGGTGGCCTCCAGCGTGCGCTGAGCCACCCGCAGATCGATGGCCCGCACCAGCGCGCCGCTGGCCGCGCCAGTTGGTGAGCGCACCGGCATGACCAGGTAGAGAAAATCGTGCTCGGGGGTGCGCAGCCGTCCTTGGGTGGTGGTCTCGTCATTCACGTGGGTCAGCACCGCGGCCACCAACTCGGCGTGATCTTCGAGGCGCAACGGGACGCCGGCCTGGGCCGTCCATTCGATGCGGCGATCGACGATGCCCAACACGCCGTCACCAGCACCCAACACCCGCTGCTGAATCGCGGTGCGCAGCAATGCTGAAGTGGTTTCGAAAGGCCGTCCGGTCTCTGGGTCGACGGCGTTGCGGGCCAGACCAGCGAACTCGTCGGCCTCCCGATCAAGCTGGACGGCGGCCGAGCGCTCCAGCGTGGCGAGCTCCAACAGGTAGCCGGTCATTCCGGCAGCCACCAATACCGCCGTCATCAGGGCGAGCATGGTGAGGATCAGGCGCGTCCGAACACTCAGCACAATCGAGTCGCTGCGTATCGGGGCCATAGGAGACAGTGTGACGCCACAACCGTCTTGGGCTCATCAGGCGCCCGGGTTTCTCATCTGGCCCTAATCTCGCCCGGTTGGGGAGTTTTGATTTGCGCTTCGGCGCCCAGGACAGGCTGGCTAGGCTACGAAGGCCGTGCCCGTGGGCGGTTTCGGTGGGAAGTTGCTGGGTGATGGGGCCTGATTTCGCCGGGGTGTTGGCCGGGGTGCTGCCGGTGCTGCTGTTGATCGCGCTGGGCATGGTGTTGCGTCGATTCAAGGTGCTCGACGATTCGACGGTGGCTGGCCTGAAGCGGCTGATCGTCTCAGTTGCCCTGCCCGCGCTGCTGTTCACCACCTTTTTGAACACCAAATTCGCCCCGGAACACGGCTGGGTGATCGCGATCGTGTTCGGGATTTGCCTCGGCCTGCTCGGCTTGGGCTACGTGTTCGCCAGGGCGACCGGCGGCTCGGCGTACGCCCCATTTCTGTTCACCGGTTTCGAGCTCGGCATGGTCGGCTTCGCGCTGTTCACCGCGGTTTATGGCACTGGGCAACTGCCCGCGCTTGGGGTGCTGGCGTTGGGGCATGAGGTGTTCATCTGGTTCGTCTTCGTCAGCCTGCTGCGGGCGGTGGCCCACACCGAGCAATCCTGGACACGGACCTTACGCGAGCTGATCACCTCGCCGGTGATCATCGCCATCTTGCTCGGTCTGGCCTTGAATGCCGCCGGCCTCAGTGAGCTGGTTAGCTCCGGGCCGCTGGGCGCAGCCGTCCAGGAGACGCTGAAATATCTGGCAGCGGTGATCGTGCCGCTGGTGCTGCTGATTGTTGGCTACGGCACCAAGCTCAGTTGGCCCGGCGTGCAAGCAGCGTTGCCGCTGGTGGCCACTCGCCTGGCGATCGTGGTTCCGCTGTCGCTGGCCCTCGGCGTCTGGGTGTTCAGCGGATTACTTGTCCTACCGGTCATCTACCAGCACGCGCTGTTCACGCTGATGGTGCTGCCGCCGCCCTACATCGTCCCGCTATTCATGCCTGCCGAGCGCGTCAAAGACCAGACCTACGCCAACAACGTCCTTTCGCTGTATTCGCTAGTCAGCGTGGTGATCTTCCTCACCTACGTGGTGCTCACCACCTAGCTGGTCTCCCCACCCACGCCGCTATCCTCGCTCAGCGGAGATCAGCCCGAGGCGATCAATCACCTCCGCGACAACTGTGGCGCTCCCTTGATTGGCAGCCACCACCAGGCCAGCTTCGTCGCTGGTGAGCGGCTCGAAGGTGTTCAACTGCGAGTCGAGCAGTGCGGCGTTCATGAAGTGCCCGGTTCGGTGAGCCAGCCGCTCGGCGATCGCTGCCCGTTCAAGGTGTAGGTGCACGAACACCACTCCCGGTGAAGCGAGGTGACCGCGGTACTGGCGTTTCAGAGCCGAGCAGGTAATCACCCCCGGCGCCTGAGCCTGCAGGCGAGCGCTAATCCAGTCGCCGATGCGTCCAAGCCAGGGTTCGCGGTCGTCGTCAGTAAGCGCCTCGCCGGCGGCCATTTTGGCTACGTTGGCCGCCGGGTGTAGATCGTCGCCTTCTTGAAACTCCCAATCCAAACTCGTTGCCAGTGCCGCGGCCACCGTCGACTTGCCCGAGCCGGCCACCCCCATCACCACGATCACCGTCGGCACCTCGGGACGTCCCGACGAAAGGTGCAGCAGGGGGAATGGACGTCCTTCCTCGTCGGTCGGGCTGCGGCCAATCACTCGAAAACCGTGGTGCAGGTAGAAGCCGAGCGCCTCCGGATTCTGCTCGTTCACGTCGAGACTGAGCTTGGGGTGGACGGCCATCGCGTGGCGAAGCAGCGCTGATCCGGCACCGGCACCACGGGAGTCGGCATCGACGAAGAGCATCTCCAGTTTGCCTGCCGCCAAACCACTGAAGCCCACGATGCCTTGCGGTGTCTGCGCAACAGTGATCTCGACGGCTGGCAAATACGTCTGAACCAGCTGGCTCTCAATCGCATCAATATCGGCCGGAGATAGGAAGCTGTGGGTGGCCTCAACAGCGCTGCGCCAGATCGCCACTAGGCGCGGCCACTCCGCTTCGCCATCACCCGGCCGCAGCCAAAGGTTCGTCCCCACGGCCACTCAAGCTACCAGCGCCATGCCTCAGTGGTAGTCCCCATACTGCAGCCCGCCGCACCGGCATACAGTGAGGCTGGACGGCCGAGAGCCCAGCCCCCACCGACGCCCGGCCGATCCCGACCCCGCCTCCGCTACCCCAGGAGATCTCCCATGAATCAATTTTCGAATCCCTCCCGCCGACAGTTGCTCGTCGGCGGCACCGCCATCGCCGCAGGCCTTGCCCTGCCAACCTTCCCGACCGGCCCGGCCTTCGCGGGCCAGCCCGTCCCGACCAATAGCCCGGCCAAGAATCGGCAACTGGTCCGTTGGGCAACCGACACCTGGGCGTCGCTGGTGGCGATGACCGACCCTGGCACCGGTCTGGTTTCTGACAAGATTCCCGGCACGCTGGCCGGGCGCGCCGACAACACCTCTCCCACCAACATCGGCGGCTACCTGTGGAGCTGCATCGTCGCGCGTGACTTGGGCATCATCAGCCCTGGCGAGAGCCGCCACCGCATCGCGCAAACGCTCAAGACCCTGGCCGGCATGACGCACCACACGCCATCCGGAATGTTCTACAACTGGTACGACGTCCGCGACGGCAGCGTGCTGACCACCTGGCCGGAGAACGGCAACCTGGTGCGGCCCTTCGTCTCCAGCGTCGACATGGGCTGGCTCGGGGCTGCGCTGTGGGTGGTGGCGAACGCCGACCCGTCCAATCGCAAGGCTGCCCTCGCGCTCTACAACCCGATGCGCTGGGACGTGTTCTTCGACCGCGCCTTCGCGCGCCAACCCGGGGCCAACTACGGCGGTTTCTACACCGAGCCGAATCCGGATCGCACCGATCTGCTCCAATCGCCGCCGCTGAACGGCGTCGGTGGCCCGGACGTCTGGTACACCGCGAATCACCACTACGACACGGCCGTCTCGGAGGCTCGGATGGTCAACTACCTGGGCATCATTCGCGGGCAGATCCCCGGTGGGGCCTACTACGCCACTTGGCGCACGTTCCCGCCGGACTGGACCTGGCAGGAGACGCCCCCCGTCGGGGAGACCCGCACCTACCTGGGCGTTGAGGTATATGAGGGCGTCTACCGCTACCCGTACGCCGACGGCCTGCGCGTCGTCCCGGGCTGGGGTGGCTCGATGTTCGAGGAACTCATGCCTGACCTGTTCGTGCCCGAGGCGACCTGGGCGCCGCGCTCGTGGGGCAAGAACCACCCCAACCATGTCGCGTCCCAGATCTACCACGGACTGGAGGACGCAAAGTACGGCTACTGGGGCTTCTCGCCCTCGAACAACCCGTACGGCGGCTACCGCGAATACGGTGTGGACGCCCTTGGCCTCAATCCGGACGGCTACCTGAGTGACGAGGAGAACACCAACTACACCCCGCTCAACCCGCCGACGAGCTACGGGGACGGAGTTGTCACGCCGCACGCTTCCTTCCTGGCCATGCCCTACGCACCGGGCGAGGCGACGGCGAACCTGAGTGGGATTCAGCATGAGCTCGGCGCCTACGGGAAGGGTGGCTTCTACGACGCCGTCGGCACGCGCTCGGGGAAGATCGCCGAATGGCACCTTTCGCTTGATCAGTCGATGATCATGGGCGCCATCGGCAACGTGGTGACCCGCAATGGGCTGCGCAGGTACTTCGCCACTCACTCAGTCGAGTCGGCGCTGCGGCCGGTCATCTCTCCCGAAAGGTTCTCCATCTAATTGGGCTGCGTGTGGTGGACCATCACTCCGCGCCGCAGTGCTGTCGCCACGTGACGACAGCAATATCGACTCGTGGGATTAGGCCACGGGATCGAGGCGACGCACGGTGGGAAGCCCGGCGGCTCGTTCGGCCGCTAGATCGTGAGCCGACTGCATCGCCAGCCAGGCTCGAGCGGTGCCGACACCGGCCTCCTCCAACCGGACGGCCAGGTTCGGGCTCACCCGCGCGTGACCGTGCAACACCCGGCTCAACGTCACCCTGGAAATGCCCAGGCGCGAGGCCGCCTCACCGACGCTCAACCCGAGGTCGGCCAGGACGTCCTCACGCAGGATCTCACCGGGATGCACCGGGTTCTTCATCGCCATGTCCAACTCCTTCCTCAGTGGTAGTCCCGAACCAACGCGATACTGCAGCTCCGTCCCCCCACGCCGGAAGCCGACGACACCGACTTCACCGTATCGCGTATCGTTACACGATACAGGCACGTCGACGCGACTCCAAAGGTCCCGGCGTGGACACAATCGATCGTTGCGGGTTCGAACTGCTCCTGTCGCCGTGTGGGTGGCGCGTGCCATTGTGGGCTATGACTTCCATCCAGCGCCTCCGCCCTGAGGGCCTTGTGTTCAGCCCGGCTTTTAGTCACGTCGCGGTGGTCCCGCCTGGCGCGACGACGATCTACATCGGGGGACAAAACGCGGTCGACGCCGATGGCGCCCTCATCGGCGCAGACGATGTGGCCGCCCAGTCGACCCGCGCTCTGGCTAATGCCAAGACCGCCTTGGAGTCGGTGGGCGCAACGATCGATGACGTCGTGCAGTGGACGGTGCTCTTCGTCGATGGCGTCGACCTGGCGGCCGCCTATGGGGCGATCGCCGCTGACCTGGCCTCTGCTGAACCGCCACTGGTGACCAGTGCGCGAGTGGCGGGGCTCGGCGTCCGCGGTGCGCTCGTCGAAATCGGGGCGATTGCCGCCGTCATCCGGTGACTCGCGGCCTGGAGGCAGCAAGGGTCTGCCTGCTAGTCGCAGCATCGCACTGCCTCTGAGGGGCTTAAGAGAGCAATAGCGGTGCACGACCGCGGGTCGATGGGTCGTAACGGCAGCTTCCGATGCCGCGAAGCTGGGTGCCGGTGAAGTTCGAACCGGTGCAAGTACGTGCACCTGTGTACATGTGCAGGTGCTTGCACAATCCAGAATGTGCACGTACGATCACATCATGAGTACCAGAGCCACCCGCGTACGCACCGCTTCCGACCTCGGCGCCGCCCTCGTCCAGGCCCGGAGGGAGCGTGGCCTCAGCCAAAAGGAGCTGGCTGAGCGGGCAGGAGTGTCGCGGCGCTGGCTCAGCTCAGTGGAGAGCGGACAAAACCTGCGAGCCGAGTTCACCCTTGTCCTCCAGGTGCTCCGCGCCCTTGGCACAGAGTTCACGATGGTCGACAGACCTCCAGCATCCGCGGAAGAGCGACTCCTCGCCAGCTTCCTAGCGCCGAGGCGCAGTAATGGCCACTGACCAGCTCGCCGTGCTGTTGTACGGCCGCCAGATCGCCACCCTGGAGCAGACGGCCGGCGGGCAGCACGTCCTGCACTACAGCGACGACCCCGGCTCGACCCAGATCTCGCTGTCAATGCCGCTGGCGCAGCAGACCTACAAGCACCGCATCGTCGAACCCTTCCTGAACGGACTCCTGCCGGACGACGGGGCGACCCGGGACGCGATCGGCCGACAGTTCGGCGTGTCCGGACGCAACCCGTTCGCGTTGCTCAGCCGCATCGGCATGGATTGCGCCGGCGCCATCCAGTTCTGTCACGCCGACCAAGTCGAGGAGGCCCGCAGCAGGAAGGGCAGCGTCAATCCGTTGAGCGAGGCCGACATTGAGGCCCGCCTGGCCGCGCTGGCCGCAGATGGGACGGCGAGCTGGCTTGCCCCCGAAGAGCACTGGTCGCTCGGCGGTGCCCAGGCGAAGTTCGCGCTCAGGAACGAGATGGGACGCTGGTGGGACGCGACCGGCTCGGCGGCGACGACACACATCTTCAAGCCTGGCGTCGGCAGGCTGAAAGATCACGCCCTCAACGAGCACATCAGCTTGTCGGCGGCCGGCCGCCTGGGCCTGTCGTCCGCGCGGACGCAGTTCGTGATGTTCGGGTCTCAGCCCGCCATCGTTGTGGAGCGCTACGACCGGCGTCGGGACGCAGACGGCACCCTTCAGCGCATCCACCAGGAAGACATGTGCCAGGCGCTGTCGGTCGACCCGTCGCAGAAGTATGAAGCCGACGGGGGTCCCGGCGTTGACGCGATCATGCGGCTGCTGCGCCAGCACAGTGACATTGAAGACCGAAAGGCGTTCGCGCAGTACCAGGCGTTCAACTACCTGATCGGGGGCACCGACGCCCACGCCAAGAACCTCTCAGTGCTCCTCGCAGGCGACCTGGTCAGACTCGCTCCCCTGTACGACGCCGCCTCAGGCCTGCCGTACGACCTGCCGGCCAGCGACCCGTTCAGGATCAACCTGCTGCCAATGCAGATCAGCGGCGAGAACAAGATCGGCTACGTCCGCGACAGCCACTGGGCCCGCTTCGCGACCAAGTCGGGCCTCGAACCCGACTGGCTGGTCGCCGAGGTCCACACCCTGACCTCCGACCTTCCCGACGCCGTCCGCGACGCCTTCGGTGAGGTCGAATCCTCAGGAGTGGACGTGTCGGACCTCCGAGAACGTCTCCTGACTAGGCTCCGCAGACCACCAGCACCGCGCCGCTGACCAAGGCCGCAGTTCCCGGGGAGTGATTTCGCCGTAGATGTCGTGCCGGCCAGTGGATTACCTCCTGATGGCCAGTTCGCCCCGAAATGTGGGATGTTTCCCCTAGTCGAAAGGGGTTTCGTCGTGGTGGGCCTAACTGGACTTGAATGAAATATGTGCGCTTGCGTCTCCACAAACCGAATCTGCTAGCCAGCCCGGCTTTCAGCGGCACCACTAGTAGCGACGACGTTCGAGCCCCACCGCAGCCGTAGGCACTGGCCCGCACCCGACCGCAGGATAAGGGTGCAATAGCGGTGCGCAGCTCGCCACAGCGGTGGCCGATGGCGCCGTTGTTCAAGGCGATGATTGGGCCGTGGCTAGATGCCCCGCCAGAGCTGGGGGGCTGCCGCCGCCGCGAAGCCCGGGACGCCGCACCGAGCCAGGTGGTCGAGCAACACCTTCGTGGTTATGGCCGGACGACGGGTCGCGGCGGCCTGGCGATGCAGGGTGGCGATCGTGAGGTCCGGCTCGAGATCGAGTTGGTTGAGCAGGAACTCGTCGGGGTGCTGGGCTTCGAGACCCATCGAGTCCAGAATCTCCGACGGGAAGTCCCGCACGTTCGCAGTGACAATCATGTCGGCCCGCCCCTGCAGGGCCGCGGCCACGACGTGGCGATCGTCGGGATCCGGGAGCGAGATGCCAGCGACCAGCTCTTCCCAATCTGTGACGCAGGCGTCCTCGAAGGCGGCTTGCATGGCATCGGCTCGCGACCGTGCGGGCCCCGAGGCGAGCTCCGGGTGGATCATTCCGACCGCATCAACCATCTCGTCGATTACTCGATCACTCCAAAGAGGACGGTAGAGCCCGGCCTCGGCCAGACGAAGCAGCGTGTCGGCCAGGGCGATCGGGACCAGCACGCACGCATCCAGGAACGCGCTGTAGCGGGCCACGGTTCAGCTTGCCCGATGCTTGCGTGCCGACCGCAGGGCTTCGCTGTAGTTCGGAACCTCGTCGTAGAGCCCTGCCTCCACCGCGTCCGCGGTCATCTGGTCCAAGGTGGTGCGGCGCACTTCGCGTTTGCGGCTCTGGAAGTCCAGTACGTCAGCCAGTCGCACCCGGCGATGCCGGCCGGCCGCAGGACGTTCGTAGGCGATCTCGCCTTGTTCGAGCAGCTTCACCAGGGTCGGACGGCTGATACCGAGGAAGTCGGCCGCCTCCTGCGTGGTGAGCCGCTGATCGAGAGGAGCCACCGTAATCGCCTTGCCCGCTCGCATCGACTCAACCACCTTCACAAGGATCCGGTAGGCCTCCATCGGCAGTGGAACGGTCTGACCGTCCGGACCCAGCAGAGCAGCCGGCTCAGCTACGTGCGCGAGGAACCGGGACAGGTCAAGCATGGCATCCATGTCCGCCGGCGGTAGGACAGTCGTCGTCTCGGTCGTCTCGGTGCTCATGTACCCAGCCTACCTGCCAATTCGAAAAATTCGAAAGCTCTCTTCCAGCAATCCTCTAGCCCGAGTCCGCGTCTGATCAGTCGGGTTACGCACCACTAAGGGTGCAGATGCGGTGCAAACCCGTCCCGCGTCAGCAACACCCCTAGTCAGAGGCATCTACAAAATTGCGGATCACTTCCCAAAGGCCAGTTCGCCCAGAAATGCGGAGTGTTTCCCCTAGTCAACGGAGGTTTGCGGGTGGTGGGCCTAACTGGACTTGAACCAGTGACCTCTGCCTTATCAGGGCAGCGCTCTAACCGTCTGAGCTATAGGCCCGCAATGCGGGTGACACGCAAGAGGTGAGCCTACCGACTAGGCCCGATGGGCTCAAATCGGCGGCCGCCGGTGGGGATCAGTCTTCGGCGAGGGTGAGCTCTAGGCCACCGAGGATGTTCGCGCTCAGGTTGTACAGGAACGCGCCCAGGGTGCCGAGGGCTGTGGTGATCACCACGTTGATCACGGCCAGCAGGGCGGTGACCCCAAGCACCTTGTTGGCGCTGAGGTAGTCCTCGATGCGCCAACCTTCGGTGTTGTTGGGGCTGGAGATGATGGTGATGATCGCGTCGTTGATAGCCGCGAACAGCCCGGACGCCAACAAGATCTGCCACAGCAGGTAGGTGGCCACCCAGGCCATCACGCCGAAAGCGATCGAGAACAGGAACACCGTCTTCATCACTGACCACGGATCAACCCGCGCTACCCGAAGGCGAGCCTTGCGAGTGCGGCGCGCGGCCACGGCGGGCGCACCAGCCGGACGTGGAGCTGGGGCAACCGGACGGCCAACCACACTGGCCACCGGCACCGCTCCCGGCGTGCCCGTCGGAGGTAGGGTGCCGCCAGCGGCTGGCCGCGGCATCGCCATGGACGGCACCGGGGGCATCGGCTGAGGCGCAGCGGCCGGGCGCGGTGAAGGAGCTGACGCCGGGACGGCTGCCGGGCTACCCGGAGTAGCCGGCTTGTCGAATGGCGCCATCAAATCGTCAGTTCGGGTCTGCCGCACCGGCTTGGGAATGCTGGGCTTGGTCGCGTCCGGCTTGGGCGGGTCCTGCTTGGCCTGTGCAGCGGGCCGACGCCGCCCCATGGCTGGCCTGGGCGATGCATTCTCGGCAGAGACCTTCGGCATCTTCACCACAGTGTCGCCCAAACCCTCAGCCGACGAAGACGGCGACGGTTGGGCGCCATCCACCTGCCAGGCGGCGTCATCGACGACTTTGCCGCCCGACTTCGCGTCTTGCGCTTCAGTCACCGTTTCCCTCCTCAGGCACGGACTCGGCAGGCTCTACGACCTGGCCTTCCGGCTCAACCGTACCTTGCTCGCCAACGGCCGGGTCAACCGCATCGGATTCGTCCTCGTCAGCGGCAGTTTCGGGATTGAGCGCGATCACGGCAACGGCGTCCTCGCCAACAACACCGACGAACTTCACCCCCATGGTGTCGCGACCCTTCGCCGGCACACCGGCCACCCCAGAGCGAGTGATCTGGCCGCTGGTCTTGATCGCGATCACTTCGTCAGACTCGGTAACCACCAGGCCACCGACCAACGAACCGCGATCCTCGTTCAACTTCATCGCCTTGATGCCAAGGCCGCCACGGCCCTGCTGGCGATACTCGCTGACCCTGGTGCGCTTGGCGAAGCCGCCATCAGTCACCGTGAACACGAACCGGTTGTCCTCTTCCATGTCCGCGCCGATCACCGACATGCTCAACAGCGAATCGTCGCTGCGGAACTTCATTCCGGTCACCCCCGAGGTTGCCCGTCCCATCGGACGCAGCTGGGTGTCGTCGGCCTGGAAGCGAATCGCCTGCCCCTTGCGGGAAATCAGCAGCACGTCATCGCTGGGGGTGCACAGTGAGGCACCAATCAGTTCGTCGTCATCAGCGCGGAAGTTGATCGCAATCACACCGGCCTGTCGCGGCGAGTCGTAGGCGCGCAGCTCGGTCTTCTTCACCAAACCAGCCCTGGTGGCCAACAGCAGGTAGGGCGCGTCGTCGTAGGTACGCAAGGTGAGCACCTCGGCGATGCGCTCCTCAGGCAGGAAGCTGAGCAGGCCAGCCACATGGCCGCCCTTCGCGTCGCGTCCAGCCTCAGGCAACTGCCACACCTTGGCCCGGTAGACCCGGCCCAGGTTGGTGAAGAACAGAATCCATTGATGGTTGGTGGTCGCGAACAGGTGATCGACCTCGTCATCAGCCCGCAGCGTCGCGCCCCGCACACCCTTACCGCCACGCTTCTGCGTGCGATAGAGATCGGTACGGGTCCGCTTGGCATAGCCGCCGCGAGTGATGGTGACGACCATGTCGTCATCGGGAATGAAGTCCTCATCGCTCATATCACCGTCGGCGGCGATGATCCGGCTGCGCCGCTCGTCGCCGTACTTGGCCACGATCTCGGCCAGCTCGGTGCTGACGATCAGTCGCTGCCGCTCGGGCCGGGCCAGAATGTCCTTCAGGTCGGCGATGGTGATTTCTACCTCAGCCAGCCGATCGATGATCTGCTGAATCTCCATCGCGGCCAACCGGCGCAACTGCTGATTCAGAATGTGCAGCGCCTGGTCATCATCGATACCGAGCAGATCCTTCAAGCCCTCGCGCGCCGCATCGGCAGTACGCGAAGCGCGAATCAGCGCCAGCACCTCGTCCAACCGGTTGAGTGCGGCCACCAGACCGCGATCCAGATGCGCCTTCTTCTCCGCCTCATCCAAGCGGTAAGCGGTGCGCCGCTGAATGACCTGAATCTGATGCTTGACCCAGTAGTTGATGAACTGGTCCAGCCGCAGCGTCCGCGGGACGGAGTCAACCAGGGCCAGCATGTTGCAGCCGAAGGTGTCCTGCAGCTGCGTGTGCTTGTAGAGGTTGTTCATCACCACGCGCGGCTGGGCGTCGCGCTTGAGCAGAATCACCAGGCGCTGGCCGGTCCGGGCACTGGAGTCGTCGCGAATGTCGGCGATCCCGGTCAGTTTGCTCGCGTTCACCAACTCGGCGATCTTCACCGCAAGGTTGTCGGGGTTGCACATATAGGGCAGCTCGGTGACGACCAGTTGGGTACGTCCGGCCTTGTCTTCTTCAATGTTGATGACCGCCCGCATGATCACCGAGCCCCGACCAGTGCGGTAAGCCGATTCGATGCCTTGACGGCCAACGATCAGCGCGCCGGAGGGGAAGTCCGGGCCCTTGATCCGCTCCATCGCCGCTTCGAGCAGCTCTTCCTTGGTGGCCTCAGGGTTGTCCAACGCCCACTGGACCGCCGATGCCACCTCGCGCAGGTTGTGGGTCGGAATGTTGGTGGCCATACCCACCGCGATCCCGGTCGAGCCGTTCACCAACAGGTTCGGGAACCGGGCCGGCAGCACCGTCGGTTCCATCTCCCGGTTGTCGTAGTTCGGCGTGAAATCGACGGTGTTCTCGGTGATGTCGCGCACCATCTCCATCGAGAGCGGCGCCATCTTGCATTCGGTGTATCGCATGGCCGCAGCCGGGTCGTTGCCGGGGGAGCCGAAGTTGCCCTGGCCAGAGACCAGCGGGGCCCGCATCACCCAGGGTTGGGCCAACCGCACCAAAGTGTCATAGATGGCCGAGTCGCCGTGTGGGTGGTAGAGACCCATCACCTCGCCGACCACGCGGGAGCACTTGTTCCAGCCGCGATCAGGTCGGTAGCCACCGTCGTACATCGCATACAGCACCCGGCGGTGCACCGGCTTCAACCCGTCGCGGACGTCCGGCAGCGCTCGACCGACGATGACGCTCATCGCGTAGTCGAGGTAGGAGCGCTCAACCTCTACCTGGAGGTCGATCTCCTCGATCTTGGCCCGAGTGGGCGCCAAGCCCAGCTCTGCTGCCTCGATCTCAACCGGGGTCTCGCCGGGTTCGATGGGCCCGTCAGTCATTTGGTTCTCCTTGGCTCAGTCACCTGAGCTTGTCGAAGGGTGTCGTTGGCCCAGTTCCCTGAGCTCGTTGAAGAGGGTTTGAGGTGGGGACGTACTAGATATCGAGGAAGCGGACGTCCTTGGCATTGCGCTGGATGAAGGCTCGGCGCTGTTCGACGTCCTCACCCATCAAGATGGTGAAGGTCTGGTCGGCTGCCGCGGCGTCTTCCAAGGTCACCTGCAACAACGCCCGCTTATCCGGATCCATCGTGGTGTCCCACAGGTCGCCGGCATCCATCTCACCAAGACCCTTGTAGCGCTGGATCGGGTTCACCTGCGGCAACTTCTTGCCAGCAGCTACTCCCGCGTCGCGCATTGAATCCCGCTCGGTATCGGAGTAGGCCAGCTCATGGGGTGCGTTGCTCCACCGCAACCGGAACAGCGGTGGCTGGGCCAAGTAGACGAAACCACCATTGATCAGCGGCTTCATGAAGCGGAACAACAAGGTCAGCAGCAGCGTGCGAATGTGGGCGCCGTCGACGTCAGCATCGGCCATCAGCACGATCTTGTGGT
>DIVW01000035.1 GCA_002428365.1 Propionibacteriaceae bacterium UBA6122
AGCTTCGGCTTGATGATGGTGCCGGAGATGTAGCCACCGTCAGTGGTCGGACGGCCAAGGATGCGCCACAGGTCAGCGATGTTCATCGCCGGGCCGTCGAACTGGCGAACCACCTCCGGGGGCACCCAGAAGTCGACCATCTTGGCAAACTCGATGTCGCCCATGCCCTGGTTGTTGCCGATGGTCAGGGTCAGGAAGGAGACCATCATCATCCGGCCGTCGGTCATGTTGCGATCGAACAGTTCCAGCGGGTAGGCGATCCGCATGTCCTGGTTGGCCTCATCGGCGAGGTAGACCAGCGCGTCAACACCTTTGGTGAAGTCATCGGTGGTTGATACCTCGACATTGGTGCCGGTGGAGGATTCCGCGGCGAAATGGGCTGCGGCGGCCAGGTAGGTCTGGCCGGGCTTCGGCATCATCTGGTAGGCGCACAAGATGTGCTTGCCGCCGGCCATCAGCTCGGCTTCGGTCAGGCTCAGGTCCGCGTAGCGGTTCGACTGGTCCATGCTGTGCTCCTTCTAGTGGGCCAGAGTCAACTGGTGATGCGTTGGGTGAGGCTGCCGTCGGCGTACCGAGCGGCCATGTCGGTAGTGGTGATCGGGGTGAGACGGGAAGCTTGACCGGCCGAGCCGAACTGCTCGTAGCGCAAGCGGCACAAACTGGTGACCGCCTCCATCGCCGGAATCAAGAACTTGCGCGGGTCGAACTCGTCGCGCTTGGTGGTGGCCACCTTGCGGAAGGCACCGGTCATGGCCAGTCGCAGATCGGTGTCGATGTTGACCTTGCGGACGCCGTAGCGAATGCCTTCCAGGATCTCCTCAATCGGCACTCCCCAGGTCTGTGGCAGCTCGCCGCCCCAGGCGTTGAACTCGTCTTGGAGTTCTTGGGGCACCGACGAAGACCCGTGCATCACCAGATGCAGGTCGGGCATCCGGGAGTTGATCGCCTTCAGGGTCTCCATTGAGAGCACCTCAGCGTCGGGCTTGCGGCTGAACTTGTAGGCCCCATGCGAGGTGCCCATGGCGATAGCCAGCGCGTCCACTTCGGTGCGGCGGACGAAATCGACGGCCTGATCGGGGTCGGTGAGCAACTGGCTGCGCTCCAGGGTGCCAGTGGCGCCGTGACCGTCCTCCTGCTCGCCGGTGCCGGTGTCGAGCCGACCCAGCACCCCCAGCTCGCCTTCCACTGAGACGCCGCGGGCGTGGGCGTACTCGCGCACCGCCGTGGTCACCGCAACGTTCTGCTCATAGGTGGTGGGCGTCTTGGCGTCCTCCAGCAGCGAGCCGTCCATCATCACGCTGGTGTAGCCCTGGTCGATCGCCGAGAAGCAGGTGTCGGTGCCGTTGCCGTGATCCTGGTGGACGCAGATCGGGGTGTTCGGGAAGAGCTCCTCGGCCGCCTCCATCATCTTGCGCACCATCGCGTCACCGGCGTAGCTGCGCGCACCCCGGCTGACCTGAAGGATTGCCGGGGAGTCGACGGCTTCGGCGGCGCGCATGATCGCCAGCATCTGCTCCATGTTGTTGACGTTGAAGGCCGGCAGGCCGTAGCCGTACTCGCCGGCGTGATCCAGCAGTTGGCGCAAGGTGATTCGGGCCATGTCAGTTCCCCTTCTCAGCGTTGATGTTGGCGTTCTCAATGACTTGGCGGGCAGTCGCGGTGAGCTTGGCCACCGTGATGCCGAAGTGCTCGTAAAGCTGCTCGGCTGGCCCAGATGCTCCGAAGCCGGTCATGCCGATGAACTCATCCCCGGTGCGCAGGACGCCGTCCCAGCCTTGGCGGATGCCGGCTTCGATCGCCACCCTTGGCACGGTGCCCAACACCTGGGTGCGATAGGCCTCGTCCTGGGCGGCGAACAACTCGAAGCTCGGCAGTGACACCACTGCGGCACCGGCACCAGCGGCGTTGAGCATTCGGGCGGCAGCAAGAGCCAGCCCGACCTCAGAGCCGGTGGCGATCAAGGTGACCTGGCGGGCGGTTGCCGGTTCGACGACCACGTAGCCACCCCGAGCCACTGGGTTGCCCTCGGTGCGGGACGCGGTGGGCAGGGCCGGCAGGGTCTGCCGGCTCAGCACTAGCGCGGTCGGCGCGCTGGTGGTCAGGGCAACACCCCAGGCGTGCGCGGTTTCGGCGGCATCGGCTGGCCGAATCACGTTCAGTCCGGGAATGGCCCGTAGCGAGGCCAGGTGCTCCACCGGTTGGTGGGTGGGGCCGTCCTCGCCCAGGCCGATCGAATCGTGGGTGAACACATAGACGACCGGCTGGGCCATCAGCGCCGAGAGCCGCACCGAAGGACGGGCATAGTCGGCGAAGGCCAAGAAGGTGCTGCCGTAGGGCCGCCAGCCGCCATGCAGGGCCAAGCCGTTCAGCACGGCCCCCATCCCGTGCTCGCGGATGCCGTAGTTGATGTAGTTGCCGGAGTAGTCGCCAGCCACCACCGGCCGATGCGTCGACGCCTTGGAGCCGGTAGAGCCACTCAGGTCGGCCGAGCCGCCCAAGAGCGCCGGTTCCAGGCCGGCCAGCAGTTCAAGGACCTGCTGACCGGCCTGCCTACTGGCCAGCGCGGTGGCATTCCCGGCAAAGGTGTCCGCGAGCTCGGCCAGAGCTGAAAGGGCCTCGGGTGAGGTGGTGCCGCTGATCGCCTGGTTGAAGGCGGCGGCCACCGCCGGATCGGCGGCGTCCAAACGCTGGCGCCACTCCTGGTGGGCGCTGCGTCCGCGCTCGGTGGTGGCAAGCCAGGCCTGGCGAATCTCGGTGGGCACCTCGAAAGGGGCATAGGGCCAATCCAGGGCCGCCTTGGTAGCGGCCGCCTCGGTAGCGCCCAATGGGCTGCCGTGGATGCCGGAAGTGCCAGCCCTGTTCGGCGAGCCGAAACCGATGGTGGTGTGGCAGCGAATCAGGGTGGGACGGTCAGCCGTCCGGGCCGCTGCCAGCGCACGGGACACCGCCTCGGAGTCGTGGCCATCCACATTGGCGACCAGCCAGCCGACGGCCTCGAAGCGGGTATCGACGTTGATGCTGGTGGACAGCTCGGTGGCGCCCTCGATGGTGATCTGGTTGTCGTCATACAGCACGATCAGGCGGCTCAGCCGCAGGTGGCCGGCCAGATCGATGGCCTCATGCGAGATGCCCTCCATCAGGCAGCCGTCCCCGGCGATCACATAGGTGTGATGGTTCACCAGGTCGTCGCCGAAGCGGGCATTCAGCATCCGCTCGGCCAGGGCCATTCCGACCGCGGTGGCCAACCCTTGGCCCAATGGCCCGGTGGTGGTCTCCACGCCGGGGCAGTGCCCGTATTCGGGGTGCCCGGCGGTCTTGGAGCCGAGCTGACGAAAGGAGGCCAGATCGCCGGTGGTGACGTTGTAGCCACTCAGGTGCAGCAGCGAGTAGAGCAGCATCGAGCCGTGCCCGGCCGACAGCACGAACCGGTCGCGGTCGGCCCACTCCGGGTCGGACGGATCGAAGCGCAGGTGATCGACGAACAGCGCGGTGGCCGCATCAGCCATGCCCAGCGGCATTCCCGGGTGCCCGGAGTTGGCCTTCTCGATCGCATCAATGCTCAGCGCCCGGACGGCATTGGCCAGTTGGCCACGAGTAACAGTTTGCATCAGCCAGCCCGCTTCTTGTTCTCGATGATCCGCTTGATCAGGGGGGTGAGGATCAGCTGCATGGCCAGATCCAGCTTTCCGCCCGGCACCACGATCGAGTTCGCCCGCGACATGAAGCTGCCCTGGATCATGGAGACCAAGTAGCCGAAGTCGATTCCGGCCGGATCGCGGAACCGGATCACCACCATCGACTCATCGGCCGTCGGGATGGTGCGGGAAATGAACGGGTTGGACGTGTCGACCAGCGGCACCCGCTGGAAGTTGATGTCGGTGTAGGTGAACTGCGGGGTGATGGTCTTCACGTAGTCCGGCATCCGGCGCAGGATCGCGGCAGTGATCGATTCCGGCGTATGGCCGCGATCGTTCTGGTCGCGGTGCAGCTTCTGGATCCATTCCAGGTTGATCACCGGCACCACGCCGATCTTCAGATCGCCGTATTGGGCCAGGTTCACCGTGTCGGTCTGGGCGGCGCCGTGCAGACCCTCGTAGAACAAGATGTCGGAGGTCGGGTCGAGCGGGCTCCAGTCGGTGAAGGTTCCCGGCGGTCGGCCGAAGGCACGCGACTCGATTTCGTCGTGGACGTAGTGCCGGGTCTTGCCGGTGCCGTGTTCGCTGTACTCGGCGAACACCTCGCTCAGCTCGGCCAGCAGGTTGGCCTCGGCGCTGAAGTGCGAGAAGTGGTCGTTGCCGTCCGCGGCGGCCTTGACGATGGCCTCGCCCATGCCGACGCGATCAAAGGCATGGAAGGCGTCACCTTCGATGTGGGCGGCGTGGACGCCTTCGCGACGGAATATCTGGTCGAAGGTGTCCTTGACCGTGCTGGTGCCGGCACCGGAGGATCCGGTGACGACGATGATCGGGTGTTTCACCGACATGGCTGCCTCCTGGGCTACTGAATCTGGCGGGTGGTCTAGCGGGGATCAGGTGTTGGTCTGGTCGCGGAAGAGCCCGCGAGAGGAAAACAGTGGCGAGTGGGTCGCCCGTAGATTGGGATCGGACAGGTAGCGCCGGACCCGATCCACCTTGGTGCGGGTACCGAAGATGAACGGAACCCGCTGGTGCAGCTCGGTTGGGACGAGATCGAGAATCTCATCGGTCCCGTTGGTGGCAGCACCTCCAGCCTGTTCGATCAGGAAGCCGATCGGGTTGGCTTCGTACACCAGCCGAATGCGGCCGTTCTCATAGCCGGCGCGGTCGTCGGCCGGGTAGAGGAAGATGCCGCCCCGGGTCAGGATCCGGTAGGCCTCGGCCACCAGGGACGCCAGCCAGCGCATATTGAACGAGCGCTCACGAGGGCCGTCCTTGCCGCTGACCAGATCACCGATGTACTCCGAAATGCCCACTCCCCAATGCCGGGCGTTGGAGGCGTTGATCGCGTACTCGCTCGAATCGGTGGGCAACTGAATCCCCTCGCGCACCAGGCGGAAATAGCGGGTGCGGGGATCGAGGATGTAGATGTCGGTGCCAGCGCCAAGGGTCAGCACCAGGATCGTGGCCGGGCCGTAGATGATCATGCCAGCGGCCAGTTGGCTGCGGCCGGGCTGCAGCAGGGCTGCGGCCGGATCAGCGTCCGGGCCCAGCGAGGGCAGCACGGCGAAGATGGTGCCGATCGGGGCATTGACATCGATGTTGGACGAGCCGTCGACGGGATCGACGGCCACCACGTAGGCGCCGCCGGCGGTCACCGGAATCGGCTCTTCAGATTCCTCGGAGCAGATGGCGGCGATATCCAGCCCGCCCAGCGCGTCGACGACGACCTTCTCGGCGTACACGTCGAGCGGCTTCTGTTCATCGCCGCTGGCGTTGGTCACGCCCGCATTTGGCTTTGCGTCAGCACCAGGATTCTCCAGGGCGGCCACCGCGATCACTCCGGAGAGGCGGATTCCGGCCTCGGCCATCGCATGGACGATCGCCACCAAACGACGATGATCGCCGGACTGACCACTCCAGTGGTCCAGCCTGGTGGCCAATGACAGTTCATCGCTTCGCATGTCGAAAGTGTGCGGGCTACAGCCAGCAAAGGGAAGGCACAGTTTTCTTTGACAATGCAAAGGAATACTATGCATGACCATGAAGGATGTCACCCGGAGGCAGTTGCGGTTCCTGACCGAGGTTGTGCGATCCGGCTCGTTGGCCGGGGCCGCTGAGCAATTGCACCTAACCGCGCCAGCCATCGCTCAGCAGGTGCGGCTGCTTGAGCGTTCGATCGGCCTGCCGCTGATCGAACGTGGGCCGGGCGGGCAGCACCCCACCGAGGCCGGCCGGCTACTGATGGAGGCCTCAATTCGCATCGAAGCTGAACTGGCCCTCTGCGCAGAGGAACTGGAGACTTTGCGCTCAGCTGGCACCGGCCACGTCACCCTTGGTGCGGTGAGCACGGCGAAATACTTTGCTCCGTTCGTACTGGCCGCCTTCCAACGTGCGCACCCTGGCATTCGGATCGCGCTGCGGATCGGCAACCGCGACGAGGTGCTCTCCTGGCTGGAGAACTTCGAGGTAGATCTGGTGGTGATGGGACGGCCACCGGTCGATTCGGATATGCAGACCGAAGCCTTCGGGAAGCACCCCTACGTGATCATTGCCGCGCCCGACCACCCGCTGGTGCTGCGGCAGGCCAAGACCGGGAAGAAGCTCTCGCTGGCCGAAGTGCTCGACGACACCGTGATGGCTCGCGAACACGGCTCCGGCACCCGGCTGCATCTGGACTCGCTGTTCGCCGCAGCGGGCAAGGAACCGAGCATCGGAATGGAACTCAGCTCGAACGAAACCATCAAGCAGGCCGTGATGGCCGGGATGGGGGTGGCCCTGATCTCTGGCCACACCATCGCTGGTGAAGTGCGTGACGGTCGACTAGCCGTGTTGGACGTGGTGGGGCTGCCGATCTGTCGCAACTGGCTGGTGGTGCGGATGACCCGCCGGGTCTTTTCGGCGGCCAGCCGGGAGTTGTGGCAGTTCGTGGTCGCCGAGGCCAACAGCCAACTGCCAAGCCTTGGTCTTACTGAGTCTGCTGACGCGTAGGACTTGCCGAAGCCCAAGGCGGTTGAGCTCAGGCGACGCGACGGACGTGCCGACCGGGTTTCGCGCCAGCCACCAGTTCGGCCACATTGCCGTAGGCCAGTTCGGGGCGACGCCGGGACACTCTCCCCAAGAACTTGGCCTCAGCCCTGGCCTGGCGATTAGCGAAGGAAACCTCGTCAAGGCGCAACGCTTCGGCGGCTTCGGCTTCGCTTAGACCGTCCCAGTAGCGCAGTTGCAGTAGCAGCCGGTGACGAGTGCGCAGCTGGCTCAGTGCCTGGAGCATCTCGTCGGTGGGGGCGCGGCGTCCAGGCATCGAGAAGTTGCCGGTGAGGCGGTCCAGGATGGTGTCTTCGGCGGCATAGCGGGTATAGGCCTGCTGCACCACCTGATCGACTGCGGCGTAGAAATCGGCCAGCGTCGGGTCGGGGTTGTTCAACAGCCGATCGAACACCGCGTCGGCCAGTCGCTCGGGATCAGCCAGTCCGAAGGCCCGCCACTCACAAGCCGTCACCGCCAAACTGCGGTGTTTGGTGGCCAGCACTTCCAATCGCATGCCCTCAACCTAACTGGTGTTGTGGACGCGAGTAAGGCCGTCGGCAAACCCGTGGGGGAATTCTGCCCCCGGGACGCGACCAGGACGATCTAGCCGATCACGGTGAACTCGGCCTCGCCGACCTTCGCGCCCCCAGGCTTGCAGGCAGTGAAGTACTTGCCCGGTGCCAAGGTGACGGTGAGCTCAGCTAAAGCCCCTGGCGCGATGTCTTCCTTCTCGGCCACGATCCGCAGGCGGTCGGCGGCCAGCAGATAGAACTCGGTGGTCTGATCGCCGGCGTTGGTTACCCGGAAGGTGGCCCTCCCGCTGGTGGCGCTGCTGGCCGATACGGCACAGGAATCGGCATTGGCGGTGACCGTAAGCACGTTGGTGGGGCCGTCGCCAGCCGGTTGGTTGGCGACGCAGCCGGTCAGCAGCAGGGTTGCCGCGCCAGCGGCGGCCGTCCAGCGCAAGGGTGTTTTCATGAAGCGGTCCTTTCGGGGACTAGTACCTTCTCGGGTGCGTGCTCCGGTGATGCGCCGGGGGTTGGCTCAGGCACCGAGGCGAGTTCAGCCGGAGCGCGGTCGAGGGTGGGATTGGCAGTCCGCGCGGCGCGCTCGGCCGCGCGATTGCGGCGAACTGCGGCAACGAACTTGGGCAAGATGATGAGCAGGTAGCTCGCCCAGGCGGTGACTTCCAGCCAACTCATCAACGGGGTGAAGCCGACCGTGGCTTTCGCCAGGGTGGCCCAAACTCCGGTCGGGTCGATCACCGCGGTGAGGTCGAAAGCCCAGCCGAACGGGAAGGCGGCCATCCAGAATGGTCCGTCGGTGAGTCCGACCAGCACTTCGCCGGTGCGCGGGTCGGTGGGAGTGATCGGGAGTCCGGAGAACGGGCCGGGCAGCACCGCCGCTTCCTGCAGGTCGTGGATGCCGTAGGCGAGGATGCCGGCCGCGACAATGATCAGGAAGGCGCCGGTGTAGGTGAAGAAGGTGCCGAAGTTGAGCCGCACCGTGCCTCGGAAGACGGCATAGCCGATGGCCACGGCGGCCAATATGCCTACCAGGGCGCCGAGCAGGGCCTCGGGTTGAAGTGCCCAACCCCACAGCATCAAAGTGGTCTCGAGGCCTTCGCGACCAACCGAGAGGAACGCGATCCAGGCGATCGCCCAGCCAGTGCCCACGGCGAGGGCGCCAGCCGCATTGGCCTCCAATTCGGCCTTCATCCGGTGGCCGGCCTTCAGCATCCAGAACACCATCCAAGTGACCATGGCCACTGCTAGCAGCGACATGGCACCGCCGATGATCTCTTGGCTTTCAAAGCTGAGCCCGTAGGCGCCGAAGGTGAACACTGCGCCCAGGGAGGCGGCGATAGCGATCGACAGCCCGACTCCCCACCAGATCTTGGCGAGGACGTCGGACCGACCGCGTTTGTGCACGAAGGCAACCAGAATGCCGACGATGAGCGCCGCCTCCAGGCCTTCTCGCAGGCCGATGAGGAAGGAGGCTAGGAACATCTGAAACCCCGTCCACTTGGTTAGGTAAGGCTTACCTAACTTGAATACGCAAGGCAAACATTACCAAAAGTGGGTGCAGCGTCAAGTGGGCTTCGACCCTTCGACGGGCTCAGGACAGGCGGGCTCAGCCAACTGGGGGCTTCGACGGGCTCAGCCAACTGGGGGCTTCGACGGGCTCAGCCAACTGGTGTTTAGCTCCCTGAGCTTGTCGAAGGGTCGAAGGGTCAGCGGCGCCGGGCCGGCTCGCTGTGGCCGCAGCAGTACCAATCGACCTCGATGGCCCGCAACCGGGCCAAGGCAGCAGCGGAATGCCGCACATCGTCGTCGAGGAAGGCTGGCATGGGCTCCAGCCGTCCCTCGGTGCAAAGTGCCGCGTCCCCGACGAGCAGAGTGTTGGCGAGGCGGAAAGCGTGGTGGCCAGGGGTATGGCCAGCGGTCTTCAGGGCCACCAAACCGGGCAGGATCTCGGCATCACCGTCCAGCAGTTGCAGGCCGCCGGGCAACTCAGGGGTGAGGATTCGGCTGGTGAACTGGCGCCGAGGGCTGGCCGGGCGGGCGGCACCGGTGAGGATCGCTGCGTCGGCAGCTCCCAGCCAGGTGCGAGCCCCAGTGCGGCGCTGCCATTCAGCGGCGGCATGGGCGTGATCGACATCGCCGTGGGTCAGCAGGATCTCGGTGACCTCGTAGGGCGAGCGGCCAGCGCGGCGCAACTCCCGTGCGACCCGATTCAGGCCGACCGTGAAGCCCGGATCGACGATGGCCACCTGATCTGGGCCGAGATCGATCCAGTAGCAGTTCGCGCCGACCGCGTCGGTGAGCCAGCTGACCCGATCAGTGAGCTGCTTCATGATTGCCTCCGGCCCCGATTCAGCGTCAGTCCCACGATCCGCGAGACGGCTACCGCTAGGTACAGCATGCCTGCGATCTGCTGAATCATCACCACCGATCGCGCCAGTGGTTTGACCGGCACGATGTCGGAGAGGCCGGTACTGGTCATGGTGGTGGTGGAGAGGAAGAGCAACTCCAGCCAGGTGCGCTGCTCGGCCGGGTCAATCGCAGCGATGAACGAACCGGGCACCACCAGTTGGACGCTGACGTAGGCGTAGGCCCACAGCCAGACCGCCACGGTGAAGGTGGCCCCTACCGCCCAGATCTCATCGGTGGTGACCACGTCGTCGGCGAACATGTAGCGCAGCAGTCCGACCAGCGTGTAGGCGTAGAAGGCCACATGCACCACCGCCGAGGCCAACTGCCAGGTTGGATCGTTTCCGGTGGCCCAATCGACGATGGTCAGGATCACCGCGGGGACGCCGATGGTCACTCCCAGCCAGGTGTAGGCCGGCGTGGCCCGCACGACGCCGAGGGCCAGCACCACCACGAGCATGCCGAACAGGTTCACCACCAGTTGGCCGATCGAATCGCCGGGGGCATCATCGACGAAGGCGTACAGCAGGATGCCCGCGACCTGGGCGATCAACAGCGTCGCCGATGGATTCTTCACCAGCACTTTGATGGCCCTGCGCACCCAATCCTGCATGGGGTTGACCCTACCCAGGCAAACGCGCCCCGTCCCGTCCGGGTGTGGACGAAACGGGGCGCGCTTGGTGGTTGATCAGAACAGGATGAGTCGGATGAACTTCACCGTCTCGTCCTTGGTGGTCGCCGAGCCGGTGAGCTTGGTGATCGAGGTGAGCGACGCGCCACGTCCGTACCACTTGAGGTACTTCGTCGCGATGGTGATCTTCTTGGTGCCCTTATCGGCCTCGGTCAGGGTGGTCTTGGCTACCAGATGACCGTGCAGGTAGGTCTTCAAAGTGCCGGTGGCCCAGACGTCCTCACCGAGTGCTTTGGTGCGGACGGTGAAGGTGAACGGCTTCTTGACGCTGGCGAACTTGACCATCGCCTTGCCGATTACCACCACATTGGCCTTGGTGACCTTGATCGTGACCGGAGCCGAAGAGCTGGCCGCAGCCACCTTGTCGGCCACGAAGCTGGCCACGACCTGATGCGTGCCCACCGCGATGGTGTTGGGCAGCTTCGCGGTGGCCGTCCCGTTGACCAGAGGTGCGGTGACGCTCTTGCCAGCGACGGTGAACTTCACCGTGCCAGCGGAGGTGCCGGTGACCTTGGCGGTGGCGGTGATCGCAGTGCCGTAGGGCACCTTGGTCTTGTTCACCGTGACGGTCGTGGTGGTAGCCAGCGGCGTGGTGGTGACTGGCACCCGCACCAGCGTGTTGGACGGCAGCGCGGTCAGCGTGACGTCCTCGGTGCTGGGCATGGTGAAGGTGGCCGTGGCCGCCCCGGCGCTGATCGGAACCGTGGTCACCAAAGTGCTGCCAACCCGCACCTCGACCGAGGTGTTCTGCGGGGCGCCGCGCGAGGTGAGATCGAGATCAGACACTGCGACGGTGTAGGAATCCCCAACCTTGGCAGTGCTGGCCGCAGTAACTACCGCGCTCGGCTTGGCGAAGTTCGGTGCCGTCGGCTTGTGGAGCTTCAGGTAGTCGATCCAGGCTTCGTAGTCGACCAGACCGGAATCCTTGGCGTTGGTACCCGCAGCCAGGGTGGCGAAGTTGTCGCCACCAGAGGTCAGGAAGCTGAAGGTGCCGATCCGGAACGAATCGGTGGCCTTCACCAGCTTGCCGTTCACCCACACGCTGGTGATCCGGTTGTTGCGCGAAGCGGTCGGATCGTAGGTGTAAGTGACGTTGTTCGACAGGCCCAGGGCCAGGTAGGTGCGGCTGGAGCCGTCCGGCTGCCACTGCTCTTCCAACGTCTGCTTCAACTGCGCACCGCTGAGGGTGGTGGTCCACAGGTTGTTCACGAAGGGCAGTACCGAGTTGGCTTCGGCGTAGGTGACTACGCCGTCGGTGGTCTCGGCCCCCGACTTGGCGTAGTAGAGCTCGCCGCGCAAACCACCGGGGTTCACGACGCCGATCTCGGCGCCACCGCGGTCGGCGTCGGAAAGGGTGGCCAGCAGCGAGTTAGCTACCAGATTGCCCAGGGTGGATTCTTCGGCGCGGTTGTCGCGGATGGTACCGGTCCACACGCCTTCGGGGCTATATGAGCCGCCGGAGAAGGCTGTGGTGATGTCCGCCTTGATTTCGCCGATCGGCTCGTTGCCGACGAGTGCAGCGTGAGCCAGTGCTTCATTGGTGATCGTGTTCACCTCGGCCACCCGCGGGTAGGCGGCCACCAGATCGGCCACGGCAGCGGTGCTGCGGGTGAGCACTGAGGCCTGCGCGTCAGTGACCGTGCCCGAAGTGGTGTTGTAGGTCAGGACGACCTTGCCCAGGTTGGTGCCGTAGGAGGCAGCCTGGACGATCGCGCGGTCGCCGTCCTTCCAGGCATAGGTCTGGTGGGTGTGACCGTTGAAGATCACATCGACGGCAGGCACCGTGTTGTCCACGATGTCGGTGAAGGCCGGGCTGGCGGCCTTGGCCGCAGCCAGATCGACCGAGGCCGAAGAGCTCAGGGTGGCGCCGTCATGAATCTCGGCCACGATCACATCGGCCTCGCCGTTGGTGGGGCTTTCTATGCCGTCCTTGAGCTCAGCTGCCACCCGGTTGACCGCATCCACCTCGTCGCCGAAGTCGAGGGTGCTGATACCAGCCGGTGAAACCAGGGAAGCGGTCTCCTGGGTGACCACGCCGATCACGCCGACCCTGACGCCGTCAATGGTGTGGATCGAGTATTCCTTCAGCGCGGGAGTCGTAGTGCCCTTGGCATAGACGTTCGCGCCGAGGTAGTCCCAGTTGGCGGGGGTGCTGTCGGGGGTGACGCCGTTGATCACCCGATCAGTCAGATCGGTGAAGCCCTTGTCGAACTCGTGGTTGCCGACCGCAGAGGCCTTCAGGCCGAGGGCGTTCAGCACGTCAATGGTGGGCTGATCGGCCTGGGTGGCTGAGGCGAACAACGAGGCGCCAATGCTGTCCCCAGCACTGAGCAACAAGGTGTTGGCATCGCCGTAGGTGGCGCGCTCGGCTTCGATCGTGCCAGCGAAACGGACGGTGTTGTTGGCCTCGATCCGGCCGTGGAAGTCGTTGAAGTTCAACAGGGCGATGGTTACGTCGGGGGACGGTGCGGCCTGCGCCGTCGGTACCGCGGCCGGGGTCAGCGCGAGGCTGGCACCCACTACGCCGATCAGAGCAGCCCGCAGGCTGCGGTTGAGGATTGGTGTCACAGCGTTTTTCTCCTAGTTCAGGGGGAGCAGCCTTCGGGTGGGTTTCACCCAAACAGTGATGCCGGTCGATTGGTGGCCGACCGGCATCGACACGCTACTGCGCAAAGCCGGTAGTGAACAGGGGGTGAAGACGGCGTCCAGGTAACGATTTGGGGAACCGTTCGCCTACGAAATCCGCAGTCCTGACCCGCGTTTGGCAAGCGATCAGCGGACGCCGCTGGGAGCCCGGTAGCACCAGGTCGGCGGCGTCCGCTGTAAGTGGGCTAGACCAGGTACAGCCGGATCCACTTCACCGTTGCGTTGTGGGTGGTCTTGGAGTTGGTCAGCTTGGTGATGACCGTCAGCGACGAACCCCGGCCGTACCACTTCAGGTCTTTGGCATCGATGGAGATCGTCTGGGTTCCCTGGTCAGATTCCTTTAGCACGGTGGAGTCGACCAGATGCCCGTGCAGGTAGGTCTTCAGCGTTCCAGAGGCCCAGACGCCCGTGCCCAGCGGCTCGGTGCGCACCACGAAAGTGAAGGGCTTCCTGACCCCGGCGATTCGGAATGACGTCTTGCCGATCACCTTCACCTTCGCTTTGGTGACGACGAACTTCACCGGCGCCGACGAACTGCCAGCTGCCGAAGAGGTCGCCACGAAGCTGGCGACCAGTTGGTGGCGGCCGACGGCCAGGTTGGCCGGCAGGGTGAGGCTGGCCGAGCCGTTGACCAGGGCCACCTCGGTGGTCACCTTGTCGTAGCTGAACCGGACGGTGCCGGTGGTGGCGCCAGTGACCGTCGCAGTGGCGGTGATCGGGGTGCCGTAGGCCACCTTCGTCTTGCTGAGCTTCACCGTGGTGGCGGTGGCCGGGAGCGCCGGGTTGTAGCCGACGATTTCCGGGTCGTGATCGCTGGAACGGTAGGGCGAGGCGTCGTAGAGGTTGGTGATGTTGTAGTTGTACCGGCTGTATTCCAGGGCCACCGACTCGCCGGAGTTGATGTTCCAGATGTCGGCGCCGGTCACTGCCTGCTCAGCGGCGGCCGAGGTGAGGATGTGGTCCAACGAGCCGCTTTGGCTGTCGAAGGAGTAGGTGTACTTGCCGGTCTTGCTCCCCTGATCGGTGTAGCCGGCGTCATAGAGCACGTGCATCGGATCTTCGTGGGTGTAGGCGTTGAAGTCACCGGTCAGGAAGACCCGGTCGGTGCCAGCGCTCGACTTCAGCTCGTTGGCGAAGCTGACCACGGCTTGCGCCTCCTGGACGCGCAGGCCGTTCCAGCAGCCCTGGCCATCGCCCTGGTCGGCGTCTGGATTGGCCGGATCAAGCGCCGGGCTGGGGCAGCCCTTGGACTTGAAGTGGTTCACGATCGCCAAGAACTTGTTGGACGGCTCGTTGACCGGCTGGAACGTCTGGGCCAGTGAAGGCCGGGCGTTGTCGAAGGCGGGGTCGGTGCTGATGGCCGATTCGCCGATCAGTTCGATCTTGTTCGGGTTGTAGATGAAGGCCGTGCGGATCACGTCCTCACCAGCCGGGACGGTGGCCGGGCTGGGCACGAAGGCCCACCGGGTCGAACCGGCGGCCGCGTTGAGGGCGTCCACCAGGGTTGCGACCGCAGCATCGCGCGGCTTGCCGGCGATGGTGGAGTTCTCGATCTCCTCCAGTGAAACCACATCGGCATCAATGGTGTTGATCGCAGCCACGATCTTGGCCTGCTGTCGGGCCAGGTTGGCCGCATCGGCAGCGCCACGCACGCCCGGGTCGGTACAGGTGTTCACCGTGATGTGGTTGCCATCCCGGTCGTTGTAGAACGTGCAGGTTGCCCCCGCTGCGACCGCGTCAGCACCGGTGGTGGTGAAGTAGTTCAGCACGTTGAAGCTGGCCAGCTTGAACCGTCCGCCCACTGCTGCCGGGGCCGGGGTGCGAGTGTTGGCAAAGGTGGCTGGCTGGACGGTGTCAGCGTTTGCGGCGGTGAGCTGCTGGGTTGGCTGCAGGTTCCACAAACTGTTGCGGTAGTCGACGATCACCGGTGCAGTGAAGCTCACCGCTGCGCCCACGCGTACCGGCTTGTCGAGCGACAGGTAGGGCAGCGGGATCGACTTGTTGGCGGTGGAGTTGAAGTTGATCGAAGCGCCATCGTCGAGGGTGACTGCCTGGGCAGCGTTGTCGGTGATCGCCTGGGTGTAGGACGTCGAACCGGGGCGACCCATTTCGGTGGGGATCAGCAGCGGGGAGTTCGCGGCTGAAAGACCCACCGAGCCGTAGTAGTTGGTCTCGTAGGTGTCGGTGACGGTGAAATCACCCTGGGGCTCGATCAACATCGATTCCAACGCTTCGCGGCCGGTATCAGTTGCCGGCCAGGAAACCTTCGCTGCGACCGGCGGGATGAGGCCGGCGGCGTCCAGCGTGGTCAGATCGCCGCTAGCGACGGTGATTTCGGTGAGCCCATTGAATTCGGAGACCTTGCCGGTCACCTGGACGTAGTCGCCGATCGCGACACTGGCAACCGTCGCGCTGGAATAGACGAAGAGCGCATCGGAGGAGTCGTCGAGGTCGGTGCCGCTGCTAGCGGCCTGAATCACGTAGCCGTTGAAGCCGCCGGTGTGGTAGCGGGCGGTGACGAAGCCCCGGGTGGTCACCGAAACACCAGCCAGCGGGCTGGTGTTGGTGGTGCCCTGAATCTCAGCGATGGTCTTTTCCGTTGGGGGTACGGGCGGTTCTGCGGTGTAGGTGACGCCGGCGCTGTTGGTGGGGGCGAAGGTAGTGATCTGAGAGAAATCGGCTTCGTTGTCGTCGGTGTCGGCACCATTGGTGCGCGCGAAGGCCTTCGTGACTGCGCCGGTGCCGCTTTCGACGTGGCCTTCATAGGTGGTGGCCGCGGTGTAGCCAAGCAAGTCGACGACATTGTCGCTAGCTTCGACGACGGAGCCGGACGCCAGGTTCAGTGCGGTGGTGGTGTCGGCCAAGATCAGCTGGCCGCCGCTGGCGTTACCCGACCACGAGACGCCGGTGGTGGCGTCCGGGGCGACCGGGGTGGCCCAGTCGATTCCGTTGGCGGCGTTGGCCGAACCCTTGATCAGGTAGTAACCCTTGGCGGGAATCGTGCCAGTCAGACTGGCGACGCTCGCAGGCGACGTGGAGTTGTAAGACCGGTACTGCAGCGACCAACCAGCTAAGGGCACCGGAGAGTCGGTCGGGTTGTACAGCTCGACGTATTTGTTGAGGTAGGTCGCCCCGGAGCTGCCGCCATTGAGGTAGGCCTCGTTGATCACCACGTGATCGCCGTTGGCGGCTTGGGCCACCGGGGCCGAAAAGGCTGCGGTTGGGGTGAGTAGGGCAATGGTCGCCAAAGCGACCAGGCTGGTGCGTTTCATTTGGGGGCTGGCTCCTGATGAGGGGGATTCTGCGGAGGTGTCACTTCGTTGTGAACTCTTCGGAGCGTACGGAGGTTGAACCACGCTTAGCAATACCCCAGGTGAGCCGAAGATGAACTCGACCAGACATGCCAGCACTCGGCGCGGTGCGGCCCGGTGCGGATCGCTTAGGTGCGAAGGCGCTCGGCAGCGTCCAGGACTACTTCCAGGCCGATGTGAAACTCGTCGGCATAGTCGTAGCTGCCGGCGAGGACGACCTCTTTCAGGTACTCGCCGAAGTGGGGAAGCTGGGCAGTCAGTGGCAGCATTTCGGAGGCGATCGCCGTCGCGCTGTCGGCGTCGAAGGGTAGCTGGAGCTCGGTGAGCAGGAAGCCGAACACGTAGGCGTCGATCAGGGAGAACACGCTCCCGCAGGCCCGCACCCCGAAGCCGGCGGCTCGTAAGTAGCCGAGCACCTGGTCGTGGTGCTGCAGGGTCGCCAGCCCCGGATGGGAGCGGGACTCCAGCACCTGCAGCGCCCAGCGATGGCGGTGCAGGGCGGCTCGCTGGGAGTCGGCGCGCTGCCGCAGCCCGTCGCGCCAACTGCGGGTAGTCGGGATCTCGATCTCGGTGAAGACGACGTCGATCATGGCATCGAGGAGGGCGTCCTTGTCGCGGAGGTGGTGGTAGAGCGACATCGCCTCAACGGAGAGTTCCTGGCCTAGGCGGCGCATGCTGAGCCGCTCGAGCCCGTCCGCGTCGGCCATCCGGATGGCCGTTGTGACGATCAACTCCAGGCTCAGGGCAGGCTTCGCGCGGTTGAAGTTACTCATCTGAGGTCACCTTGACTCCACTCTCCACGAGGTCTACCTTATGGCGTAAGGCATCCTTACGGTGTAAGGCCTGAATGAGAGGCAGTTGCGATGACCCCCAATAGTCCGTCCTTCGCGGTGGAAGCCGCGACTGAATCGGTAGTGGCAAGGAGATACGCCCGGTTGGCCGCTTGGTCACTGCTGGTGCTCGCTTTGGTGGCCATCCCCGCCAGCATGCTGACCACGGCCGAGGCGACCCCGCTCGGGCTGATCGCGGGCGGGGTCAGCTTCGGATTGGCGGCAGTGCTCGATGTGGTGGTCGCTTGGGGGCTGTACGGGCTGATTCGCGGCACCGCGCCGCTACTGGGAGCGGCGTCTTTGGCGCTGCGGGCGGCCTACGCGCTGGTGCTCGCTGCGGCCGCAGCCACCTTGTTGTTTCCCGGTCGCGACGCGGCGGTCTTCCATCGGTGGTGGTCGGAGGCCTTGATCATCTTCGGCGTGCATCTGGTGGTTACCGCATTCGCGCTTAGGGCCATCAGCGCCCCAGTGATCGTCTGGCTCCTCACCGGGCTCGCCGGACTGGCCTACCTTCTCGATGCGCTCCCGGCGCCGCTGGATCTGATTCCCACCATCGCGCTGGTGCCATTCGAGTTGGGTGAGCTCGTGCTGATGGGGTGGCTTTTCGTGGCCTACCGAGTGCCGGGACGCCGAGCCCTTAGGCGCCAACAGCGACTCAGCGCCGCAACCGCAGACCCTGCGGAGTGAGCCCGAAGCCCGCCTTGGCCAGGGCTTGGGCCAGCGGCTGGGACGAGCCGAGGGCGGCTTGGCCGTCCACCTTGGTGACGGTGAGCCGGCCAAGCACCCCGGCATGAACCGCCTCAGCCAGGGCCACTGCGGCCGGTTCGAGCAAGGTGGGCTCATCGGTCCACGACAGCAAGGTGCGACCACCCCGTTCGACGTAGAGCACCAGACGGCCGGTGATCAGCACTACCAAGGCCCCGGCCTTGCGAGCGGGCAGGTGGCCGCCTTGGTTGCGAGGCGGCCAGCCGAGGGCGGCACCGTAGGGATTGGCCGGGTCGGTGGCGGCCAGTACCACAGCAGGTTCGGTCGGGGTGTGCTCCAGCTCGCTGTTCTGGGCGCGCAGGCGATCCACGGCGCCGGTGTCGCCGAACTGCGCGGCTCCAAGGCCTTCGATGAAGTAGCCGCGTCGGATCCGTCCGGCTTCCTCGGCGGCGGCCAGCACTCGGTAGATGCCGGCGAATCCGCCGGGCACCTCCTCGGCGGCGACGCTGCCGCGAGTGAGGATTCCGTAGCGCTCGAGCAGTAGCTCGGCCCGAGCCACGGCCCGAGTGGTCGGGTCGGCTTCCGGCTCCGGCAACGCCGACCAGCGTCCGGCCGCTTGCGGCGGGGCCAATCGCCTCCTCAGCGCGGCCGCCGTTAGCGCTGGACGGTGCCGTCCGCGAGCCGGTTGAGGGCGGCGGCGGTGTGCCGAAGCGCCAGCAGTGAGCAGGGCCCTCAGCCCGGCGAAGGTGTCATTGGTCACCCGTCCTGACCAAGCCAGCTCCCAGAGCAGCTCGGTCAACTGCGCCTCGGGCAGTTCGCTTCGCTCGGCCAGCCGGACGAAGAAATGGCCGCCGCTGCCGAGTAGCGCTAACACCGTGGCCGCCTCAGCGGTGAGCGGCACGGTTGGCGTCGTCAAGGTGGTGGCGGCGGTAGCGGCCGGGTGCAGACTGAGCCAGCCATCGTTGCCGCCGATCGCGCCGTGACCCTGCCAAAGCAGCTCACCGCTAGCGGTCAGTTCGTCCAGCATGGCCGGGACATAGTCGACCACTCGCGCTGGCAGGATCAGTGACTCCAGCGCGCTGGCTGGTAGCGGCAATCCGGCCAATTGATCGGCCACTTGCAGCACCCCGTCAACCCCACGCCGCTGGCCGAGGCCCTGCCAGTTGGGCAGGAAGCGCGCGAAGTCGACTGCACTGACCGGCTCGACACTGTGTCGCAGCGCGGCCAGCGAACGCCGCCGCAGAATGCGCAGCACCCCCGCATCGCAAAACTGTGGGCCAGCGCCCTCGATTGGCACGGGGGGAGCCTTCGACCCTTCGACAGGCTCAGGGAACTGTGGAACTAAGTTCAGGGAACTCGCGGGTGGCCGCCAACCTGGCGGGGAAAGCTCGCCTTCAACCAGTCGGCCTGCGCTCACCAGCCGCCGGAGCGCTTCCCGGGCTACCGTCGGGCCAATGCCGAGCCAAGCCGCGGCTTCGCCGGCGGTGAAGACGGTGTGACTTCGGGCATAGCGCGTCAGCAGTTCACCGATCGGATCCGCACTTGGTGCCAGAAACGCCTCGGGCACCCAATCGGGTAGTTGCACCCCCAGACCATCGCGGGCCCGAGCGGCATCTTCTATTGCCACCCAGCGATCACCGGGAAGCTCCAGAACCAGGCCCTGGGCGACCAACTCGGCGAGCCGGGCCCCGAGTTCGGCCGGCTCGCGGGTGCGAGCGGCTAGCCCGGCTTTGGTAAGAGGGCCCAACATCCGCAGCAGGTCTGTGACGTCCTCGGCGTCGCGAGCCTTGCGCTCCTCGGTGAGGTGCTGGAGTTCGAGCTCGGTTGCGGTGAGCGCTTCCGGGTCGAGCAGATCGGCCAGGGCCAGGCCCTCGGCAGTGCCGAGCAGTTCGGCCAGCAGTTGCGGATCCAGGCTCAGCGCCGCGGCCCGGCGTTCGGCCAGCGGCGAATCGGCGTCGTAAAGGAACTGGGCGATGTAGCCGAACTGCAGCGATGAGGCGAAGGGGGACGGATGGCTGGTATCGACAGCGACGGTGGCCACCTTTCGTGACCGAACCTCACCAAGCAACTCAACCAGCGCCGGCACATCGAACACGTCATTGACGCACTCGCGCACCGCTTCCAACACAATCGGGAAGCTCGGATAGGCGCTGGCGACCTGGAGCAACTGCGAAGACCGCAG
Organism: Propionibacteriaceae bacterium UBA6122; assembly: GCA_002428365.1. GTDB lineage: Bacteria > Actinomycetota > Actinomycetes > Propionibacteriales > Propionibacteriaceae > Propionicimonas. The sequence goes on from DIVW01000035.1 coordinate 19,964, forward strand.
TCGTTGCTGCCATAGCGCCTGCCGTTTGCCGGGACGGCGATTCGGCAACAGCAGCGCTCGTCCGGCACATTCGCGGAAGCGGGCCGCGAACAGCGCCGAGCCACCCAACTGTTCGGTGACCTGGGCAGATACCAGCTCTGGGTCGGGGAAGATCAGCTCCAGTAGCTCAGCTAGGGCCGGGCCGGCCTCGCTGGCCGCCGCTTCCAGGCCGGATTCATCGTCCCAGCCGGTATCGGGAAGTCGGAACACCAGCCCGTCGTCGGCGTGCATCGCCTGGACGTCCACCCCGAAGCGCTCCCGAAGCCGAGCGGCGGCGATCAACGCCCACGGCGCATGCACTTGGGCGCCGAAGGGGGAGTGCACCACCACCCGCCAATCACCCAGCTCGTCGCGGAATCGCTCCACCACGATTTGGCGGTCGTGGGGCAGGCGCCCCATCGCTTCGGATTGCTCGTTGAGGTAGTTCAGCAGATTGTCGACCGCCCATTCATCCAGCCCCAACTTGGCTAGGCGCGCCTTCGCTTTCGGGGCCGACAGAGCGGATAGTTCGCGGACGAAGGCGCCCACGGCCCGGCCCAACTCGGCCGGACGCCCCAGCGAATCGCCCTTCCAGAAGGGTAGGCGCGCCGCCTGGCCGGGAGCCGGGGCCACCAGCACCCGGTCATGAGTGATGTCGATGATCCGCCAACTGGAAGTGCCCAGCGCGATCACATCACCCACTCGGGACTCGTAAACCATCTCTTCGTCGAGTTCGCCTACTCGGCGCCCGGCGCTGTCGGGAGCCTCCGCCGCGCTGAGGAAGACCCCATAGAGGCCGCGGTCGGGGATGGTGCCGCCAGAGGTGACCGCGAGTCGCTGGGCGCTTCGCCGGCCGGTGAGGGTGTCGGTGGCTCGATCCCAGGTCAGGCGGGGGCGTAGCTCAGCGAAATCCTCGCTGGGGTAGCGGCCAGCCAGCATGTCGAGCACCGCCGCCAGCACCGCTTGAGTGAGGGTGGCGAACGGGGCCGAACGGCGCACCAGCGTCTCCACTTCGCTCACCGTCCACTCGTCCATCGCGACCATCGCCACGATCTGTTGGGCGAGCACGTCCAAGGGGTTGGCAGGCACCTGCAACGACTCAATCTGGCCGGCGAGCATCTGCTCCACCGCTACCGCGGTCTGCACCAGGTCACCGCGGAACTTGGGGTACAGCACCCCGCGCGAAACCGCCCCGACCTGATGCCCGGCCCGGCCGACCCGCTGCAGCCCGGCCGCGACCGAGGGCGGCGATTCAACCTGGATCACCAAGTCGATCGCGCCCATATCGATACCAAGTTCCAGCGAGGAGGTGGCCACCACCGCTGGCACCCGGCCAGCTTTCAGTTCCGCCTCGACCAGTTGGCGCTGCTCCCGGCTCACCGATCCGTGGTGGGCTCTGGCCAGCACCGGTGGCGCTCCGTAGCCGATCGCCGATTGAGCCATCACCTCCGCTGGGGTGCGACGTGACCCTTCGACAAGCTCAGGGAA